>JAHDDC010000006.1:44781-80148 GCA_020629545.1 Hellea sp.
CATACTATTCTATTCCCAATTCTTCCATGACTTTTCGCGCAGCTCTGAAACATTCAAGTGATTGCGGAACGCCGCAATAAATTGCAATTACATGAATAATGGCGCGAAGTTCATCCTTGGTTACGCCATTCTTAAAGGCGCCTTTGCAATGAAGTTCCCATTCATGCATTTTGCCGAGCGCGCCGATCATGGACAGGTTCATCATAGAACGCGTTTTGGGATCAATCACGTCATCTGACCAACCAAAGCCCCAACACCAAGCCGTCATTGCCTCTTGAAATGGGCGGGAAAACTCATCGGCAGACGCAAGATTGGTTTCCACATATTCTGCCCCCAAAACGGATTTTCGCTTCGCTAGTCCTTTTTCAAAGAGATCATTGTCCATGCTATCATCCTCTTGTTACGTATAAGAAGGGTAGCTGATTCCAGCAATTTGCTGTAAGGAATTATTTACATCAATATTACTGCGAATTCCCCTCTATTAGAATGCATGATAATGAAACCATTGTCTTGCTTGGACGCTCTCCGGAAACTAGGCAGTGAAAAAGGATAAAATTATGATACCCAAAACCTATGGTAGCTTGATCAATGGCGAATGGCTCAAAGGCGGCGCTGAAAGCAAGAACATCAATCCATCAGATATTACTGATGATCTGGGTTCAATGATGAGCGCAAGTTCAAGTCAGGTTGTTGACGCTATATCAGCGGCGCGGGCCGCGCAGCCGGCCTGGGAAGCTGTGAAACTAGAAGAAAAGAAAAACTTGTTACACGCGATTGGGCAAGAATTAATTGATCGCTGTGATGAGATAGGAACAATATTATCTCGTGAGGAAGGTAAACCATTTGCTGAAGGTCGCGGGGAAACATTTCGCGCAGGTGAGTTCTATCAATATTACGCGGCAGAATGTTTGCGCCAAATCGGCGAAAGCGCCGCTTCTGTCCGCCCTGGCGTCAATATAGATATCTCTCGCGAAGCCGTTGGGGTAGTAGGCCTTATAACGCCTTGGAATTTTCCAATAGCAATCGCCGCATGGAAAATGGGCCCTGCGCTTGCTTACGGAAACACAGTGGTTTTGAAGCCATCTGAGGTCACACCGGCAACTGCACACTTGCTAGCAGAGGTCCTTAACAAGCATCTTCCGGACGGCGTATTTAATATGGTTCAAGGCGGCGGCGAAGTTGGAGCTGCCCTTTCATCGGGTAAAATAGATGCGGTCTCATTTACAGGGTCGGTATCAACAGGTCGGAAAATCGCGTCCGCGGCTATTTCCAATATGGCACGTGTACAATGCGAAATGGGAAGTAAGAATCCGATCGTTATTATGGATGACGCCGATATGGATGTCGCTGTAGCTTCGGCCCTTCATGGTGCATTTGGCGCGTCTGGGCAAAAATGTACGGCAAGTTCGCGATTAATCGTTCACAAAGATGTCCATGACGAGTTTGTTTCAAAATTTGTAGAAGGCGCGGAGGCCAAGAAGGTAGGTCACGCCTTAGCAGAAGGAACCGAGCTTGGACCAGTGGTCTCAGAAAGCCAAATGAACAAAATATTGGGCTATATGGAAACCGCCAAGGAAGAGGGCGGAGAGCTTGTGACGGGCGGCAAGCGCTTGGAGCGCGAAACGGAAGGTTTTTATCTCGCGCCAACAATTTATACTGGCACCAAAAATGATATGACCGTTAATCGCGAAGAGGTCTTTGGCCCGATGACCTGTGTTATGAAAGTCGACAGCTATGAGGAAGGGCTGGCACTCGCAAACGATACTGATTTTGGTTTGTCTGCGTCTATCATTACTCAATCCCTCAAACATGCTGAGCATTATAAACGTAACGCAAAATTTGGATGTGTGCTTGTTAATCTTCCGACAGCTGGGCTAGATTATCATGTTCCGTTTGGAGGGCGAAATGCCTCAAGCTATGGCCCAAGAGAACAAGGCGAACACGCTAAAGACTTTTACACAATTATGAAAACGGCATACACGAATCCAGGCTAAATATATGTTGATCATTGATGCGCTCCAATATGTAAATTGGACCCGGGATTTGTTTCTTGAGGCAAGGGATGGCGGCGTGAATGCCATCCATGTCACAATCGCTTATTGGGAAAATCGCAGGGACACGCTTGAAAATATTGGAGACTGGCGTCAACGCTTCAGAGACCATGGCGATCTGATAATGCCTATACGCCAGGCCAGCGACATCTTAATCGCCCAAGAGCAAAATAAAGTCGGCATTATTTTCGGGTTTCAAAATTGTTCACCGATTGAAGACGATTTGCGTATGGTCGAGACTATGTATGATATGGGCGCCCGTATCATGCAGCTGACCTATAATAATCAAAGCCTATTGGCCACAGGATGTTATGAAAGCGGCGATAGCGGAGTCACGCGTTTTGGCAAGGAAGTTATCAAAGAGATGAATCGTGTTGGAATGATAATCGACATGTCTCACAGCGCCGAATTGTCTACCTTGCAAGCTATAGAGCTCTCAGAACGACCAATTTGTATTACGCATGCCAACCCATCGCGATGGCACGAAGCCTTAAGAAACAAGTCTGACACTGTTTTGAAAGCCCTTGGCGAAACGGGCGGAATGCTAGGGTTTTCGATGTACCCTTTCCATCTCAATAACGGGCCGGAATGCACTTTAGATGACTTTTGCGGAATGATCATGGATACGGCTGAGCTCATGGGCATTGATAATATTGGGATCGGTTCTGACCTTTGCCAGAATTGGGGCTATGATACCCTTGAATGGATGCGTTCGGGTAAGTGGACATTTAAGCCGGATTACGGAGAGGGCAGTGCGTCCAATGCCAATTGGCCTAAACAGCCAGATTGGTTTGCGTCGTCAAAGGATTTTAGAAATATCGCCGACGGGCTTGAAGCCAAAGGTTTAGCCCAAGTGGATATCGAAAAAATTATGGGTCTCAATTGGTATAATTTCTTTGATCAAGGTTTCAAACCAGCGTGAGTATTCAGTCGCCTATAATACCTTGTCGACCTGTCAGTACAGTAATGGATCTGGAGCGTCTTGGCACTCTGTACCCTTATCCTTTAAGTTTCATGCGATGTCTAGTCCGGCGTCTCATGACCGAAGGTTGGCATGTTTCTCGCGACAAGTTTGATCTGGATGCAGATGGCTATGGCGAGGCAGTCTACAAAATAGACGCCGGGACGGCGAATTACAATTTTGTTGTCTTTTCACATTATTTGAACCCGGACGAGCGCAGCGATAGGGTCATTGCTGAAAAATGGGATATGACCGCAACCTTGTGTGCGGGTGAGTTGACCGAAGCGCGAATGCAAAACCTCCGGGAGAATGTGCCTGTTCAAGAAGCCGGTCGTGTTGATAGTAATTGCATGGTTTTGACTAGGGCTAATAAAAGCAGCCGAAACTTCAATTATGTCGTTGATTGTCTTGTAAGAGGCGTTCAGCCAGATGTCGATGTGATAGCAAAGGTTGGATATCTTTTCCGTACCACGGCTGTTTACGGAAGCGGGAAATTTGGCATGGCTGATTGGGAGAAACTATGTTCGCGTTTTCCCGATTTTGCGCGTCCGTTTATGGCAGAAATGATGGCCTGTTTTCTAATCCGGGATTTTTCCTTAAGGGTGACGGATCACGTCGCGGCTCATAAATCGAGCGATGCTGTAAAATTAGCACCCGAAATTAAGCGCTATATTGGAATTGGAAATGCAACTGGTCTGGGTATGGCGCCTTACCTTATCAATCACCCTAGATTGATTGCTAATTGGATCCATATCAAAGAAATCGCTTTGGCCAAAATACTCGAAGCTGATGATATTGATCCGGACAAATTAGATGAGTTTTTGCGTATCGGTGCAAAGGCTGTTCAGCATCTACATGAGATTTCGACAGATAATGAAGATCAGAACACTTTGAATGAGCGCGCTAGAATTAAGACCAAAGAAATTTTGTCTTGGGCGGAACGTACGAATCCAAAAACTTGGTATGATTTAATTGAGCACGCTTCCGCGAATTATGGCCTCGAAACACAGGAGCTCATTAATTCGGTCCTTCTCGAGACCTATAAAGACGATATTACTTCACTTGAGACAGAGCTTTGCGTTGATGAAATTTATCCGCTGCGTCCAGAAATGAAAGTTTCTGAAGCCCTGGATTTGATTAAGTCCAACTATGGTTGGGCGCTAACAATGGATTATTCCAGGGATGCTTCTTTCGATACATTTTGGTATCGCTCTGAAGAAAAAATGGAACCCCGACTTGGGCAAAGATCAGTAGATGCGGGCGCTGAAAAAGAGATGCTTATCGGTATGGCTTGGGCGGTGCAGTGTTGTTTCGATGACTTGTCTGTTCACGCCCTTGAACATGAAAATGAAACCGTGGCTCATTTCGTATTCCACTATCCCAAACACCGATATATATTGCGGAGAGTTCAAACTATGTCTGAAACGGCAATGGGTGAAATTCGCGCAAATCTTCTCGATGAAAACGTCTTGCCGATACAGCTTTTACGATGCAAACTTTCCTTCTTTGGCGTTGGAAAATTTGATCCAAAGTCAAAGCTTTGGGTTCGTAATACGATGTTTCAGGGCGCACCCCTTGTCGACGATATGGGCGGAGAATTCGCCGATGATTGGTGTTTTCCCGTCAAACCTAATGTCTGAGACGATAACACTATCAATAAATGAATTCCGAGCTTTGTTCAGTAAAGCTTTCGAAGGACTATTCAGTCATGACCATGATTTTTATGAGTTGGCAAACCTTGTGATTTGGCTGGAATGTCGCCAATTACATGGTGTTAAAACTTTTCTTAACGCTGAGGAAAAAATGCTGGAAGGCATAAAGCCGGTCCTCTCAAAGAATCCTAAACATGAATACTGTGTTGATGGAAGTGGCCTCTCATTGTTGGCGTATAATGACCTTGTATGTGATTTGGCAATCGCGCGGGCACAACTTGACAAAACAGGTGTTGTTCACGTCTCGAATACCTCCAATCCAGAGGTGATTATAGCTAGCGTGGCAAGATGCGTTAGGTCGGGTTTGGCCGCAGCTGCATGGTGGCCCGACAAAAACCAGGAAACGGTGAACATTGCCAGGCAATCCAAAGCTGACGAATCGCCTTTATTGGCCAAGGTGGTATTACCGCCAGGCAAAACGTTTCAGGACGTCACATTAATCAGCGCTCAAAACATGAATTCTATAGAGACGCAATTTTCGGAATGGTTTGAATTTCAGGGTGACAAGGTTACGGAAATTGGCGCTCTGGCCGATAACTTTAAGCGTTCATTGGACCACGGAATAGAACTCGCCATAGATGACTATCGTCAAATCTGCCGCTGTGCCGAACGTATATTAGTTGAGGCGACCGAAGCTTCTAGGCGAGGGGCGGGGGCTTGATAGATTTGCCCGTTGTAGTTTTGGCTGGCGGAAAGTCGGTTCGAATGGGGCACGACAAGGCGGAGCTCGTAATAGGCGACAAACGTATGATCGATTGCGTCATCAATCGTGTTTCGAATCTGTCGCAAGAAATTTATATCTCCGGGCCTCATGATTATGGGACGGGATTGCAAACCATACAAGACGTTTCATCTGGTCCTAGGGGACCGGTAGCAGGAATTTATGCAGCCTTTAGATACTTCAAATCCTTGAATGGAGGTTCAGGCTTTATCACTGTTCCGGTTGACGCTCCGTCTATGCCTTTGAATTTGATTGACCGGCTGTTTAGCGAAAACTCAAGTCGTTTTGCGTGTGGCCCAGATCGCTCACATCCTGCGTTTGCCTGGTGGCGCCTGAAAGATCTTGCCATAGGCTTTAGGGGGCTTGATTTTATGCAGTCTATTAGCCTCCATTATATGGTGGAGCGTTTAGATGCGGAAAAAGTCATTTGGACGTCAGAGAAACCATTTTACAATATTAATACTCCTAATGATGTGATCGAGTATTTGACCCTCAATTAACGACGCGATTATAGGCTGACTAACCAGTTAGTTAGTAAGGCTGAAAGCTGATTCAAATGACCGCCAAACGCGCATATAATGAAACATCCCTATCGATTATCGATAGTGCGATAGCTGTTATGGCTGAGACGGGCCTCCGTAATCTGACTACTAAACTCGTAAGCCAAAAAGCTGATGTTTCGACGGCTTCTATTCACTATTTTTTCGACACGAAAGAGCGTCTTATTCAAGAGAGCTTTGCGATTGTAATGGATAGAATGTGGGAAGAGCTCGCCGCTGTGGAGGTTAACCATGATGATCCTCATCAGGCCATCCAAGATCTGCTTCATGTTTTTTATATCGATGCGCAAGTCAATGATAGGACTTTGAAGATTTGGCCAGAAATTTGGCTTCATGCAAGCACTGACAAGGGTACAGGCGAGCTGTTCAAAAATTACAATAACAAAGTGATTGAGCTATTTACATCTCTACTCGTGAGCGCAGGCCTCAAACCAAAAGTTGCGCGGTTATATGCATTTCGATTGAATACCTTGCATCGTGGACTTTGGATCGAACTCAATGTCGGCGGTTCTATGAATGCCGAGGATGCAAGAGACGTCATTAACGCAACCATGATTACAATACGAAAAGAAATAAAGGGGGAACTCGGATGAGTGACATTAAACCAACCGCAAAGGCGGTCGTCATTGGTGGCGGGGTTGTGGGCGTTTCAACGCTCTATCACCTTGTGAAAAAAGGCTGGTCCGATTGTATGCTATTCGAACGGAAGGAGCTTACCTCCGGATCGACATGGCATGCGGCCGGCTTATTGCCGCTGTTTAATATGAGCTACTCTGTTGGACAGTTACACAAATATTCTGTTGAACTTTATAAACGTCTTGGTGAGGAAACAGGAATGGATGTCGGTATTCGTCCGGTATCCAATATTCGATTGGCGACTAATCAAGATCGAATGGATGAATATCATCAATATGCAGGTGTTGCGCAGACAATCGGAGTGCAGGTTGATTTCCTTACCCCTGAAGAAGTTGTCGATATTTGGCCATTTGCCGTTCCAGATGGACTTATTGGCGCCATTCGTCACCCGGAAGATGGCTATGTGCAGCCTGCGGATCTAACTCAAGCTTTAGCGACAGGTGCGCGCGCTGGTGGCGGAAAAATTCATCGACACACAACGGTTTTATCGATCGAGCAGCTAGAAGACGAGCGCTGGAAGGTAGTGACAGACAAAGGTGAGGTCATTGCTGAACATGTGATTTCTTGTACGGGTTCGTTTGCTCGGCGAACAGGTGAAATGATTGGGCTCGATATTCCCGTGGTTCCTGTTGAACATCAGTATATTGTCACCGAAGCGCACCCGGATATTATAGCACGCAGAGAACGCGGAGAGCCTGAACTTGGTGTCTTAAGAGAGTCTGACGGTTCTTGGTATATGCGTGAAGAAGCTGGTGGTTTGATCCTTGGGCCATATGAACACGGAGCACCGGCCTGTTATGTTGACGGACCTGATCCGAACTCAGAGTATGAACTATTTCCAGAGGATGTTGATCGTCTGATGCCGCATATTGAGAGCGCGTTTCACCGCGTTCCGATTTTCGCCGATTTAGGAATCAAGAAAGTGTATAACGGAGCGATTGCCTACACTCCTGATGGCAACCCAATTGTCGGGCCAGCATGGGATAAAAAGAATTTCTGGCTTAATGAAGGCCATAGCTTTGGCATCACGGCGGCAGGTGGTGCTGGCTGGCAATTGGCAGAGTGGATTGTCGAAGGCGAACCTACCGTTGACATGCTCGGCGTTGATCCAAGGCGTTTTGGACCATATGCAACAAAGTCATATCTCATCGAGAAAAATGAAGAAGCTTATGCAGATGTATTCACCGTGCATTACCCTGATGAGGAACGGGCGGCTGCAAGGCCGCTTCGGACCGCGCCTTGTTATGATCGATTAAAGGACCGTGGCGCCGTATTTGGTCAATTGTTCGGGTGGGAACGGGCGAACTGGTTTGCGCCAGAAGGCGTTGAGCAGAAAGACGATTGGTCATTCCGTCGTTCGTCTTATTTCGAGCATGTCGGAAATGAGTGTAAGAACGTTCACGAAAATGTGGGTGTTCTTGATATGACAGCTTTTGCCAAGTGCCGTATCCAAGGGCCGGGAGCTCGTAAGTTCCTAAATTGGGTATTAGCGCAAAAAATGCCCGTCACTCCTGGCCGTTTGGCTTTGTGTCACGGACTTACATCCAAAGGCGGCGTGCATTCCGAGTTTACAGTACAGCGCGAAAGCAAAGACAGCTTCTATCTAGTTTCTGCTGGGGCGCTGCATCGATTAGATCATGATTGGCTTCGTAAGCACATGCCAAAGGATGGATCTGTGCAAATGACTGATCTTACCAACTCTATGGGTGTCTTGGTCGTCGCTGGACCTAAATCTAGGGATCTATTGCAGCCGATTTGCGGATCCGATTTGTCAAATGAAGCCTTTCCATGGCTAACAGGTCAAGAAACCTATGTCGGTCACGCACCATGCAAACTGTTACGGGTGAACTTCGTCGGAGAACTCGGCTGGGAAATCCACCATCCAATAGAATATCAAAACCATATTTTTGATGCTTTATTTAAAAATGCCGACAAACACGGTCTTAAGCCTTTCGGAATTCGGGCCATGAATTCGATGCGCCTTGAAAAATCATATCGATTGGTCGGTACAGAAATGTCGATTGAGTATTCGGCCTATGAAAGTGCGCTGCACCGGTTTGTGTCACTCAAGAAGAAAGGTGGTTTTTTGGGCAAGGATGCGTTGCTGGAATGGGAAAAGCGTGGCTTTGAAAACGCTTTTGTCACGCTAGAAGTCATGAACGTAGATGATGCCGATGTCATTGGAAACAACCCGATCTATCATGATGGAAAAGTTTGCGGTAGGGCTACAGGCGGCGGTTTCGGTTGGCGTCTGAACAAGTCGATGGCACTTGCAATGGTCCATCCGTCAAAGTCTGAAGTTGGAACGGAGCTTGAAATCGAAATACTTGGTAAACGTTATGCTTGTCGAGTTCTCGAGGATAGCCCATATGACCCGGCGAATGAAAAACTAAGAGCTTAATTCCGAGACTATTATGAAATTCTCAGCCCGCTCGCTTTTTGCGAATGCTTTGTCAGGTCACCAAAAGTGGCCTGAGCAGTTCCCAAATAAAGAGCCCAAAAAAGAATATGACGTCGTCATCGTTGGCGCTGGTGGTCATGGATTGGGCGCCGCTTATTACTTAGCCAGCAAATACGGGATCACAAATGTTGCGGTTGTCGAAAAGGGTTGGCTTGGTGGAGGAAACACCGGTCGAAATACGACAATTATTCGCTCTAATTATTTATTCGATGAGAGTGCTGGGATTTATGATCATGCTGTCGACTTGTGGGATGGTTTATCACAAGAACTCAATTACAACGTAATGTTCTCAAAACGTGGTGTGCTTATGCTTGCTCACAACGTACATGATGTTCAGAGCTTTCAGAGACACGTTCATGCTAATCGCCTAAATGGCGTCGACAATAAATGGCTGTCGCCAGAAGAATGTCAAAAATTTGTTCCTATACTCGATATATCGCAAAATAGACGTTATCCCGTCATGGGAGGCGCGCTTCAAATGCGTGCCGGCGTTGCTAGGCATGATAGCGTTGCCTGGGGTTATGCACGCGCCGCTTCAAAACTCGGTGTTGATATCATTCAAAACTGTAAAGTTATCGGGATAAGACGCGGAGCAGACGGCGCGGTTGAAGGTGTAGAAACAGAAAAAGGTTTCATCGGAGCCAAAAAAATCGGTGTCTCCGCCGCAGGTAATACGTCAGTTGTGATGGAAATGGCGGGATTGCGTTTCCCTCTCGAAAGCTATCCGCTGCAAGCGCTTGTCTCTGAACCGGTTAAACCGGTTGTACCTTGCGTTATTATGTCGAACGCTGTGCATGCCTATATCAGTCAGTCCGATAAGGGAGAATTAGTCATCGGTGCTGGTACCGATCAATATACATCCTATTCTCAACGCGGAGCGCTGCATATTGTTGAACATACTTTGTCTTCCATATGTGAGTTGTTTCCGATCTTTAAACGAATGCGAATGCTGCGAAATTGGGGCGGCATAGTCGATGTAACGCCGGACCGTTCACCAATAGTGGGTAAAACACCTGTTCAGGGCCTGTATGTAAATTGCGGCTGGGGAACAGGCGGTTTCAAAGCCACACCGGGCGCGGCTGATTTACTGGCATATACCATTGCGCATGATGCGCCTCATAAAATCAATGCACCGTTTAATCTCGATAGATTTGTTGGTGGGCGTCTAATCGACGAGGCCGCTGCGGCTGCGGTCGCACATTAAAGAGAAGAAAACATGTTTTTAATTCATTGCCCCTGGTGTGACGAAGAAAGACCAGAAATTGAATTTGCCTATGCTGGCGAAGCCCATATCATTCGCCCAAATGCGGAAGAGCAAGCCAATATGGACGATGCGGAGTGGTCCAAATTTATGTTTATTCGAGACAATAAACGCGGCGACCATTGTGAACGTTGGTGGCATGCAAATGGATGTAATATGTACTTCAATGCCGTTCGCAATACCGTTACCGACAAATTTATCAAGTCCTACAAAATCGGTCAGAAGAGACCAACTGAAAAGCAGATAGAAAACTGGAAGGCGGCTAAGAATGGCTGAATTTCGTAAATCTGGACGCGGCCATATTAACCGCGATGTACCTATACGTTTCAATTTTGATGGAAAACCATATGAGGGTTTTGAAGGCGATACCGTAGCCAGTGCTCTATTGGCTAATGGTGTCCATCTTATGGGGCGGAGTTTCAAATATCATCGTCCACGTGGACCTGTGGGTCTCGGAAGTGAAGAGCCCAATGCGTTAATTACAGTTTCTCGTGCAGCAGACCGGGTAACCCCAAATCTTCGCGCGACAATGACGGAAATCTATCCAGGTCTTGATGCACAGAGTCAAAATCGTTGGCCAAATCTAGGCACCGATATTGGAACATTTAATAATACATTTTCAATGTTCTTCCCCGCTGGCTTCTACAATAAAACGTTTATGTGGCCAAAAAGCTTTTGGGATAAAGTCTATGAGCCGTTTATCAGAAATATGGCAGGCCTTGGCCCGGCTCCGACTGAGCCGGATCCCGATGTTTACGCTTCTACCTATGGTCATTGCGAAACACTAATCGTTGGGTCAGGTCCGGCTGGAATTGCTGCAGCCATAGCGGCCTCTAAAAAAGGCGGGCGTGTAATACTAGTGGATGAAAATCCGAAGCTGGGCGGGAGTTTATTATCTGACCCTCATGCGATCATTGACGGCAAACCAGCAAGTGAGTGGCTCTCCAAAGCCCTCAGAGGGTTGGAAAAAGCCGACAATGTGACGTTGATGAGGCGAACCACAGCTATTGGGTATTATCACGACAATTTCATAGCTTTGGCCGAAAGTCTTACAGAGCATATCCCGGCTGCGAAAGTCGGAGTATCGAGAGAAAAACTCCACCGCATAAGAGCGGGTAAGGTTATTCTAGCACAGGGCGCGATTGAGCGGCCATTAGTGTTTAACGGAAACGATAAGCCTGGTGTGATGTTGGCCTCAGCAGCCCAAGGCTATTTGAATAAATATGGAGTTGCCGTCGGTAAAGAGGTTGCGCTGTTTACGGCACACGATAGTGGTTATGCTGCAATTTTTGACATGGCTGATGCCAATGTAAGAGTTTCTGCCATAATTGACGCGCGTGCCGATTTACGTGCCGATCTAAGGGCTGCGGCAGAGAAACGCGGAATAGATATTCATTTGGGTTCAGTGGTTTCACGGACCAAGGGAAATAAACGGATTTCGAGCATTGAAGTTTTCAATCCTACAACGAAAGAGAAAAAAGTTGTATCATGTGATGCTTTGATGATGGCCGGAGGGTGGACCCCAAGCTTGCATCTTTGGTCTCATTCAAAGGGTTCAATCAAATGGGATGATGAAACATCGGTCTATTTGCCGGACGTCGCCAATGAAAATTGCGTTTGCATAGGCGCGTCAAATGGCGACTTCGGTATAAAATCAGCTCTTGATGCCGGGAGCAAAGCCGGCGGTGGCCGTAAGACTTACACGGTTGAGGAGGTCGAATTCGGTTCAGGCGAAGTCTTCGATCATTTGCCTAATTATATTAAGCCTACAAAACAAAAAGCTTTTGTAGATTTTCAAAACGACGTGACCGAGAAAGACATCAAACTGGCCGTTCAAGAAGGCTTTAAATCCATTGAGCATGTCAAACGATACACGACGAATGGAATGGCGACAGATCAAGGCAAGACTTCCAATCTGAATGCGCTTGAAATCGCAGCCAAAGCTTTAGATAAACCCGCGCCTCAAGTTGGGCTAACAACATTCCGACCGCCTTATACACCTACAGGGTTTGGGACGATCTCAGGATATAGAACGGGCGACCTGTTCGAAGTCACGCGCAAAACAGCCATTGATCCATGGGCGGAAAAGCAGGGGGCGGTTTTCGAGCCTGTCGGTATTTGGCGTAGAGCCTGGTATTTCCCAAAGGACGGCGAAGATATGCATGCTGCTGTCGCTCGAGAATGCAAAGCGACCCGAGAAAGCCTTGGAATATTTGACGCCTCAACACTTGGTAAAATCGAAGTAGTCGGCCCCGATGCCGCTAAGTTTATGAATATCATGTACACAAATCCGTGGAGCAAACTCGGCGTAGGCGCTTGTCGTTATGGCCTTATGCTTCGTGAGGATGGGTACATTTATGATGATGGTGTTGTTGGACGGCTTGCCGAAGACAGATTTCATGTAACGACCACAACGGGCGGGGCCCCGCGCGTATATCGCCATATGGAAGATTATCTCCAGACCGAGTTTCCGGAACTTAATGTCTGGCTTACGTCGACTACAGAACAATGGTCGGTCATCGCACTTAATGGACCGAACGCCCGTAAATTGATCGCGCCGCTAGTCGAAGGAATTGACCTGTCGCCTGAGGCCTTTCCCCATATGGCGGTCCGGGAAGGTAAAATTTGCGGTGTACCAACCCGCTTATTTAGGGTTTCGTTCTCAGGTGAACTCGGGTTCGAAATTAATGTTCCATCACATTATGGCCGGGCTGTTTGGGAGACTTTGTTTGAGGCTGGCAAAGCCTATGACATTACGCCCTACGGGACCGAAACCATGCACGTCTTGAGAGCTGAAAAAGGCTTTATCATTGTTGGGCAAGATACCGATGGAACGGTCACGCCTCATGATGCGGGAATGAGCTGGATTGTTTCCAAGAAAAAGAAAGATTTCGTAGGTAAACGCTCGCTTGGACGACGGGATTTAATGGCCGAGGGCCGAAAACACTTGATTGGTTTGTTGACGGAAGACCCTGAAACCGTTTTGGAGGAAGGTGCCCAAATCGTAGCAGATCCCAATCAACCTGTTCCGATGGATATGTTAGGGCATGTCACATCCTCGTATTGGAGCGAAGCACTGGGTAAGTCTATTGCTATGGCCTTGGTCAGAGACGGATTCAACCGGATGGACGAAACCCTTTACATTCCAATGCCGGGCGGCGTCGTGCATAAGGCCAAAGTCGTCAAGCCGATGTTCTATGATCCCAAAGGAGAGCGTCTCAATGTCGTCTGATATTACGTTTGATCAAGGATTAGAGATTCCTGAATCCCTGCAGTCTGATGCGCTGAAGGTAATGCTTTTACCTGAACGAGTTAGGTATAACATTCGTGCGGCTAAAACCGATTTAACCGCTATTGAGAAGATGGCTGGAATAAAGTTACCGCGTAAAATCGGGGCCTCAAACATGAAGCCTGATATGTTTTCAATGTGCCTGGGGCCGGACGAATGGTTTATAATCGCTGATCCGAAAAATAAGTCCAAACTTGAGACAGCATTCGCAAAGCTTGAAAAATCTTTCACGGTTAGCATTGTAGATGTTTCGCACCGGAATGTATGCTTTGGGATAATGGGTGAGAAATTTAAGGAAGCTGTTAACATTGGGTGCCCACTTGATCTTTCAATAGATGCATTTCCTGTCGGAAAGTGTACGCGAACAATTTTTGAAAATGCGCCAATTATTCTGATGCGTACTGGCGAAAACCATTTCGGAATGGAATGTTGGCGCTCTTTTGCGCCTTATATAGCAGGATTCATGGGGCGTTACGCAACCGATCTTGCGGCTGAGCAGAGATAAACAGAAAACCATGGCAGATCAGATATTTATCGAGGCGCTGACCCTTGACGCCTACATCGGTGTTTTCGAACACGAATATGAACGTACGCAACGCGTCCGGATGGATCTCGATATTGATATATCTCCACTGGGCTCGGAGGAGGAGTACACGACAAGCAATATAGTACGCTATGACTATGTCGTTCGAGATATACGAGCTTTGATCAAAGCTGGCCACATTGATCTGGTTGAGACTCTGGCCGAGAATATCGCGGAAATCGTATTAGGCTATGAAGGCGTAGAAAAGGTAGCCGTTCGAGTGTCTAAACTTTCTGCGATATCCGAGGCTGATGGCGTTGGAGTTAAGATCACACGGCCTTAGCTAATGGGATCAAATGGGAGCGGACCTACGGTTGCGCCCCTTGATCCATTTTGAGTTCTTACCGTTAATTCGGTTCCATGGTCCCAATGATCATTGTCGACCATACCAATTGCCAGATTTGCATTATAGTCTGGTGACCAGGTGGCTGAAGTTACCTGACCGACAAGCTTTCCATCTTTTGAGGTCAGCAACCAGGGCGATGTGCAGCTTGGAACGCGATCGCCATCAATTGTGATGCCTCTGATCATTTTTTTCGACCCATTCTTTTTTTCTGCGAGGAGAACATCGCCGCCAATACAAATTTCCATCCCCGCTCTGTGACAATATTTGCCTAATCCACACTCCAAAGGTGTATTCAGGTTATTCATATCATTTCCATGAGATAATAGCCCGCCTTCGATACGTTCAATTCCATTCGGGCATCCAGCTCGAACGTCATATTTCTCGCCTTTCTCAAATAGAAGGTCCCAAATCGGTTCACCGTTGTCTGTACCATCAACATAGATTTCAAATCCGCCTTGTTTTGACCAGCCAGACCTTGCGATCAGATATGATTTGCCATTGATCTCATAATTTCGGTGACGGAAAAAACCCAGACTACGAATGTCGTCGCCGACAATCTCTGCCATCAGGTCATCAGATTTGGGTCCTTGGACGCCAAGCGGAGATACATCAGGTTCAAAAACATCAACGTTCAACCCTTTGCCGATTGCTAATCCTTTTAACCAATACAGCATGTCGGAATCTGCCAAAGAAACCCAAAATCTGTTGTCGGAGATTTTGATTGCAATGGGGTCATTTATCATTCCGCCTTTCTCATCAATCATAGGAATATAATAACACTGATCATCCTGCATTTTTGCCATGTTACGGGGAGTTACCCATTGAATAAGCATTGCTGCATCGGGGCCGCTGACCTCAACCTGCCTTTCGCAAGATACGTCCCAGACCTGAACGTGTTTTTTGAGATGATGATAGTCGGCTTCGACACTTTCAAATACCGTGGGTAAAAGCATGTGGTTATAGACTGTGTAGGCCTTTACACCTGCTTCTGTTACTCGCCGCGTAAACGGTGTTGAACGCGTACGGCGCGATACAGATAATAACGGGGCTTCACTCATTCTGAGTCTCCGACATGAGGATCTTTAAATGGGCAGTTACGCTATTCCCGAAAGAAAGTTCAAGATCGTTATACTTATAGGAAGAATTAAATTCCTATATTGTTTAGATTTATCTTAGAAGCCTGTCGTGAACCTATCGGAATAAGTACCGCTGATATGGTCTCTTAATTTTCTCGTAACATTAATAATGGCTTGACTGATATTGGCTCTTCCATTGCTATATTCTTATGATAAAGGGAGCTAATAATAGTTTGAATTTAGGGGGTCTCAGTGAAAATACCCAGCAATTTCGATCTAAGATCGTTACAGGTTTTTGTTGTGACCGCGGAGCAGGGCGGAATGACGCAAAGCGGCAAGGTTTTGCATCTTACCCAGTCAGCCGTTTCTCAGATTATAGCAGGCCTGGAAGACTCCCTTGGCGTAAAGCTGTTCGATCGGTCAGTTCGACCTATCGCGTTGACAACAGCGGGGCGAATTTTACTTGAGCGTGGGCGCCAAATTATTAGAGACACGAAAGAAGCGCTTAGAGAGACTCAAACCTTGGAGCGTCGTCGTTTAGCGTCACTAACGATAGCCATGACGGACAGTATGTCCGCTGTATTAGGTCCGCATCTTTATACAGAAATGCACGAACTTTCTGGCTATTGGCGTCTCTGGAGCGGTTTATCGCCTTATCACCGCGAAGAATTTCTTTCCCATAACATTGATATAATTTTGGCA
The DNA here is from genome assembly GCA_020629545.1 of Hellea sp. Classification (GTDB taxonomy): domain Bacteria; phylum Pseudomonadota; class Alphaproteobacteria; order Caulobacterales; family Maricaulaceae; genus JACOMS01. The sequence continues at coordinate 61,141 of JAHDDC010000006.1, forward strand.
ACTAGCAATATAATGGAAGAGCTATCGGGCCTGGTCAGGCACAAAGTATTTCAAGAGCCTTACATTCTTATATTTCCTAAAGATTACGACGGAGACACGGAGCTTCATTCAGGTGTAAGAGACATTCCATTCCTACGTTTTTCACTTCGTTCTGCAATGGGGCTGCGAATCGAACGTCAGCTTAATCGATTGCGATTAAGATTTCCGGAATTGGTTGAGTTTGATCGCGGCCCTGCTCATACGATGGCTGTTGCCCAGGGCATGGGTTGGGGCGTGACTACGCCCCTTTGTCTTCTAGAGAAGCCTGACATGCTTGACGATATTCAAATTCGGCCGATTTCCCGCGGAGCATTTAGCCGACATTTCGACTTGATCGCCAGGGAAGAGTTTCTTGGTGATCTACCCACCGAAATGGCGGCAAGATCTAGAAATATTCTCCGAGAGAAATGTCTACCGCCTCTTTATGAGCGGGTGCCTTGGCTGGAAGAAAAGTTCCGATGGGAAGAATATGAGGAACTGGATCAACCAGAAACCGAGGAAATTGAGTAGTTTGCCGCTTATCATGAACGTTTAAATGTTCTTATGAATGAAGAGATAGCTTGAGTATTGCGGGTCTAGTTATTACGACTCTCTAGAGTTCCAGCGTAAAGAGGTCCTCATGGATTTGACAGCCGTATTGAAACCTATTGAGCAAGCCAGAGGGCTACCAAACGCGTGTTATGTTTCAGCTGAGTATTACCAACACGAACGTGAGCACATATTTTTTCCAAATTGGGCTGCCGCGGGATTTACAAGCGACGTCCAAAACCCAGGAGATGTTTGTCCGATAGATTTTCTGGGGATGCCATTATTGTTGGTCCGCAATAAGGCCGGCGAGATAAAGGTTTTTCAGAATACCTGCAGGCACCGCGGCATGATTCTAATCGATAAGCCCGGTCATCTTAGAGGTCCAATTCGTTGCCCTTATCATAGTTGGAGCTATGATTATGATGGTAACTTAGTCCGAACACCTTATGTGGGTGGCGTCGGTATTGATGATCATGAAAACATTTGTCCAAATGATTTAAGTTTGTTTGAGATAAGAAGCCATATTTGGCAGGGCGTCGTCTTTGTAAATGTTTCCGGAACGGCTCCAAAGTTTGAAGAAGCGCATGCGGAACTGATTGGCCGTTGGGCTGAATTTGATAAGCCATATCATATTGGAGGGTCGTTGAGCCGATTTGATATGACGCTCGACACAAACTGGAAACTGGCCGTCGAAAACTATTGCGAGTCCTATCATTTGCCTTGGGTCCATCCGGAACTAAATGAGATTTCACCCATAGATGTGCATTATCATATCGAGGATCATCCAAATTATGCGGGCCAAGGCAGTAAAAACTACAGACAGCTAGTCGGAGAAAACGGCGAAAAGTTTCCGGATTTTGATGGCCTTAAAGATATTTGGGATACGCAGGCCGAATATGTCGCCTTTTTTCCTAATGTATTGCTAGGCGTTCACAGGGATCATGCTTTTGCTATGCTGCTAATGCCGCAAGGTCCGGAAATCACGCTTGAACGCGTAGCCCTTTTCTATGCTGATGCTGAGATTGATCGTCCTTCAACTCAGGAAATGCTCAAAGAAAATGCCCGTATTTGGAGAGAAGTGTTCGCTGAAGATATCGGTGTTGTTGAGGGCATGCAAAAAGGTCGTCATGGCATAAAGTTTGACGGCGGAAAATTTTCTCCGGTTATGGATGGACCCACCCATACCTTCCATAAATGGGTCGCGCGGCAATTATCGACTTAGGAGAGCCATCCCGCTTCTTTTTGTTTTTCAAACGCGGTTATAGCATTTCTCATTAAAACTGCGACGGTGACAGGCCCGACGCCGCCCGGTACTGGTGTTACCCAGCTTGCGATCTCCTTGACGGCCTCTGTGTCGACGTCTCCGATTATGGCCGTGCTGCCATCTTTTTCAGTGATCTGATTAATGCCAATGTCAATGACCGCGGCGCCTGGCTTGACCATGTCCGCGCCAATCAAATGCGGTTTGCCCACGGCGACGATCAATACATCAGCGCGTCTGGAGTGCGCTGCGACTGATCGGGTCATGTGATGACAAACTGTAACTGTTGCACCTTCAGCCATTAGTAAAAATGCTGCGGGTTTTCCGACGATTGCAGAATGCCCGACCATGACGACTTCCAAGCCTTTTATATCCATGCCTGTTGCTTTGAGCATTTCGACGGATGCGGCCGCTGTGCAGGGGACAAGCGCGAGGTCATCATAAACAATATTGCCTATCGATGCCGGATTCATTCCTTCAACATCTTTGAGAGGGTGGATGGCTGATTGCAATGATCGAACATTAATGTGCTCTGGTGTTGGGCGTTGTAAAATTATTCCCAGTACATCATTGTCATCATTCATAGCGACGATGCGTGACTTGGCTTCATTTTGAGAGGTGTCAGCGGGCCAAATTTGAGGGTCAAACGGAATGCCAAGTTTTTGCGCCGTGCGCGCTTGATTGCGAATATAAACGTCTATGTCATCCTGCTGCCCAATTGAGATGGAAACCAACCGTCCGAGTTCGTGAGTTTTCTTCGCCGTTTTTATGCGGGATCTAACATCTGCAAGTATTCGCTTTCGCACGGCTTTGCCTGTCAACATTCTCGGATCGGACATAACTCATCTCTCTTATTGATTCATCTTCGTCGAATATAGAACACGTTTCCAAAATCCACCTTTCATTGAGGCATTTGTGAACAAAATGCTCTCCATAGCTAACACTTATACAATGTGTTATACCTTGAAGTCGGACCTCAGAAGCCGCAAACCGCAATTAACAAATCCGTTTCGGGGAACCTTGCATGGTTACATTATTAAACACGATCGAAGATCCAAAGGCTCGCAATATTTGTCGTGATCATGGTGATCGACCTGATGAGCTCTTGGAAATTCTCCATAAAGTACAAGAGGCCAAGGGGTTTTTATCCGATGGTGCGTTAAGAACAATTGCGGATGCACTCAATATATCGCGAGCCGAGATCCATGGCGTGGTCAGTTTTTACCATGATTACAAACGCAAAAAAGGCGCGAAACAAACGATAAAAATTTGTCGGGCCGAAGCTTGCCAAGCGGTAGGCGCCAACGCCCTAATTTCGAATGCAGAAGAGGTTTTCAGAACTAAGCTGGACGAAGACAGCATTACTGTCGCATTAGAATCAACTTACTGCCTTGGAAACTGCGCTCTTGGCCCTGCGGTGATGGTTGACAACGAGTTGTACGGGCGAGTCGACATTGAACGTTTGAAGGCAATTTCCAATGCACATAAGGAAAAATCATGAGCGTTACGGTCTATATTCCTTGCGACGCGGCAGCGCTATCTATGGGTGCAAACGATGTCGCTATCGCATTGGCTGAAAAGTCTAAAGATGTGAAAATTATACGCAACGGATCCCGCGGCATGCTGTGGCTCGAGCCTCTGGTCGAAGTTGAAACTGAGAAAGGTCGTATCGCTTATGGACCTGTGACGGCCTCGGACATTGATAGTTTGATTGAAGCAGACTTTTTATCTGGCGGCGATCATGATCTGTGTCATGGACCCACAGAAGACATACCATATTTTGCCAATCAAGAACGCCTGACCTTCGCGCGCGTCGGCATTATTGATCCGCTAGATCTCGATGCATACGCAAAACATGGCGGCTTAATCGGTTTGGAAAAGTCTCTTAAAATGGAACCAGCGAAAATCGTTGAAACCGTTTTGGACTCCGGGCTTCGAGGCCGAGGCGGCGCAGGGTTTCCAACGGGTATCAAATGGAAAACAGCCCTGGCACAGCCTGACGGCCAAAAATATATGTGCGCCAATGCCGATGAAGGCGATAGCGGGACATTTGCGGACCGTATGTTGATGGAAGGTGATCCGTTCACTTTGATCGAAGGCATGATCATTGGGGGGCGCGCAATTGGGGCTGATACTGGATATATCTATATACGTTCGGAATATCCACACGCGATTAGAACCATGCGTAAAGCCATTAAAGTCATGGAAGATGCTGGTTGGTTGGGCGAAGATATTAAAGGCTCAGGTAGCTCTTTTAATCTCCATATTCGTGTTGGCGCTGGGGCTTATATTTGCGGCGAAGAAAGCTCTATGCTGGAAAGCATAGAAGGCAAAAGAGGTCAGGTTAAAGTCAAGCCGCCAATCCCTGCGATTAGCGGATTATTTGGCAAGCCGACGATTGTGAATAATGTCCTTACGCTCGGAACTATTCCCTATATCATGTCAGAAGGCGCAGAGGCCTATGCAATCTTTGGTCAGGGCCGCTCAAAAGGAACACAGCCTTATCAACTGGCTGGTGATATAGCGCGGGGCGGATTAGTGGAAAAAGCTTTCGGTGTTACGCTTGGGCAATTGGTTAATGATTTTGGCGGAGGAACACATTCTGGACGCCCTGTCAAAGCTATACAAACCGGGGGGCCGCTCGGCGGTTATGTAACGCCAGAACACTATGATGTTGATATGGATTATGAACATATGGCTGAAGCTGGGTCAATGATTGGACATGGTGGTCTGGTCGTTTACAATGACACAACTGATATGACACAGATGGCCAGATACGCGATGGAGTTTTGCGAGATCGAATCTTGCGGAAAGTGTACGCCGTGCCGAATCGGTGCCGTTCGCGGAAAAGAAACAATTGATAAGATCGTGGCAGGCGAAAATGTCGAAGATAATCTCGAAATTCTTGATGATCTATGCGCGCTGATGGAGGATGCATCATTGTGCGCAATGGGAGGGTTAACACCGCTTCCGGTTAAAACGGCAATTAAACATTTTCCAGAAGAATTTATGGGCCGAAAAGAAGCGGCGGAGTAGGACTATGGCAATATTAAAAGAAATAGATTACGGAACACCGGCGGTTAAATCTGACAAGTCCGTTAGCCTCGAAATTGATGGCCATTCGATCAGTGTTCCCGAAGGAACATCGGTTATGCGGGCCGCAATGGAAGCCGGTATTCCAATCCCTAAGCTATGCGCAACCGATAGCGTCAATGCTTTCGGCTCTTGCCGATTATGCGTTTGTAAGGTCGAGGGTAAACGCGGCACTCCCGCTTCGTGTACTACAATTGCAGAAGAGGGCTTGAAGGTCACAACGCAAGATAGTCAGCTTGCTAAAATTCGCAAAGGCGTGATGGAGCTTTATATTTCTGACCACCCGCTCGACTGTTTAACATGTTCGGATAACGGCGATTGTGAGTTACAAGATATGGCCGGTGCAGTGGGGCTTCGCGAAGTGCGCTATGGCTATGATGGCGAAAATCACAACTATGCGCCCACTGATAATAGTAACCCATATTTTAGCTTTGACGAAAGTAAGTGCATCGTTTGCTCTCGTTGCGTCAGAGCGTGTGATGAAGTTCAAGGAACACTAGCGCTTACTGTTGAAGGCCGTGGGTTTAAGTCGAAAATTTCGCCTTCAATGGGCGAGAGTTTTATGGAATCAGAATGTGTTTCCTGCGGGGCTTGTGTCCAGGCCTGCCCAACAGCAACATTGCAAGAGAAGTCTGTTATTGAGCATGGTGTACCTGATCGTACCGTTTTGACGACTTGCGCCTATTGCGGCGTTGGATGCTCGTTCAAAGCGGAGCTCAAAGGTGATCAAGTTATTCGCATGGTGCCTTATAAAGACGGTAAAGCCAATCATGGACATTCATGTGTAAAAGGTCGTTTTGCGTTTGGATACGCGACCCACAAAGACCGCATAACAGAGCCTATGATCCGTGAAAACATCACCGATCCTTGGAAAAAGGTTAGCTGGGAAGAAGCGTATACGTTTGCCGCAGACAAGTTAAAGGCCACACAGAAGAAATATGGTATCAAGTCAGTGGGCGGGATTACATCCAGCCGTTGTACCAATGAAGAAGTCTGGTTAGTTCAGCGCCTCATTCGTCAAGGCTTTAAAAACAATAACGTTGATACATGTGCAAGGGTTTGTCACTCGCCAACCGGCTATGGTCTTAAGCAGACCTTTGGGGAGTCTGCGGGAACGCAGAATTTTGATTCTGTTATGTCGGCTGATTGCATCATGATCATCGGTTCAAACCCGTCTGATGCTCACCCCGTTTTTGCGTCACAAATGAAGCGGCGATTACGTCAGGGGGCGAAGCTCATAATTGCGGACCCACGCGCGATTGAGCTTGTAAAGACGCCCCATATTAAGGCCGACTATCACCTACCACTTCGTCCCGGAACTAACGTTGCGCTTATTAATGCGTTCGCTTATGTTGCGGTTAAAGAGGGGCTTATTGACGAAGAATTTGTCAAAGAGCGGACGGAAAACTTTGATGAGTGGAAAAATACCATCTCAGACGAAGCCAATTCTCCGGAAAGTGTCGCGAAGATTACGGGCGTGCCAGCAGAGGACATTATTGCGGCCGCTAAAATGTTTGCGAGCCATAACAATTCAGCAATTTACTATGGGCTTGGCGTAACTGAACACTCACAAGGTTCAACAATGGTTATGGGCATGGCAAATCTGGCTATGGCCACTGGGAATATTGGCCGTCCAGGCGTTGGTGTTAATCCAATGCGGGGCCAAAACAATGTTCAGGGGTCCTGTGATATGGGGTCTTTCCCGCATGAATTTTCGGGCTATCGTCCAGTTTCTGATGATACTGTTCGTGGCTTGTTCGAAACCCAGTGGAATGCGGAACTTGATGGTGTGCCGGGATATCGCATTCCGAACATGTTCGATGAAGCGGTTAACGGCACATATAAAGGAATGTATATTCAAGGTGAGGATGTGGCGCAATCTGACCCTAACATTCATCATGTTGAAGCTGCGCTAAAGGCGCTAGATATTCTGATTGTTCAGGATCTTTTCCTGAATGAAACGGCTCGTTTTGCACATGTATTTTTACCGGGAACTTCATTCCTGGAAAAGGATGGTACATTCATCAATGCAGAGCGCAGGATTAATCGCGTTAGGCCCGTCATGAAATCCGCCACAGGGAAGCAAGAATGGGAAGTTACGCAGGATTTAGGCCGAGCGCTTGGTTTTGATATGGGTTTTAACTCCGCCTCAGAAATCATGGATGAAATAGCGAAGTTAACGCCAACTTTCACCAATGTGACCTTCGATCTTCTTGATGAAAAAGGAAGCTTGCAATGGCCGGTCAATGATGACCACCCTGACGGAGCGGAAGTCATGCATGTGGGTGAATTTGTACGTGGCCTTGGAAAATTTGTGCCAACTGAATATGTTCCAACGACCGAAAAGACTAATCGGAAATTCCCGTTATTACTCACGACAGGTCGCATCTTGTCTCAATATAATGTTGGCGCTCAAACTCGCCGAACCCATAACTCAGATTGGCATGAGGAAGACGTTCTCGAAATTCATCCTTCAGACGCTGAGGCACAAGGTGTCCAAGATGGTCAGTGGGTATCGCTCAAGTCGCGTAAAGGTGAAATTACGCTTCGCGCTCGTCATTCAAGCCGCATGCAGCCCGGTGTTGTCTATACCACTTTCCATCACCCTGATACCGGCGCTAATGTTGTGACAACTGAAAATGTCGATTGGGCGACTTCTTGTCCGGAGTATAAAGTGACTGCGGTTGCCATTGCGCCCGCTAATCACAAATCCGATTGGCAGAAACGTCACGAGGCTGAGAGCGACGGGTATCGCCAGATATTCGAACCGGCTGAGTAAAATGGAAGTTACTTTTCACGGAAGCGCTCAACCTGCCTCCCGTGAATTCGATCTCTCGGGGGAGAGAACAAGGGCTCGCTGGCATATTCCAACGGAAATGCCGGTGGCCTTTGTTTTTAATCGCCGCAACTATTCCGTCATGATGGCAACGCCTGATGATTTGGTGGACTTTGCCATAGGTTTTTCTTTAACTGAAAACGTCATAAAAAGCCCAAAGGACATCATCAGTTTAGACGTCATCATGAGTGAGCAGGGCGCAGATCTTCGTTTCAAAATTTCAGATGATTGTTTAGAGCGATTGGACGTAACTCAGAGACGACGAAATATGGTAGGCAGCGCTAGCTGCGGTCTTTGCGGGCTTGAGAGTGCAGATGTTTTATTTCGATCTTTGCCAAAGGTATCAGAGGTTCCGGTTAATCCGGATATTGCTATTGTTACCAAAGCTATTGCCTCGCTGAGAAATCACCAGCCTCTTAATCAATTGACACGAAGCGTACATGCAGCTGCATGGGTCGATAAAACAGGTGCAATTAAATTTGCCCGAGAAGACGTTGGGCGGCACAATGCCCTCGACAAGCTCTTGGGCGCTATCGCCCAGTCTGATGTCGATATTGGCGATGGATTTGTTTTGATGTCTAGCCGATGTTCTTACGAAATTATTGAAAAGGCAGCATCTCAAGGCGTAAAAATGTTAGTTTCCGTCTCAGCGCCGACCGCTTTTGCCTTGCGCAAAGCCCAAGAGGTGAATATGGCGATTTTCGCCAAATCAGGCGAAGGCGCAGTTCGGCTGCTTTAAAGGATTAAATCAATGCGGGCTGTTCTAACCTCAGTCGGTGCTCTTTTGATTTCAGCTGCTATCCTCCTAGCAGGGGGCGGACTTTTGAGTACGCTTATCGCAGTGCGTGCCAAGCTCGAGGGCTTTCCATTATTGTCAATTGGGTTACTGACTTCGGCATATTATGCCGGGTTTATTCTTGGATGCATTTATACGCCGCATCTGGTTAAGCGTGTCGGCCATGTCCGCGTCTTTGCGGCGTTGTCCGCGTTAACGGCGGCGGGCACGCTAATCCATGTTTTAGCCGTCAATATTCCCATTTGGATCGGGCTTCGTTTAGTCATTGGGTTTAGTTTTGCTGGTCTGTATGTTTTGATTGAGAGCTGGATAAACGAACAATCGCCGAACGAACAGCGCGGACAGGTTTTATCGTTTTATCGGATGGTGGATCTAGCAGCCGTAACAGCCGGACAGTTTATGTTGAGTATGGCTGACCCCGAGAGTTTTGTGCTGTTTTCAGTAGTTGCGATTTGCATTTGCCTGGCAATTTTTCCAGTTTCAATTTCTACATCTCAATCGCCCAAACCTGTTACTCAGACATCACTCAATCTTAAAAAGCTCATACGGGTTTCACCGCTGGCATCGTTTGGTTGTTTCGCAGTTGGTATGACAAATGGTGCTTTTTGGGGTGTTGCACCAATTTTTGTAACAGAGCTAGGGCATTCTGTGCTGATGGTGTCTACATTTATGAGCGTAGTCATATTTGCGGGTGCTATGCTGCAATGGCCGACGGGCTGGTTGTCAGATAAATTCGGTCGACGGATCATGATCGCTTTGATCTCGGTTGGTGGTATTGGCGCTGGATTATTTCTTTGGCTTTTCGCACCTGAAAACAAAGTCATGATGCTGATTGGTGGTGCTCTTTATGGATTCTTTGCGATGCAAATATTCGGCTTATGCGCCGCCCATGCCAATGATCGGGCGGAACCGCACGAGTTTGTCGCTATCAGCGGCGGACTCTTACTTATATATGGGTTAGGGTCAATCCTCGGACCATCGGTTGCACCCATATTCATGACGGAATTCGGCCCCGAGGCACTGTTCGTTTATACCGCCGGTGTTCACGCCAGTTTGGTATTATATACAATAATAAGATCCATTCGGGTAAATGCTCCGCTGGATAATGCGGATTACGTGACGATTGCTCGGCCCCGCTCTATGGCGTTAATGCGCAGGATTGATCCGAGAGTTCGTCGTAAGAAGAAGGTCTAAGTCTCTAAAAAGATTACTTGCTTTCGCGTTCTTGTTTAGGCGTAACGCCGTATTTCGATCTGAAAGTTTTAGAGAAGTATGACGTAGAGCTAAAGCCCGTGGCATATGCGATTTCCGATAGATGCATCGTCGTTTGGCGAAGTAATATTCGGGCGCGTTCAAGGCGAAGATATTGATAATATCGAGCGGGTGTCTCTTCGAGTTGGGCTTGAAACAAGCGTTCTAATTGCCGTGTCGAAAGCCCAATTGATTTGGCCAGTTTGGCGATAGAGATCGGCGACTCGATATAAGCCTCCATATACCCAATAGCTGCCAAGAGCTTTGGATGCGTTATTCCAGTACGTTTTTCAGCGGCCATACGCTGGAGATCTTCCGGTTCTCGGATAGAAGCATATAAGAGCTGATCCGCGACCTGCATGCTTAAATCTCGGCCATAATCCTGTTTGATTGAATAGATCATCATATCCAGAGCCGCCATGCCCCCCGAGCAGGTAAAGCGATTGCGGTCAGCCTCAAATAGAGTCGCAGTAATAATAAGTTTGGGGTAACGCTCGGCCAGGCTCTCAATGTTCTCCCAGTGTATAGTGCAGCGGTAACCATCCAGAAGACCAGCTTCGGCCAAGGTGATTGTGCCGGTACACATACTACCCAAAGGCGTGCCATTTCGCGCAAGGCTTCGTAAGACATTAGAGGTCTTGCTATTGAGGTGGTCGTAAGCCCTTACGCCTGAACATACAAAAAGGATGTCGCATTTTGTTTTATCGGTGAGCATGCCATCGGGGTTGAACTCAACGCCGTTGCTGGCCTTGACAGGTTTTCCGTCGATTGAATACAAATCCCAGCTAAATATGGTTCTTCGTGCAACCCGATTAGCGGAACGAAGCGGTTCGATGGCTGAGGTAAACGCGATCAAAGAAAACTGCGGTGTCAGTAAAAACCCCACATGTTGTGTGTCTTTTATAGGCTGACGACCGAACATGTATTTAGTCTGTTTTGGCCGCGCGTCTACGTTTGTTGACGCGTCTGCGTTTTCGGCGTTCTTCGAGTTTTGCCCGCAGTGGCGGCATACGGCCTGGAAGATCCGCCAATATTTGGTCTCGTTCTTCCTTGGTTTTTTCAGTCCAATAGGCGATCTCATCCGGTGTACGGCCACACCCAAAACACATATTGCTTTCTTTATCCATTGAACAAATGAGCTGGCACGGACTATCCGTGGGCTCAAACTCTGAGAGATCTACGTCATGGGCCATTTATTTTCCTAACAATCGGCTATCATATGGGTAAGTTGTTAGATTTTCAAAGCCAGTTTCTGTGACTAAAACTTGGTTTTCAAGTTTGACGCCTTCGCGCGCCCCCTGTTTGCCAGCAAAGACTTCAACACAAAGAACCATTCCCGGCTCAAGATGATAATCAAAAGCACCTTCGATGTAACTATCCGGATAATATATACTTGGAAATTCATCGCATAGACCAACCCCATGCATTTTCACGCAATATTTATTAGCCTGATATTCATCCGGTAAAACGTGCCCTTTATAAGTCAGGTCTCGCATGGAAACGCCAGGAGCGAGTAGCGTCATATTGGTCTCAACATGCTCGTGAGCAATCCGGTAGGTCTCTACTTGTTCGGCGGTAGCATCGGCATCACCAACCAACCAAGTGCGAGACGTATCGACGCAAATGCCAAACAACCCGATCATATCAGTATCAAAGCCCATGATATCGCCAGTATTCATTATCCGTCCGCTCGCCTCACTCATCCAGGGATTAGTTCTGGGGCCAGATGCCAAAATCCGAGTCTCGATCCACTCTCCACCCTGGGCTATATTCTCTTTGTGTAGGACAGACCAGAGTTCAACCTCTGCCATGCCGGGCTTCATTGCTTTTTCCATTTCTGCCATTGCCATTTCGCAGCCAGCAACAGCGCAGCGCATCGCCAAAATTTCGTCAGGAGATTTTATAACTCGCGCATGTTCCATAACGGTTTGTGCATCAATGATATTGAGATCCGTCGCGAAAAAGGCTTTTGCGATGGTGGTATCCATTCTATCTATCCCGATTGGACCTGACAGCTTGTGTATTCTCAATACGTCCTGAACTTCGTTGCAAAAGGATCGAGCCTGTTTTCCCACAGTGTCGCCAAACTCGAAATAGAAAGACCCCGCAACCTGACGGACTTCGTTTATACGCGATAAGTGTTCGGTCATGTGCCGACAATTTGTAAAGTCCCAAAGAATCATATGTCCGGTGACGGTTACAATCGCAGCCCGAGCTAAGTTGTGAGCTGTCCACAGCTGCATATTCGAGCTATCCGTAGCATAACGTATGTTGAGGGGATCAAATAATAATAAGGCGTCAACTTCACGCTTTTCCATTTCAGAGAGAATGCGTTGACGTCGATAAGCTCGAATAGATTCGAGGTTCGGAAGCTCAAGCCCCATTGCCGTCAATTGACTAGTCATTGCCGGTGTAACAAAAACTTCATTCGGATCATAATGATGAATGTGTTCACCCGAACGCGCCAGTGGCGTGATTTTTGTCATTTCTGGCTCCATATACGTTATTTGAACCTGAACGATATCTCTGCATAAAACTTCAAACGCGTCTCTAAAGCTTTTACGACATGCAAAAAACTTATTGTGCGAATAAGCCCCTTTATATGTAAAATGCTATAGCAAAAGGCTTCAATAAGATATTGAATCTATGTCGTAAAAGTGATGCAAAATGTCGTTTTAATGATATCGATTAACGTCGCCATTTAATAGCTAAATCCACAACAAAGGGGAAGAAAGCATGATTGAACAAAACTTACCCGCTCCCGGAGCGCCCGATATTGAAATAGCACGCGCTGCGAAGATGACGCCGATATTGCCGCTGGCAGAAAAAACCCTGGGGATTCCAGCTGAAGCTCTTGTGCCTTATGGTCACTTCAAGGCTAAGTTGTCTTTGGAGTATATCGACGAGATTAAGGGGCGCCCGAATGGGAAGCTAGTTTTGGTCACTGCGGTGACACCGACACCCGCGGGTGAAGGTAAAACGACTACAAGCGTTGGTTTGAATGACGGACTAAACCGCATAGGTGTTAAATCCATGGTTTGTCTGCGAGAGCCATCCTTAGGCCCTTGTTTCGGAATGAAAGGCGGAGCCGCGGGAGGTGGCCGTGCTCAAGTCCTCCCGATGGAAGATATCAATCTTCATTTTAATGGTGACTTTCACGCTATCACATCAGCTCATTCACTAATATCGGCTATGCTCGATAACCATATGCAGTGGGGTAATGAGCTTGATATCGATCCGCGCCGGATTACATGGCGCCGTGTGGTCGACATGAATGACCGGGTTCTTCGGAATATCGTTATTGGGATGGGTGGTCCTACGCAAGGTGTTGTCCGTCAGGATGGTTTTGATATTACCGTAGCGTCTGAGATTATGGCGATTTTCTGTTTGGCGACGGACCTGAAAGATCTGCAAAAGCGGATTGGCGATATTATACTAGGTCAGACCCACGCAAAGAAGCCTGTTACAGTTAGAGATATTGGTGCTGACGGCGCTGTGACGGTTCTGCTCAAAGATGCATTCCAGCCGAATTTGGTTCAATCTATTGAACATAATTTAGCATTCATACATGGCGGACCATTTGCGAATATCGCTCACGGCTGTAATTCCGTGGTTGCGACTCAAACCGCTTTGAAAATGGCTGACGTTGTTGTCACTGAGGCCGGGTTTGGTGCGGACCTAGGCGCCGAGAAGTTTTTGGACATCAAGTGTCGGCAGTCTGGTTTGAGGCCTGATGCTGTTGTTCTGGTTGCGACTGTGCGGGCGATGAAGATGCAGGGCGGTGTTGCCAAAGGCGATCTGAGTGAACCGAACGCGGCGGCAGTTGCCGAGGGCGGCGTTAACTTACAACGTCACATTCAAAATATGAAAAAGTTCGGTGTTCAGCCTGTCGTGGCATTGAATCATTTTGTTCACGATACGGCGGATGAAGTTGCTGAAATTCAAAAGATTTGCGACTCAGAAGGCGTTCAGATGTGTTTGTCAAAGCATTGGGCAGAAGGCGGCGCCGGCGCCGAGGATCTGGCTAAGGCGGTTAAAGGCATACTTGATGGTCCAAAGCCTGATGTCACGTTAATGTATTCTGACGACATGAAGCTCAAGGCAAAGGTAGAAGCTGTCGCCAAAGAGATCTACCGTGCAGATGGTGTCACTTTTAGCGGCGAAGCGTCTAGCGCAATTCGAAAAATCGAAAAGATGGGTTTTGGTCATCTCCCAATTTGCATCGCCAAGACGCAATCTAGTTTTTCAACGGATGCGAAGAAACTTGGTGCAACCAGTAATCATACGGTTGAGGTCCGGGAAGCGACTCTCAATGCAGGTGCAGGATTCGTAGTTATGGTATGCGGCACGATCATGCGTATGCCTGGGCTGCCTCGTCATCCGGCAGCATTGGATATTGGGCTGGATGAGGATGGACAAATAGTAGGATTGGCTTAGGGAATTCATGCTAGCGTATCGTGAGTCGAGCCTAATCGTGAGGAAATGAAATGAGTGATCAAGACGAAGAAATCATCCTGAAAGATTTGGATGACAATGAGTTAGTCCAGCAAATGCAGGACGACCTATATGATGGTATGATCGAAGAAGTTACCGAGGGAACACAAATCCTTTTAGACCGTGGATGGGATGCCAATATGGTTCTCAATGATGCGCTAGTTGAAGGCATGCGCATCGTGGGGATTGATTTCCGTGACGGAATTTTATTCGTTCCCGAGGTTCTGCAATCCGCTAATGCTATGAAAGGCGGGATGGGGCTATTGCGTCCGATTCTGGCCAATAGTGACAATAAATCCAGTACCGGAACCTATGTTATTGGAACCGTTAAAGGCGATATCCATGATATTGGAAAAAACCTTGTTGGTATGATGCTTGAAGGTGCAGGTTTTGAGGTCCATGACCTTGGAATCAATACTTCGGTAGATGAGTATCTCGAGGCAATCGATAAATATCAGCCCGATATTTTAGGAATGTCAGCTCTGCTCACGACAACTATGCCGTATATGGGAGTTGTTATCGAAGAGCTCGATAAGCGTAACATCCTTAAGGAGCTTCCAGTCATGGTTGGCGGTGCGCCGCTCAATCAGGAATTCGCAGATGCGATCAACGCTCACACATATGGACGTGACGCGGCAATGAGTTCGGAGCTCGCAAAAGCGATCGTTGGTAAAAACCGGTAAATGAAATGCAAGGCCCTCAGGATCAAGACCAGCCAAAAACGCTGATACTGGCCTGCGGGGCATTGGCAAAAGAGATTTTGGTCCTCACTGAGCAATTGGGGTCAGCTGCTGACCTCCAATGTTTGCCTGCAGGTTACCACAATTTTCCGGAAAAGATTGTTCCCGCGCTTCGCGCCGAACTTGATAGCCGACAAGACGATTATGACAATGTTCTAATCGGGTATGGCGATTGCGGGACGGGAGGCGGTCTTGATCGTTTGTTAAAGGACTATCCAAAAGCGTCGAGATTGCCAGGCGCCCATTGCTATGCCTTTTATGCTGGGCTTGATGTCTTCGACGCAATGATGGAAGATGAACTTGGGACGTTTTTCTTGACTGATTATCTTGTCCGTCATTTCAATACATTGATCGTCAAGGGGTTTGGAATGGATCGGTTTCCCAATCTGAAGGACATGTATTTCGAACACTACAAAAAGCTTGTATATCTGGTTCAGGATCCCTCACAAAACCTGTCCGAGAAAGCGCTAGAAGCTGCCAAATATCTGGGCCTCGAATATTCTGAGAAAGTAGTGGGGTATGGTTTGATGGCGGATCACATCGTGAAACATTCAATTGCCGAGGCTAACCATGTATAAAATTCGCCTCTTTGCCATCAGACATTCCAGGTTCTTCGAAGGGCTCTATAACGCCGTGAATCCCATAATTGTCAGTTCTTTGAAGGGAATTGATAAAGTTTTCGGAAAATCACTCGACGGACCAATTACAGCTGCAGAAGCTGGCTTAAAAGGGTTGTTGTTTGATTGCAAAATGTGCGGAAATTGCGCTTTGTCAAAAACCGGTATGAGTTGCCCTATGAATTGTCCAAAAACAATTCGCAATGGCCCTTGCGGTGGCGTTCGAGCGGACGGTACGTGCGAAGTTAAGCCAGAAATGAAATGTGTATGGGTGCAGGCCTGGGATGGTGCGTCCCGCATGAAGGCTGGTGAAGATATCAAGAATATCGAGTTTGCGGTTGATAATCGTGACAAAGGTAAATCGACTTGGCTGCGTATAGCTCGAGGTGAAATTGCGGAGAAGGTCAATGATCGACATTGATGCGATGCAAAACCCCGAAAAAGTAGGGACTAATCCTGGAGATCCTCTTCCGCGTCTGGAGGGACACGTTTCTCACGGTCGTTTTGAACAAGTTCTGCGCGCGGGCCATTTTGCAGTCACAACTGAAATTGCGCCGCCTGACTCAGCTGACCCAACAGAGGTCCTGAGGCGAGCGTCTTTGTTTGACGGCTATGTCGATGCGATTAACGCAACTGACGGTTCTGGTGCGCATTGCCATATGTCGAGCCTGGCCGTTTGCGCCATTCTAACGAGAGCTGGGTACTCGCCGATTTTACAGGTTTCTTGTCGGGATCGAAATCGCATCTCAATTCAAGGCGACACACTTGGCGCCGCCGCGCTAGGGGTTTGTAATGTCTTGTGTTTGTCCGGGGATGACGTAGGGGCAGGTGATCACCCTGAGGCAAAGCCAGTCTTCGATTTGGATTCGATTTCATTAGCAAAAACGATACGAACGATGCGTGACGATGGTCAGTTTTTATCCGGGCGAAAGCTCGATTTAGCACCAAGAATGATGATAGGGTCTTCGATTAATCCTTTTGTTCCGCCTATCGCCAATCGAGCGGATCAACTTGCGAAGAAAATTGCCTCCGGAGCTGAGTTTATTCAGTCGCAATACTGTTTCGATATGCCTATTCTACGAGATTTTATGGCCAGGGCTCGAGATCTGGGCCTAACGGAAAAGGCTTATATCATAATCGGAGTGGGAATTTTGCCTTCGGCGAAAACTGCCAGATGGATGAGAGATAATGTTCCCGGTGTCCACATTCCGGATGAAGTTATAAAGCGGCAGGAGCAAGCTGATAAGCCCAAGCTAGAGGGCCGAAAAATTTGTTCAGAAATCATGCAGCAAATTAAAGAGATCGACGGTGTCGCAGGGGTGCATGTTATGGCTTATCGACAGGAAAAATGGGTCGGTGATGTCGTTAAGCGATCAGGCGTCTTAGACGGACGTCAACCTTGGGCGCCTGAAAAATCATTCGCAGATATACAAGCTATTACATAGGAAATCATAATGGCCAGAACCGTATTAACATCCGCTTCCAAAGAAGTTGTCATTGGCTTTGATCAGCCCTTTGCCATGATCGGCGAAAGGATCAATCCAACGGGACGGAAGCTTTTCTCTAAAGAGCTTAAGGAAAAGAATTATTGGCGCGTAAAAAAAGAAGCGCTTTCACAAGTGGAGGCCGGCGCGCAAATTTTGGATGTCAATGTGGGTGTCCCTCTCGCTGATGAGCCTGCCATTATGGCCGAGGTCATTCCTCTTATTCAAAGTCTGACCGATGTCCCGTTATGTATTGATAGTTCTATTATTGAAGCGCTTGAATCTGGCTTGTCCGTGTATAAAGGTCGTCCATTGGTCAATTCTACAACGGCTGAAGAAGAAGTCATGGAACGTGTTCTGCCGCTTGTGGCGAAATATGATTGTGCAGTCGTTGCGATCTCTAATGATGACACGGGGATATCTGAAGACCCAGATGTTAGATTCGAAGTCGCTAAACGTATCGTAAATCGAGCATCAGATTACGGTATTAAAGCAGAAGATGTTGTGGTGGACCCTCTGGTAATGCCTATCGGTGCAGTGGGGACTGCGGGTACGGATTGCTTTAAGCTAATCGGAAGACTTAGAAATGAGTTGGGCGTTAATACCACTTGCGGGGCGTCTAACATTGCGTTTGGATTGCCCAACCGTCACGCGATCAATAATGCATTTCTACCAATGCTAGCTTGTGCGGGCATGACCTCAGCTATCGTCAATCCACTTCACGAAGGCCTAGTTCCAGCTGTTAGAGCCGCAGATGTTTTGAATAATAATGATGCCAATTGTGCTAATTGGATAAAACACTATCGCCCAGCACCAGCAGCGGGAGATGAAGGCGGGCGCGGCGCACGGGGTAATCGTAGACGCAAACGGTCTGCTAGTTAGTGGGCGAGGTATATACAGGGTCATGCCTTTGCGGTTCGGTCACCTTTGAGGCGGACGGACTCTCCGACATATGGTACTGTCATTGTAAACAATGCCAAAAGCTGACGGGGTTGTATATTTCCGCGGCTGGCGTCGAGAAAGACAAGTTGACGATTTCCGGAACTGTAAATTGGCTCCCAATTTCTGGGAAATCACAATCTGGACGTTGTGCCGATTGTGGAAGTTATATGTTTTGGGACATGCATGGTAGCCCTTCGATGTCCGTGTTAACGGGTTGCGTTGACGACACCTCGGGGCTTACGGTTAGAGGTCATATTTACGTTGAGGAAAAGCCGTCACATTACGAAATAACAGATGGCCTCCCGCAATATAAAGGATATCCGGAAGAGGGTACACGCAGCACTTAATGACTACGCATACTGTCATATTCACGCCGTCCGGAATTAGGGCGGAAGCTCAAGATGGTCAAACTGTCTATGATGTTGCGCTGGATGCTGGCGTGGATATCCAGTCGATTTGCGGCGGTAAAGGATTATGCAAGCGATGCCAATGTGAGATAGACACAGGGAAACATGCTAAGTTTAACCTTGATGTCAAAGCTGATCATGTTGGCAAGCTGACACCTACTGAGAAAAAGGCTATTCACGATGGAGAGCTTTCTGAAACCAGAAGACTAGCTTGCCGGGCCAAGATCCGCGGAGCTCTTGTCGTTGATGTCCCGAGCGATGCCCGTGAAGCTGAAAGCTCTATTCAAAAGAAAAGCACGCCGATCGATGTGCCTGTCAATCCCGCCATCACGCTTCATATGGTTCAATTACCTGTCCCGACGCTTGAGGATAACCCGAGTGACGGGGAGGCACTTGTCGCTGCCTTGAAACAGCATCACCAGTTAGATGTTCGCCCATCACATAGAATGCTGATCAAGCTTCAGGCTATTCTTAAGGAACACGAACGCACCGTCATCTCGGTTGTCAGAAACAACGATAC
>JAHDDC010000006.1:80248-88403 GCA_020629545.1 Hellea sp.
CTTGGCCCAAACCAGCTTCTTGACGTTATTTGTGTCGGAAATCCGATAATGCACCACCTTCTGATCGGTGCAAATCCGGTCGAACTCGGCGTTGCGCCTTTTACACTCGCCGTTAAAGATTGGATTGATATTCCGGCCGGACGATTAGATTTAGGCTTATCAGAAACCGCGCAAGTCTCGCTATTTCCGCTAATTGGGGGACATGTTGGTGCGGATACAACAGCAGCCTATCTCACCCAAATTGATTCAATGACTGGCCGTTCTGTTCTCCTGGTGGATATTGGAACGAATGCAGAAATTATACTCTCCCATAATGGGAAAGTCGCAGCGGCGTCTTCTCCGACCGGGCCAGCATTGGAAGGGGCGGAAATAAGCTGCGGCGTTAGAGCCAGCTTGGGCGCGATAGAACGTGTTAGGATTGATCCTGTCACTAAGAAGTCCAAAGTAAAAATTATAGGTCATGAAGAGTGGCTTTCTGATGAAGATGATCTCTCTGAGCATACGATTTCAGGAATTTGCGGTTCTGGAATCTTTGAAGTGATGGTGGAACTGGCCAATGCGGGTCTCATTGATCAAGGCGGATTGTTTGTAAATGGGGATACATCCGGACGAATGCTTCCTGACAATGAGGGCAAGAGCCAGAAATATCTTCTTATCGATCGCCCTGAAAATCCGCTATTTATTAAACAGACTGATATTCGAGCCGTACAACTCGCAAAGGCTGCCTTGTTTGCGGGCGCTGAATTACTAGCCGAGACGCTCGGATGTGAGCAATTTGACGAAGTTTTACTCGCCGGCGCGTTTGGAACCCATCTCGACCCAAAATATGTTTCTGAAATAGGTATTGTGCCTCGCGCACCCGCTGAGATTATTCGGTCTGTCGGGAATGCAGCAGGAATGGGCGCTGCAATGGCTTTGGTTGATAAGGCGCAAAAATCTAAAATTATCAATGCCGTTCGGGAAGTGGAAAAAGTTGAAACCGCATTAGAGCCAAAGTTTCAAGATTACTTTGTTGGAGCCATGAAGTTTCCAACAGCAAAAGCAGTATCAGAAGACAGCTCTCAGCGTCGACGACGTCGACGTCGAGGCGCGTAAAGAAGGAAAGGGCAAGTTATGGCCAGACGAGCAAGAGGAGGCCGCGCAGGGCGAGCCGCAGCAAGAGCAGCAGACGCACCACCAAGACAGCCATATATTGTGCGGAATATACCGCCATATTCGGTCTTGGGCGATACGGATTTGGCGACACTCGAATATAATGCCGACACCATCCTCCAAGATATAGGAATCGATATCAAAGAAGATCAGGAGTCTATCGATATCTTTGTAGCGGCGGGTGCCAAAGCCGATGGCGAGCGAGTACATTTTCCTCGCGGAATGCTTAGGGAAATCATTCAAAAAACCGCTCCTGAACAATTTACCCAACACGCGAGAAACCCCATAAACAATGTTGAGATTGGCGGCAAGAACACGGTTCTGGTTCCGGCTTACGGGCCTCCATTTGTTTATTCTAAAGAGGGCGGTCGACGTTATGCGACGATCGAGGATTTTAGAAATTTTGTGAAGCTGGCTTATATGTCACCGCATCTTCATCATAGCGGCGGAACAGTTTGTGAGCCCGTCGATTTGCCGGTGAACAAACGCCATTACGACATGATATATTCCCATATCAAATATTCCGACAAAGCCTTTATGGGTTCAGTGACCGCGCCTCAACGGGCGCTCGACTCTGTCGATATGGCTAAAATTGTCTTTGGAGATGATTTCGTCGAGGAGAATTGTGTTATGGTGAATTTGATCAATGCGAACTCACCGATGACATTTGACAGCGTCATGCTAGGGGCCCTCAAAAATTATTCGCGGCACAATCAATGCGTGATGCCAAGTCCATTTGTTGTAGCAGGGGCGATGTCACCTGTAACATCAGCAGCTGTTGCTGCGCAAAGTCTGGCAGAAGGAATGGTCGGTATGGCGCTAGCACAACTTGTGCGGCCTGGCTCACCGGTGATTTACGGTAACTTCGTTTCATCTATGTCCATGCAGTCGGGTGCACCAACATTTGGAACACCGGAAGCGTCTTTAATCATTAATATGGGCGCAGCTTTGGCCCGTCGTTTAGGTGTGCCATTCCGTTCGGCAGGAGGGTTTAACGCGTCTAAACTTCCTGATGCGCAGGCCGCCTATGAGGCTGCCAATACATTGCAGAACGGATTATTAGCGGGTGTGAATTTCATGCTTCATACGGCGGGTTGGCAAGAGGGTGGATTGTCCATGGGTTATGAGAAATTTATCATGGATGCGGATCAAGCCGGTATGATGGCAGTTTATGCCAAAGGCGTCGATATGACCGAAAATGGACAGGCTATGGATGCGTTAGCAGAAGTCGGACCAGGTCAACACTTCCTTGGATGTGAGCACACTCAGAGGAACTTCAAAACCGCATTCTATACCTCAGAAGTCGCAGACAATAACAGTTATGAGCAATGGGTAGAGGACGGATCTTTGACGACAGAGGACCGCGCCGAAAAGAAGTATAAGACAATGCTTGCTGAGTTTAAATTGCCCGAGCTCGACCCCGATATCGATGCTAGGCTTCTAAAGTATATGGAAGATAAGAAAGCGAGTTTCCCCGACAGCAATATTAGCTAGTTAAGTTTGGAAATAAGTTTTCAATGCTCGACATGAAAGTGTCGGGCATTTATGCATGGCGACGAAACAAATCGTAGGTCAAAATGAGTAACGCATCCTTTTATAAACCGTCAACGATTGCCTTGCACACGGGGTATTCGCCAGAATCAGATCACGGCTCGCGCGCAGTACCAGTTTATCAAACAACATCTTTTGCTTTTGAGGATGTTTCGGACGCGCAATCTTTGTTCAATGTAGAGCGCGGTGGACATATATATTCCCGAATATCAAACCCGACCGTTGCTGTTCTAGAGCAGCGCTTGGCCGCCCTGGAAGGTGGTAGTGGGGCCATCTGCACCGCTTCGGGCATGTCAGCGCTTTATGCAGCATTTACCACTTTGTGTTCAGCCGGTGATCACATCGTTTCCTCCGAGCAGATTTATGGCTCGACGGCCACCTTGCTCAGACACACATTGCCACGTTTTGATATCAACACAGATTTTGTGTCAATCAATGATCCTGAGGCGCTACGAAAGGCGATCAAACCAAACACAAAATTGGTGTTTTGCGAAAGTATATCAAATCCAGGAATGGAGGTTTCAAACCTTCCGGAAATTGCCAAAATCGCCAATGAATTGGGAGTGCCTGTTGTTGTCGATGCGACTTTTGCAACTCCGGCCCTCTGCAGACCGATTGACCATGGAGCCAATATTGTTGTGCATTCCATCACAAAGTGGATAGGTGGTCACGGGACAGCCATTGGCGGAGTTATTGTCGATGGCGGAAACTTTGACTGGGGTAATGGCAGATTTCCGGAAATGACCGAGCCTTTTGCGCCATATCATGGAATGCGGTTTTGGGAAGAATTCGGGCCGAGCTGTTTTGTTATGAAAGTGCGGTCGGAGGCCATGCGAGATCTCGGAGCGGCATTGTCGCCGCAAAATGCATTTTTGATTTTGCAAGGCGTGGAAACCCTCAATTTACGCATGGAGAAACATGTCGCCAATACAATCGCCCTGCGTGACTGGCTACTTGAACAAGATGCTGTGACATGGGTCAATCATCCGGCTCTTGATAGCAATGCTAGCGCATCTGTCGCGAAGTCCTTATTCCCAAATGGCGCCGGTGCGATGCTATGTTTTGGCGTGAACGGGGGCCGGGCTGGAGGTGCTGCATTTATAAATTCAGTTCAACTTGCAAGCCATTTAGCGAATGTTGGCGATAGCCGAACCCTGGTTCTTCACCCTGGCAGCACAACCCATTCTCGCCTAACCAAAGAAGCACTTGAAGCATCGGGAATTTCCGAAGACCTAATCCGGGTTTCAGTTGGGCTTGAAGATATCAAGGATATTAAAAGCGACTTTTCCAAAGGCTTGAAGGCTGCAAAGAGAGTTGCATCATGAGATTAGACGTTAACGGGAACGAAGTTTTTTCTGCAACCGGCGGGAAAACTTTCGATCCAAATTTGCCGACGGTTGTTTTTCTTCACGGGAGCGGACTAGATCATCGCGGATTTGCTCTTCAGACTCGCTGGTTTGCCTATCATGGCTATTCTGTACTTGCGCCGGACCTGCCAGGACATAGCCTGTCAGGCGGGGATGCCTGTAAATCAATAGAAGAGAGCGCTACATGGCTAGCTGATTATCTTGATGCAGCGAGCGTTAATTCCGCTCATCTGGTCGGGCATTCACAAGGCTTTTTGACCGCTCTCGAATTCTCTAAAAGCCATGCTGATCGTGTTTTGTCATTGACAGCTATGGGCACGGCTGCGGCGATACCCGTTAATCAAGCCTTGATAGATACGGCCAAAGAAAGTTCAGCAAAGGCTGCTCATATGATGGTCAATTGGGGTTTTGGCCCGGCTGCCCATAATGGCCGTAGTGCTGTTCCGGGCATGCAGCCAATTGCAATCGGGCGTGCAATTATGAGCCGAAATCCTCTCGCGATCGATCTGCAGGCTTGCGCGGACTATGTAGGCGGAGCTGAGGCCGTCAAAGCCATTGGAAATATTCCGTCGTGTTGTATCTTGGCAGACAAGGATAAAATGACACCGATAAAATCTGGGTTGAAACTGGCCGAAAGTCTGGGTGTAAAGCCTATTATCATTCAAGGCTACGGTCATATGCTGCCGATAGAGGCGCCAAAGCCAACGCTTGATGCCCTTCGTAGTTTTATTTCTTCTGTAAAAAATCATAACGCGGCTGCGTAGGAGGTTTCCATGACGATTAAGAAGGCTGCCGTCATCGGCGCAGGGACTATGGGTGCCGGGATTGCCGGACAAGTCGCCAACGCTGGAATTGAGGTTTTGTTGCTTGATCTTCCCAGCGAAGAAGGTGACGTGAATGCTTTGGCACAACGCGGCAAAGACCGTGTTACTCATCCGGGAAATCCAGGCGTCTTAAGTCCGGCAATCGGAGAGCTTATTACTGTTGGAAATGTGCGTGACGATTTTGCAAAACTTGCGGAATGTGACTGGATTGCCGAAGCCATTCTTGAGCGTTTGGATCTCAAAAAAGACCTATACAAGAAACTCGATAATGTATGCCATGATAACGCCATCATTAGCTCAAATACATCGACAATTCCGATCAAGTTATTGGTTGAGGATATGCCGCTTGCTTTTCGCAAGCGTTTCGCAATCACTCATTTTTTTAACCCGGTCCGGTTTATGCCTCTGCTTGAACTTGTTTCAGGCGAAGATACTGACCCGGCTATAATAGAAGAGTTACAGGATTTCTGTGATCGCGATTTAGGTAAAGGGGTCGTCCCTTGTAAAGATACGCCCGGGTTTCTGGGTAATCGGGTTGGGTGTTATGCAATCCAAACGGCGCTTCATATCGCAAATGATATGGGACTATCACCAACTCAAGCGGACGGAATTTTTGGCCGGCCAATGGGAATTCCAAAAACAGGTGTTTTTGGTCTCTATGACCTAATCGGTATTGATCTAATGTCGGATGTTGCGGCAAGCCTTGTCAGTATTTTACCCGAAGGAGATGATTTTCATACATTTGGGACAAAGCTCCCGCTCATGACGGACATGATAGCCAACGGTCAACGAGGCCGGAAAACCGGGCAGGGATTCTACCGAAATCAAGATGGCGTGAAAGAAGTCATCGATTTGAAAACGGGCGAATATCACCCTGTCAGCGCTTTCAATCATTCGCCTGCGGCAAAAGCCGAGAAAGATGGAATTATCCATATTTTGGAAGATCAGAGCCTCTATGGTGATTATGCTTGGCAGGTCATGTCGCGTGTCTTGGTTTACGCGGCGGGGTTAGTGCCAGAAGTTGGCGAGACGCCCGTAGCCATCGATGATGCGATGAAAATGGGGTATAATTGGATCAAAGGTCCATTTGAGCTTATCGACGATATTGGTTCGGATTACCTTATCAATCGATTAGAAAAAGAACAGCGCCACATTCCTGATTATTTACGACAGGCTGCAGGAAAACGGTTTTATGATGTGGATGGGACGCTTTCGTCTCTCGTCTACAAAGGTGGTACGGAACCGATCGTGAGGCCCGA
This sequence comes from Hellea sp., assembly GCA_020629545.1. Classification (GTDB taxonomy): domain Bacteria; phylum Pseudomonadota; class Alphaproteobacteria; order Caulobacterales; family Maricaulaceae; genus JACOMS01. Next base: position 86,402 of record JAHDDC010000006.1, read on the forward strand.
AGGCACCCTCAGGTTTAATGATCGAAAAAAGACACTGTCTCCCGTTCTTAGTAATGTGGCAGCTAGCGCTTATGACGTTGACGGTGTTATGCTCGTGGAGTTTCATTCCAAAGCCAACGCATTGGGATCGCATTCAATGCAAATATTAGATCAAGCATTGAATTACGTAACCGATAAGGGACTGACCGGTCTCATCGTTCATAACGATGCTCAGCATTTTTCCTGCGGCGCTGATTTACGTGAGGTGCGTTCGTTTTTTGAAACTGAGGATTGGACCGGGCTAGATGGATTTCTCAATCATTTTCAACAAACGGGGTTAAAGATGGCGCGTGCCCCGTTTCCGGTTGTCGTGGCGCCCGTTGGGTTGTCCCTAGGCGGCGGCTTTGAGGTTGTTCTCCACGGTAAACAAATAATATGCCATGCGAATTCAAACATGGGATTGGTTGAGTCCGGAGTAGGCCTGATACCTGGCGGCGGTGGATGTAAAGAGACTTTATATAGATGGTTTGACGCCAAAGATGGCGACATGGATGCAGCTGCCTGGGAAGCCTATATGGCACTCGGCTATGGTAAGACCGCTAGTTCCCCAGTATTGGCTCGAGAAATGGCCATGCTGCGACCCAATGATAGATACGTCAATAATCGGGACAGATTGTTCTCCGAGGCTATGGCAGCCGTTAAAGATGGGTCTGAACAAGCAGAGTTTGATAGACCGTCCCTTCCAATGGCCGGTAAGCCTTTATATGAGAAAATGGTCAATTGGGCCAATGACATGGTCGAAAAGGGTAAGCTATACCCTCATGACGCTGTTGTGTCTGCTGAATTTGCTAAGATCCTCACAGGCGGAGATATTAAACCCGGAACAATGTGGAGTGAACAAGATATTCTCGACGCTGAGCGACAAGCATTTCTAAATCTGGCAAAATCCGAAGCGACGCAGGCTCGTATCATCGGATTGCTGGATAACGGAAGTTCGATCAGAAACTAAGCTATTCGGCGGGGATGGTTTCCAGCGTCGCTCTCATATGATCCGTTAGACGATTGAGACCACGTCGACCATCAGGTGTCGGAAAAAACAATATGAAATCATGACCATAGCCTTCAAAAACATAATGGCTGTGATCTTGTCCATTGGCTTTAAAGGCAGCTTCCAGTTCTAATGCGTCGCCATAGAGCGGGTCTTTATCTGCTGAATAGATATGAACCGGTGGCAAATTCGTTAAATCGCCACAGATCGGACTGATGATTGGATCGTCGCGTTTGAATTCCCCGACGAAACGCGCCCGGATACCTTCCATGTTCTTTTTGTGCAGTAAGACTTCCTCGCGGTGAAACGGCTCATCATCTTGAGGTTTGCGCATATCGGATACAGGAAATAGAGGGAAGATTGCCGTCACGGTATCACGTTCATCCTGCTCCAAAGCTTGCGTCAATGTAAGGGTCATATGTCCGCCGGCGCTATCTCCTGAAATCAAGATCGGCGAGTCAGGATAACGACTCCGAACGTTTCGGAAGCAGGCCAGATTAAAATCCAAAAGCCCTTGAGCGGACGTCTCCGGTGGCATCGGGTAGTCTGGGCAAATTACCGGATGGCCCAGATTTCTATGGATACGTCCAACAGCGTCATAATATTGTTTGAACATTCCCGTTACAAAACCGCCGCCATGACAAAAATAGAGTATCGGATTTCCGTTTACAGGCTCCCCAAATACAAAGACAGGCCGGTTTAAGAATGACTCGGTGGTCATATTATTGTTTTTAATTTGTCTGGGCGTCGGGTCTTGCCGGATAACAATGTTTTCCTTGAGACCCAATGCCATCGGGTCCGGCAATGGAAAAATGTTAAGGAGCGAAATTACAAATCGATGTATGAAGCCAGGCATAATATGATCATGACGTTTATGACCTTCTTTGGCAACAGGACCCAAAACAAATTATGGAGTATTATGAAAAAATGGTGCCGCGAGGGAGAATTGAACTCCCGACCTCATCATTACCAATG
>JAHDDC010000149.1 GCA_020629545.1 Hellea sp.
AAAAGTCAAAAAAATTTTGTCTGTTAGCGCCTGCTGCTCGGATGATTTTGCAGATTATATCAATCATTGGAAACACAATGGATTTTGGCTTTTCAACAATGTTGCCGATATGGATGAAATCATTGCAAAGGATAACATTGACCGGTCAGAGTTATCCTTGTTTTACTACGAAGTTTTTGAAAAAGAATATGATCAAGAAAACAACTCTTGGAATGACTTTGAACCTGAAAACAGTTTTACGACGAATATAATCAAGCCCGAAAATCCAAAACTAGAAGGGTACGATATTGTAACCTTTCAGATAGGAACAAGCCCAGAATGCTCCCCACTGTCGTGTAATTCGTTTGCAGATAAAATTGAAGTGAACAAAAATTGTCTTTTCGAAAGATTCTCAACAGCCAAACATATTATCGAGTCAGGTTTTTTCGAAAATGGCGAACCAGGTCCCTTTCGAATATTCGCCGTTTACACGTTAGAATATTAAAGCAAACTTGGAGCCCCACACATGGACGTCATCACCGCTATCAAATCTCGACCCGGGTATTAGCCTTGAATTTTTAGCTCTTCCCCTCCAGCCGCTCAGCGATTCGCTCAAGCCGGAAGAGTACATCTCCGGTAGGCGAGACGGCAGGGGCACTTAATAACAACCCCAATAGATGATCTACAAAGGCGTTGATGTCGTCATCGCGGCGGACGAACATCATGGTACGGGCGGAATATTCCATGGCACCGAAAAACATATCCCGCAACACCCAAAGCTGAGTGTCGGACCTAACGAGGCCTTCAGCCATGGCCGCTTTGGCGACCCGGTCAAACACGGACACATAGGCCCGGTTAAGGGCGTAAAGCTCGCTTTGGCGATAGGCGTCGGAAGAGCGGTCGATAAGAGGCGCGATTTCCAGCACACGCCAATTGGCGATAACCTCTCGCATATGATGACGAGCCAGGAATTTGAGCTTGGCTTTAGTGCCGTCGCGCTTGTCGACACCGCGCTGGGCCGTCTCGGTCAGTTGGGCGTAAAAACGGGCCAGCACGCCGCGGACCAGGTCTTCTTTGTTTTTAACATAGAGATAGAGCGTGCCGTCAGCTACACCGGCCTTGCGGGCAATTTCCGCCATTGAGGCCTTGGCATACCCCTTTTCATTAAAGACGGCACTGGCGGCATCGAGAATAGCAATTTCCCGGTCGGCGACCTTTTCCTGTCTTGTTTTTGCGTTCTGTTTCGCCATTGACTCTGATTAAAAATGAATGATATTCAGTTTTTATGAAGAATACTCATAATTGATGAGGCGTCAATGAGTAAAACGGTCTATATCGGCGGGGCGAGCGGCTATTGGGGCGAAAGCGCCATGGCGACACCTCAACTTCTGGCACATCCCAATCTGGATTATCTGGTCTATGACTATCTGGCTGAGATCACCATGTCGATCATGGCCCGCCAAAAGGCCAAGGACCCTGACAAAGGCTTCGCTACGGATTTCGTTGATTTCGTCATGAAGCCCTTCCTGCCCCAAATCGCAGCCAAGGGCGTGAAGGTCATTGCCAATGCGGGCGGGGTAAATCCGGAAAGTTGCGGGAAGCTTGTTCGAGAACTCGTCGCGGAGAAAGGCCTAGACCTGAAAGTCGCCGTGATTACCGGCGATGACTTAATTGACCAGAAAGACAGCATTGAAGCCTCTGACATGTTCTCCGGCGCGCCCTTCCCGCCCGTCGACAAAATCATGAGCATCAACGCCTATCTGGGGGCCTTCCCCATCGCTAAAGCCCTCAACGCCGGCGCAGATATTGTCATCACCGGCCGATGCGTAGATAGCGCGGTGACACTCGGCGCATGTATCCATGAATTTGGCTGGAAACCCCGGGATTTCGATCTGCTCGCCAGCGGGTCCCTCGCCGGGCATATTCTGGAATGCGGGCCACAGGCCACAGGTGGAAATTTCACCGACTGGCAGGATAGCGACGACATCGGCAATATCGGCTACCCCATCGCTGAGATCTCCGAAGATGGTAGCTTCATCGTAACAAAACCGGAGGGCACAGGCGGCATTGTCAATGTGGGCACGGTGGCTGAGCAGATGCTTTACGAAATCGGCGATCCGCAAGCCTATCTCCTGCCCGATGTGACCTGTGATTTCTCAGATGTGACAATCGACTATATCGGGGAGAACCGGATATCTGTCAGTCCGGCTCGCGGATATCCACCGCCGTCGACTTACAAAACCTGCCTGACTTATATGGATGGCTACCGGGCCGGAACTTACCTGACGCTCTACGGCGAAAACGCGACGGCCAAAGCGGCCAAGCTAGCCGACGCCGGATTTGACCGGGCGCAGCGTACACTGCGCATGTTTAACCTGGGCGAGTTCACAGAAACCTCCGTGGAAATCCTCGGGGCAGGCAGTCAGATGGGACAGTACCGCGCCAGCGATGAAGTCGTATTGAAAGTCGCCGCCAAACATCCAGAGGCTAAAGCCATTGGGATTTTTCTGAAAGAATTGGCGGGGCTCGGGCTGGCCACACCGCCGGGCTTATCCGGATTTACCGGAGCGGGTCGGGCGCGTCCTTCTCCGGTTGTACGGCTGTTTTCCTATCTGACACCCAAGGAAGATGTCACCATTTCCATTGATTTGGGCGAACAGACATTTTCTCATCGAGATCAAAAGTTTGAAGGCGAAGCGTTTGCGAAATGCAGTTTTAAACCCGATGCCGTGTCTGACGCCGAAGTCGATGTCCCCCTCATCAAACTCGCTTGGGGTCGGTCTGGTGATAAAGGCGATAAAGCCAATGTCGGCATCATTGCCCGCAAGCCAGAATATTTGCCTTATATCTGGGCGGCTGTGACGGATGAATTCATCCGCGACAGCTATACTCATTTCGAACCAACGGGTATTGAGACGTTTTACCTGCCCGGCTCTCACTCATTGAATATATTGATGGACAATGTCTTGGGCGGAGGTGGCGCGGCCTCTTTACGAAATGACGCACAGGCCAAAGGTTATGCTCAGATTTTGTTGGCGAAAAGAGTGAAGGTTTCGAATCAGATTGCGGAGGCATTGGGATGTTAAATTCATCAAAACTTCCGCTCATTCCTGCGGAGGCAGGAATCCAGTCCAGGAGAAAAGCCACGGATTTGAGTGCTTTTCATCTAGCAATAACGAATTTCAGTTTGTTGAAACTCGTATGTCCTTCAACACCCTACTATAACTGGGTTCCTGCCTCCGCAGGAATGAGCGGTTTGGTTGGAACGGAGGTCAAATAATGCCCGTTTTCAAATCCCGTATAAACACAAATAGCGAAGCTTACGCCGAGAACCGCAAGGATATGCTGGCACTGGTCGACAAGCTCAGCGAGCTCAACGCCCGTGCGCCCGCCATAT
>JAHDDC010000007.1:0-36161 GCA_020629545.1 Hellea sp.
GCCTGTCGGGCCTGATCACGCCGAGCCTGGATGAGATGGTCTATGTGGGCTCTGAAATGCAGCGCCTTGGCATGGATATGCCGCTCCTCATTGGCGGGGCGACCACCTCCAAAACCCATACGGCGGTCAAGATTGAGCCTTCTTACAGCGCAGGCTCGACCCATTATGTGCTGGACGCCTCACGCGCTGTCGGTGTCGTGTCCAAACTCATGGGCGATGATGCGGCGGACTATAAGACGCAAGTAAGCGCCGATTACGTCAAGGCCCGCGAGGCCCATGCCCGCAGCCAGAGCCAAAAATCCCGCCTCACCCTCAAAGAAGCGCAGGACAATAAATGGACCACGGACTGGGACAGCTACGCGCCCCATAAGCCAAGCTTCCTCGGCACCCAAACCTTTGACGATTACGATCTGGCGAGCTTACGCGACTATATCGACTGGACGCCGTTCTTCGCCACTTGGGAGCTCAAGGGCCGCTATCCGGCCATCCTCGAGAACGAACATTACGGCGAGGCCGCCCGCGATCTCTTCCGCGACGCCAACGCCATGCTCGATCAGATCATTGCCGAGAAATGGGTGACCGCCAAAGCGGTTGTGGGCTTCTGGCCTTGCGCGCAAAACGGCGATGATATCGATGTCTTTACGGATGAAAGCTGCACAGAAAAACAGGCCACTTTCCACGGCCTGCGTCAGCAAATCAGCAAGAAAGGCTCTACAAAATCTGGGGGGGCAAAGCCAAATTATAATATCTCTGATTTTGTCTCACCGAACGGCGACTATATGGGCGGCTTTGCGGTCACCGCTGGGCACGGTGAAGATGGCCGCGCCCAAAAATTCAAAGACGCCGGTGACGACTATAACGCCATTTTGTTTCAGGCCCTCACGGATAGACTGGCAGAAAGCTTCGCCGAAGCCATGCACCAGAAAGTCCGCCGCGAGCTCTGGGGCTATGCCCCCAATGAGAGCTTCACCGGCGAAGACCTGATCGGCGAAAAATATGACGGCATAAGACCCGCCCCCGGATATCCAGCCCAGCCCGACCACACAGAAAAAGCCACGCTCTTTAAGCTCCTTGATGTGACCCAAGAGACCGGCATCGAACTCACCCAAAGCTTCGCCATGCACCCGGCCTCATCCGTGTCAGGCCTATATTTCGCCCACCCGGACAGTGTCTACTTCGGCGTCGGCAAAATCGCAAAGGATCAGGTCGAGGATTATGCCCGGCGGAAGGGGATGGATTTGGCGGATGTTGAGAGGTGGCTCGCGCCGATTTTGAATTATTGAGTCCGCTATCCGCTCTTCCCCGCGAAGGCGGGGATGGTTGGCGCCTATACTTAGTTTTTTGGGTTCTGGCTAGTCTCGCAAAAACAGGCGCACTTTTGAACTATTTAGAAACAGCGGCTACTAAAAAGACACTGAATCCACCCCTTCCATATAACTATATTTTCTATTGCATGTCAGTTACTTCCTGCTAAATAAACCTTGGCTTGCAGGGGGTGTTTTTGTCAACCGATAGGATTTTAAAAGAGCTTTTCAATATTGAGACGCCCTTGGGGCCTATTAGCTCGAATGAATTTTATTCTCCGGAACATAAGGAAATTTTTCACGCGTATTTCGATACGCATAATTTTTCGTACCAACAAATTAAACGACGACCAACTATGATAGTGGGTCGAAAAGGGGCTGGCAAAACAGATGCACTTATTAGTCAAGCAATAGACAAGGGATTGAATCAGGGTACATCTAGCGTAATTACCTACTTTAGTGATAACGACTCTGCCAATACTTTGACACTAGTAATTCAACAGATTGTTCATGCAATTTTAGAGACTTATCCTGGACCAATGGTGGAGTCAGTGGCCGAGTTCTGGGATGGACTTTTTTGGATATCAATATTTGCTAAAATCGTCCAAGAAAACAAGTCTGACTCCAGTTCTGAAATTAAAGTTCTGTCGAAATATATGAAACAATATCATATAGATGATAATGTCGCCAAAGACCCCAGAAGAGTGATGTTTAGGTCCATTAAGGTATTGCGAGAGGCCTACCAAAAAGAAAACTTTAAGAATTTCGGAATTGGTTTTTTTAACGCCTTGCCTGACATTTCTTTAGGTGGAATAAATCTGGATGATGCCATCTATGCCGCAACAAATTGGCTTATTCGCAATGAATTTGAAGCTTATATTTTATTCGACTCAGTAGAATGTATTGATCTGATCGAAGCAACAAATCACTTAGCTATATCTGCGATGTTAAAGTCAATTGGAGGATTTTCCAAACCGGGAAGCCCGGTAAAAATTCGGTGCTGTATTCCTTCGGAATCTTATTTTCATCTTACGGATATTTCATCTAATACAATCAAAGACTTTAGGAGTGTAATGGTTCTTCAATGGACGCCAGATGAATTACTAAGAATAACCGCAAAAAGATATTTAAAGTTCATCCAGCTTTGGTACCCTCGTGAGTATGATAAAATAGTCGATAGATTTGACACGACATCTAGATCTGGCGCCATCGAATTTTGGGAATCAATGCTTCCAGATATAGTAAGAAACGCTCGCAACGGAAAAGCCGAGCGAACGCTTACGTACATTCTCCGTCATACACAATTGTTGCCAAGGCATATAATTTTTATTCTGAACGCCATAATCAGACGGGCAATATCGGGTTCTACCGGTAAAGGGTTGCCAAGGATTGCTGCGGAAGATGTTGTTGAAGAAATAAAGAATTCCGAGATAGAGATAGTGAAGCAAATACTGGATAGCTATACTCAAATGTGGCCCCAAGCTAACAAAGTTTTGGAGGCGCTTGTTCCGGAGATTAAGTCAAATATAATTAAGTACAAAGAACTCCAAATACTTTTCAATAGAAGTCCCTCAAAAGGATTAATGAAAGGACAGGGATTTCATTCTACTGTACGTATGTTGTCGGAATTGGGAGCGGTTGGTCGATTAATAAGAACAACTGATAGGTTTCACACAGGCGTGTTTGAATACAGTGAGCCCAACAGATTAATTTTTACCCCCGATGATGTACTTTGCTTTCATCCAGTATTTTCATCATATTATCGCGCCATCCCTCCAGAAGTTTCGCCAAAGAATTTCCGACCTGTCTATCCGTATGGGGTTGCACCTGGCTCCGCAGATCGGCGGGTAGATCGTTCTATATTGTTCCATAACTTTAATTAAGCTGATGTTTAATGAGTAATAAAAGTGTATTCTTGGAGCAAGTTGCGCGGTTGAATGCTCTGATTTTGTCGGGGTTAGAAGAAGTACTGTCCCAAGAAAATATTTCAAAAATCTGGGATGCCACTGAAAACATATCTTTAGTTTTATCTATTGAGGATCCTAGCGATAGAAGTAAAGAACTAGAGTTGAAATTGACCCAAGGTATTGGCGAGTATTGCGGCCTAAATAGTGGAAAGAAAAGTTTAAGAGCCGCTAGGAAGAAAAAGGCACACGAGATATTCGAAACCCTGGGTGAAATTCACCTAGCAGTATTGGGAAATCACAAATCCAATTCAGATAAATCAGCCGAGAGCCACGGTAGAGATTTAGATAGTGAATTGCGAAGTACATTGCTTGCTTCGCAGGTTGACGATATGCGAAATGTCTACGTACTGGGCTGTTTTGAAATTCGAAAAACATTCCTCAGGCAGCAAGAAAGAGCAATTTGGCTCAGCACGGCGATTCTAAAATTCTGGCGCGGTGAAAAACCTCCTAGAATCGCGGTAATCGGTGCCGGTGTTGCTGGCGTTACGGCTTACTCCACGCTTGTGATCGGAGGCGCCGACGCCCATTTATTCGAACGGTCAGACGAACTGATGCCTTTTCAAAGAAGAAATGAAAATCGTTTTATTCATCCGAATTTATACGATTGGCCTAAAGAAAACTCTACAAACCCTCAAGCCGATATCCCTATTTTGCAATGGACCAGCGGGTTTGCGAAAGATGTGATTCGGCAAATTGAGGAAGGTTTCAATGACATTCGGAACAGTTTTATTGCACCCGAACCAATATTTGATTTCAAGGTCAGTGACATTCGGCGACACGCTGGTTCTGCGCGCTCCCCTAAATTTGCCTTGTCCGGATTTCAAAAAGAACCTCATTTAGATTTTGATGTAGTTATTATTGCTATCGGCTTTGGCGGGGAAAGGTCTAATAGTCTCGGAGTTGATACTATTGGGTATTGGGATAACGATGAAATTCACATCCCAAATAAATTTGATTCTGGAAACAAGGGTTCAGTATTAGTTTCAGGTTGCGGCGATGGAGCATTGGTAGACACGTTAAGAGCCTCACTGCGCGATTTTAATCATTCAAAAATCATAGATTTAATTCCCGAATTACATTTGCCGGAAATCAAACAAGGGCTAATTGACATCGAAACTAAAGCAATCAGTGAAGATATTACGCTGGAATCGGAGGGGTATATTTTCTCCCCTGATTACTCAGATATACTGAAAAACATTGAACTAAATGATGACTTAATAAAGGAAATTCACCCTGCTTATGTCTGCACGTTCAATTCTACTAGGTTAGGAAAGTATAAGTTAGGTTCCTCAATAATAAATCGTGTCTTGGTTCAAGTTTTTCTGAATAACGATGTGATTAAGTTCCGAGAAGGTAGATTATTTTCAGACCAGGTTACCAGAACTGAAAAAAACGGAAAAGGTGGCTTTGATATAAGTTGGCAGGATCAAACTGAGTTTTATCATCAAGTTCGAATACGTCATGGTGTGGACCCGAGCGGTCACTTTAACAAGAATTTTCCAAGGATTTTTGATAAATGTGGAAACATTCAAAATCGGCTTGCACAACTTCGTCTGGATAATTACGGCACGAACGACCTTTTGGATGTATTAGCGAATATAAGAACACGCTGGAAGTAGTTTACTACAGATAGCTTATATCCAGAATTTTTATTGTTGTGTCGCTTTCGGTTGAAGTAAAATACATTATTCCTCCGCCACCACCCTTCGACAAGCTCAGGGTCAGGTCACGCCGATCAGTCCAATCACCACCAATTCATAGGGGCGGAAATCGCCGAATCGATAAAACGGGATTCCTTTTTACTCCGTTCGTTCCCATGAATATGGGAATCCAGTTCAGCTGATTGGGTTACAGGCTTGGTTTGTTCCAACAACTGGATTGGTTGGCCCGCACATCATTCTTCATCACGCCACTCTAACTGGATCCCAAACCAAGTTTGGGATGAGCGGGGTGTTGGGTGAGGTTTGGGACTCACCTCCGCAGGATTTTATAGGCCCGGTTCGGGGCGACGCGCATCAAGGTTTTGAGCAGCCGGGCTTTGCCAACCCAAATCTCATCCTGGCCTTTGGTTAGCCCAGAGATAATTTGCTGTGCCACATCCGAGGGCTCAATTTTGCCGGAGCCGCGGCCCATGGTCATATCCGTATTGACCAAAGGCAGAATGACATCGACAACTTTCATATGGGGGGCTTGAGTTTCGGCCTGATAGCGCAAAGCCCGTGTGAAATTGCGTAGCCCGGCTTTGCTGGCACAGTAAATGGGCGCGTCCGCTTTGGGCCCAACACCAAGCCCAGATGAGACATTGACATTCGCCGGCTTCTCGCGTTCTGCCATATGGGGCAGAAGCGCGGTTGCCAGCGTGACCGGCGCGTCAAAATTGACCGTCATTTCCGTGTCAATATCGCTGGCAATATAGGCATAGCTGCGATCAAAGAAAGAATAGTTGAACTGTATCCCTGCATTATTGATCAGGATATCCACACCGCCGAGCCTTTCTACGACATCGCCACCGATCTCGTCGGCAGATTTGGTCAGGTCCGCTTCGCGCCGCCCGGTGATAGCGATTTGCGCGCCCTCTGCGGCCATGGCTTTAGCAATAGCCAGACCGATGCCGCGCGTCCCACCCGTAATTAAAATGCGCTGATTAGCAAGGTCCATAACATTGTCTCCTGTTTCCCTATACGACGTCCATATGCGTTTAGATTGCTAAGCGGATCTTTACCCCATCGCCTTCACCAGCAATTCCACCTGATCCTCCGGCGCGGACCAGTCATAGCCGCTTATGGTAACGTGATTATGGGCGATGCCGTGCAGGACCGAGAGGAGGAAGTCGAGTTTGAGTTTTACCTCCCCGGCTTCTGCGCTCGGGCAGAGCCGCGAGATAGTCTTTTGAAACAGGCTATATTTGGCGATGATATCCGGCCTATCCAGAAACAGACTGACATCGGGCTGGGTGACACCTTCGGCCATAAAGACCAGGCGGTAATAATCCGGCCGGTCCAGCCAGAACCGGACATAGGCCGATAAAAGCGCGCGGAGATCGGCGGCGGCGTCATCTGTTACGGCCATAGCCGCAAGCTCGGTGAAGAGCTGTTCAAACACCCCGCCCCATAAAGATTGCAGGATGTCCAGCTTGCTATCGTAATAACCATAGAGCGCCATGGGCGTGCAGCCGATCTCCTTGGCGATGCGGCGCATGGACACTTTGGCGTAGCCATCCCGGGTGAACAGGGTTTCGGCAATATTCGAAATTTGCGCTTTCATCTGGGCGCGCTGATCGGCGGACATTTCGGGACGGCCCCTAGTGGGTTTTTGCACGGCGGCGATTTTATCGTTTGTTAAGGCCATATTTTTCCGGAAATTGACTCTGTGCTTTGATTTAACTATACGCGTATATATAATCAAGCAGAAAGCGGAGCCATGATTGAAATTCTGACAATAATAACCACGGCGGTAATTGGCCTTTATGCCGGAAGCCTTTTGACCGAGGGGATGATCCTTGTACCGTTTTGGCGGCGCATGAGCGCCGAAGAATTTTTTGGCGGACATAGCAAAATGGGGCCAAGCCTGTTTCGCTATTTTGCGCCGCTAACGGTTTTGGCTGTGATGCTATCTGTGCTGACCGCTATATTGGCCGGGGGACGGCACGTCTGGGTCGCGGGGCTGTGCCTGACGGCGCTCGCCATATTTTTTGTCTATTTCAAAAAGGCCAATCAATCTTTTGCCGATCACAGCCTGTCCAATGAAGACCTGCCGGCGGAGCTCGCTCGGTGGTCTGCCTGGCACTGGACCCGTACCGTGATTATCATTGCGGCGCTGTTGATTTCCGTTTCCACTTGATAGAGCGCTAGGCCTTCCGTTTGCGAATTGCGGTTAGCAAAAAAATCGCCAAAACCAATCCGATGATGCCGCCCGCAATAATAGGAGAGCCTAACCCGTCTTGCTCGGCCTGATGGCAGACCTCAGCTATGCTGGGGCGGGATTTAAAATCACTGGCAATCACGCCGCCTATGGCCATGCCGATAAATGTAAACAGCCAAACGGGTGTGAAGAAAAGCCAGAAGCGCGCCCAGACCCTGTCTCTGCGGACACGCCTTGGGATTATCAGCATGAGGCCGATGATCAAAATTGGCAAATAGGCCAGCCAGGGAATGAATTTGACGAAACCGCACATGATGAGAGAATAGCCGGATAAAATGAAAATCGATTAAAGATCCCGGCGCTATACTAGTGTAATATGAACACCTTATTCAATCGCCATTCACGCGCAAACCTCTAGCTCATAACCCATAATCACGGAGCGAATATGTCAAAGCGAATTTTATCTTCTGCCATTTTACTCGCTGGGCTTTGGACCGGATTTGGCGGAACATCTGCGTCTGCGCTGAGCTGTATGGCTCCGGATTTGGTGCGAACAATGGAAGACGCCAAAGCGAGTGAGAAACTTTATCATATTTTCGTGGGCGAAGTGACGTTGATCTCGAAACGGGAATTACCGCGGACGGATATTCCGCCCGATTGGTTGGGACCTGATGGAGATTTTCCCAAACCGGTTCGCGCTAAAATGCGGTTTGATGGATATTCATTGGCGCGCAGTCCCCGTGCGGATCAGCCATTATCCGGATTTCCCCTTGATGTGGAAACTCGCTGCGCGGCGCATTGGTGCGGCGGCCTCCCGCCGCAAGGCGAGATGATCATCGCCTTTGTCGAGGCCCGGCCCGAACAGCCGCCCATTTTGAGCCTGCACGCGTGCCCGCAATGGGTGTTTTCAACCCGTCCGGGAGACGGACAGGTCGAGACCTTGCGGTCTTTGTTTTAAGTTTTGTTGATTAGCGCGAACCACCCGACTTGACGGCGGCGAACATGGCTTTGGCGCGGCCGGAGACACTGTCATCGCAATCGGCGATCTGAGTATAGCGACGACGCAGTTTACCGGGGATGTCTTTGAGGGATTTTTCACCAAATTTTTCGGCCTTGTCATAAAGCTTGCTCAGCGCGGCGGCGGATCCTGCCACTGGAATGAATCCCGAATATGCGGTCGATGAGTCTGAAGTTTCAGTCATAGCATAGGCGGATTTATAACTATCCATGCCCGCACCCAGATCAATAAACCGATAGCCAAGCTCGGGCGCTTTATCGATCATATCTTCAAGCAGCTGTGTGCCCGGCGATAAATTATGAAACTTCGGATTATAGGCCACCATCCAGCTGTGGAAGGTCGTACCGTCGGTCATGCCCATATCCATTGCTGCGAGCTCTTCGCCAAAATAGAGCACATGCATGTCGCAGCGCAGACCGTCCTGTTTCTCCCAAAGCCGCCGTAAGAGGCTGGAGGTCCAGTCCGCCGACAATACGTCATAGAGACCTGTTTCGGCGAAACGTTCCTGTTTCCAGATCATAAGCTGTTCATAGGCCTCAAGGTTTTGAGAGACATATTCAAATCGTCTTGGGCCGTGATTGTCTTCGGTGCGGCGAATACGGCGGCGATTACTTTTCAGGCTTCGGCGGTAGCTGCTGTCACGGCCGCTGCGCCACGTCTCGACGCCTTCGGTCAGATCAATGAGGCAGAGCGGATACTCATTGCGATGAAATCCAAATAAGGCCTTATCAGTCCCGACCATGGCCGAGTAATGTAGAGCCCCAATGCCGGCGGCGCGTAGAACATCGATATGGTCAATATTGGCATTCGGCGCTTCGATAAAACCGTGATAGTCACTCATCGGCGCGCCAAGGGGACGGATAAATCCGCTTGGGCCCGTCGTACCCTGGAACGGAAAAAAGCAAACAGGCTCATTGTCTCTGGAGCCGATGATAATGCGGGCGTCCTTGCGCAGCTCGCCCATCAAAAGGGCGTAATCAACATGGAAATAAGGGCTATATAGCGCCGGGTTTTCGGCCCGCAGCGCCATCCAGCATGATCTTTCAGTCTCTGAAAGATCGCCGGGCGACTTCACCGAAATTTGTAAATCTGTACTCAAGGACCACACCATTTGTGATTTTGGAACGGTTCCTAGCAAAATTTGGTTAGGATTGGGTTTAATTCTAAGAGGCCTCGCGCCCCTTGCCGTAATCAACATGGCCTATCCTTGATATCGTCCAAATGGGCGACGACCGGGTTAAAATAATATAGAATTCGACTAGGCAAGTCGCCAGAACAGTTTTATCACATATACCTATGGGATCTCATCACGATCATGATCATGCCCATGTCGGGGCCGGGCAAGGCAAAATAGCCATTGCCGCGATAATCACCGGTCTGTTTATGATTGCAGAGGTTGCCGGTGGTCTGATTTCGGGGTCTTTAGCTTTATTGGCAGATGCCGGCCATATGCTGACGGATTTCGCAGCTTTATCGCTGGCCTGGTTTGCTTTTCATCTGGCGAAACGACCCGCCAATTCCAACCTGACCTTTGGCTATGAGCGCTTCCCGGTTCTAGCGGCGTTTGTGAACGGTCTGAGTCTGTTTGCAATCGCCTTGTGGATCGTTGTCGAAGCCTTTTGGCGAGCCCAAAATCCCGGCGAAATTTTGGCCGGGACGATGTTTTGGGTGGCGGTACTGGGTCTAGTCGTCAATGTGATTGTTTTTTTCATTTTACGCAGTTCAGACGAGCATAATTTGAATATACGCGGGGCCATGCTCCATGTGCTGGGGGATATGCTCGGCTCGGCAGCGGCGATCATCGCGGCTTTGATTATAATGCGGACGGGCCTTACAATTGTGGATCCATTATTGTCGGTGTTTGTCGCCCTGTTGATCTTACGCAGTGCATGGGTTTTGATCAAAGACAGTGGTCATATACTTCTGCAAGGCGCGCCAGCTGAACTGAACCGCGATGAAATTTGCGATCGGCTATTGGCAACGGTAAAGGGCATTGACGATATTGAACATATGCATATCTGGTCGCTCACAGATGGTCGCCCTGTCATGACGATGGAAGTTAACCCGGAGCTGTCAACGGATCCGAAAATTATCGATAAAAATATCAGGAAATGTCTGCTTGATGACTTTGAGATCGATCACGTCACAATACAGGTCAATGATTATCCGTCGCCGGCGTGATGGAATTTATGTCCCAATTCCCATGCGCTCTTCAAAGCGCTGGATATACCGAATTTGATCGTCATTTGCCGGACTTTCGGAGCTAGCGATATCCTGCAACATGGCTGAAAGCTCGGACACCTCATGACGATCAATCTTGCCGCGCAGAAAATCAATCATGGGAAATAAGACGCTATCGGCCTGTTTGAGATGTTGGGTCAGGCTGCGCATTTGAATGACAATATCCCCGGCTTCATCACGGGGCATTTGCATATTGCTGACAAGCTGATCGGTTATCGCACCAATATGGCTGTCACTGATTTGCCCGAAATTCTCATAACGGGCCACGCCCAGCATTAAGACCGTCGCCGCTTCAACCGGATCCTCGACTAGATCTAATCCGTGCTGATTGGTCTGTTTACGGTATCGTAGTTTGCGCGGTAGATTACTCACTTCGCGGGCCGTATCGGCAATATCGCGCGCACTTCGGGCCGCACGCCCCATCCAAAATATAAGAACCGCAATGGCTGTTAGAAGTGTAATCAAAATATGCATAATAAGTTCCCCACACAGAAACTCATACATTAGGGATAATAATCCGGGGCGCAAGCCATCGATCGAATTCCGTTGAGTGGATTTTGTCAGCCGATTAAACCGGATCGCATTTGGCGCGTGAAGTGTTCAGCAACGGTTTCGCCATCAACACGACCATCCGGGGTATACCAGGCATTGAGCCAGTTCAGCGCGCCCATAAAGAAGTAAACCGCGAGCTTCGGATCGCTTGATTGTATGGACCCATCTTCAATTCCGCGCCGGACCGTTGACGTAATGCGCGCTTCAATAACGCTGCGCCGGCTGAGAACATCCTTTTGCCATTCACCGTTCAGCGAGCTGACATCAGTTAATAGAGACACACCATCTCGCGTTAGCATTTTGACCAGTTCTGAAAAAATGGTGGTGAGCTCTTCTAGCCCGTCAGCACCTTCGCCGAAATTGTCGCCTAGGATTTGGCTCATCTGATCATAGACGATCACATGGCATTCATAGAGAATTTCTTCCTTGGACTTCACATAGTAATAGAGCGCCGCTTTGGTCAGGCCCAGAGTTTTGGCGATTTCGACCATTGACGTATTATGATAGCCGCGCCGTCGAAACGCTTCGCCCGCTGCCTTGATCACCGCTTTGCGTTTATTAGCGTATTGTTTTTCCCGGTTAAAGGGTTCGTTTACGATAGTGTCCATCACTGTCTCTATAGTCTCAAAATAAAATTGACTCAAGAGTCAAATTTATGTACAAAGAGTCAAAACCGTTTTATGCGGCGGAGACCCTATGGCTAAACTTACTTCATCGATCAACACAGAAAGCGCCGAGTTCAAGGCTAATGCGGCCCATATGGCTGACCTCGTGGCCGATTTGGAAGCCAAAGTTGCCAAGATCGCAGAGGGCGGATCAGAGCGCGCACGCAAAAAACATTTGGACCGGGGCAAGCTATTGCCGCGCGAACGCGTCGAGCGATTACTTGATCCGGGAACGCCATTTTTAGAGCTGTCACAAATGGCCGCTTATGATTGCTATGGCGACACAGAGGTTCCGGCGGCCGGGATTATTACGGGTATTGGCCGCGTATCTGGCCGCGAAGTCATGATCTTGTGTAATGACGCGACGGTTAAAGGCGGGACATATTTTCCGCTGACCTGTAAGAAACAAGGCCGCGCGCAGGAAATTGCTGAGAAGAACCATTTGCCTTGTATTTACCTCGTCGATAGCGGCGGCGGAAACCTGCCACTTCAGGCAGAGATATTTCCGGACCGCGGGCATTTCGGACAGTGCTTTTACAATCAGAGCATTATGAGCTCCAAGGGCATTCCCCAAATCGCGGTTGTAATGGGATCCTGCACGGCAGGCGGTGCCTATATTCCGTCCATGGCCGATGAGAGTATTATCGTGGCCAATCAAGGGACGATCTTTTTGGGCGGCCCGCCTTTGGTCGAAGCCGCAACAGGCGAGAAAATCAGCGCAGAGGAACTTGGCGGCGGCCTGCTTCACTCTAAAACGTCCGGTGTTACGGATCATCTGGCCAGTAATGATGCCCATGCCCTTCAAATTGCTCGCGAGTCTATATCGCGCCTGGGGCCGCATGAATATGCATATGGCCCGTCGCGTGAACCACGTCCACCAGCTTATGATCCTGATGAAATTGACGGCATCGTTCCGATCGACATACGCCAGCCTTATGATTGCCGAGAATTGATCGCCCGCCTTGTCGATGGATCGGAGTTTCATGAGTTCAAAAAGCTCTATGGCGATACGCTCGTGACGGGGTTTGCCCATATTGAAGGTTATGAAGTTGGCATTTTGGGTAATAACGGGGTATTATTTAGCGAAAGCGCGCTCAAAGGCGCTCACTTTATCGAGCTTTGCTGCGCGCGCAATATTCCTTTGATATTCCTGCAAAACATTACCGGCTTCATGGTCGGTTCGCGGGCTGAAGCCGGCGGTATTGCTAAAAACGGCGCCAAAATGGTGCACGCAGTTTCCAATGCCAATGTCCCGAAATTTACGGTTCTGGTCGGCGGATCATTTGGCGCCGGAAATTACGGCATGTGCGGCCGGGCCTATGATCCCAATCTGATCTTTATGTGGCCGAATTCCCGCATTTCGGTCATGGGCGGCGAACAGGCCGCATCTGTGCTGGCTTCCGTGCATCGTGACCGTGAAAAATGGTCCGAAGCGGACAAACAGGCCTTTATGGATCCTATTCGAGAAAAATATGAAGTCGAAGGTCATCCTTATTACGCCAGCGCTCGGGTCTGGGATGACGGGATCATTGCCCCGCGCGATACCCGCCGCGTGCTCGGCTTGTCTTTGGCTATGGCGGCCAATGCCCCGCGCCGCGAGACGCGTTTTGGCATATTCCGAATGTAGGATTGATCATGAGCAAGATAAAAAAAATTCTGATTGCCAATCGCGGAGAAATCGCCTGCCGGGTTATTAAAACCGCCCGCAAAATGGGCATTAAAACTGTTGCCGTTTATTCCGATGCTGATGCCAAAGCGCTCCATGTCCGTATGGCCGATGAAGCTGTCCATATCGGCCCGTCCCCAGCAGCTGAAAGCTATCTGGTTATGGATAGGATCATTGAGGCCTGCAAGCAAACCGGCGCGGACGCCGTCCATCCCGGCTATGGGTTTTTGTCCGAGAACCCGGCCTTTGCCCGCGCACTGAAAAAAGCCAAGATCACTTTTATCGGCCCCGCGCCCGAGAGCATGGAGGCTATGGGCCTTAAAGATGCCGCCAAGGCGTTGATGACCAAGGCGGGTGTTCCTGTAACCCCCGGTTATCAGGGCGATAATCAAAACCCGAAACACCTCGCGAAAGAAGCGGCCAAAATTGGCTATCCTGTTCTGATCAAAGCCGTCGCCGGCGGCGGCGGTAAAGGTATGCGCAAAGTTGACCGGGCTGAAGATTTCGAGGACATGCTGGCCTCCTGTCAACGCGAAGCCAAATCCAGCTTTGGCAATGATATTGTCCTGATCGAAAAATACATCACCAGCCCGCGCCATATCGAAGTGCAGGTATTTGGCGATACTCACGGCAATGTTGTCCATATGTATGAGCGCGATTGCTCGCTCCAGCGCCGTCACCAAAAAGTCATCGAAGAAGCGCCAGCCCCCGGCATGACCGACGCTGTGCGCAAAGCCATGACAAAGGCCGCCATCAACGCTGCCAAAGCCGTCGACTATGTCGGCGCAGGTACTGTCGAGTTTATTGTTGATGGTTCGGGTGAGCTAAAAAAAGACGGCTTCTGGTTCATGGAAATGAATACCCGTTTGCAAGTGGAGCACCCTGTCACAGAAATGATTACCGGGCTTGATCTGGTCGAGCTGCAAATCCGCGTCGCCCAGGGCGAGGAACTGCCGAAGCAAAACGATATCTCTATTTCCGGCCACGCCATTGAAGCGCGTCTCTACGCTGAAGACCCGGCCAGTGATTTTCTACCCAGCATTGGAAACTTGCGTATCTTGGGCGGGTTTGATGACGATAGCGAAGCCCGTATTGACACAGGCGTGGCACAAGGTGATCAGGTCAGCATTTATTATGATCCTATGATCGCAAAAATCATTCACCACGCCAACAAGCGTGAACATGCCATCGCCAAGCTTGCCCATTCCTGCCAAATGGCACGGGTTTATCCGGTGAAAACCAATGCGCGTTTCATGCTGAATTGTTTGCAAGACCCAGATTTTATCAAGGGTAATGTATCGACCCATTTCATTGGACAAAAACCGTCCCTGACAAGTGACCCGTTAGAAAGTGATTTGCCCGCTATGGCAGAAGCGCTGGACCCGATGTTTAAAGATATAGGCTTTGAAGATCAAAGCGGTTGGCGACTTAACGGCGCAAGACGGGATTATCAGATCAGGCATGCAAATAATCAAGAGGTCAGACTACCGATTGGCGCGCCATCTGCGCCGCCGCAACTTCGCAGCTGGTATCAAGATCATGAGGACAGTCCGTTATTCATCAATGGCACAGCCTATATAATGGACGCTTTGGAACTCGACGCTTCGGCGACTTCAAATGCTGACGGCCTGACCGCGCCTATGCCGGGTAAAATCATATCCGTCGAGGTCGCGCCGGGCGCCGAGGTCAAAGCCGGTGACAAGCTCATTGTCATGGAAGCCATGAAAATGGAGATGAGCCTCGAGGCGCCGCGCGACGGGGTCGTGGCTTCAGTCAATATTGAGGCGGGTCAGCTGGTCAATGATGGCGATATATTATTAGAACTTGAGAAAGAAGCGTAAACATATGAACACCACGACCTACCCATCCCTGAGTTTCGGCCATAGCGAAGAAATCGAAATGCTCCGCGATATGGTCTATAAATTTGGCAAGGATCATATCGAGCCGATTGCTGCCGAGATCGACAAAACCAATGAGTTTCCGCGCCATCTCTGGCCTATGATGGGCGAGCTGGGACTGCACGGCGTTTCCGTATCAGAAGAATATGGCGGCACAGATATGGGCTATCTCGCGCAAACGATTGTCTACGAGGAATTAGCGCGGTTCTCTGCATCTGTATCCCTGTCTGCCGGTGCCCATTCTAATCTATGTATTAATCAGCTCCACCGCTGGGGCAATGCAGAGCAAAAGGCCAAATATCTCCCAAAGCTCGTCTCAGGTGAACACCTAGGATCCCTCGCCATGAGTGAACCCGGCGCCGGGTCTGATGTCGTGTCCATGTCCTTGCGGGCTGATGCGGCCCAAGGCGGGTTTTTGCTAAACGGCAATAAAATGTGGATCACAAATGCCCCGACAGCCGATGTACTTTTTGTCTATGCCAAGACCGACCCCCAAGGCGGATCCAAAGGCATTTCCGCCTTTATCGTAACACCGGATATGGACGGTTTTTCCACCGCGCAAAAACTCGATAAGCTGGGTATGCGCGGGTCTGATACCTGTGAGCTTGTGTTCGAAGACTGTCATGTGCCCGAAGAAAATCTGGTCGGGGAACTGGGACAAGGCGCTGCTATTCTCATGAGCGGGCTTGACTATGAACGCGTGACTTTATCAGGTCTTTCCATTGGGATTATGCAAGCCTGTCTGGATGTGGTCTTGCCCTATATTCATGAGCGCAAACAATTTGGAAAATCCATTGGCGAATTTCAGCTCATGCAAGGGAAGCTTGCGGACATGTATGTCACAACATCGACGGCGCGCGCCTATACTTACGCGGTCGCGCAAGCCTGCGACCGCGGCGAAACCACTCGCAAAGATGCGGCGGGCTGTATCTTATATGCGGCCGAAAAGGCTACGCAACTCGCCCTTGATGCCATCCAGATGATGGGCGGAAATGGTTATATGAATGAGAACTCACCAGGGCGTCTTTTGCGCGATGCCAAGCTGATGGAAATCGGCGCAGGCACATCAGAGATCCGCCGCTGGCTCATCGGACGAGAACTGTTCGCTGAAACGGCGTAAGGCTAGTTTCCTCACAAAGCTTTCTTGAATTTGTAGGTCATGTGCTTATCTATGGGGTCAACAAGGAGCTCTTTACATGAGTGATTTTTCGCCCCGCGAAATCGTATCGGAACTTGACCGTCATATTATTGCCCAGAGCGATGCTAAGCGCGCCGTCGCCATCGCCCTTCGTAATCGTTGGCGCCGCAAGCGCGTACCGGAAAATTTACGCGCCGAAGTGACGCCCAAAAACATATTGATGATTGGCCCAACAGGCGTGGGTAAAACCGAGATCGCGCGGCGTCTTGCCAAGCTGGCCCAAGCGCCGTTCATTAAGATCGAAGCCACGAAATTCACAGAAGTTGGCTATGTCGGCCGGGATGTTGAGCAAATCATTCGCGATTTGGTCGAGAGCTCAATTTCCATGCTCAAAGACTTACGCCGCGAGCAGGTAAAGGCCCAAGCTGAATTGGCCGCGGAGAAACGCATTTTAGACGCTCTTGTGGGCGTGAGTGCCGGAGAAGCCACGCGTGATAAGTTTCGTCAGAAATTATTATCCGGCGAGCTTGACGATACGGAAGTCGAGCTGGAACTCGCCGATACATCTTCGCCTTTTCAGGGCATGGATATTCCGGGTCAGCCGGGCGCGAGTATGGGCATGCTGGATTTGGGCTCCATGTTTAAAGGCATGGGCCGGACAAAAAAAGTAAAGATGAAAATTGGTGAGGCTCATGGCCCGCTTCTATCTGAAGAAGCCGATAAACTGATCGATGACGAATCCATAACGCGTGAAGCGATTGACCGCGCAGAAAATGACGGGATTGTCTTTCTTGATGAGGTTGACAAAATCGCGGCCCGCGCCGATGCGCGCGGCGCAGGCGTTTCGCGCGAAGGCGTTCAGCGGGATTTGCTTCCCTTAATCGAAGGCACAACGGTTTCGACCAAATACGGACCGGTTAAAACTGACCATATCCTGTTTATTGCCTCCGGCGCTTTCCATGTCGCCAAACCATCTGACATGTTACCGGAACTCCAAGGCCGTCTCCCGATCCGGGTCGAACTCCGCGCCCTCACCGAGGAAGACTTCGTTCGGATCCTGACCGAGCCCGAAGCCAGCCTGATCAAGCAATATAAAGCTCTGATGGCAACTGAGGATGTGACGTTGGATTTCACCGACGATGGCATAGCCGAGATTGCGAAGATTGCGGCGGATGTGAATGCTTCGGTCGAAAACATTGGTGCGCGCCGTCTTCATACGGTTATGGAACGCCTGCTGGATGATATTAGCTTCAAGGCCACAGATAAAGGCGGCGAAAGCGTAACCGTGGACCAAGCCTATGTCGCCGAACATGTCGGCAAACTCGCCGCCGATCAGGACCTGTCCAAGTTTATTTTGTAACCTTCACAAGACTGATCACGAATTTTCTCGACTAAGTTACTGGCTCGTTATCGCGGCATTTTCTATTGGCTGCGTCATGTCTTATATAAACAAAACCACCACGACCTTTTTAGCGGCGATCGCGTTCACCACCACAATATCTGAGGCTCAGATACCCGAGCGCATGGGCGATGAGAATGCGGGCACGGGACATTTTGGCATTACCGCATTGGCGGCATCTGAATATTACGGTTCGGATGATAATGAAATTCAGGTTTTACCTTATCTCAGCCTGGACAATGTGAAAGGATTTGATTTTTTTGGCACAGCCTTAACCTATCGCGCCGTCGATATCGGGACGGGTCAAGGCCTGGGCAAGTGGTCGCTGCGAGCAGGGCCGCGTATCGCCTACCTACCCGGTCGGGATTCAAGTGACAGTCCTTATCTGGCAGGATTTGAAGACATTGACGGCAGCTTCCCAATTGGCGGATATGCTTTCGGGACAATCGGTCCAGTCGGACTGCGGCTTGACGTCGGACAAGATCTGTTCGGAAGTCATGACGGGCTGACCGTCGACGGCTCTATTGGAACCGCCTATACGACTGATAAGTTTGGGTTTCAGCCGTCTGCTACCGTAAGCTGGGCCAATAATAATTTTAGCGACAGTTTTTTCGGCGTAACGAATGACCAATCCCTGATCTCTGGCCTTGATGCGTTCAACCCGGGGGCTGGCATTTACGGATACTCGGTCAATACCATTGCCTGGTATGAATTCACCAAAAATTACTCAGTTGTACTAACTGGATCTTATCGCTGGTTTACGGATGACGCGGCCGACAGTCCTATACTCAATACAAGCGACGGCTCGCGGAATGGATTTTTGGCCGGCCTTAGCTTTGTCCGAAAATTCGATACCAATAATTGGTAGCGACTAATCGACCAGATTATCCCAAAACTTTCGGGCCTTATCGAAAAAGTTTTTGCTCGCCGGGCTGGTTTCGTCACCGCCTTCACGCGCAAATTCTTCCAGGAGTTCCTTTTGACGCGCATTGAGATGCGACGGTGTTTCAACCGATAATTCCACATACATGTCGCCGCGCTGATTGCTACGCAGGACACTCATGCCTTTACCGCGTAGACGCATGCGCTTGCCAGATTGAGAGCCTTCGGGGATTTTAATCTTGGATCGTCCGCCATCAATGGTTGGGATTTCGACATCCCCGCCAAGAGCTGCTTTGGTCATCGGTACGGGCGCGCGGCAATAAAGATGCGCGCCGTCACGTTCAAATATATCATGGGGTTTAATCGAGACGAAAATATAAAGATCACCGCGTTGTCCCGTTCCCCCGCGCTTGGGCGCAGCGTCGCCCTGACCGGACAAACGAATGCGCGTTCCATCTTCAACGCCCGCAGGAATACTGACATCAAGTTCGGTTTGCACCCGGTTTTGACCCGAGCCATCACACCCTTTACAGGGATCAGAAACATATTCCCCTTGACCGCCACAGGTCGGACAGGCGCGTTCCATTGTAAAAAAGCCTTGCTGCGTTCGGACACGCCCCGCGCCGCCACATGTGCTACAGGTATCAATACTCGCGCCCGGTTCTGCGCCGAGGCCATCACAGCGCTCGCAATCTTCGGAAATCGGGACCGTAATTTCGATATCCTTGCCAGCATAGGCCTCTTCCAGTGAGACTTCCATTTCATAACGAAGGTCCGAACCGCGCTGACCGCGCTGCTGCCGCCCTCCACCGCCGCCGCCAAACATATCGGCAAAACCACCGCCCGCGCCGCCAAAAATCTGAGAGAATATATCGCCAAAATCTTGGAAACCGCCTGCGCCGCCCATACCGCCCTGTTCAAAGGCCCGATGACCCATTCGATCATAAGCTGCGCGCTTATCGCTGTCCGACAAGATACCGTAGGCTTCATTTAGTTCTTTGAACCGGGCTTCGGCCTCCGGGTCATCCGGGTGTCGGTCGGGATGGCACTCCATGGCTTTTTTGCGAAAAGCCGACTTAAGCTCTTTCTCATTAGCCGTTTTGGCAACACCCAAAACTTCGTAATAATCGCGTTTAGACATCTATCTCTTCTTCCCTGTCCTTGCGGGTCATTATTGTATTGAGGCCGTGACGGGAAACAATCCCATAGCCCTCTGTATGGCACAAATCAATCAAGGGCGACTTCTCATCTGGCCCGGTTTCCAAAATCAAAATTTCGGGAAACAACTCCCGCGGCGCTTCGGCAAAAAACGCGGTTAAAGCCTTGAGGTCATGGCCTTCAATATCAAGTTTAAGTGCGTCTATTTTTTTAATCCCATGGGAGAGCACTATGCGAGACAATGTATCGATAATGACCGTTTCGCCGCCTTCCGATGAACCGGCGAGCAATTGTGTTTCGCCGCGATTGATCTCCCCGCCGCCAAGCTGCCCGCTACCAGGCTTATCGGAAATAGCGGCGCGAATGACTTGAACCTTGGCTTCGCTCGCTGTGATATTATCGGATAGACGCTCCGCCATTTTCGTACTGGGTTCTATCGCGTATATATGCGCAGATTTACCGGCCTCTTTACAATACCCAGCCACGAATAACGCATAAAGCCCAACATTAGCGCCGACATCGAAAAACGTAAACTCGTCATCCTCACACGCTTTCACCGCCGCTTCCAGCGCCGATCTTTCCGCTGCGTCCCAGACCTGAACGCCCGCCATGGCGCGCTTTTCACATCGGTTCTGACTTGGATAAAGCCTGGCTTTGACATGCTTCGCGACCTCAACATCAAAGGGCTCGTTCAGCTCTTTAATGGCACGTTTTCTATACATGGAAATCATGGTGCGTCCCCAGCGCGTGTCTTTATAACTCGCAGCTTTTTGGCGTTGCTTCTCCCGGACTTCCGGGAGCGCATAAGTGCCAAAAGGCGGATTTAATGAACGAGCCATATCAGATCAAAACTAAGAACCCGGAGCACAAAGGGGGCTTGGCTCCGGGTCCAGAAGTGCTATCGCACTAAGTCTTAAGCCTTGTCGTCGTCTTCGACGTCTTCAAACTCAGCATCGACAATGTCTTCATCATCGTCTTGGCTGGCAGACGCTGAGGCTGCGGCATCGTCATCATTACCGGCATTGGCGTAGATCGCCTCGCCCATTTTCATGACAGCAGCCGTCAGTTCAGCAACTTTGGCATTGATCGCTTCGGCGTCATCACCTTCGGCGACTGTGCGGACTTCAGGAATAAGGTCTTCAATGGCCTTCTTCTCTTCGTCGCCGATCTTATCGGCATGCTCCTTAAGGTCTTGCTCGGCCTTGTGGGTCAGGGCTTCAGCCTGGTTCTTGGCTTCGGCCAATTCACGCACAGCCTTATCAGACTCGGCATTAGCCTCAGCATCTTTAATCATCGCTTCAACGTCAGCATCGGATAATCCGCCGCTGGCCTGAATGCGAATTTGCTGTTCTTTACCGGTTGCGTTGTCCTTGGCCGAAACGTTGACAATACCATTGGCATCAATGTCGAACGTTACTTCGATTTGCGGCATGCCGCGCGGTGCCGGCGGAATTCCGACCAGATCAAACTGACCGAGCAGCTTATTATCGGCAGCCATTTCGCGCTCACCTTGAGAAACGCGGATGGTCACAGCAGATTGGTTATCCGCAGCTGTTGAGTAGATCTGGCTCTTCTTGGTCGGGATTGTCGTATTGCGATCGATCATACGCGTAAAGATACCGCCTTCGGTTTCGATACCGAGCGATAGCGGGGTAACATCCAAAAGAAGAACGTCTTTAACGTCGCCCTGCAAAACACCGCCCTGAATAGCAGCGCCCATAGCAACAACTTCATCCGGGTTCACGCCTTTATGCGCTTCCTTACCGAAGAAATCAGACACTGCTTTTTGAACGGCCGGCATGCGTGTCATACCGCCAACCAGAATAACATCATCAATTTCACCGGCTTTCAGACCCGCATCACTTAGCGCTTTCTTACATGGCGCAATTGTGCGCTTGATCAGATCAGCAACAAGCGTTTCCAGCTTGGCGCGGGTCAGCTTCATGTTGAGGTGCTTCGGTCCTGATGCATCCGCCGTAATAAAGGGAAGGTTCACTTCATAAGTGGCCGCAGATGATAGCTCTTTCTTGGCCTTCTCGGCCTCTTCGCGCAAACGCTGCAGAGCCAGCTTGTCGCCCTTAAGCTCTATGCCTGTATCTTTTTTGAACTCGTCATTGAAATATTCGACGATGCGCATGTCAAAGTCTTCACCGCCTAAGAAAGTATCACCGTTAGTGGCCTTCACTTCGAATACGCCGTCACCGATCTCGAGGATCGAGACGTCAAATGTACCACCGCCAAGGTCATAAACCGCAATCGTCTTGCCGTCTTTTTTATCCATGCCATAAGCCAGCGCCGCAGCGGTAGGTTCGTTGATGATCCGGAGAACTTCAAGACCGGCAATTTTACCAGCGTCTTTTGTGGCCTGACGCTGGGCGTCATTAAAGTAAGCCGGTACCGTGATAACGGCCTGGGTCACTTCACCGCCGAGGAAGTCTTCGGCTGTTTCTTTCATCTTGGTCAACACCATGGCCGAGATTTCTGCCGGCGCAAATTCTTTGTCCCGGCCCTTAACATAGGCGTCACCGCCTTTGCCCTTGACGATATTATAAGGTGTAAGTTTCAAATCCTTTTTGACAGCCGGGTCAGAAAAAGAGCGTCCAATAAGACGCTTAACCGCATAATAAGTATGCTCTGGATTTGTAACCGCTTGGCGGCGGGCCGTTTGGCCGATTAGACGTTCGCCGTCTTCTGTAAAGGCCACAACAGATGGTGTTGTCCGTTGACCTTCTGCATTTTCAATCACCCGGGCTTTGTCGCCATCCATAACGGCAACACATGAGTTTGTCGTCCCGAGATCGATTCCGATAACTTTAGTCATCTATTCGCTCCTGTTTTTGCCCTTTTCCCTTTCGGGAGCCCCCTTAGGCGGGCAATGATTTGATGTGTGACGGATAATTTCCGCTTGGAGCCGATATGGGGGGTGAATCACATCGCGCAAGGGAAAAGCTTGTATTTTTTACAGAAAATTTTGACTTAGTTTCAGTCAGCTACCTATAGATGATCATATGGACAATTTTCCGCCCGGATTCGCGCATTACCCGCATTATTTTGACGCCAGTCAACAAAACGCATTGATACTAGCCGTAAAATCGGGGGTTGAGCAGGCCCCCTTCTTTGTACCGCGTATGCCCCGAACAGGGACACCTATGTCTGTTGTTCTGAGCAATTTCGGGGCTCTAGGCTGGGTGAGCGATAAAGATAAGGGCTATCGCTATGATCCGGTTCATCCCACGACCGGAAAACCCTGGCCCGCCATGCCTGAATTGCTCTTGGATTTATGGGACAATGTGACGGGCTATGAGGCACAGCCCGAATGTTGCCTTATCAATTGGTATAAAGACGGCGCGAAAATGGGAGCGCATATTGATAATGACGAACAAGATACCAGAGCGCCCGTTGTGTCAGTGTCTCTCGGCGACCCCGCCATGTTTCGTATGGGCGGTCCCAAGCGCGGAGGGCCAACACAAGGGCTTAAGCTCTTTTCAGGTGATGTGGTCGTTATGGCCGGTGAAAGCCGGTTTTGCTACCATAGTGTATCCAAAGTGTTTTACGGCGAAAGCGCCCTTGTTCCCAGGGGTGGCCGGATTAATTTAACTCTACGGCGGGTCGCCTTACCTTAATTCATTCAAATTTGATTGGGCGGCATTCCCGTTTGAACTAGCGCGGACCCTTATATATCGTTAGGTCTTTCTTCAAAAATGATTGGGAATTATGATGAGTAAACTTTTTACCCCTCTAACAATGGTATCTGGGATCACAGTTCCGAACCGGATATCCAAAGCCGCCATGGAAGAAAACATGGCAGATTACGGCCAAATTCCCGGTCAGGATCTAGTCAATCTCTATAAGATCTGGGCGGACGGCGGCGTAGGTATGATTATTACCGGTAATGTCATGGTAGCGCCTGATGCTATGACCGGCCCAGGCGGTGTCTATTTGGGTAAAGAAACACTCAGCGATCCGGATGTTCGGCGCCGGTTTGAGGATTGGGCCAAGGCCGGAAAAACCAGCGGCGCGGCGCTTTATATGCAAATCAGCCATCCCGGTCGTCAGGTTTACGCGGCCATGAAAACTGATGTCGTGTCGGCCTCAGCCACTAAGCTGAATATGGATGGCCCAGCGGCGAAAATGTTTACCGATGCCCGTGCCTTATCCAGCAACGAAGTTGAAGCCATGATTACGCGTTTTGCCGATACGGCCGAAGCGGCGGAGGAGGCTGGTTTTGATGGCGTTCAAGTCCATTCAGCCCATGGTTATCTGGTCGCACAATTCTTATCGCCGCTATCTAATTTACGAGACGATAAATGGGGCGGCCCGCTTGAAAATCGCGCGCGATTCCTGCTCGAAATTGTTCGGGCCGTTAAAGCCAGAACCTCTGATAGCTTTGGCGTCTCCGTCAAGCTCAACTCGGCTGATTTCCAAAAAGGCGGCTATGATGAAAATGACGCCAAACAGGTTGTCGATTGGCTGAATGCTGAGGATATAGATTTTGTCGAGCTCTCCGGCGGTTCCTATGAAAGCGCTGCTATGGCTGGCGCGGCGGAGGACGACAATCCATCCTCGACCCTTTTGCGCGAAATGTATTTCATCGAATTTGCCAAAATCATTCAATCGACGGCAAAAATGCCGCTCATGGTGACAGGCGGAGTCACGAAACGCGAAACGGCTGAAATGGCGCTCGATACCGGCGCCGTTGAGATCGTGGGTATTGCCCGCGCCTTTGGCTACCGCCCACATTTACCCAAAGATTGGCAGGCAGGTCAGAATTTACAAATTGATATGCCGGTTTCCAAATCTAGCAATAAAACCATGAAAGTCCTTGCCGGCATGGCCATGACGAAAGCCAATCTCTACGCCATGGGCAATGGCAATATGCCAAAAATGAAAATGAGTCCCCTGATGTCAATCATCAAACAACAGATGAAACAAGGCAAACAAACGAAAACCTATCGGAAATGGCTCGAGGCAAGACGCTAGCGGTTCATCTCCCCCTGTGGTAGCCTCTTCGGAAAAATGTGAGGGGAATAATGAAACGGGTTTTCAAAATAGTCGGCCTATTGGCCATTGTGCTCCTAGCCTATCTCTTTTTCTGGCCGGTTCCAGTCGATCCTGTGTCCTGGGACGCGCCTGAAGATAAAGGCTATATCGGAGATTTTGCGCCCAATACCAAACTGGCCGATCTCGAGCTTATGGATATTGGCGATATTCACGGCCCGGAAGACGTCGCCAGCCGAACAATCAATGGTGAATTATTTCTATTTGTGTCATCTCAAGATGGTTTGATCCGACAAATCAATGCGGCGACAGGCATGGTAACAACCTTGGCCGATACAGGCGGAGTCCCGCTAGGCCTGGAATTTGACGCGCAGAATAATTTAATCGTGGCGGACGCGTTCGAAGGCCTATTGTCCATATCGCCGGATGGAAAAGTCACCACCTTGACCGACGCTATTGGCGAATCCCCCATTCTGTATGCTGACGATCTCGACATTGACAAAAACGGCGTGATTTATTTTTCCGATGCGAGCACGAAATACGGCGCAAAAGCCGCGGGGCAGACTATGAAAGCGTCCTTGCTGGAGATCATGGAACATGGCCGGACAGGACGGGTATTGGCATATGACCCAGCGGATCAATCTACAACATTGATCATGGATAATTTATCATTTTCTAATGGCGTTGCGATGGGGCCGGATGATCAATCCATATTGGTCAATGAAACCGGGGAGTACCGCGTGCATAAAATTTGGGTTGCGGGCCCGCGCAAAGGGCAAAGCGAGGTCATTCTCGATAATCTTCCCGGCTTTCCCGATAATATAAATCGAGCCCCCGACGGAAATTATTATGTCGGCCTTATTTCTATGCGATCTAAGTTTTTGGACGACGCAGCCGATAGTCCGGGCCTGCGCAAATTTGCCTGGCGTCTTCCCGAAGCCATGAAGCCCAAAGCCGTCAACTATGGCCATATTGTCCATATGGACGGCGACGGAAATGTGCTGGCGACGTGGCAAGATCCGAGTGGGTCATATGAACAAGCCACGGGTGCTCACGCTCCGGGTGACGGCTATCTTTATATCACCAGCCTCAGCGAAGATAAGCTGGGCCGTATGACGATACCGCACTAATTATGACCGATTATGTTTATAAACTTCTGCAGACCTATGAGTGGGAGGTGTTTGAGGAAACGGGTGTTTTTCTCGGAACCCCGCTGGATTTCCAAGACGGCTATATTCACCTCTCAACAGCCCAGCAGGTCGTCTCGACAGCCCGGTTGCATTTCAAAGACAAAGGGCCTTTGGTACTGGCCGAATTTGCCGCTTCAGATTTTGGGGCCCAGTTAAAATATGAGCCGGCTCGCGATGGCTCTCTCTTTCCTCATCAGTTTGGAATTTTGCGCCGCTCACAGGTAAAACAGTTCTGGCACTTGAAAGACGCGCCTGCCGGGTCCTATGAGTTTCCGAAAGCATTTTCCTAACTCCAGCCATAAGAGCGATTATGAGCTTTTTGTATAAAACCGCGACAGCCTTGATGCGGACATTACCGGCAGAGCCGGCTCACCGTGCAACGATTAAAGCCCTAAAGTCCGGATTAGGCCCGATTACGACCAAAAAACCAGATCCAGTTTTGTCTGTGACTGTCGGAGGTTTAACTCTGCCTAATCCTATTGGTCTAGCGCCGGGCTTTGATAAAGACGCCGAAGTTCCCGACGCAATGCTTGCCGCTGGGTTTGGCTTTGTCGAATGCGGGACGGTCACACCCTTACCGCAAGCTGGCAATCCGAAACCACGTCTTTTCCGTTTGCCCGAAGATAAGGCTGTCATAAATCGTATGGGCTTTAATAATGGAGGACTTGAAGCCTATAAGAACCGCCTTATAAAGCGCCGCGGCAAATCAGGTTTAGTGGGCGCAAATTTTGGAGCCAATAAAGACAGCAAGGATCGGGCGGGGGATTATGTGACCTGTCTGAAAGCCCTATGGGGCCTTGCCGATTATTTTACGATTAATATCAGCTCGCCTAACACGCCGGGCCTGCGAGACCTACAGCAAGAATCCGCTATGGATGATCTTTTGGGGCGGATCGCCGAAGCGCGGGCCGAGCTAACAGGTGATAAACCGTCACCGCCCATATTTCTAAAAGTAGCGCCAGATCTCATCGAAAGCCAGATCGAACAAATCACCGATCAGGCCCGGACCTACGGACTTAATGCTATTATCGTTTCCAATACGACGATTGATCGCCCTGACAGTCTCCGAAGTGCCCATAAATCAGAAACAGGCGGTCTATCCGGCGCGCCCCTGATGGAAAAATCCACGCGCATTTTGGCCGAATTTGCTTCCGCCGCAGATGGTCGTATCGATCTGATTGGTGTTGGCGGCATTGCCAGCGGCGCGGATGCCTATGCCAAAATTCGCGCCGGGGCCAAGGCTGTGCAGCTTTATTCTGCCCTTGTCTATGCTGGACCTAGCCTGGTCATGGATATTCGTAATGACTTAACTCAGCGCTTGAAAGCGGACGGGTTTAACTCGGTCGAAGAGGCTGTCGGCAGCGACTGCCTAGTGATGAGTTAAGATATTAACCATCTCTATTAACCCCTAATTTACGCCTCTCATTCACTATCTATTAACTGATTTTTGAATGAGGGTTTTATGCCGCCGCCTCCGCCTAGTGCGACCGCCAATTACGATGCCGAATATGCTCAGTCTTTGATGGAAGATCTGGACACCGCGCCCGGCCTATTGCGCCGCGCGTTAACGGCATTATTGCTCATCGCTTTGGGAACCTATCTGTTAGGCGCAACGCTTTCTTATAATCCTTTTGATTCAACAAATGATACGGCCGGTATCGGCGTGATCCAAAATGCCTTCGGAGAAGCGGGAGCCGGATTTGCCAATTTCATGATGCAGTTCATGGGTTGGGGCTCGATTATAGCAGGTCTACTTAGTCTATATGCCGGCGTGCGAGGGATATTTTGGCCCAAGAAAAACGCCAAAAAATTTCACAGCCTCGGTCGCTTTCTACTAGGCGGCGCTATTGTCATTTTTGGCTCATCGGCGCTTTCCGGATTTCCTATTCCGCAAAGCTGGCCTATGGCGAGCGGATTGGGAGGATGGATAGGCGATGGCATATTTCTCAATGTTAAGGGCGCGCTTGATGTGTTTAATATCCCGGTTTCCGGCTTATTATCTGCAGGACTATTGTTTTTGATCACGGCCTTTTGTCTGGCGCGGTTTATGGGCGTTGTCGGGAAAGACTTTCTCGATATCTGGGAAGCTATGCTGTTGGTCTGGGCGACATCACGCGTCTGGCTTGACCGGTTTATAGCTTGGGTCAGTGATAAATTTGCCCGCACTTACGGACCGGATCTGGAGAAAAGCGATTCAATCGCGACCCTTTTAAAAGATATACCTGAGGAACCTGCGGTTCTCTCTCCGTCAATTGTCATGCCTGCGTCTTATGCCGCAACTGAAACCGAGATAGTTCCCGAACCGGTCGCAACGCCAAAGCCAAAGAAACGTCGCCGGGTATCCAAACCCAAGAAACCTGAATTTCATTTTCCCGACGGCACTGATTTCGTCTTACCAAATGTTGATCTGTTAAAAACACCACCGCCGCGTAAGTCTATCCATGATGACATGGCCTTGCGGCGTGCCTCCGAGGACCTCCACCGCGTTATGGAGGACTACGGGATCAAAGGTGAAATGGGTGCGGTTAGGCCTGGCCCCGTCGTCACTCTTTTTGAATTTGAACCTGCACCCGGCGTTAAGTCACAGCGGGTCATCAATCTTGCACCGGATATCGCGCGTAATATGAGCGCTGAATCTGCTCGAATTGCAGTCGTACCAGGTCGAAATGCCATGGGCGTTGAACTGCCTAATCGCCGCCGCGAAACGGTTTGGCTCAAAACTATGCTCGCCAGCGAAGCCTATCAGAGCTCAGACGCGGCCCTTCCTCTATTGATGGGTGAAGATATTGGGGGCGCGCCATAT
Source organism: Hellea sp. (assembly GCA_020629545.1). Classification (GTDB taxonomy): domain Bacteria; phylum Pseudomonadota; class Alphaproteobacteria; order Caulobacterales; family Maricaulaceae; genus JACOMS01. Next base: position 28,741 of record JAHDDC010000007.1, read on the forward strand.
ATTGCTGATCTATCGAAAATGCCGCATTTGCTAGTCGCCGGTACAACAGGTTCTGGTAAATCTGTTGGGATTAACGGCATGATTTTGTCGCTCATGTATAAGCTCACACCTGAACAATGTAAGTTCATTATGATTGACCCCAAAATGCTGGAGCTTTCGGTCTATGACGGCGCGCCGCATCTTTTGGCCCCCGTTGTAACCGAGCCCAAGAAAGCCGTTGTCGCCCTGAAATGGACGGTCCGGGAAATGGAAGACCGTTACCGGAAAATGGCCAAAATGGGTGTTCGCAACATGGCCGGCTACAATGAAAAAGTCGCCGAGGCCAAACGCAAAAACGAAGTTATGACCCGCACAGTTATGACGGGGTATGACAAGGAAACCGGCGAACCGACCTATGAAACCGAAGAGCTCGACTTCGAACCTATGCCGTTTATTGTCGTTATCATCGACGAAATGGCTGACCTTATGATGGTGGCTGGGAAAGACATTGAAGGCGCCGTTCAGCGTCTGGCGCAAATGGCGCGAGCTGCAGGCATTCACATGATCATGGCAACGCAGCGACCCTCTGTGGATGTCATCACGGGTACAATTAAAGCTAATTTCCCAACCCGCGTGGCTTTCCGCGTCGGCTCATCGATCGATAGCCGAACCATTCTTGGCGAAACAGGGGCCGAACAATTGCTCGGAAATGGAGACATGTTGTTTATGGGCACAGGACGCCCGCGACGATTGCATGGACCATTTGTATCTGATGCCGAAGTTGAGAAAATCGCGTCTTTTGTCAAAGCCCAAGGCACGCCGAGCTATCTTGAAGACATCACAGCCGAGCCGGAAGAAGTCGTTAGCGAGTCCAATGGCGGAGAATCCAATTCGCTATTTGACCAGGCTGTCGCAATTGTTGCGAAAGATCGCAAGGCGTCGACTAGCTATATTCAACGGCGTCTGTCTATCGGCTATAACCGAGCCGCCAATCTGATTGAACGTATGGAAAGTGAAGGCATGATTGGGCCATCCGGTCCCGGCGGAAAACGCGAAATATTCCTGCCGGAACAAGGGGGCTATTGATGAGCCATGATGTTTTATCCTTTATCAGCCTGGGGCTGATCTGGGGCACTTTATATATTTTCTATTCTTTATCGGTAAAACGATATCAGAATAATGATTGACCGCAGAACTAAGGTGTCGATTGTGTCGGTGCATTTTTAATGGAAACGGGACAACCGACTGTTTTTGCCGTCTCGATGATTTTCCGATCAAACTTTTTCTTCGGGTCAAATTCCGTGCGCGAAACATCGCTTATTTGCTGATTGATGGCAATACGCGCGGCAGAACTCGTCGCCATTGAGCCTACCGGGCCCAGACCCACCATGGATGTCAAGACAGAAGCCCCGGTAGATGCCAACTGCGCATTTGAACGTTTAGCCTTTTGCGATTTAACTGCCGCATCAATAATATTTCGGTAGAAAGCCGTACAAATCGGGTCATCCGAAGCGAGAGGTACACCGGGCTTATTCACTGATTTAGAAAAGTCGATACCGTCTGTTAAAGATGTTGTTTTTGGAACTGTAGAGCAAGCAGACAAGATCATCAGACCTGTCGTCAGGGATAAAATAGCGGCTAGTCTGGTCATGACAATCCTCTTGTTAATGCGCGGCGGAAACTGACCTCAACTCAATGAATAGTCGCTGAATAGTTATGTTTTGACTGTTAATTCCGGCTTCAAGCTTCAAACTGACATGAAAATTGCATTATGTCCCTCCGAAGGACTGCTGCCATGTTGATTAGCATTAAAGACACAATTGCCGAAATCCGGACAAAATACTTCCCCACCCGGCAGTTTGTCTATTATGTCGACGGCGAAATGAAGTTCATGCATTTTGAAACCTCTCGCCAATTTGGCCTCGCGGTCTCAGCCTGTATTGCGGTCGCCCTGACAGCCTTAATGAGCTATGATGTATATTTTGGATTTACCGCTCAGAAAGTGAGCCCCGAACAAACTGAAATCATCAAGGCTGAATTCACGCGCGCAATATCGGATACTGAAGCCCAATATGATATGACTGTCGCGCGATTAACCGAACGTCAAATAGCCTTTGACGCTGTTAGCGCACGGCTTAAACAAAAACAGGATGTCCTCGACCTACTCGAAAGTTTTGGTTATTTAGACGACCTAAGCGTCACCTCAAATGCGGCAAAGGTCGAAAATCCGGCTTAGTTTAAGACTTCCCGTAAATTACGATATTCACGCCGATCAACCCGATAAATAGAGCTATTTTTAGGACTTTCTTCAATGGAATTGGAGGAAATCTCATGTCTTCAGCCCTAAAGTTTCTGCCCCTATGATGGTCATTAACCATAAATCCCTGTATGAAATATGAATGACGGTTTTGTCATATTTCTGACGAATCACAGCAATGTGATTTGCGGCAACGTTATGTGTGCTTCAGGCTAAGCGCAGGAGTTCTTATGAAAAACTTTATAATTGTTTTGGCTGTTTCCAGCATTCTTAGTCTGTCGGCCTGCAAAGGTGGTGAAAGCTATACGACAGCAGACAAAGCGCCCAGCGCGGCCCCAATTTCAGAAGCTAAGCTTGGTGCTGTACTCGTTTATGCAGATTGGTGCGGAAGCTGCAAAATCTTAGATCCAAAGATTGAGGCCGTGAAATCTGCGCATGACTTTAAGAATACAGCCTTTGTCACCCTTGATTATACTGACAAGAATTCTGACGCTTTTTTTAGAAGTGCGGATAAAGCAGGGGTAACCAAAGCTGTACAGGATTATCTCGGCGATAAAATCAAAACTGGTCAATTATTATTAGTTGATATGGATGATCAGAAAGTCATCGGCGTTATCAAAAAGGACATGAGTAACGCTGATATAGTCGCGACAATTTCGAAAGCTGCAAAAGGCGCTTAAGCCGACTACTCGTAAGCTAATCTAATAGATAGCACATTTTTGATCTATTTTTTTGTTTGCATAATGCTTTGAATCCGCTGATTGAGTTCGGGCTCCCACGTCGACACAAGATCTTTGACCTTATTCAAATAGGCCTCATTTTCATGAGGGGCTATCGTAACATCATAAGCATCGGCAACCTCAATCATGGCCTGACGGTCCATATCATTGAACATGTCCTTCATGGATTCGGCAATATCACGGGGCTCCCCCAAAGCCTCATAAGCCGATCGACCAATGCGAAGAGAGCTATCATAGCCTTCACGAATAATATCGCGGCATCCATGCGCCCACAATTCATAGACATGATTACGATCAACGGCTCGCGCAATAACATGTAAATTCGGATAATTATGAACAGCATATTTTACCAACTCAGTAATTTGATCTTTTTCATCTATTGTCACGATGAATATTTTGGCTTCTGCGATTCCGGCCGCTCTTAATAGATCAGGTCGCGTTGCGTCACCGAAATAGGTGTGAGTGACGCCATAGCGTTTCAAAATTTCTAGTTGCCTTGAGCTAAAGTCAATAACGGTTGAATGATAGCCCGCCGCCTTAAGCATACGATCAACAATTCCGCCAACGCGGCCACGACCGGCAATAATGATGTGGCTTTCATCTGGCATTTCGTCAGCGTCTCGAGACTGGCCTGATGCAAACCGAGGCGCGATGATTTTGTCATACAATATGAAAAGCGCGGGTGTTAGAAGCATGGATAATGCGACGACCAACAAAAGTATGTCAGCCAGATCACCAGGAATAATTCCGCCAGCAACAGTAAATGACAACAGAACAAAACCAAATTCCCCAGCTTGGGCGAGGCCTAAAGCAAAAAGCCACTGATCGGCTCCGGATACTTTAAATATTCGACCAAGCACGAGAAGCACTGTAGCCTTTAAGGCCATCAGCCCGAGAGTGAGCGCGATTATCGTGGATAAATTTTCCGACAAAAGTCCAAAATTGATACTCGCTCCCACGGTCATAAAAAATAGGCCCAGTAATAAGCCCTTAAAAGGATCGATATCCGCCTCGAGTTCGTGACGGTACTCGCTATTGGCAAGCACAACACCCGCAAGAAACGTTCCCAGTGCCGGTGATAAACCAACCAATGTCATGAGTAGGGCTATTCCAATAACGAGCATGAGCGCGGCTGCCGTGAATAACTCATGAAGACGGGACGCGGCAATAAATCTGAATATGGGTTTTGCGAGATAATTCCCGCCAAATATGACGGCCGCAACAGCGCCAATCGTCACCAAAGTCGTCTGCCAGGCAGCTAGTCCTGCAATTAAGCTCATTCCGGAACTATGATCATCATCAGCACTTGCTGTATGGCCAATAGTCTCAACGAGTTCAGGAATGGCAATTAATGGCAGAAGAGCCAGCATGGGAATGACCGCAATATCCTGAAACAAAAGCACCGAAAAACTTGCCTGTCCGCCGTCACTTTTCATCAAGCCTTTCTCGTTGAGAGTCTGCAAAACGATTGCTGTTGAAGAAAGTGATAAGACACAGCCGATCGCGAGCGCAATTGTCCATGGCTGCCCCAGCCCAATCGCACATAGCGTAATCAGTAGCATTGAGATGATCACTTGACCTCCGCCCAAGCCCAAAAGTTTGTGGCGCATTTCCCATAAAAGTCGCGGCTCAAGTTCGAGACCAACCAAGAATAACATCATGACCACACCAAACTCCGCAAAATGCTGAATGGCAATGACATCAACATGTAGAAAGCTCAAAATTGGACTGATAGCAATTCCCGCAAGAAGATAGCCGAGTACAGACCCTAGTCCGAGTCGAGACGCGATAGGCACAGCAACCACACTGGCGGATAAAAATATAAAGGCGAGCAATAGAAAATCTGTCATGCGTGTTTGTAATGAGAGTAAAGGGATAAATCTATATCGAGTAGCCATTTACACTTGTAATTAATGGGTAGCTTGTTATGAGCCCGCGCCGACTTATATTTACCCGTCGCTGCAAGGACTTCCATGGCAAGAACATCTCTATCCAGCTTCCTGGAACAGGTTACGATTCCGGCGCGCCGCCGCGCTGGTCAGCCTATGACATTTACACCGCACCGGATAAAGGTCGAAGTCCTCGCCGGAATTACGGTAGCGTTAGCGCTTATACCCGAAGCGGTCGCCTTTGCTTTTGTGGCTGGCGTGCACCCACTTGTGGGGCTTTACGCGGCTTTCATCGTAGGGCTTATCACGGCCTGTATCGGCGGCCGTCCCGGCATGATCTCGGGGGCAACAGGCGCGCTCGCCGTTGTCATGGTTGCCCTTGTGGCGCAGCACGGTGTGGAATATCTTTTTGCAACAGTTGTTTTGATGGGGGTTATGCAAATCCTCGCGGGAATATTTCGTCTCGGAAAATTCATTCGATTAGTGCCCCATCCCGTTATGCTGGGCTTCGTCAATGGCCTCGCGATTATCATTGGCCTGGCGCAGCTCAAACAGTTTGAAGTCCCCGGAACTGCAGCATCTGTTGACTCGCATTCGGGGCACGGCCCATCAATCTTTGCGGCCGAATATATCACGGGCGGCCCTTTGATGATAATGCTGGCGCTGGTGGCTCTGACCATGCTGATCATCTGGCTCTTGCCCCGGTTTACGAAAATCATCCCCGCGCCCCTTGCTGGTATTTTGGTCACAGCGGGCGTTGTTATTGCGCTCGGGCTAGATGTCCCACGCGTCGGCGACATGGCGTCCATTAAAGGCTCGCTACCGCCTCTGCATATTCCAAAAGTTCCGCTAACATTGGAAACCCTTAAGATCATTTTTCCTTATGCGCTGATCCTGGCTGCGATTGGATTGATTGAAAGCCTTTTGACCTTAAACCTTGTCGGCGAGCTGACGAATAAGCGCGGCGGGGCTTCTCAAGAATGTGCCGCGCAAGGTATCGCCAATGTTGTGACAGGTTTTTTTGGCGGCATGGGCGGATGTGCTATGATTGGGCAAAGCATGATCAACGTAAAATCCGGCGCGCGAACACGTCTGTCAGGCATTGTAGCAGCGCTATCATTACTCGGCTTTATCTTATTTGGATCGCAATGGATTGAACAGATCCCGCTTGCCGCTCTGGTGGGTGTTATGTTCATGGTCGTGATAGGAACTTTTGCCTGGCAGTCCTTCAAGATCCTGCCGCGTATTCCGCGGATGGACGCATTCGTCATCATACTCGTCACAGCTGTCACGGTTTATCATGATCTTGCCTATGCCGTAGTTGTTGGCGTTATTGTCTCTGCCCTTGCCTATGCCTGGAATAATGCCAAACGCATTCATGCCGAAATCGAAGAGGTGGACGGTACAAAAATATACCATGTGGACGGGCCTCTCTTCTTTGGATCAACAGACGGGTTTGCTGAAATTTTCGATCCGGAAAACGATCCGGAAAACGTTGTAGTAGATTTCACGCGCAGCCGCGTCGTCGATCAATCAGCGCTTCAGGCCATCGAAGATATGGCCAATAAATATAGAGAAAACGGCAAGACGCTTCAGCTCAGACGCCTTTCCAAAGAAAGCCACGCCCTGCTGGCCAAAGCCGGTCAGCTCGTCATCGGGGCCGATGATGATCCATCTTATGGATTAGCTGTGGATTATGGGGTTCGAACCGGCCGGTTTGGAGGAGCGCACTAGATTACTAGCCAATTAGCTTTGTCCCGACAGAGTTTTGGCTGTTTTAAGGTATGTCCTGACAGGATTTTACTTGAAACTTGCGACAAACGGCGCGTTTTTGTTGGTAGGAGGACCGTCATGACCCGTAAAAAATCCAAGAAATCTGAAATGCTGGAAGTTCGTGTTTCATATGAGACCAAGCAAGAATTGCACAAGCGCGCCAGACAGGAGAATAGATCTGTCAGTGATATTGTCCGCACGCAAATCCATGCTTATCTGATCTCATCCAGGAGAACCTCATTGAGTGATCGGCTGGCTAATTGGATTGAGAAACCCAAAGCTTTGCTTCTGACCGGGCTTGGTGCAGTACTATTATCACTTTCATATTCAACAGGCGCAAGCGCCGGGAATATCGCCCTAAAAATAGACGGCGAGTTTACACAAATTTTGGAGGAAGAGCCTTTATCAGTTCGAAAGCGGACATTCACAACAGAAATTCATGTCGATGAACGCGGCGCAGGAATGGATTTCCCCGTTGTTGCAGACAGTCTTAAAGTCTCTATTCTGACAAGTCCGCTTACTTTAGAGAAATCTCAAAAGCCCGGCGTTCTGATAAGAATGGAATTCATTGATTTGTCCGGCGGAACTGAAAAAGTCATTGCGGCTCCGAGCTTAAAGTCTGCGTTTGGGGAAGAGGCAAGTTTTGAAATCGGAAGCGAGGGTCAAGACAAATATATCGTTCGTATATTGCCGACGAAATTAAAAAATTAGCCTAATTGCCGTGTCATCTGTTCATGAAAATGCACGATAGCCGGTTCAAAATGCCCGAAGATAAAATGTGAA
>JAHDDC010000007.1:36261-56599 GCA_020629545.1 Hellea sp.
CTGTTCATGAAAATGCACGATAGCCGGTTCAAAATGCCCGAAGATAAAATGTGAATTCGCGCCGGAGGCCAAACTCCGTTGCGCCGCCTCTACCACGGCAATGTCTTCTTGCTGCCCGCTCGAATTGACAAACTCTAAATCACGCTGAGCGTCCTCGAGAGCTTGATCAAGTTCACCGTCAACAACCGAATTCGTCATATGATAATTGGTAAATTTTGTACGGTTTTCATCAATGGGTTCGAGAATTCCCAAATTCATATGATGAGTCAATTTCGCAATAATCACATTTGGAAAGAGCTGATATAAATAAGTCAGATTACCCGTCACGTTTCGATTTTCTCTTGGCACATCCGCTAGTTTTTCAATGCGGCGAAAAGGATAGGTTACGCGCGAATGCGCGCCGCAAAATTCAATCACATTCAAATTGTCATATCCAAATGGATAGAAGGTTTTGCTGTGGGCAGGTTTGATATGATAGCCCTCGATAAAGCTCTCGAGGAATAATTTCCAATTCGCCTCAACGATGCCTTCGGATCTTCCAAATAAATGCTGATCAGGACCAAAAAAAGGCGGCAGGTCTTTGACCGCCTTTTTTCCCTCAGCCACATCGCCGTCTTGCAGCACATAAACCAGACCATGCATCTCAAACACTTGAACCGGGACAAGGCCGTGCTCAAGTTTATTGATATCGGGAAATCCATCCTCATGAGGGATACCCAATAACGCGCCATCCAGCGCATATGACCAGCCATGATAAGGGCAGACAAAAGCACCGGCGCATCCGCTGCCCTCAGCCAGCTGCGTTCCGCGGTGACGGCAGGCATTTTTAAAGCCTCTAACGATACCGTCCTTACCCCGAACAATAATCAGCGGCGTTCCGGCCGCGGCATAGGCGATATAGTCGCCCGTTTTCGCCAAGGCCGCACTAGGGCAGATCGGTGTTGGAAATGTCTTGAACATAGCCCGCTCTGCCGCGAGGCGATCAGCGGATTGATAATTTTCAACAGGTTCTCGCCAGACCGTTTCCCCGCGATCCGTCGTCTTATGTTCGACGTGAGATAGGACACGATCTATAACATCAATGTCGGGCATGAATTTTTGCATATAACCTCTTAGCTCTTCCCTACCGCAAGATGATGTTACTGGAAAGCTTAACCTCGCTCATCCTTGGAGGTGCCGAGGCAAATATAGGACGTAATCGCGCCGACTTGTGGCAGGATTCCCAATCGGTTGGAATGAAAGTCCTTATAGGTCGACAAATCCGCGACTTCGACGCGCAAGAGATATTCAACAGTTCCCGTCACATTATGGCATTCTGTGACTTCGGGCGCGGAGTCCATAGCCCGCTCAAAGGCCAAGCTATCTTCGCGCAATTGTCCGGACAGGCTGACCATCACAAAAATTGTCATCATGTTGCCAAGTTTGGATTTGTCGATAATCGCACGATATCCCTTGATAACACCAAGGCGCTCTAATTCCTGTACGCGGCGCAGACAGGCTGATGGCGACAGGCCGACATGATCAGCAAGCTCAACATTGCTCATACGCCCGTCACGGCTAAGTTGGGACAATATTCTGTCGTTTATGTCGTCTAATTGTATCATAACTTGCATAAATAGAGAGGTTGAACACGTTTTTGCAAGGAAATTGACGCGAAATTGCGCTATTATTGCGAAATGTACGATACATCGCATCATGCACAGATATTGACGAATGCCCGTTTGGCGACTCTGTCCGGAGATCATGGCTACGGCCTGATAGACGGAGTTCTCGTGATAGCAGGCGGGGCTATCGAATATGTCGGGCCAAGAACAGGCCTTCCTGAAAAATACAGGAACTCACCTGAAACTGATCTGGGCGGTCGATTGGTGACACCGGGCCTGATCGATTGTCATACCCATCTGGTTTATTCCGGGAGCCGGGCTAATGAATTTGAAATGCGCTTAACCGGTAAAACCTATGCCGAAATATCCAAGGCCGGCGGCGGAATTGTCTCGACGGTCAGCGCGACGCGCGACGCTAGTGATGAAACGCTACTTGCGGAAACCCATGGGCGGCTGGGGCGGCTACTGGCAGAAGGCGTTAGTACGGTAGAGATCAAATCCGGCTATGGTCTGGATATGGAAACCGAGCTGCGCATGCTGCGGACCGCCCGAAAACTATCAGAACAAAGGCCCGTGCGGATCAAAACCAGTTTTCTAGGAGCTCATGCTATTCCGGCAGGAATGAATGCAGACACCTATATTGATGATATATGTATTCCGGCCTTGCGGGCGGCCCACGCGGAAGGGCTCGTTGATGCCGTAGATGGTTTTTGTGAAAATATTGGTTTTACCCCGGATCAGATCAGACGGGTTTTTGATTGCGCCAAATCTTTAGGTCTTCCCGTTAAGCTACATGCAGAGCAATTATCCGATCAGGGCGGCGCTAAGCTCGCCGCGGATTATGACGCGTTATCGGCTGACCACCTTGAATATATCAGCGATCAAGCTATTGCGGCCATGGCAAGTTCGGGCGTCGTTGCCGGGATTTTGCCCGGCGCATTTTATTTTCTGGGCGAAACCCAAAAGCCGCCCATAGAGAAATTTCGCGCTGCCGGTATCAATATGGCCATTGCAACCGATAGTAATCCGGGGTCATCGCCTATGACCTCGATCCTGCTCGCTATGAACATGGCTGCAACCTTATTTGGGATGACACCCGAAGAAGCCCTGCGCGGGGTCACTATTAACGCAGCCAAGGCACTCGGACTAACAGATTGCGGACGTTTAGCAGCGGGCCTCCGAGCAGACGTGGCCATTTGGGATGTCACTCATCCGGCGGAGCTGACTTACCGTATGGGCGATGCTCCGCTTTACCAACGTATTTTTGAGGGCTCGATATGCTGACCTTATCACCCGGCCATGTATCGCTGGACGAACTTCATGACATTTACCGGCGAGAAATTCCGGCGAGGCTAGACGGTGATGCCCATAAGGCCATTAAAGCGGCCAGTGAATGGGTAGCCGAGGCCGTTGCAGGCGGGGAAGCTGTTTACGGTATTAATACCGGATTTGGGAAGCTTGCCTCAGTCCGAATTGCGCCCGAAGACGCAATCGAACTCCAGCGGAATCTGATTTTATCTCATTGCGCAGGGGTTGGCGAACCGATGCCGATTCCTATTACTCGGCTAATGATGGTCTTAAAGCTGATTTCTCTCGGCCGCGGCGCTTCTGGTGTTCGACCTGAACTTGTTATTCAAATCGAGGTCCTGCTGGAGCATAATGTGACCCCAGTCGTTCCCGCGCAGGGGTCTGTCGGCGCATCTGGGGATCTCGCCCCGCTCGCGCATTTTGCCGCGGTTCTGATTGGTGAAGGCGAGGCCTATTATGACGGCAAAATGATGTCGGGCGGAAAAGCCCTCAAAGCCGCCGGTTTAAAACCGATAAGGCTGGCACCCAAAGAAGGGCTGGCCCTCATTAATGGTACGCAATTCAGCACGGCCTATGCATTGGCCGGATTGTTCGAAGCTTGGACCGCATCAAAAATATGCCTTCTGTCATCCGCCCTCTCAATTGACGCTGCGATGGCATCGACTGCACCGCTTCTGCCTGAAATTCATAACCTTCGCGGACATCCCGGCCAAATACAGGCGGCGGCCACTATGCGGGCTCTCCTGCAGGGATCTCAAATTCGTGACAGTCACCGTGAAGATGATCCTCGGGTGCAAGATCCCTATTGTATGCGGTGCCAGCCGCAAGTCGCCGGCGCGGCGATAGATCTCATTCGCCAGGCTTCAGTAACATTGCGTCGCGAGGCAAACGCAGCCACGGATAATCCCCTGGTTTTGTCGGATGGCCGCATTGTCTCTGGCGGGAATTTTCACGCCGAACCTGTCGCCTTTGCAGCCGACATGATTGCGCTGGCAATCGCGGAAATCGGTGCTATTTCCCAAAGGCGTATTGCGCTTCTGGTGGACCCGGCATTATCCTTTGATTTGCCGCCATTCTTGGCCGAAACGCCGGGGCTGAATTCGGGTATGATGGTTGCAGAGATTTCCTCTGCTGCTTTGATGAGTGAGAATAAACATCTAGCAAATCCCTGCTCGACAGACAGCACGCCGACCAGCGCCAATCAGGAAGACCATGTCTCTATGGCGGCGCATGGAGCTCGTCGTCTTATGCCCATGATCGATAATTTATTTTACATATTGGGAATTGAATTGTTTTGCGGGGCCGAAGGGGTTCGGTTCAGAGCGCCGATCAAGACAAGCCCCGCCCTTCAAAAAGTCTGTACAGCATTTTACAAGACAGTGTCTCCGCTTACCGAAGATCGTTACATGGCGTCCGATATTGAAAACGCCGCAATAATGGCCCGCAACGGAACCCTGCTATGGGCCGCGGAAACAGACTTTCCAAGACTAGAAAATTTGACATTGGAGACCTAATGTTTAACCGAAAGAACATCCGAGATATTTATCCGCCAACGGGAACAGAACTGACCTGTAAGAGCTGGCTGACCGAAGCCCCGCTGCGCATGTTGATGAATAACCTTCACCCTGACGTGGCCGAAAACCCGCACGAACTCGTTGTTTACGGCGGAATTGGCCGCGCTGCGCGCAATTGGGAAGCCTTTGATGCCATTGTCGACAGTTTGAAACGTTTGGAGAATAACGAAACACTTTTGATCCAGTCCGGTAAGCCCGTCGGCATTTTCAAAACTCATAGCAATGCGCCGCGTGTGCTAATTGCCAATTCTAATCTGGTCCCAAATTGGGCCAATTGGGAGCATTTTAACGCCCTCGATAAGAAGGGCCTAATGATGTATGGCCAAATGACGGCTGGGTCCTGGATCTATATCGGTACGCAAGGAATCGTGCAGGGAACCTACGAAACCTTTGTCGAGGCAGGACGTCAACATTTTGGCGGCGATCTGACAGGGAAGTGGGTCTTGACCGCTGGACTTGGCGGCATGGGCGGCGCGCAGCCCCTGGCTGCCGTGATGGCCGGTGCGTCCTGTCTGACCATTGAATGTGATGAGACCCGCGCCGAGTTTAGAAAGCGTACAGGTTATGTGGATGAAATTACGCATAACATCGATGAAGCTCTGGCCATGATCAATGAATGGACGAATGCAGGCGTTGCAAAATCTGTCGGGCTGATTGGCAATGCCGCTGAAATCTTGCCTAACCTTTATCAGCGCGGGGTGAAACCAGACATGTTGACAGATCAAACCTCCGCCCATGATCCGATTAACGGCTATCTTCCCATTGGGTGGACCGTAGCTCAGTGGCGCGACATGCAGGACAAAGACCCGGCTTTGGTTGAGCGCGAGGCCCGCAAATCCATGCGGGTCCACGTCGAGACCATGGTGGATTACGCACGGGCTGGTGTTCCGACTTTTGACTATGGGAATAATATTCGGCAAGTCGCGCAGGACGCTGGCTTTGAAGATGCTTTTGCATTTCCCGGCTTTGTACCAGCTTATATTCGTCCGCTCTTTTGCCGAGGAATAGGCCCGTTTCGCTGGGCTGCGCTCTCCGGCGATCCGGAAGATATTTATAAAACCGACGCCAAAGTCAAAGAGATCATTCCCGATGACCCGCATTTGCATAACTGGCTCGATATGGCGCGTGAGCGGATTAAGTTTCAGGGCCTGCCCGCGCGAATATGCTGGGTAGGTTTGGGGCTGCGCGATAAATTAGGCCTTGCCTTTAATGAAATGGTTCGAAACGGCGAACTTTCTGCGCCCATTGTCATCGGGCGAGATCATCTCGATAGCGGTAGCGTCGCTTCCCCTAACCGCGAAACGGAAGCTATGAAAGACGGCAGTGATGCGGTCTCGGATTGGCCATTGCTTAATGCACTCCTCAACACAGCCTCCGGCGCGACCTGGGTATCGCTTCATCATGGCGGCGGCGTGGGCATGGGTTATTCCCAACACAGCGGTATGGTCATTTGCGCTGATGGGACGGCAGACGCAGATGAACGTCTGAAACGCGTGCTCTGGAATGATCCGGGCACTGGCGTCATGCGCCACGCCGATGCCGGTTACGAAATTGCCAAGGCCTGCGCCAAAGAAAACGGACTTGACCTTCCGTCTCTTTAAAAAGTGAAACATTAAAATCCAGTATATTGTTCGTTAGGGAAAAACTCAGAAATATCCGCTAGGTGTGACCCATAAAATGGTGGATTTTATGGGATTCTTCAGCAGAAAAAGCGAAATTCAAAGGGATTATGACGCCTTAATCGGAGATTCGGCATCGGATGCTACTGAGGAGACACTTGAGCTTGTTTCGAAAATCAACGATGATATCCTTGATCTTACCCGAGCTATGGTCATCAAGCTTGCTGCCCAAGATAACCCTGGAACTCATACCCGGTCCCAGACCCAAAGCGCCATAGACACCGATCTTGCCGACCGATCCTCAGCACTCAGCTCTCAGGACACAGAGTCGTTTGTTAAACAGACAGACCTCAACCAAACCCAAGACAGGATATCAGATATAAAAGCCGATTTAAACGAGAGTCGGTTAAAGGTACGTCGGCAGAAAATAGAGCTAAACTCTGCTCTTGATCAGATGACCTTTTTGCGCGGCCGACTGGGGCAGGCCCAATCAGATTTACAAAAAGCCCGGCAGGACTACCAGATTCAGTCCGTTAAACTGCGCGATACAGAAACTGAGCTGAATGACGTTAGAGAGAGGCATCTGGAAAACCTATCCCGCCTCACCCTGACGCGCGCGAAACTTGATGAGGCTCATAGCCTTTTAAACCAGGCCGATAAAACTCTGGCCAAACGAAAGGTCAAACTAGAGACGTCTGAAAGGAAACTATCAAAAACACGCCGAGAGCTCGAAACGACCCAAGCCCGCCTATTGCATTCTGAACAGCGCCTTGATGAAGCTCATATTTTGCTCCGTGAAAGCGATAAGATAGTTCGCTCCCGCAAAGACGAGATTTCACGGTCCAGTCAAGAACTTTTCGCGGCACGCGATGATCTGGGGAAAACGCAATATGCTCTGATGGAAACCCGAGATGCTTTGGAAATCGCGCAGCTCAAACTAAAAGGCCTTAGACAAACAAGAAGTAAGGCCAAAGAATTGCGGCGAGAGATTGACAGCCTGAAGAACGATCTTCTCGATGCTCACAAATCCATATCCGAGCGTGAGCAAACCATACAAGAATTATCAGCAGATCAAATTGGAAAACGAGCGGCCTATTCAGCCCAGATTGAAAGCAAGGAAGCTGAATATAAAGATCATTTGATTAAGGCGAGAGATGAGTTGGTCCGGCGCCAGAAAAAGGACGAAGAGCGCCAAGCGGAAATTACATTGGTGAACGCCAAGAACCGAGCCCTAGTGGTAAGATTACAAGAGCTTTCACGAGAACTCGAAGACGCAAGACCGCGGCCTGATGTCATTCCTGCCGCTTTGTCGAATTTTAGAAATTCGCAAAGCGATACCCACTCTTTGGCCGCCTTACTCGAGAAGTCCCGCGCCAAAGAACAGAAGTTAACAGAGCAGATAGAAAAAGCCGAACAAGACATGGCTATGATGGAAGACGTTAATGCAATGCTGCGTCAGAAATTTGCGGCCTTTGCTCGCCCCCAAGAAGACTCTTTGGAAATTCCGCGCTGGAATCTTCCGAGCTGATTTTCATTTTCGACCTATACTCAGAAGACAAACCACCATTACGGGAAGCCCCACGATGATTCCAGCCATCATATAGGTTAGTCCCCATCCCTGTACCGCGCCCCAAATCGCGAACGGCGACAGTAAAATCACATCAAACGGTCTGGGAACCACCCTAAGAATAAGTATACCCAAAACTGTTGTGCCTATCCATATGGGCCAACCCGTTCTATGCGTTGCCGCATCAACACCGAAAATACTCCCGATCACTCCTATTCCGGCCGCCAGTAGATAAGATACCAAAAGAAAGCGGCCTAGAACTTTACCTGTGCGATAGCCCAAATTCTTTGACGCCATGTCAACTCCCTCAATGAAGACTTCATTAACCAAGAAGCGGAATGGAATATCAACCATTTTATTTTAATTTCCGGGGATTAGAAGACGGAGTTTATAATGAAGATGTTAACAGATTGGTCGGATTCCCATACCGAGTCTTTCCAGAATGAGATCATGACATTTGGTCATAATCTCGAGAATACAGGCCTGTTTTCTGATGAAGCATTGATTTCATTACTCGAAAGGCATCCGTCTGAGCATCTGGACGTTTGTAGCATGTCTGACACGCCAGACCCAAAATATCCAAATCAGTTTTTAACAGGTGACTTTCGCGGCGTTCCTGGCGAAGTATTGTTATCGGCGGCAAAAGCCGGACGGATTTGGATTAATGTCAGAAAGGCAATGAATATCCATCCCGAATACCGGAAAGTACTCGACCAGATGTATGGTGGATTAGCCCGTGAAACAGGCCAGAAAGCTCACAATGCAAATGGCGGAATTCTGATCTCTTCACCAATTTCCCAAACGCCTTATCACTTTGACAAGACTGAGACGATTTTATGGCATGTACGCGGCGAGAAGCGACTATATGTTTATCCCCTAACGCAGGAATTTATCGCCGATAAAGATTACGAAGCGATTATAACAAATGATCTCGTCGATGACCTGCCTTATGATAAGTCTTATGATGCGTCGGCAAAGATCGTGGATCTTCAGCCAGGACAAGCGATAACCTGGCCTCTAAATTCACCGCACCGTGTAGATAATTCCAGTTTTTGTGTGTCCGTAACAACGGAATATTCAACCCGTGAAAGCGGTATCAAAAACGCTAATATGATTGCGAACGCGGCTTTGCGGCGCAAACTAGGCCGTTCGCCGTCTTATCTATCTGATGGCCCATTGAAACGGCTTGCGAAAACAGGACTTGGAGTCGCGCTACGGAAGTTCGGCTTTGTCACTAAATCTGATACACCCGATATGGTAACGTTCAAAATTGATCCCGCGGTTAAGGGGTTTATTGCCCGGACAGAACCATTTATTCGGAACTTTTAGGCCCGCGTTTTAGAATAGATTGACGAGCCAGAATTTTTAGTTTTCACGTTCTATCCTCTTGTTTGCCGGTTTTTAGTCCTCTAAAAGCCGCGCGATAGGAGTATGTCTATGACTTACGAAATGATCGAGTTTACCCGCGAAGACGCGGTAGCAAAAATACGCCTCAATCGACCCAAGGCGTTAAACGCCCTTTGCAATGATATGATGAATGAAGTGGCGCAGGCTTTGGCCGAGCTGGAAAGCGATGACGCCATTCATTGTGTGATCCTAACAGGATCCGATAAAGCTTTTGCAGCTGGCGCTGATATCAAAGAAATGCGGGACAATGCTTATCTTGATATTTACCGAGACGATCCATTTGAAAAATATGCAGGCGCGATTGAAAGGTTTAGAAAGCCGATCATTGCGGCTGTATCGGGCTATGCTCTTGGCGGTGGATGCGAAATCGCCATGATGTGTGACTTTATCATAGCCGCTGACAACGCCAAATTTGGACAACCAGAGATCACTTTAGCGGTCATGCCGGGAATTGGCGGCACACAGCGGCTGACCCGGGCCGTTGGCAAAGCCAAAGCGATGGATCTTTGCCTAACAGGACGGATGATGGACGCCGAAGAAGCGGAACGAGCTGGACTTGTATCTCGCGTGGTACCGCTAGACGAATTGCAGGAAACTGTGGACGCAGTTGCAAAGAAAATCGCGGCACAAAGCTTACCGATTACGATGATGACAAAAGAGACAGTCAATGTGGCTTTTGAAACCACGTTGCAACAGGGAATCAAATTTGAACGGCGCTTGTTCCAGAGCATGTTCACAACCGAAGACCAGACCGAAGGTATGACAGCCTTCATCGAGAAGAGAAAACCGCATTTTAAGAATAAATAGAAGCGCTTGACGGGGCTTAAAACCCCCGCTATAGGGCGCGCTTGCAAGATTTCTAGCCTGGTTTGACGTTAAAACCGGGTAATTAACCGAGGACATTATGGCCAATACAGCTTCCGCTAAAAAAGCAGTCCGGGTACAAGCCCGCAAAACTGCTGTGAACAAGGCGCGTCGTACAATGGTTCGCAGTCATCTGCGCCGCGTAGAAGACGCAATTACCGCAGGTGATAAAGACGCCGCACAAACCGCCGTCAAAAAAGCTGAGCCGGCCATGATGCGGGCTGTTAGCAAAGGTGTTTATCACAAAAACACAGCGGCTCGTAAAATTTCGCGCCTGAACAAGCGTGTAAAGGCGATGAGCTAAGCCGCTTAAGCATTAAATCGGATTTAAGTCGGGTCTCTACCCGGCTTTTTTTTTGGATTCTCAATCATAGATTCGTTGAATAATCCGCCCGTCGCTCTAGGATGAGATTATGCAGGGAAAACGGAATATTGCGTTTGATTGGTTGGGACGAGAAGATCCTGAAGACGGTCCGCTGGCAAAGCGTTTCCACCATTTGATTGATCCTAAAGGAACTCACGCCATTTTGGGGTTTGCATGCGATGCCGGTATAACTCGCAATAAAGGGCGTTCCGGTGCCGGCTATGCGCCGGAAGCCATCAGAAAAGCGCTGAAAAATCTAGCCGTTGGCGAGACAAATAGGGCTATAGCGGATTTGGGCGATATCCCCGTCGTTGATGACGCGCTCGAGGCCGGACAGACCTTATTGGCCATTACTTTGGATAAGGAGCTCAGGTCCCATAAGCGAATACTCGTTTTGGGAGGCGGACATGAAACAGCGTTCGGGTCCTTTTCAGGACTGAGACTACACTATCCGGAAAAACGTATCGGGATTATTAATCTTGATGCGCATCTTGATCTGAGGGCCCCGGGCGCAGCGGGAGCGTCCTCTGGGACACCTTTTTATCAAATGCGTGAATCTGATCCGATAAATTTTGATTATCTGTGTCTGGGAATAGCAGAGGAAAGCAATACCGCTGCACTTTTACAGCGCGCTCGTGATTGGGGTGTTAAGACCATTACGGATCATGAGTTAATCGCCAATCCAAATATAGCGGATACGGCCATACAGAATTTAATTGGGCGCAATGATATAATTTATTTAACCATCGATCTTGACGTGATGCCGCATTATCAAATGCCCGGTGTGAGCGCGCCTGCCGCCCGCGGCGTATCTTTTTCAACGATTGAAAGACTGGTTGACGTTTGTCTATCGGCTAGCGCAGCGGCCGGAAAACCGATGCCGGTAGCGGACATAGTCGAGCTTTCACCCCCTTTTGACAAAGACGGAACTAGCGCAACAACCGCTGCTTTTCTCGCTCGAAAAATATTGCTCGCAGATTAGGCTGCCGCGCTTTCATTCGCCAGCAAAAGTTGGCCCATTGGTTTTTCCCCATAGCCAGTCGGAAAATGATCTTTATCCCAGGCCAGTTCGCCGTTGATTAAAACATGAGACACAACGCCATTTGATCTGTTAACCAGTTGATCATGTCCGAATTCTTTACGATGTATTCGGCTTACATTCTTTTCGGCCTGGTAGTTCCGAAGGTTTAAAGGGTCGATGACGGTGATATCCGCGCGGCGACCCGGCGCCAGGAGTCCAGCATCTATGCCAAAAACGTCTGCGGCATCTTTGGTCAACCGCTTAACCATATAGGCCACGCCTGCCTCGCCGTCTTCATCAGCGATTTTTAGAGCCCGTAAATTACAATCGTAAAATGCCATATTCGTAAGATGAGCACCAGAATCGTTGAACCCTGGCAGTAATAATGGGTTCATCAAAAGATCTTTGATCATTTTTGGGTCCCGGTTTGCCGATATGGTGCTCCAGAATATGTCGTTGTCAAAGGCGCGGAGCATGGCAAGCACAAAGTCGGCTTCGTCTTCAATCCCTTGAAAGAGGCTTGAATATTTCGGGAAATCCTGATCCGACTGATCCAACTTTCCGGCTCGATATAGATCATATATGTCTTGAAAACTTTGCCCTTCCCAGGATCTGACAGGACAAGATTCAATCTGCATTTCCGACATATCTCTGCGCAAGGCATAATCCTCAAGTCGCAGGCGACGTTTCAGCCGCGCCAGTCCAAATCCGGTCTTGCCCTTCATCCACATTTTACGGAACCGCGCAATGAAATCAGCGTCATTTAATAAAGCCAGTCTGGCTTGCTTGTCTTCCATATCAAGTTCGATCAACTCCCGAAGCTCATCGATTTCTTCGGATAGCGGCGAATACATGCCGTCTGACCAGATTTTAAACGGCGCGGCGAGTGCCTGTAGATGGAAACGCCCATTGACGAATGAGGAGTTCATCAGCCGTGCCAAAGTTTTACCGAGCCGAATAATATTGCGGTTCGCATAAACGTCGAGCGCTGCAACAACCGTCGTTTTAAGTGGCTTTTTATGGAATCGACCGCTCGTCAGGAAGAATGTTTTAAGAGTAGCGATCGGACTATCTTTCGGCGGCGTCGCCTGCCAAACGCGGTCGTGCTCTCGAACGATAGATGTAAGCGCTTTAATCTCATCATATTTAGCAAATTGGGTTGGAATTTGTTTGCGCCGGTTTGGGTCATTCGCCAGAAAGTGAAACGGTAAAGCATCCGTGGAAAAGCCCGCATAGCCCTCTTTCATACCCTTTTCCAATAGAGCCTGCATTTGAGAAAGCTCCTCGGAAGTTGGATGTCGAGAAACACTATCGGTCAGTCCCATGACTTCGATGCGCAGCATGGAATGCGGTATCATCGGGACAACATTTGGGCCTTTGGGACAAGTCGACAAATGCTCGAGATATTCAGCGGAATTGTTCCAATAAACCTTGTCTGCGGCTTGTTCCAAAACATGCTTGGGCATGTTCTCAACCCGCGCAAAACAAGAGATGATAGGATCGTCGCCATTACGTCTTTGAGCACCATAAGCCAGCCCCAGAGAGCAATTAGACATCACGACAGTAGTTGTTCCGTGACGAACTGATTCTGGGAGACCGGGAGCAATTTCGAGCTCTAAGTCATAATGGGTGTGGATATCTAGAAGTCCGGGCAAAACCCATTGCCCTTTGGCATCTATGACTTTATCAGCCCGAGCGACAGGCAATTGATCGGACATTTCAACAATTCGGCCGTCTTTTACAGCGATATCTTGCGGCTGAGGTAAAGCCCCTGAACCATCAAAACAAATCCCGTTTGAAATGATATAATCCCAGTTTTCCATATGTGTTACTCTTTGGCTGCCAAGTAGTGAATGATGGCTTGCGCCCCTTGCTCAATGGCGTCTGTCCGGTTGACGTCTTTGGGTTCGTCAAAAATATAGCTGTGAACAATCCCCTCAGCCATGGCCTTCACGACAAAAGCTGATGTGGCCATCGTCCGGGGCTTGAAAGGCTGAACAATCTCAACCACACGAGCGTCAAAGGCTGCATCATATGTTTTGATAATGTCGTCCAGTCGAGAATCAATAAAACGGCGGTGGTGGATCAAGGCGTGAAAACCGGAAAGTTCGGAGTGAAAGTCCATCATGAGCTCAAGGGTACCAATGATAGATGCCCGCAAGCGTTCTGAATTGTGGGCTAGACCGCTCATATTGTCGCTTAGATCAAAATAGCGCGTCTTCAAGTTTTCGAAGCGATCCCCAACCAATTTGTAAAGAATATCATCTTTATCATCAAAATATTGATAGAAGCTGCCGGTCGCAACACCTGCTCTCGTGGCGATCGATTTGCTTGTTGTTTGCGTATATCCATTTTCGGAAAATTCCAGAAGAGCTGCCCGTAATAGACCTTCATATTTTAACAATGATCGTTTTTGTTTAGGGATCCGTTTCATGACTTGACGGTCTATATTTACTTGAATATGACGTCAAGTTCATATTTTAGGAATATAGATGACTCCAGCAGAATGGAAATCCAGAGGCCAACTTTTCAAGGCTATGGGACATAACATATTTGGCATCACAAGCCAGACCGGGAAGTCCAAGTGGATTTTAATGGTTCATGGCTTTCCGACCTTCAGCTACGATTTTGATCCGATCTGGAATCAACTGGCCGCAAGCTATAATCTGGCAGCAGCCGATATGCTTGGCTTTGGTTTTTCGCAAAAACCCTATCCGCATCAATATTCAATCTTGGAACAAGCCGACATTGTTTCTGAAATGGCAAGGCATTTTAAAATCGAAACCTGTCATATTTTCGCGCATGACTACGGGGATACCGTTGTTCAGGAATTAATGGCCCGGCAAAATGAAGGTCGCCTCGACTTCAATATGAAATCGGTTTGCTTTTTAAATGGTGGTTTATTCCCAGAAACCCATAACGCACTTCTTATCCAGAAAGTTCTACTGAGCCCTATTGGACCTTTAGTTAATAAATTGTCCCGAAAGTCAAATTTTGACAAATCCTTCTCACGCGTTTTTGGGCCCGACACAAAACCTACCCCGCAACAACTTCAAGAGTTTTGGGATATTATCAATTTGGGCGGTGGTCGGCATATGTTTCATTCGATGATAACCTATATGCGAGACCGGCGTGAAAATCGTCTACGCTGGATTGAAGCTATTAGAGACTTCACAGGACCTGTCGCTGTACTCAACGGATCCTATGACCCCGTCTCGGGCGCTCATATGGTTGCGCGGTATAAAGAGCTATTAGGCAGTCCGGACTTTCTACGCGAATATCCTGATATCGGTCATTACCCCCATCTGGAGGCCCCAGAATTGATAGCCAGTGATTATCTCGAGTTTTTATCATCACAATAGAAGCTCACGAAACTGTGTAGCCCCGTTATCATATCGTGCAATGACCTGCAGGGCTGTCTTCGTTATCCCGTCTCATCGCTAATTAGATTTCAAGAGACAAACATGAAAAATTTCACGACCATCCTTATGATTTCAACGCTGGCAACAGCCGGTCTTTCTGCCCCCGCTTTTGCTCAATATGGTAGCGGAAGCTCTTACGGGACATCCACCTCTGACGCTGAGCGCGCGGCTAAAAAGGCGGCCAAAAAAGCCAAGAAAGAAGCCAAACGTAAAGCCATGGAAGACGCTCAGAAACAAAAAGCTGAATATGAAGCAAAGCTCGCCGCAGAAGAAAAAGAAAAAATGATGAAGGCCAAAATGCAGGCTGACGATGCCATGATGAAAAAGGACGATATGAAAGAAAAGTCTTATGGCTCTGGCACAGATATGCAAGATAAGTCATATGGTTCAGGCAAAGAGATGAAAGCCGAAGACATCATGATGAAAAAAGATAAGATGATGAAGTCCGAAGATAGCATGATGAAGAAAGACAAAATGATGGCCCCTATGCCCGTACAATCCGGGAAGCCGACAAATTGCCCGGCCAATACACGTCCTCAAGACAATGGGACATGTATGTTGATCAGCGGCAGTCTCCCTATCAACTAAATGCAGAAAAAAGATCTAGGTCTTTTTATCTTCGGGGTTGCGCTGATCGGCGCGGCCCTATTTCTCATTCGCCTCATCGCTTTTGATTTTAGGCTCGGTACAACAACTGAAGATCATCCATACACGGTCTTTGCTGCCGCTTTAATGGCGGCCAGTTTTGTTGCCCTATTGCTGATCCCTGTCATCCGTAACATCGAACGCAATGGTGTCCACACTACAAATCTTTTATGGCTGAGCCTTATCGCAGGCCTTGCCTTTCGGGCTCTATTTTTTGGATCGACCCCCATTTATGAAGATGACTGGAATCGGTATTTATGGGACGGAGCCGTTGTCGCAACTGGCGAAAACCCATACACTTACAGCCCGGATGATATTTTGAGCGGCGCTGACAATCCGGAAATTCTGCCGCTCAATACATTATCCAATCAACATCCAAACGCCCTAAATCGTATCAATAATAGGCAATTATCAACGATTTATCCGCCCGTCGCCATTGGCGTTTTTGCGCTGGCTGCCCGGATTGAACCGATGAATTTGGATATATTGCGCCTATTGTTTTGGCTCACCGAGGCCCTGACATTTTTCTTATTGATAAAAGCTTTGACGCTGTATGGCCGCTCGCCATTATGGGCGGCGCTTTACACGCTTAATCCATTGATTATCTATTCTGGATTCAATGCCGCCCATATGGATGTCTTGCTGCCACCTTTTATTATCGGCGCTCTAATCGCCATTCGGGCGCGACCTCTGCTCACTGGGCTGGCCCTTGTGGGCGCTGCCGGCGTTAAAATCTGGCCTTTACTCCTGGCGCCGGTTTTATATCGAAAATGGCTGAAGCGCCCGAAGATTTATATCGCAGCCACAGTTCTAATTTCTGTTTTATCTTTGCTGTTATTACTTCCAATGCTTCAGGCACCGGGGGATACAAGCGGACTGCAAGCCTATTCAAACTATTGGGAACGCAGTAGCTATATTTTCCCAAGACTGCAAAAGGTCGTTGGAATATTTGCCGAAAACCATGGATTGATCACACGGCTGCTAATTGCGTCAGTCATAATATGCGTCAGCCTGTGGTTTGGCTTTTTATCAAAATCCATGTCAGAGAAAAACCTACCGAAGCATTTACTGATCGTGACTCTGATTTTGATTTTTCTCTCACCGACGGGTTTTCCCTGGTATGTCACATGGGCCCTCATATTCTTACCCTTTGTGCCGTCTTATGGCCTTGCGCTTCTCGCTTGTCTGGTGCCGCTATATTACGTCCGTTACGCGCTCGGTGAGCAAGGAATCTACCATATTTATACGGGATGGTTGATCCCGCTTCAATTTGGTCTACCTCTTCTTGTATTAGCAGCAGAAAGTTTTTGGAGTTGGCGGCGTGGATAACCCCGTGATTAAAGTCGTCATTCCGGCGCGTAATGAAGCGCTGGCGATTGGAAAAGTCTTGTCTGAAATCCCGGATATCGTCACAGAAATCATTGTTGCAGATAATGGATCAACGGACGAAACCGCCAGGATCGCCGAAGACCATGGGGCCAAAACCGTCTTTGTCGCCACCCCCGGTTATGGCCGCGCTTGTCTGGCGGGTATAGAAGCCGCAGGCGATTGTGACATCATCGTGTTTTTAGACGGTGATGCCTCTGATTATCCCGAAAAACTTATTCCATTGGTCGCGCCGATTGTAGAAGGCAAAGCCGAGCTTGTCATCGGATCACGGCTCGGGCCCGGTCTTGAACGCGGGGCGCTTACCCCGCAGCAAAGGTTTGGGAATGGCCTGGCCTGTTTTTTAATGCGTCTGTTTTGGGGAAGTCGATTTACAGACCTAGGGCCCTTTCGCGCCATTCGCAAAGACAGCCTGGATGCCCTAAATATGCAGGCACCAACATTTGGATGGACCGTTGAAATGCAGGTCCGCGCTTTGAAACAAAATATGTCCTACGCGGAAGTCACCATGCCCTATCGGAAGCGGATTGGAAAATCGAAAATATCAGGAACAGTGTCCGGGGTTGTTCTCGCGGGATATTATATTCTCAGCACAATTTTTAAAGAGGCGCTGAGCCAATAAAAAAGCCGGGCGAGCCCGGCTAGATGAGGTCTTTAAAAACGAGATTAGCCCATTTTGGTTTCAAGAGCCGCAATTCGCTTATTTTGCTCGATGATATGGAGCGTTAGTTCTTCGATTTTTTCAAGGAGCTTGCCATTCATGGCATTAAGATCAACGCCGTTGCGCATCATGTCGTCAGCGGAATCAATTCCGGGTAGATGCCCTTTAGAGGCGATAAAGCTCTCAACGGTATCAAGTGAAGCGAGTTCATAGCCGGGCGCGAAGACATGATCGGCTGTGGCGACATGCTTACCCTTAACTCGAATAACGCCATCGCCCGCGTCTAGATGAATAATGGTGTCGCCATTATCATTTTTAAGCGCGATGTCGCCTGCTGCGCCATTGCCACCCGCATAGATATTCGCGCGGCCGCCATCGAGATGCATACGCATATGACCGTCATCAGAGAATAAAGCCACGTCACCATTATGACCGCCGCCGCCGATTCGGGCATTGCCGTCACCGCCATCAAGGAAAATTGATTGTGCGCCCTCTTCATCTTTGAGAGCTAAATCACCGGATGCGCCGCCGCCGCCCATCACAAGATTGGCTGAGCTACCGTCGAGATGAACGAGTGTTTCACCTTCAGCATTTTTCAAGGCAATGTCGCCGCCCGCTCCCTCACCACCTGCATAGATATTAGCCGCGCCGCCATCGATATGCATACGAAGCTTACCGTCATCAGAATACATGCCGATATCGCCATTATGACCATGTCCGCCAAGGCGTAAGTTCCCATCGCCGCCGTCTAAATGAACGGTGTCTTTTCCGGCTTCGTCACGCAGAATGATATCACCCGATGCGTTGTGACCGCCCATAGCGAGATTGGCCGAATTGCCATTTAATACCCCGGTCTCTTTCCCGGCATCATTGCGGATGTCCATCTTACCAACAAGGTTGCTCATATATATCTCCCGATTTAAACTGATTTGCCCGACAGAATTAACATAGAATATCGTTCTGTCATCTCTTGTTTGCAGAGAAGGCGCTTGCCAATTTTTGTTCGCGGCGCGATATTGACGACATGCTTAGTTTTGAACGTTATTCCTTATATTGGGTCATTGGTTTGATCGCTCTGATCGCGGTCATCTATATCGTAAGAGCCGTTTTGGGGTATCGCGCCGTCGCACGAGATGCCGAAGACGATTTTGATTATAAAACTGAACGCAATATGCTGGATCCCGATATCCCGCGATCAGTATATGTTACGGCGTACCGACGTGTCCATTCTCCCCGTCACCTAGCCTATGTGGCTGGCGGTGTCGTTGCGATGCTGGTTCTAACGCCCTTGGCAATTGCGGTTTATAATATGGTTGCAGCTCAAATCTGGATCGCCAATGACCGTCCTCCGATTTACGCGCCACACGGATTTGTCTGGGCCTTTTTCATGTTTTTCGGTCTTATTGGGATTTGGGCCATCATAGCATATATGACAGCCAATCGCTATCACAAGCGCGCCCCTAGAAGCTTTAAACAGGAACTTATAAAGGCACGGCATTAAATGGAATATTTGCACACAATGGTAAGGGTCGGAGATGTAGACGCAAGTCTGAGGTTTTATTGCGACGGGTTAGGTTTCAAAGAAGTGCGCAGGGTAGACAATGAGGCAGGCCGGTTTTCCTTAATTTTCCTCGCCACACCCGATGATATCAAACGGTCAGGCTTCGATGAGGATACGACGTTTTCGTCCGGTCTTCCGGCCGGTCTTCCTATGATTGAACTTACTCATAACTGGGACGAGGTGGAGTATGATGAAGGCCGTAATTTTGGACATATGGCCTTTCGCGTAACCGATGTTTTTGCGGCATGTGAACGTCTCATGCAGATGGGGTATACCATCAACCGACCGCCACGCGACGGCTATATGGCCTTTGTGCGTTCACCCGATAATATCTCGATCGAACTTTTACAGAAAGGGGAGCGCCAGAAACCCGTTGAACCTTGGGCGTCAATGAAGAATACGGGTAAGTGGTAGATCTTTGATTTAATTCGGCGAAGCGGTTTTAAAAACCTTGCCGTTGATTGGGGTGTCATAAAGGAATTGCATACGCGCCGAAACAGTTACGGTTTGCGGTCCAGAAAGAAGCGACATTTTAAGGCTATTAGTTTGGGGCCCCGCCCCTTGGCTTTCGAGTTCGGAAACATACGAAAAGCTTTCACCCGAGGCCGACGTAAATTGACCAGCGGAAATAGGGATACGTCTGGTTTCCGATTTGGATATGGCCGGAACAACGCGTTCCATCGTGCGTGCCGGGGTTTTGACAACTTGCCGAGGCACCTGTTTAGTAATTGCCGGAATGACTTCATGGCCGCGCATATGCTGAGGCTGAATCACAATGGTTTCATAAGCGGTCTCGTAAGTAGCGGGGACGGTCACGAACTCGGTAGAGGCCTCCTGTACGACAACAGGCCCTGTAACGGTTTTGAATTTTGGTGCGCCGTCGGCGTGAGGGGAAATAATGGTAGCCTGAGGTCCAAATCTGGCAGTACGTTCAGGCGGCGAAACGGCAAATTCTACGAGTTTGGTAATGTAACTGCCAGCGCCGCTCGCAACGATATCAGCTTTACGCCGTGCATTCATCACAGCGCGCTCTCCGGCCCGTTTATAGAGGGAATCATAGTCAGAAAAATCATAGCCATAAAGATTGACTTTCGATACGCCGGCGACGGTAAATCTATTTAGATACTCTCCCGCAAGATTGGCGGGCTTTACCCAGGCCGTGAAGTTTATAATACTTTTGATATGAGTGACGGGACAAATTTTTTCCGGCAGTCTCTCTTGGTTAGGACGGAGCTTTAATGTTGGATTTTCTTGCTGTTTTATGCGCTTATTGTGCCAGTTATCTCCTGATATCTGGCTGTGACGACCTTGAGCTGTTCCGTTATATTGCAGGCA
>JAHDDC010000007.1:56699-87564 GCA_020629545.1 Hellea sp.
CCTATTTGTAGATGAACTCCAGCGACACGCTGGCAGAAATAGTTTGAGGACCGGGCGTTAAGTTCATTTCGGTAACGGTTTTTTGACCGGGCTCAGCTTTGAGAATACGGGTTGTTTCGCCGGCGCCTCGGGTATTCACAACAGGCGCGGTGGCTATCTGTTGCCGGTAAGTCGGGACATAGCTTGTGAGATCTTTTACGCCAATAATTGATGATCCGCCTGCTTGAGCGAGGCGATCGGCTTTATCTCTGGCATTCGCCACAGCATTTTCGCCTGCGGTGAGTTCGATCTCCTCGAGATTTGATATTTTATATCCGTTTAATCGAACGCTTACAGCGCCAGCTTCGGTCAGTTTGGAAATAGCGTTTCCAGCCTTATCTACCGGACTTCCGGTAAAGGTAAACGTGACACTGGCTTGCTGAGTTACATCTTCGCATATTTTTTTTGTCACCCGTTCTTCAAGCTCCCGCAAAGTTGAATTTGTGCGGTCAGCTTCTTGATTAAATAATAGGCAAGCGGGATCTTTAACGCCGGTTGTGTTCACACTGGCAAAATTAAATTCCGATGTGGATAGTCCCTGGATTTCGGGAAGCTCGGTCTGAACAGAGTTCACTACATCCGCAACTTTGTTCATCGCATTTACGATTAAAGGCTCCTGCTTAATGACAGCACCAGATATGACAAATTGGTCCGGCATGATTTCTACCTCGCCAACACCCGTGACCTGAAGCGTTTTAATATCTTCAAGTGACTGAAGCACGTCGCCCTCACTGGAGTTACACCCAATCAGAGCGAGGCCCATTGCAAACAGTATTGTATAGCGCTTCACATAATTCTCCATATTTGTAGATCGTGAATACTACAAATACGTAGAATGTCAACTGGTAGTAAGCAAAAAAAAACGCAGCCTCGAAAGGCTGCGTTTATAAAGGAAATTAATTAGGCATTAGGCGAGATCAAATCGATCCAAATTCATGACCTTACCAAAAGCTGAAGCAAACTCACTGATGAAAGTGGTTTCGCCATCCGCGCTGGCATAAACTTCTGCCAGAGCACGGAGCTGTGAATTTGATCCGAAAACCAAGTCAACACGCGAACCCTTCCACTTAGCGGCACCTGTTGAGCGGCTTTTACCTTCAAAAACATTGTCATTGCCGGTGGCTGTCCACTCTGTATCCATGTCCAAAAGATTGACAAAGAAGTCATTAGTCAGAGCGCCTGGGCGGTCGGTAAACACGCCTAAATCACCGTCAGATACGCCCATCGCCCGAAGACCACCAACAAGGGCTGTCATTTCAGGCGCTGTTAGCGTCAAAAGCTGAGCTTTATCGACCAATAGTTCCTCTGCAGTGACCGAGTGTCCATCGCGCAAATAATTCCGGAAGCCATCAGCCATTGGCTCGAGATAGGCAAAACTACCCTCATCCGTTTGCTTCTGGGTTGCATCACCGCGCCCAGCTGCAAAAGGAACTTTGACTTCAAATCCGCCGTCAAGCGCAGCCTGTTCCACGGCGGCCGTGCCCCCAAGGACAATTAGGTCCGCCAGAGAGACATGCTTTTTCGCTGTGTTAAAGCCGTCTTGAATTTCTTTCAGCTTGGCAACGACTTTGCCTGTTCCGGCGTTAGCCGCCCAGTCTTTTTGCGGAGATAAAGCAATGCGCGCGCCGTTTGCCCCACCGCGCCGATCTGAATGACGATAGGTCGAGGCGGAGGCCCAGGCCGTCGAAACTAGCTCGGTAATTGACAGACCGGACTTCATGATTTTGCCTTTGAGGGACTTAATCTCAGCAGCTGTCAGTTTTGACTTTTTGCCAGAGATGGGGTCTTGCCAGATCTGCGCTTTTGGCACTTCGGGCCCGAGAAGGAGGCCATGCGGGCCCATATCGCGGTGAAGCAATTTATACCAGGCACGCGCAAAAGCGTCAGCAAATTCATCAGGGTTTTCGTGGAACCGACGCGAAATAGGTTCAAATTCCGGATCCATCCGTAGCGCCATATCGGCTGTGGTCATCATTAACGGCACAGTTCCGTTTCCATCAACCTGCGGCGCGCGCGTCGCATCGCTGTTGGAAGGGGTCCACTGATTGGCTCCAGCCGGGCTTTTCTCGAGGACCCATTCATTCTTGAACAAGGCATCAAAATAGCCATTGTCCCACTGGGTCGGATTATCCGTCCAAGGTCCCTCAACGCCGGAAGTCACTGCGTTAACGCCGCCGCCTTTCGGGTTGATCCAGCCCAGGCCCTGGGCTTCGATTGGGGCGCCTTCTGGCTCAGGGCCAAGCGTATCGGCGTCGCCGTTTCCGTGAGCCTTACCAAAGGTGTGACCGCCAGCCACAAGCGCGACAGTTTCTTCAAGATTCATGGACATGCGTCCAAAGGTTTCCTTGATGTCACGGGCAGAGGCGATCGGGTCAGGGTTGCCATTGGGGCCCTCGGGATTCACATAGATGAGGCCCATTTGAACGGCGCCAAGCGGATCAGCCAGTTCACGGTCTCCAGAATACCGTTCATCACCCAGCCATTCTGTTTCATCACCCCAATTGGTGTCGTCTTCTGGCTCCCACACATCTGTTCGGCCACCGCCAAATCCAAACGTTTTGCCGCCCATGGATTCAATCGCGACATTACCGGTCAGGACCAGGAGATCAGCCCATGAAATTGAACGACCATATTTTTGCTTGATAGGCCATAACAAACGCCGGGCCTTGTCGAGGTTCCCATTATCCGGCCAGCTATTCAAAGGCGCGAAACGTTGCATACCAGTGTTACCACCGCCGCGGCCATCATGGGCACGGTAAGTTCCAGCTGCGTGCCAGGTCATACGAATGAAGAATGGACCGTAATGACCATAATCAGCTGGCCACCAGTCCTGACTATCTGTCATCAGGTCAGTGAGATCTTTCTTGAGAGCTTTGTAATCAAGCTTTTTGAAAGCTTTGCGATAATCAAAATCATGTTCCATCGGATTAGACAGAGCCGTGTTCTGATGCAAAATCCGAAGATTAAGTTGGTTAGGCCACCAATCCCGATTGGCTGTACCGCCGCCGGCTGAGCCTTTCATGCCGCCGCCGCCATGCATAACCGGGCATTTGCCTTCGGTTTTCACTGTCATCTCATTCATATAGTTCTCCTAGGGTGTAGTGTAATCGGATTTCTGGGTATGAGTTCTATCCATATCCCAGGTAGATGTCATTTGTATAATTGATTTAATACATTAAAATGATAATCTCTACTTATGAATATTCGAGACCTGTCCTATGTACGCGCTGTCGCCCGTTTGAAACATTTTGGGCGCGCGGCAGCCGCCTGTCATGTCAGTCAACCGGCGCTTTCCAGTCAGATTAAAAAGCTGGAGCAGGAATTGGGTGTCATTCTTTTTGAGCGCGATAACCGATCGGTTCGCCTGACGCCAATCGGTGAAGATATAGCAGCTCTCGCAGGAGAAGCGCTTAATGTGATTGATAAAATCAAATCGCGCGCCGCCACCGCGCAAGATCCCCTGATTGGTGATTTTACGTTGGGCTTTATTCCAACCATTGCGCCCTATTTGGTACCGCATTTCGTACGGCAGAATCATGAAGCGTTACCGGGTCTTAATCTGGGTTTTCGGGAAGACATAACCGAAAGGCTAGAGCAGTCCCTGCTAAGCGGCGATCTTGATGCGGCAATATTGGCAACACCGCCAACGCGCCCAAAGCTCGCAGCAATACCTCTTTATGATGAACCCTTTTGGGTGATTTATCCCAATGGGCACGCCCTTCACATGATAAAAACCATTCGAACCCAGGATTTACCGCCTGACGAACTCTTGCTCTTAACCGAAGGGCATTGCTTTCGAGACCAAGCCATGGATGTCTGTCAGCTTGGAAAGACGCCAGAAATTCAAAAAATCCGGGCTACAAGCCTGGAAACACTTATTAATATGGTGGCCGCAGATCAGGGTATATCACTCATACCTGCCATGGCATTGTCAGGCGGATGGATACAAAATTTCGGCGTTAAGACTCAGAAACTAGATGATCCGGCCGCTTACCGCCGAATCTACCTGACCTTTCGAAAAAGTTTTCCAAGACGTGTTCTTCTCGAAACCATGGCCGATGTAATTTCGGAAAATTTACCTGAAAATGTCAAATCTCTACGAACATCATGAATTTTCGATCATTCATGTCAAATTCTGAGATGACTGGCCAATCGGCACGAAAATTGCTAAAGTATAAATAGATTAGATGTTTTGGGGCCGATGATAGTGACCTTTCGCTTTATAATAGCATTGGACATGGAGTTATGTCTGTAATTCTATGATGACGACAATACGATATTTTTTGTTGATTTCGTTAACGTTATTGGCGTTCATAGCGCCTGTTTCGCATGGGCATGCGGCAGAATCGGCAAGATCTGTTGAGATAAAGAATAATTATATTGAATCCGCCCGCAGCGGTGACCCGGATGCTCTTTATCAGCTAGGATTAATGTATCTGACTGGGAATACTGTCGAAAAAAACGAAAAAGTCGCGGGAAGCTTTTTGTTTCATGCTGCCCAAAAGGGTAATCTGGAAGCTAAATCGCTATTGGCGGGCTTAAATTTTGTGCCTGAAAGACAGAACGCGCCAATTTCAAAATCAAAAGCGCGCAAACCTGCCCAAAAAACAATCTCCCAGAGAAAAGCGCACGCAAAAAATAAGGCAACCCAAAGACTAAAATCAAAAAAACCCGTTACCAAACAGCAAAAACGAAAGATAAAACCCAATACATCGGGCCAACCTCCGAAAATCAAGACCAATACGGCCCGAAAAGTCGCAGCCAGGCCCAAGGCGGTTAATTCCAGCACCGCAAATCAGAAAAAGTCTGTTGAAATAACGTCGAAAGCAAACAAGATACCCAGCAAGCCATCCACGCAAACCCAATTAAAACCGCAATTGGCGAAAGTCGCGCCAAAACCTCAAAACGTTCGGCAATCCCAGGAAAAGGGCAGTATAACAGCTTTAATTGCCGCACTTGTTATGAGTTTGATGCTTGTCCTTGGCGTTTGTGCGATCAGCTTATCATCTAATCACCGTTTTTCGCGCCTCTATTGGATCAAAGTCGACCTGCGTCACAGGCTGAATTTGTTTTTCTATAAAAACCGGAATTTATCATAAAATTCAGACACTTAACTTGGTAGTGAGGGGCGGACTTGAACCGCCGACCTCAGGATTATGAGTCCTGCGCTCTAACCAGCTGAGCTACCCCACCCCAATAAGTGGCAAACCTGCAAGCAGATTTGTAGTGGCGCGCTATAGGCGAAAACCATGGCCCTGCCAAGGAAAAATTACGCGGGACAAACTTCCCTCTTGCACAAATCATCATGGGGTCCCACATGAGCAGCTATGACAAATAAATGCCAAACAGTTTCCGACAATCACGTCACCGTTTTTCAGCTCGATAATAGCCCCGTGCGTGGCCGGGCCGTTCATTTAGGTGACGCTCTCAATCAGGCTCTTCGAACATCAAGCGGGGAAGACCGCTACCCGGATGAGGTGGCCCGTTTACTGGGAGAAGCTATGATGATCGGCGCCTTAGTCGCCCGAGCTCTTAAATTTAAAGGCAGGCTGATAGTGCAATGCCATGGAACCAATGACGGCGCGATCTCACTTTTGATGGCTGATTGCACGACCGACGGGAATATTCGCGGTTATGCGCGCTGGGATGCTGAGCAATTGCGTCATATTAAGCTGGATAACAAAAGCCCGGGGGCCAAAGCTTTACTCGGCGGCGGAACCTTCTCCATGACGATAGATCAAGGACCCGATATGGACCAATATCAGGGTCTTGCCGCGATCGAAGGCCATTCGCTGGCGGCGTGTGCAGAACATTTCTTTTTCCAAAGCGAACAAATACCCACCCGTATAAAACTCGCTTGCGGTCAAGTTCAAACGCCCGGCCATAGCCCGACCTGGCGCGGCGGGGGAATGATGATTCAGCGCATTGCAGCAGATGAAACACGCGGGAATACACTTGATGATTGGAATACGGCTCAAGCCCTGTTCGATACAGTCACAGATGCCGAGCTAATTGATCCCGATCTTACGCAGGAGCGTCTACTTTATCGCTTGTTTCATGAAGGCGGCGTTCGAGTCGTTGAGCAAGCCGGGATTAACGCGAACTGTGCCTGCTCCAAAGACAGATTGAAAAATACCCTCAAAAGCTTTGATAGGTCAGCCGTGGAAGATATGGCGGATAACGGAGAAATCACGGCTAATTGCCAATTTTGCGGGACTGACTATATTTTCAAGCTTTCAGAAATTCTGACTTGAATCTGCCGGAACCCCTTGCAGCGCTGCAGATGAGACAGTAGTTTCAACTCGACTTATTGGGGTAAATTATGGTTTTTCGATCACCAAGCCGAATGGGGCGCCGTCGCCGGGGCGGGTTTCGCTGGCAGATCATGTTGCTATTCGCCATCGGTGCTGGCGTTTATTACATGGCGAATCAAAAAGAGGTGCCGCTAACCGGTCGTAAACAATTGCGGACCATGAAGCATGATCAGGAAATGCAACTGGGGCTTCAATCCTATAAACAGATCCTCAATGACAATCGCCAAAACCTTGTTCAAGGCGGTGAAACTTACGACTTAATTCAAAAGATTGGCCGAGACATTGCCATTGCCGCAGAGCCATGGGACCCAGGGTTTGAGTGGGCTTTCAATTTGATCCGTTCCGAACAGGCCAATGCCTTTGCGCTGCCCGGCGGTTATACCGCGGTTTATACGGGTTTGCTTCCTATCGCCAAAAATGAAGACGGGCTGGCCGTGGTTATGGGACATGAGATCGCGCATGCTCTCGCCCATCACGGCGCAGAGCGCATGGCACAACAAAACATGCAACGGATAATTGGCGCTGGTGTTTCATTGGGCGCAGGCGGAATGGACATGGGCGCCCAGCGCGCCGTCATGGGGGTTTTCGGCGGGATTTCCCAATATGGGTATGCTCTGCCATTTTCCAGAAAACATGAAAGTGAAGCGGATTATATTGGTCTACGGCTTGTTGCCGAGGCTTGTTATGATCCCCGCGAAGCTCCCCTTCTTTGGGAGCGTATGGGCTCAAATGCAGGGCAAACTCCGCCCGAGTTTCAATCGACGCACCCTGCACCGGCAACCCGGGTTCAACAATTTAAAGAATGGATGCCCGAAGCGATTGAGATTTATAACGCCTCCGGCTGCTCTCCCAAGATTACGTCTTTAAACTAATTCTAAGTCGGACCAGGCGCCCGGCTTGGCGCAGGGTCGATAATAACAAACCGCCCGTTTTGAATCTGATATACAGCCAGGCCGCGATCTGGTTTCCCATCGGCGCCCCAACGAACAAGACCATCAGCTCCGAAAAAACCAACCGGGTCTTCGGCGCGACGGCGACGCGTGCGAACCGTACCATCCGCGACAACGGCACCAATGTTCACAGCGTCATAGGCCAATGATGCGAGACGGCTCGGATCTTCTCCAAATTGGCGGTCATATTGACTGAGAAAACCTTGCCGCGCATTTTTATCAGGGCCCGCAAATATTCCTCCATTAATGGCCGGCTCGCGGACAACTTCTTCTTTATGCCAAAGACTCGTACCCAAAAATTGGACCTGCTCTGGATCAATATCATAATAGGGCAATAAGGGCGCCAGCGACCGCAATGGTATTCCGCCTTCAGGCAGGATCAACGCTTCGAAGTGTTGACGGTCTTCTGGTGTCGCTGTTTCCTTATGCGCTTTATAGGCGCTTGCAATTTTTCGAGCCGGGCCTTGCATGACCGTAATGTCATCGCCGTCATAGGACTCGCTTTCACGCAGTTCACCGCCATTCTCTCGAACCGCGCTCTGATATTCGGCTAGCACGCGCCGGCCATATTCGCTTTGCGGGCCGATAAAGGCAAAATTGGCCGCACCCGTAGAGGTCGCATAGTCAACAATACGTTTGACTTCGGCCTCAGGCGGAAAACTCAATAAATAGGTTCCGCCACCAGCGACTTTTTGATCGGTCGAAAAAGCAATAACGGGCACATCCTTCCGGCGGGCGCGTCGTGAGGCGCCGGAAACAGATCGAGATAAAACGGGGCCCAAAATCACATCAACGCCAGATTTTAACGCAGCTTCTGCAGCAGATGATGCGCCGCTTTCCGTTCCGCCTGTGTCCAAAGCCATTAATACGACATCGGCTTCGTCACGGTTAAAAACGGCCAGCTCGGCAGCTTTCAACATAGACGCCGCTTCAGCTCGCAAGCGGCTTGATTTGGAAGAAAATGGCAAGAGAATAGCCATACGTTTCAAGTCGCGACCGGCCATATGCGGCGGGGTGATACCATCTCGCGTTACAACCTGCTCCATAACCGGATCCGGCGTGGGCGCCGACACAGGTTCATTCTTATCAGGAGCCTGCGCGACGGGGTCGGGAACATTGGTGACTGGGCCTTCTGGAAGTGGCGCCGGAATTTCGGCAACGGGACCAGGCGATGGCGGAACTTGATTAGGCGACGTCGTTGCGCAAGCCGCCAAACTCACCATGGCGCCTGAGACCAAAAGCCATTTAAAGCGGGTACTCACCTGTTCAAACCGGATTTTACCTGTCATAGCTGCGTTCCTGTAAAACGAATATTAAGCAATGTCTTCTTCTAAGCCTATAAGCCAATTTGGGCCTTCGCAATCCCAATTATCACCCGGTCTGTATATAGTCGCGACACCAATTGGGAATCTGCGAGATATAACTTTGCGCGCGGTTGATGTTTTATCCGCCGCCGACCGGATATTAGCCGAAGATACACGGCAAACCCGAAAACTTTTATCGGCTTATAATATCGATACACCCTTAACGGCCTATCATGACCATAATGTGGCAAGAATGCTTCCAAAAGTCTTAAGCTGGCTGGAGAAGGGGGAAATAATTGCACAGGTCAGTGATGCGGGTACGCCGCTTGTTTCAGACCCGGGATTTAAGCTTGTTCGCGATGTGATTGCAGGTGGGTTTAATGTCATGCCTATACCCGGCCCTTCGGCACCGCTCGCAGCTCTGGTCGTCGCCGGACTGCCGTCTGATCAGTTTTTGTTCTCTGGTTTTTTACCGTCGAAATCAAAGGCCAGGCAAAGCGCGTTAAAGGATATCACAGGGCTCAGGGCCAGTCTGATATTTTTCGAGAGCGGCAAGCGCATTGCAGACAGCCTTGCGGACATGCAGACCATTTTGGGAGACAGACCCGCAGCGATTGCCCGCGAATTAACAAAAACCTATGAAGAAGTCCGCCGCGGAACATTATCAGAGCTTATCCAAAACGTTTCGATAAACCCTCCAAAGGGCGAAATCGTCATTATCGTTGGACCTGCTGAGCATGCCGATGTTTGGGATCATGGAGCTGTAGACAAAGCGCTTTTAGATCTTTTACCGGAATTAGGCGCCAAGCGCGCCAGCGCCGAAATCGCGTCACTATCAGGTTGGACCAAGCGCGATGTTTATCAGCGAGCCCTAGCGTTAAAATGAGCCGATTGCCCTACATGCACACCGATAGAAAAGGGCGCCTAGCAGAAATTCTGGCGGCTTTTTATTTGCAAGCAAAGGGCTACAAAATCCTTGAGCGGAGATATAAGACCCGGATGGGTGAAATTGATCTGATCGCCCAAAAGAAAAACCTATTAATCATCGCCGAAGTCAAAAGACGCCAAAGCCTGACGATTGCTCAAGAGTCGATATCGCACAAATCTCGGCAGAGAATTTCCCGTGCTGCCAGAATATTTTTGGAGCGCAATCTCAAATATGAAAGCTATGGCCTGCGTTTTGACGGGCTCTATGTTATTGGCGTGCGTATTCATCATGCGAAAGATATTTGGCGGGCTTAACCCACTCACGCCTTTGTGACTGCACATTGAATTGCGGGACAGGGTCTCTTCGGATAAGTGATGTTCATGATGAAAAACCTTCTATTAATTTGTTCCATCGCCTGTACACCCTTGCTCAGCCCAGCAGCTGATGCTGGAGAGACTCCCTCAACAATTGTGGAGCTCTTTACCTCTCAGGGCTGTTCGTCTTGTCCACCCGCAAACGAATTTGTCGGCTCATTGATTGAGGATTCAGACAAGCTGGTCTTATCCTATGGGGTAACCTATTGGGACTTTCTGGGATGGAAAGACACTTTTGGAGACGCCAAGTTTACGAAACGCCAAAAAGAATATGGACAAGCCCTCGAGGTCGGTTTTGTTTATACCCCTCAAATCGTTTTGAACGGGACACAACACGACTCTCGCTATCAGTTATCCGATATCAGCAGCGCCTCTTTTAAGCCCATTGATGAGATCGGTCTCGATTTAACGGCGAAGAACGGAAGCTTATATCTTACCTCTAAAGCCGAACGCGTGTTGATCGTCGCCTTCAAGCCCGGATGGCAGGAGATCGATGTAAAGCGGGGTGAAAATGGTGGACGAATTTTGAAAGTGGCAAATGTTGTCCAAAACATCGAAGAGGTCGAAGGCTCTGGAAACCTAGATATAAAAACCAAACCAGGTCTTGCCTATGCCGCACTTGTTCATGACAGGTTTAATCATAGAATTATCGCCGCTAGCGTTTTAATGCCCTAACGTTTAACAATATTCCAGCTCTGGGCGGCTGATACGATAACGCTGTTTTCAGCTTCATGAAACTCGTTATCCGCATGAGCAATCCGAAGCATAGCATAATAGAGCCTTTGCTTATCTGCAAAAGCTTCGACATTATTTATCGTGCGGGCAATGAATGATTTTGAATCATCGAATTTAAGGCTTTGTTCAATGCTGGCTTTGTGCTGTCTGAACCAATCAATGACCATGGATTTTGTAAAAAATAAATCTTCGTCATTTTCTTGAACAACGTCTAAAATTTCGTCACAAAACTTTTCGACTTCTTCCTGCCGCGTTTTTCCGTCAACCAGAATAACAACTGATAGCAAGGTCAATATATTGTCAATTACATGTCTTTGCATGCTGCCCCCAATTACGGGAGTGATAGCAGCAATTTTCCCCTGACACAAATATTGAATTTTCTAAATTTATCTGGATCCAAACCAGCGGCGCATGAAACGGCGAAACCCCGAAGCTTCATTTCTCAGACCTGAAGTCGCATCGCTGATTGTGTCACCGACTTTATCCGTTGCGGCATCTATACTCTCGTCAATTTTTGCGGCAACGGGGTCGATACGTTTCTTACGAAAGCCGCGCCAAAGAGACCAGATAAACAGTAAAACACCAAACAACACAGTCAGGAAAATAATATTAAACCAAGGCACAAGGCGGGCATTCGGACCGTCAACTTCTTTAAGGCTGATGGCATTTGGGTATAACGAGAAGAGTTTAATCCGCCAGCCATAATGTTTTACGGCAACCCAAATCTGTTCATCTGTTCCATTTTTCGCAGCCAAATCCTGAGCCTCGGCCATGAGGTCACCCGTGTCGAATTTGAAATAAGGTGGCCACCCCCAACCCGTATCCTGATTGCGGTAGACCATAGGTTTTCCGTTCGGCCGCATTGTGCTGATATAACGGACATCAATCGTTTCCATCCTGTCCGTTCCGACATCAGGCTCGCCGCGTCCAAAGGCGCCGTCCCTTTTGTCGACGCGGGACACTTCTGTGTCGACAATGCGCACAATATCCCGGTCGGGTAGGTTGTAATGCAGGAAAACACATAAGAGAAAAAACAAAGACAGTTTAAAAATAAAGCCAATAAATTTCATAATGAGCGCCCCTTAGACATGCGCGAAATAAATGAGTAGTCCGAAAACAACCAGCGGAAACAGAAACACACCTAGTAAAAGTTTGGCGCGGAGCGAACGGTTATACCTTGCCATTCCCTCAGCCATATAATCATCCATTGGCATAGGATTGTTATCTGAAATATGTTTATGTTTAAGGCGGTCTTTTTGCTTCGCGCGATTAGTCAGCGTGAGAATACCGTAGATCACGGTTAGAAGCAGAAGCAGGATCACGCCATTTCGGACCCAACCTATGACCATTATGGGCATAACCAATTCCATCAGGTCTTATACCTCACTTTAACGCGCGGCACAAAAGGGTCCTTCTTGGTTACAAGGTTTTCCATAGTCGGTTCGGGCCCAAAAAGAGATTCACGAGCCGCAACTTTATCGATCATATATTCCTCGGCCAAGAAACGGGCTACATATTCTCGTTTGGGATCAGGCCAACCTCGATAAGCATCATAAAACGCTTGTTTATGACAAATAAATAATTGTCTGAAGTCTAGCGGAGAGAGCTCGGCCAGAAGCATATTCACAAGCTCTCTGTCTTTATGGGGCTTAGAACGAAAAGCATAAAAATAGGCCGGATGGACCGGGTCTAGACTAGGATATCGGCCTTTATGAGATGCCCAGCGGTTGATATCCAGCAGGCCATGATACTCTTCTGGAAGTTTGGACGAATACTCACGCGCAATAGCGCGAATATGCTGACGAGATAAATCTCCCATTTTTTTCCCAAGATCATCTCCCAGGCTTGCAGCAGTGGCTATCACGATGAAATCAAGTTTTTGCTGTATGATCGCGGCATCATCTTCACTTTGCTCGGTGACGATGAGTTCGATCAAATTTTGCCGATACAAAAATTCGGCGATTTGCTTGCGATCTTCAAATGTATAAATTCGGTCAACATCCATATCGCGCAGGCCATCCGGATTTTCTCGCGCGATCACCGCCGGGAATTTTACATCACGAAAAATATACATGCCGCCAAAATGCGCCGTATAAAAATTTCCTTGATCATAGGTTTTGGGCGAGAGCTGGATAGGGTGACGCGTAATGTCACCTGTTGTCTTCCCAATCTCTATCATATCCGCGATTAACACATCGTCCCACCAAGCGTCATCTTCTTGCATGAAACGATTAATGTGGCCCTGTAGGGTTTCAGCAAAAGCAACATGTTCTGTGACTGTATCGGCTTCGATCGTGATTTGATTGATCCGCAATAAATCAGACGGTTTGCTGACTTCAAACACAGAATTTACAAGTTCGCCGGTTACGGCCTCGCGCGCTGTTAGCGCAAATAGTTCTTCTTCATTATCGATAATAAAATCTTTGATAATCGAACGCGAACGCGAAAACTTTGACGACAGCAATGGCGCGGTTTTTTGTTCAGTCGCCAGCAAAATAAATTGCTGATTACAGCCCTTGGGATTGAGATAGAGATCATCTCCAAGCTCATCACCGATCTCGGGTGAATAGCCGCAAATATCAATGTGAAATTCGGTCAGCTTTGTTTCTTTACCAATCAGATGTTTAAGCGCACGATTATAACGGCTGACCAAGGCTTCCGATGAAACCTCATAAAGATTGCCGAACATCAGGCCATATCGGACGAGACGCATCATGATCTAAGTCTCAGCTTATTCCCGCAAAGGCTTGGGGTGCGAAATATGTGAGATGAACGTCGCGTCACCCACTCTTCTCCGAGATATATCGCCGCTTGGCTTCTTCCATGCGGTGCATATCCCGCACCGCATTTTCAATAGCCACTTCGTCGGATTTATCAGCGTAACGAAACTCGCTATCGGCATAGCGGTTGATTTCCTGCATGACCATGTCGATGGTGATAGGTGTCGACATATCCTCAATCATTTTCTTTTTCGTGTCGTAGTCCTTGCGCAAGAAAAGCTCTGGATTTTCCATCCATTCATCGGGCAATTCGAAATCCATAGCCCGAACCTTGATGGCATCCGTGATGTTCTTGATAGACCTACCCGTAAAGCGCTCATCCACTTCCTGAATGGCCTTGAGGTAAGTACCGATCTTGGCAATCGTGTCGAGCTTGCCAATGTCTTTGCTGACTTTGTCATAAACCGTGATCAAGCCGTCTTCTTGCGGTCGAGAATGTTTATCATAAGAGGCAGCAATCGCCTTTTTGATCTGCTGACTGGCATAGAGGTCATGTTTCCCAACTGGAATAGAGTGGTTCTTGCCCATCAAAAGATGCATGATGTCAATATAATCTTCGCGCGTTTGCGGACCGTCGACCAAGAATCTGGCGGCCGCTCTTTGACGCAGAGCATCATCAACATTTTCCGGATAGTTGGAAAACATACCAAATGTGCAATTCCCGCGCACAACTGTATTGGCGCCTGCGAAGCTTTCCATCAGGACGGCCGTAATCTCAAGCTGACCGGCGGATGATTGACGGTCACCGCGTTTACCCGCAAGCTGATCAATATCATCAATTGTTCCAAATCCAATCACATGAGGATCGGTTATATTACGGATAAAGTTTTTGGCATTTTGCGCCGACTTGCCCTGATAGCTATCAATGCTGTCGGTCGACAGGTTTTCATAACGAAAAGGGTAGTCTGCGTTTTGACAATAGTCATTGATAAGCCCGGCCATCATCTGGATCAGCGTGGTCTTACCCGTGCCCGGCTTTCCGTCTCCCATAAAGGTAAACACAAACCCGCCAATGTCGGCAAAAGGATTCAGCTGACGCTGAAAGTCGTAGGCCATGATCATTTTTGACAGTTTCATGGCCTGATGTTTAGCGATGTGATTGCCGACAACCTCGTGGGGCTTTTTAAACTGCATGACGAGCTTCGATCCTTTGCCTTTGGCAAAGGCTGTGAAGCCGTCAATTTGAAAATCATCGTCTTCAACCCGATAAGACACGGATGTAAAAGGCTCCAGCCGGGATGTGTTGCTTGCCCGCAAGGCCACGGCTTCCATCAGCTGTTCCAGAAATGCGGTCACGACGGGCATGAGCAAATCTTCTCGGTTTGCAAAAATAGCCAGGTCCTGATCCAGCTCCCAGAGGGCTCCAGATAGAGCAAGCGACGGATTATCGGTCAGAATTTCTTCTACGGCGCCAATTTCAACACTGGTTTCAGAAATATCCGCGTGCTGAGACGCAAGGAGAAAACTGGCCATATTGGCAAAGACATGTAGATTGATCAGGGAGCTTGCAGCCAGTAGTTCGCC
Organism: Hellea sp.; assembly: GCA_020629545.1. Taxonomy (GTDB): domain Bacteria; phylum Pseudomonadota; class Alphaproteobacteria; order Caulobacterales; family Maricaulaceae; genus JACOMS01. The sequence continues at coordinate 71,648 of JAHDDC010000007.1, forward strand.
GAAATCTGTCTCTTGCGAACGCGAAAGCTTTCCGGCCAGGTTGTCTTTCATCATTTCAGAAAGACCCGTATGCTGAGCATATTGATCGGCGACGACCATAGCTGTTGCCAGCGCCCGCCGCAGGGATGATAAAATTCCGGCTTGAACCGGGGTTGAAATTTGCGACTCCTCGCCGATCCCATGTATCCGGTTAATCAGGTGCACACCTTCAGGACGGGCCGTGGTTTTGGTCACGAGCCCAGGCGTGGTCGATCGAAACCGCCGACCCGTACTGGCAATACCTGGCGATCGTCCACGATTTTCCGCAGGGGCCGCCTTGGTCTTGGCCAGGCGCGGCGTATGATCAAGGCCTGCCAACAGGCTTTCCGCCTGAGCATATTTTGCTCGGATTTTCTCTTCTTTGATTTCCATGAGATTACCGGTTTGTGACATGCTCTCTCTTTCCTAAATGTCTCTAGACATAACTTAATATCTTGCCGTCATTACCCACGACATATTTACGGGTCTTAGCGAGGGTTGGCGGATTTTTCTCTTTCAACACTTGATAGGCCCTGTGGGGAATGATCAATGATCGGCGAATATCTGTCGCGCCGCCATCTTCGCCAAATGTATCAGGGACTTTATATACCTCCCGCTGCGCTGAAGAGAAAATGCCTGTCTTTTCACGCTTGGTTTTCTCAGACAATAACGTTTCGACAGTCCAGGCTAGAGTCCAGTCGAGACCCGCCTGCCCGCTGGCTTCAGCGAGCACATCTCGCAATGGACCCCTTTGTTGTGTAAAGGCGTGACTATACATGGGGCCAAGATGTACCCGGCGCAGAACCTTGGGATGTAAGCCGTCGAAATCCGTATCAAATCCGCGCGCTATCGTCAGTAATTGCAAGGTCGACATAGACTGCGATAACAGATGGCTTTGGACTCGCGGCCAGCGGCGCTCATCCAGTGGCAAAGCTTTCTTACCGGAATCCTCGACCTCCATCAGATAGATAGTCGGCACATTTGTCAGGCTGTCATAGACCGCCCAGTGAATCAGATATTGCTTGAGCGCCTTTTTCTTCAGCTTGCCTTCCCATTGAGCCTGCGGGTGATTTTGCGACAAAAATAGATTTGCGCTTGTCAGATGCTCATAATAAATGCGCTGGCTGAGCGCATATTGCAGCTTTGTCGGATGACTTTGCTCGGTCAAAATATGACTGATCATATCTTTTTTCAGGCGGCCCTGACTCGGGAGGGTCAAAAGGTGACTTTCGGCCTGCAAAGCATCGGCTGCCATTTGCAGGATTTCACGGTAGACCGGAAATCCGCTATCGCTTTTATCAATGCTTAAAAGTCTGGCACTGTGGTCACCAACCCTATTGGCCATCAAAAACTTATAGGAAAGTGCCGTAAAGGTTTGGGCCAAACCCTGTAAATATTGTAAAACGATCCGCGCTTCGAGGGGGGATAGCAACTTCTCTTTATAAGACAGCGCGGCGACGTCTCCCATATGGGAAATGATACGCTCAAATTTTGAGAAATATCGCCGCGTCGCGCGCGCTCCATCGATCACTTTATGATCATATTGCAGCTGTGCATTAACGTCTTCTGGCTTGGTCATGAAAAGCGGCCTGCAGTTTGGCTCTAACCCGCCGCGCCTCCGCCGCCTGCTTCATAAGCATTTTGCTCATGCTTTTCCAAAATCTTGGCAAAGCGGCGCGCGAAACGCTCATCAGCTTTAGCCTTTTCTTCCAACACTTTTCGCGCAAAGAGAATGTGATCATCATGAGATTCCATCATGTCAGCCACACGGTTGTTCGCAGCAGCACCAATCGCCGACATAGAAACTTGAGCCTCTTGATCGGTCGCCACACCGATCTCATTGATCTTGTGCGCGACGTCTTGTTGCTGCGCAGTTTTCAAGGATTTCGTCAGCGCGTCATACAATACGACCCGGTTCTTTGTATCGGTTTCGAGCTTATTGATCAGCACCATTTGCGTCGCAGCCTGGTTTTGCAAACTGTCTACCCAGCTTTTGCCTTTTTCAATATAGCGCTCAAGCGTTTGGCTTTTCGCCAGCTGAACCTGTTCTTGCTGGGCTAATTCATTATGTTCCGAATTTAGTGCGGCCAGCTCCGATTCCAGACGAGTCCGGGCCTTAGCATCCGTTTCCATGGAAATCTTATTTTCAACTTCGATGATTTTGGGATCCATATCAGCGAGGGCTACTTTAATGGCTTCAAGAGCACCGACAGCCTCTTCACGCTCGGACAAGGTCACGGTTAGATTATTTTCCACGCGCTCCCGATGAACTTTTAACGTGTCGAGCTGTTGGGACAGCATTGAAACAATAATATTGGACTTGCCAATCAGATCCTTTAATTTCTCCTCGACCGTTGCCGCACGCATTCGCTCTTCGCGCATGGCTTCGGCCCGGTTTTTCGAAAAGATACCGACAAATTTTTCCCATCCTGATTTTTCGCGCAGGGCGTTAAAGTCCTTGGAAAAACCCGATGTCACTTTGTCAAGCCCGACAATCAATTCGGCAATATTAGCGTCCATCAATTCGGTGTGGGCGTGAACATCGTCGAGGGTCGCGTTTTCAATATCAATTGTTATATCGGCACCGGTCGACATTTTTTGTCGAGCCTTCTCAATTTGAGCCGAAAGCGCGGCAATTTTGGACTGCGCGTCAGCAACCTGCTTTTTAGATTGCTCTATCTGAGTGTCAAAATTCGACATGGTCTCTCCCCCTGTTCATACGTCGTGTTACAGTAACATGTAGTGACTGTTGCTTTGGCTTTCAATCCTAACGCGTTCGATTTTGGATTTATTCGCGTCTCAATAATGTCGGATAGAAGTTTTGATATTTATATAATATGCGATTTTTTCTGGTCTATTCGATGTGCAGATCGTAAAGTCAGGCATTGCCTTGGGGGGGAAACAATGACAAACGATGAATATGAAAGTGTTGGATTTTATACGCAGAATGGGCCAACGCTACAAAACGGATTTTCTAGATTTGAAAAAAACGGGAAATACTATTTTTGCTGTTTCGTTGAAGGCGAAGTTTCCTTAATCAGTCAGGCATATTCTAGTCAGTCCGGACGCGACAACGGCATTGAATCTGTTAAAAAGAATTCCAAACTGGCCGAGCGCTATAGGGTAAATGAAAGTGCCGATGGCGGCTCTCATTACAGCCTGTTGGCCGGTAATCGTCAGGAGATCGCGATTTCGCCACGGTTCAATACCTCCGCAGATGCACAGCACGGTTCTGAGGCTATGCAGAGGTTTGCAAGGGGCCGAATTTCTTCCAAACCAACTACTGAGCGAAAATCGGTTAAATCCAATCCCGTCAAGCCTGTACGCCGAGAGGATAATTATCGTCCCCTGGCCTTTTACCAAAACCACATTGATCCGTCAGTCGATGGATTCACGACATTTCAAGGTGAAGACAATAAACATTACTTTACATACAATGTCGGCGGCAGAATTGAGTTAATCTCTGAAGGTTACGGATCTGAGAACGCTATGTTGAAAGGCGTCGATTCCGTTATAAACAATATGGGCTCTGAAGATCGCTATGAATTCAGACAATATAAAAGCGGCAAAAGAGATTACAGATTACGCGCTCGTAACGGCAAAGAAATTGCCAGGTCAATTTGGTATGACAGCCGTGAAGGCGCGCGGGCTGGTGCAAAGTCGGTTTCTAGTTTTTTCGACGGCAAGGCCGGAGCCTCAAAACCCGCCGCGACGCCGTCATCGTCTGACAGCACAGCGAGTTCACGGCGCGTCAGGCGGTATTATAATAATGCGCAGGCCCGTTCGGTACCGCTCGATGTATATTACGTCCCAAAAGAAACGCCAACCAAACGACCTATCGCAACCGAACCCAAAACCCGAGAGCGTAGATTGTCGAAACCCAAAACTCATAAGAACAAGGCAAAGCCGTCTCCGGTAAAAGCCAAGAAGTCAGAAATGCCTAAGTCACGCACGGCGAAACTAGCGGGCCCAAAAACTGGCACAGGGCGTCGCGCGAAGTCCGGATCTTTATCCCCCAATGGCAAACGGACGAAGAATGTCGAACAAGATTATCAAAATGATGATTTTTATAAACTCAGGGCCGAGAGTGCCGGTGATGGATTTTATGATTTCACGTCCGATGACGGCATGCATTATTTTACCTATAATCAAAACGGAAAAACGTGTTTGATATCAGAAGCTTATCCACAAAAAGCAGCGCGTGATCGCGGACGTGAGTCGACGGCCAAAAATATGGTCATAGAAAAACGTATCGCTTATCTCGGGCCGCTTGATGACGGCTCTTATCGCTACATCGTCAAAGCCGGGAACCATAAGGAAGTCGCGCGTTCTGTTGCGTTTGGAAGTGCGGGCGCAGCGTCAAGCGCAGCGGCCCTAGCCTGGACAACTGCCAAAAAGAAATCCAAACCCAAGACATCCAAACCCAAAACCAGAAAGCCCAAAGCGGTGGAGACGAAACAAGCCTCCATTGGGAAGAAAGCTATCCGGGTGAAGTCCAAATCTTTGGCGGCCCATATCGACAAACCAAAAGTAAAACGCGTAATCGCCAAAACCGCAAAACCCAAAACCGGAACGGCGAAGAAAGCTGTAACTACAAAAAAAACGAAACTTGCCGTGAAGTCTGCAGCGCTTGCTAGTACGGCCATCGGAGCCAAGGCAGCAGCTAAAGCCAATCTCAAGCCAAAACCGAAAGCCAAACCCAAAGTTAGCTTGAAAAAAGTCAAAGCCAAGGCACTGGCGGCGCCTACAGTTAAGCCTCGGGTCAAAAGGGTAAAGACTACAATTGCGACTACCGCTCTAGGCGTAGCAGCGGGCGGCGCAGCGATGACCAAAAAGCCTGTTGGCGTTAAGCCAGTTGAGACTTTGAAAAAGGATGTCGAACCCGCTAAGGTAGTTCGTCCAATGGCTCCCGTTTCGACGCGTCCGGCAACGGTCACGCCTCCGCCAGTAACGAAACCGATTCCGCCTGCGCCTATTCAACCCGCTATTGCAGCTCCTGCGCCAATGTCGGCCCCTGCCCCTATGGCGGCTGTAACAAAAACTATTGAAGCCGCACCAATAGCAGCTGCAGCCGCGACGACGACAGGAGCTGCCAGCGCGGCAGCGTCATCTGGTTTTACCTTTCGGTGGATATGGCTTTTATTGCCCCTATTGCTTTTACTCGGTCTGTTTGGCTTAAAGCAGTGCAATACCGCGTCCGATCCTCTTCCGGGCGCCATTATTGCCGACTCGGCGCCAACGATAGAAGCGGAAGCACCCAAGGCTATCAAGCCAGATCCGGTCATAGAGGAGCCTTTGACTGAGCCGTCCATTAAAGAAGTCGTCCCTGAAGCAGTGATAGAATCGGCACCAGAACCCGTTAAAAAGGCTTTCATCGAGCCGAAGCCTATTGAGGCTGAGCCTGTTAAAGCAGAACCAATTCCTGCCGAGCCTACAACTTCGGACGCGTCATTGGCGGTTGCGACAGAGATTTGTGGATCGTCGACAAATCCTATATTCAACGTAGACACCAATTACACGCCAAAGAATGTGGTACGTTTGGGAACATTCCCGGAATTTGGAGATAGTCATGGCCTAACTCCAGAGGGCTTTTACAACAAACTAGCCGGCCGCGCTGCTTCCAATAATTTTGACCGGCAATATCTTGATCACGTCTTTAGATCCATCGGGTATTCGGGCGGATTTGCGGATGCCCGCCCCGATATGTTTTCTGAAGCTGTTCTTGAGCGCGGCGCAAAAGGCGTTCTAGGCTATGGAGATTTTCACGGAATTGGATACAGCCAGCTTAACGTAAAGTCAGATCGCGATCTGAAGGCCTTCAGAATTCAGGCCGCCAGCGGTCCTGATATTTTTTACATGAAAACTTGCGGAAATTATATGTATGTTTGCCGGTAAGCTTGATTAACAGAAAAGGATGTTTTGGTTCACTCGGACCAAAACATCCCATGAGCTTTCATCCCCTTTTAAGGACTTAGCTCATCTTATCCGATGGTAAATTTGAAGGCCTAATTCGCATTTTATAAGTTCCTCCGTTTAGAGGGTTGCTTTTAAACTGACCTCTGGTTTCAGTGTGTATTCCATCAAATTGACGTAGGCCCAAGAGCATTTTGTGCAAAATGGCTCTGGCCCAATATTGACCAAAACACGGGTGATGCGGTGCGCTTGGGTCCGGATAGAGAGACCGTCTTTTTGCCGGGTTGATATCAGGACTGCCAAAATGAAGATATTTATGTCTCAAACATTTTGATTGGTTTGGCTCGTTTAGGCCGGGATTAGAAAATACTGAATTATCCTTACTTGCAAATCCAGTCAGTAAACATAACAGGTCGCCTTTTTTGATATTAACAACATCAGTGGGATTTGACGAAATTAAAGTATTAATAGTGAAATCCTTTCTGGCCGTTCTAAATATAAAATCTGTCGGAGAATTATGCCTTAGATACTCGTCTATTTTTTCTCGCGGATTTTCTGAAACGCGATCAATGATTTTACAAAATTGGGTATTTGAAATGCCGGGTTCTTCTTTAGGGAGGTCCTCTAATTCGTCTATAGACTTAATAATACCTGCAAAGCCACTTCCCGTTAAAAAGTGCACCGAACCCGCGATCTCCATAATAATGTTTGCGGCGTAGGTTTGGTGTTCTGAAATCTTTTCAGGTGAATATTGGGGTTCCAACCTTTTCAGTCTACCCAGTAAAGTATCAGGCGAAGCCGTCTCATAGCATTTCAGAATCTGTCGCTTATATTTTTTGGAAATTAGATTGGAAACCCAGGAAATTAAAGGCCGCTTTGCGCCCGGGTTAATAAAGAGATTGAAAAACATTGGTCCCATCATAAAACGTAATTTCTTAGCTTTAGATGATAGATCTTTACCCTCGACGGTAAGGCCAACAAACTTTTCTACTAGGTAATATGTGATCACATTCCCGTAGTCTTGGATTATGTCTATTTCTTGTACTGGGCGCTTTTTTTTCCAAAATTTATATCGGGAATTTAATGAAGCATCGGAAATTGAACTTTCTAAAAGTTTTGCGCACGTCACATTTACAGCATCTTCGGCTAAATCGCCGATAAATCCATAATCAGCATCTTTACCAAAAGAAGGCGTCTCTCCAGTAAATCGATCTAGTCTTGGCTCCATATCAAGAGCTTGGTTTAATCGGGACCATTGCTCCTTAAGGACGCTCTTTTGAGCAGAAATAAAAAAGTTAGAGTTAGCGCCCCCTGTTCCCAGGGATAAATCATAGTTTGATAAGTCCAAGTTCTCACCGTCGCGCAAAAAATTGGCTACATCCTTATTGCTGGCAATAAAATGAACTTTTAAAGGTTTTCCGAGAAGCGGCTTGATATTATAAGTGAAAACCCGTTTGTTTTTAGCTGTCATATGATGAGTGATTAAGCCGCTCTGAACAGCCTTCATAGGAAATGACATGCCATGAGCTTTAATTTCTTTTCCCATTTTCACCTCATTCGCGCATTTTTTCTCAGGACATCGAAGGGAGCCGACAGAGATACTCAATGGCCAATCGACCAGGGAGAAAGAAATACCCCCCGCCTTTAATCGTCGTGAAGTCCTTCATGTTTTTCAATTGTATCGGTCCATGATGAGTAGGTATTGTTAGTCGACCCATTGTGCCTCCACGCCCCATCAACGGATCTACCTCATTTTCCAAACCATGAAATTGTCGGCTCATGTTCCAGGTTTGCTGAATAAATTCAAATTGCCGCTCGATATCGCCATTGAGGCACATAAAAAGTAAGCCCTGGTCTCGGTCCTGCTCTTCCTGATTTGAACCGGCGATATAGGTCCGTCCTCGGCGCAAGATTCGATGGCGGTTCGTGATTTCAATCTGTTCAACTGAACCAGGATTAAGGCTATCTCGTGGATTGCTTCGCCGAATATGGGCTCCAAATGGACATCCTAGGCCGATCGGGTCCTCATCCCCATAGGTAAAATCATTATCAGGCTCAGATGGGTTATCGCTTGCCGGAGTTCCATCCGACCACTCCTTTCCAGGGTGATATGGGAAGCGGGTTAGAGACGTTCCATCTTTCCAGCGGCCAATCAATTTTGCTGCAATCCAGTCTTCGCGTTTTAGTGCAGAATCCAGGCTAGGCGGCAATCCGGGGTGATCTTTAAAATGGCTAGCTTGAGATTTTATATAGTCTTCAAATTGCGTGTGCCTTTGTAAAATTTCGCGAACAACGAGAAAACTCCCGTTCTTGCCAAGATCTCTTTGCGTATTGTCGATATTATCTTTGAAATCAGGAAACCGAGTTTCATCATCGAAAATGCTTATTAGAGGCAAGATGTTTTCGGGGTCCCTATTGGGTTGGATAGTGGGGGCATTTGGTATTTTTCCACGATTGTCTGGGTAACCAAGAATAAACTCACCGGCCTCTACAAGGTGCAGTTTATTATCGGTCTCACGTTTCGGGCGTGCGCCGCGTATAATGGGTTGTGATATTCCATCCTTGAATCCAAAAGGTTCCGTCGAGAACGTTTCCGATCCTACCTTTGACATAATTATTCTGTTGACTTCCTGACCGTTAAATTTGGCTAAGTTGGCGATCAGTCTTTTTCGCGTATCATCAAGCTGCTTCCGAGTGGTCGTATAAAGCAATATAATAGCGTCAACTGGGTTCTGATCATTTCCCCAGTTCCAGTCTGAAGGCTTATCCTCTCCCGTATCTTTCAATATACGCTCTGATCGGGTTGGATGGCTCATTCCGAGCTGGAAGGCGTGGGGAAATGATTGAATTTCTGACTCCTTAAGCCCAATCTTCCTGAGGCCTTTTTCTGAAAGCGCCAATTGAATGACAACTTGAGTTCCTTGGTTGGGGCCGAAGTTTATCTCTTTTGATATATTGTTAATCCAAGATTTGGCTTCGTGTGGAACTTGACTAAGTTTTATTGCCATACAAATCCCAAAAGGGTTTTTTCCAAGCCCTTCGAGCAGTAGTGTTTGAACGCTGTCCTTTTCAATAATGGTCTTTGGTTTGGAGTTGCTAGCGTAAATTGACAGCCATTGAGACGCAGAGCTCTCATTTTCTATCAAAGCCAAACCTCTTCGAAGTACAGCATTAATTCGAATTCGATTGGTTCGGAGATTTGGGTATGCGCTATACCAGAACAAGGTTGGGACCTGCTGCCTGCGGGCCCAGCGTTTAAATCTCTCTCCGTCTTTCGCTCCCTCAAAAAAAAGGTTTTTGGTCTTTGGATATCCTTGCGTATTACTCCATACCCCAGTTAAGCCCTCATTTGCTTTCGTAATGAAGTCTTCTAAATAGCTTTCCCAGCTTCCTCCGTAATTTGACAAAAATATGAGCTTAGAGGTTTTAGGGATCATTACCCATCGAGCAAAATGAATCGTTCCAATATCGGCTAGGTATCCGGGCCTGAAACTTGTTTTGGCTAAATAAGAAATTACATTGAAGACCAATCTGAGCATAATTTTTCGGGTTATCCCAGGTTTCATTACAGAGACGCCGGTCATATGATTTTGTTGTCCTTCATTTTCGAGAGAAACAACGGAATTGAGGACATCAAAATCGGGCAAGCTATTGTCCCCGACATCATTGTTTTCCAGAGCTCGCAAACGACTATATAGCAGAGACGCCGTAGCTATCACGGAAAGGAAAGTGCAGATCACGGACATGATAAGTGTGGAGGTCACTGAGATATTTCCGTTTTTTCCGAAGAAATATAAGACGAGGCAGGTCAACGTTATCGACCCGAGTAAAAGTGGCCACAAAAGAGTTGCTATAAGTTTGATGGATAAGCCGAACAAGTTGAATGGTTTTTGGGTATCATGAAACGGCAGAGGCTCAGGATTTAACAAATGTCTCAGCGTTGAGTTAGAGTTAATATGTTCTCGAACGGATTTAACGGTTTCGAGGGCCGAGATTTGCGGTTTATGGTCATCAAAATATTTCCGTATTTCTCTTGCTAAATCTCTTTCTGATTTAATCCGCTCAACGGTCATTTCTGGGGTGCCGGTAAAATTGAGCCCTGGTAAGTCAAACAATCCCTGCCCAGATTTAACGCGGTGCCGAGTTAGAAATTCTGGTAGTTTTGATTTTCTAAACGTTAGTCCTGCGGCCGTAAAAATATCGGATAATTCATCAGATAATTTTTCTGCATAGGTATTGATAACATCATCAGCGGATCCATCCGCGGAAATTTCTAACAAGATATATTGTAACCCATCATTGTCAGGAATGATTGTTCCGCTCGTGAAGTGAACTCCCGTATTTCTGAGCTTGGATCGAATATCAAAAGATTGAGTTCTAGATGCTGGATTTCCCATTCGTATAAGCGCAGACTTAACGTCGGCAATAAATTTGCGGTCAAACGGGATGAATATCGATATAAATGCATGCGCCATTTAGATCGATAATAAATTGATGGGCAAATAAATGCAACCGATCATTGTTTTGATGCTGCGAACCTAAAAATATGGTAGAAACTATCCATGGTATCAGTCGAAGAACAGTTTAAAATTTTGGTTGACCATAAAGCGTGCTGGGCAATTTTACGAAATCTGACCGAAGCCGCAAATTATATACCGGGCGTAACTAAGATTGACATTGTGTCCGAGAATTTAGAAGGAATACATGCGCATAGGCAAGTCTACCTCTCTTATGAAAAGGATCCGATTGATGAGTATGTTGAGGAATGGATTGACGGGACAGGATTTACCTTGAGGCTTGAAAAAAACGGCAAGAGCGTTTTTCCTTGGTTCAATGCATTCGGATTCAAATATCACATTTCCAAATTAAACAGCATTACGCTTTGCAGGCTGACCATAACATATACGCCCCGAATTGAAGTTTTTATCGGATTACAAGGAATAGTATTTGATCATTTCTTGAGAAGAGAACTGCGGGTAATTGGGAAAAGAATGAAGACCTATTACGAAGGATCTTCTCCATAAAAATCAAATTTACCGTTTGTGAAAAAGGAGCGAGAACGCCAGTGTACACTAGCTAGCTAGATGTTTGGATGAATGAAACCCAATTGTCCTTGGTCATTTGAAACTGCAGAACAGATGTGGTCAAAGATCCGCCATTTCGTAAATCAGCTATATAGGCTGAAGATTTGGCTGTTCCTGTTTTATGTTTCACCCGCATAGAAAAAACTCCGGGCTGTCCACACAAGTCCTTGAAAGATGAACGAAAGGCTTCTGGCGCGTCTTCACCATAATAAATCTTACCATCGCTAAAACTATCCGAACAAAATATTTCCAGATGGTTGCATAGCTCTAATATTTGGGCAGGATCTTTTTCACTCGCGCAATGGTTGAATATTTCAAAAAGCTCTGTCGTGTCCATGGGCTTTCTCTTTTGGGTTATTTACTTTTACGAGAAGGCTTTAAAATATCATCTATGAAAGTCAACGTTTCAGTGTCAGTAATCGTCGAAAAACTAGACACATTTCCACTGGGTTTCATGATGTTTAAGCCAGTTAAAGTTTTAATTTACACAAAAGTGCTTGATCATTCAATCTTGTTTCACATGAAACACCCCTTTCGAACAGCTCGACTTTAAGGCTTTCCTGTATTATAGACCCGAACCAATTTTAAGGTTGGAGACCCAATGGCCAAAGCGTCATTAAAAATCAGACAAAAAGGCTGGGACGTCATTGTCATAGGCGGCGGACACGCTGGATGCGAAGCTGCGGCAGCAGCAGCGCGCCTGGGTGCTCAAACGCTCTTGGTTACCCATAAAACAGAAACGATTGGGGAAATGTCGTGCAATCCTGCCATTGGAGGCCTGGGAAAGGGCCATCTGGTTCGCGAAATTGATGCCTTGGGGGGCGTAATGGCCATGGTCGCAGATGCATCGGGCATTCAATTCAGGCTGCTAAACCGATCAAAGGGGCCTGCTGTTCGTGGGCCACGCACCCAAAGTGACCGACATCTCTACAAGCAGGCTATGCAAAGCATTCTCTTCGACTATGAGAATTTGACCGTTATTGCAGCGGCTGTTGAAGACTTGATTATAGATGGTGATCGGGTAGCCGGGGTCGTAACGGCAACAGGTGAGCATTACCAAAGTCCAAAAGTCATCCTGACTACGGGGACATTTTTAAAGGGCGTGATCCATATTGGTACTCAAAGAATTCCGGCAGGACGGCATGGAGAAGCTCCGGCTATCGGGCTTTCAGATCGCCTTTACGGTGCGGGTTTTTCTATGGGACGCCTCAAGACAGGTACCCCGGCACGGCTCGCAAAAGCCTCTATAGATTGGGATTCATTGGAACAGCAGGCAGCGGATGAAAACCCCCTGCCCTTTTCGTTTATGAATGATCGAATTGATGTTCCACAGCTCAGCTGCGCCATCACACACACCAATGAAAAAACCCATCGAATTATCGCAAATAACATCAATAAATCAGCGGTTTACGGCGGAGGTATTTCGGGCAGAGGGCCACGCTATTGCCCATCTATCGAAGATAAAGTTGTGCGCTTTGCCGATCGGTCGAAACATCAAGTCTTCTTGGAGCCAGAAGGCCTGCCAGGTAATCCCGACGGCAATACGGTGTACCCAAATGGAATTTCTACAGCCTTACCGGAGGATATTCAGGATCAGTTCTTGCGAAGTATCCGGGGGCTCGAAGACTGTGTGGTGCAACGATATGCCTATGCGATTGAATACGACTATGTTGACCCAAGAGAGTTAACCGCAGAGCTTGAGACTCGGCGAATTAATGGCTTGTTTCTGGCAGGTCAAATTAATGGCACGACCGGATATGAAGAAGCTGCGGCCCAGGGCATGATCGCAGGGTTTAACGCAGCGCTCTCCGCAACCGGACGTCCGCCATTTATTCTAGATCGCTCTCAAGCCTATATCGGGGTTATGATTGATGATCTAATTACCAAGGGCGTAACAGAACCCTATCGCATGTTTACTTCACGCGCGGAATACAGGCTTATTCTACGGGCTGATAATGCGGACCAGCGCCTAACCCCTCTGGGTCAATCCATTGGCGCAGTATCAAAGACGCGCGCAGACCGGTTTACTAACAAATTGAAAGCCCTTGAGGCCGCCAAGGCTCAAGCGGACACTTTATCCGCGACTCCAAACACACTGCACAAGTTCGGCCTAAAGGTAAACGCGGACGGAATTAGGCGATCTGTTATGGACTTACTCGCATACCCTAATATAAATTTTGAGGATCTTCTCCCGGTCTGGCCAGAACTGGACAACATTCCAGAGTATGCGCGGGAGCATTTAGAGACCGAAGCTCTATACGCAGGATATATTGAAAGACAAGCAAGAGACATCGAAGCGTTTCGGCGAGACGAAGGATTACGTATTCCGGGAGCCTTAGCTTATGATGAAATTGGCGGTATTTCCAATGAAGTGAAGGAAAAACTTAAAGCCGTTCGCCCCGGCACTCTGGGCCAGGCCGCCCGAATAGAAGGCGTCACACCCGGCGCTCTCACCGCCCTCATGGCGCATCTGAAAAAAGCCAGCTAATGCAAAACCAGCAATCAAAAATCTGTGTTCCACGTGGAACATTGCCAATTTTTGAGGTTTGGGAGGGGTTGTTGAGGCGGTGGAATGAGAGGATAAATCTGGTTTCGCCGGGCGCGATGGACGATTTTTGGGGACGTCACGCGCTGGATAGCTGGCAATTATGGGATTTCGTACCCGAAACAACGCAAACCATCCTCGATTTTGGCTCTGGCGCAGGGTTTCCCGGCATTGCCATGGCCATAGGATGTCAGCATACGGGCAGGGGACACGTGACCCTAATTGAATCTGCAGGCAAGAAAGCCAATTTCTTACGCACTGTCATTCGAGAACTGGACCTCCCGGCCACTGTTTGGGCCGATCGCGCCGAGAAACTCCCGCCCAAACCCTATGATCTCATCACGGCCAGAGCCTTCGCCCCGCTTCCCAGGCTTTTAAACTATGCACAGCCCTTTTGGGGAGACGACACAATTGCCCTGCTTTTAAAGGGCCAAAACGCCGATGAGGAGTTGACGCAAGCCGAAAAAGCCTGGAAATTCGACGTGGAAAAATTCGCGAGTCGAACCGATGAGACAGGCATAATCCTGAAACTCTCTTCTCTGTCGGCCCGCTCATAATAAAAACTTGGTCTTAACGTCATGTCTTCATCTCGGGCTCGTATCATCGCCATTGTCAACCAGAAGGGCGGCGTCGGCAAAACCACCACAACCATTAATCTCGCAGCCGCTTTAACGCTGCTCGGCAAAGATGTTCTGCTGGTCGATATGGACGCGCAGGGCAATGCCTCGACCGGCCTCGCCATCAGCCGCAAACATCGCGGCGTGTCGATCTATAATGTTCTGGTCGACGGAACTCATATCAAAGAGGCCATCAAAGACACAGCCGTAGACCGCTTGTCCATCGTGCCATCCCATATCGACCTATCCGCCGCAGAGCTGGAGATCGGACAAAAGGCCGGCCGAACCACACGCCTCAAAGAGGCCCTCGATAAAATCACATCCGATTACGACTATATCCTGATCGACTGCCCCCCGGCCCTTGGCCTTTTAACGGTAAACTCTCTGGCGGCCGCCAACTCCGCCCTCGTCCCGCTTCAGTGCGAGTTCTATGCCCTTGAAGGCTTGTCTCAACTCCTCAAAACCGTCGAGATGGCAAAATCCTCCATCAACCCTAATCTGGTGATCGAGGGTGTCATGCTGACCATGTATGATAAACGTAACCGCCTTTCGGGACAGGTCGCAGAGGACGTCAAAACCCATCTCGGCCGAGCTGTTTTTAAAACGGTTATCCCCCGAAATGTCCGCATCGCAGAGGCCCCGTCATTCGGACAACCCGTCATGATGTATGATCCGGCCTGTGTTGGCGCCAAAGCCTATATGGCCCTGGCCAAAGAATTACTCCATCGCCATAATCGCTAATTATTTCAATAGGTTAGGTCGTGTCCAAAAGCAAAACCACTAAAAAATCAACAAAGCCAAGCCGAGGGCTGGGGAGGGGGCTTTCCGCCCTTATGGATGATGTCGGGATGGACGCTATTGTCGATGACGCTCCGGCCGCCGAAACGCCCAAACCCGCCGCCGCCTCAACCGAAAGTATAGACGACAATACGCGCCAGGCGACACAAGCCGCCACGCAAACCAACACTTCGGGAAAATCAATCACCTATGTCCCTATGGACCAGCTCACGCGGAACCCTGATCAACCCCGCCGACATTTCGATAGCGCTCTTCTTCAGGAATTGACCGATAGCATTCGGGACAAAGGCGTCCTGCAACCCGTCCTCGTTCGGCCGCTTCCGGACTCGGTTCATGGCCGCTTTGAAGACGGCAAAAAACCCGCCTACCAAATTATCGCCGGGGAACGCCGCTGGCAGGCCGCCCTCAAAGCCGGCCTTGATACTATACCTGTTTTTGTCCGGGACATTACCGATCAAGAAGCTCTGGAAATTGGCGTTGTCGAAAATGTCCACCGCGCCGACCTTAATCCCATCGAAGAAGCCCTGGCTTACAAATCACTTCATACGCAATTTGGCCGCACCCAAGAAGACGTCGCCAAAGCCGTCGGTAAATCCAGGCCCTATATTGCCAATATGTTGCGCCTGCTCAACCTGCCGGAAACGGTTCAAAAATATCTGGCCGAGGGCAAGATCACAGCCGGTCACGCCCGGGCCATCGTCGCCGCGCCAAACCCGGAACAAATAGCCAATATCATTGTCGATAATGAATTATCGGTCAGAGACGCCGAAAAACTCGTCCGGCGCATGAAACAAGATAATTCTTTGCCCATTGTCCAAAACGTCGTCAAAGCCCAAAAAGACGCCGATATCCGTAGCCTAGAAGAACAACTCAAAAACAAGCTCGGCCTGCGCGTTGATTTGCGCCATAAAGGCGGGAAGGGCGAGCTTCGCATAAAATATC
>JAHDDC010000150.1 GCA_020629545.1 Hellea sp.
CGTTTTCTGAGGCCACAACAATATCGCAAGCCGCCAGGAGTTCACCGCCGCCCGATAGGCAAGGGCCTTGCACTTGCGCGATGATGGGCTTAGGATGACGCCAAATGCCCATCCAGAAATCCAGTAGTTTTTGGATGTCCCTTGTGTCGATTTCTTTATCCACACCGTCCGGGAAATTGGCGGGATATTGGGACGTCACCCAATTATCTTCTTGAAGGTCATAACCCGCCGTAAAGACTTTGCCGGAAGCCTTAATGATGATGACCGAAACATCATCATTATCGGCGGCCTCTTTCATAACTTCGCCCAACTCGTCCATGAGCTGCTGCGATAAAGCATTCAACCGCTTGGGGCGGTTCAGGGTAACCGTCAGTATTTTGTCAGAGATTTCGACGAGCAGTGTCTCAGGCATTGTGGTCTCGTTTCGTTCGAACAAACATCATGACGATGGCAGCGAGCAAGGCCACAGGAATGAAGACTTTAAATGCCGTAAAATAATCGCCATGAGTATCGTGAGAGCGTCCGATGAATCCCATGCCGATAAGGGCGAATATAACGGTGATTAAGTTCATGAGGCCAATGGCCACAGCAAAATATTCCCGACCAAATGTGTCGGCTGTAATACTTGTCCAGACAGGATAAATCCCGCCAATGGCAATGCCGGCGACAGACGCAATCAGACCGAGGCTCAGGACGAAAATTGATAAAGCCAGAACAAGGAGTGTTGTGCGCCAATCATACGCCTTAACCAAATAACTGACCACGGGTTGACCAACGAAACCACCAACCGATGTAGCAACGGCAGCAATCCCGAGGGCTCGCCCACGGTGTTTGTAAAACCAGACCGTCGTCAAAGCATTGGCCATGAACGGCCCGCAGGCCGTAAATCCAAAGCCGACAAACGAAGCAATGACGCCCAACATTACGATGGGGTTGTGGAGCTGTGATAGTAAAGCCATCCCCGTTGAAAAGGAAATAATCCCGAGTAGCGCCAAAATTTTGGGTTTAAATTTCTGCAGTAACTTGCCCATAAGCGCAGCCCAAATGGCGGAGCTCAAGAGAAAAATCATCATGGCGTAATTGACCTGTTCTCGACTGAGGTTGAGGTCTTTCTCCACCGGCGTAACAAAATATTGAAACGCATAAAAAGTTGCGCCTGATACCAGCATGGCTGTGGTAAAACTCGCGCCTAGAACATGCCATCCTTTAAATCCGCTCATAACATTTCTCCGACTGTGTTTTTGAGCATACCTTGGGCTTTGTCTTCGCCCATGACACGGCTTTCACGGCGGGCGATTTTCCAGCTGCCGCCTTCCGTACGCATGTCCCAGCGGTTAAAGGCGAGCCGCATAAGCCTGGGTTCACCATTCGCACTATGATAAACACGGGAATAACCTAGCACTGTCGCTGTAACCCCGTGCACTTTAACCACCAGAGGCCCAACCGTATGCGCGCAATTGGGCAAGAGCGATTGATGCATGTCTGAGGAGAGCATGTCACGAATAGCGGAATGGCCTTTAAGCTCCAAATCATCCGATTGTCCTACGCGTCCTGACATAGGGTTGCTGACAACATAGATCGCATCTTCTGTGTGGCAGGCCAGGGCCGTTTCGATATCGCCGCAATCAGCGGCCAAACCATAAAGATTGATCACATTGCGGATTGCCAGTTCTTCAGCCACGTCATCCAATATTACGTGCCTCGCTTATGAGCTTCTCTGGCTATCATCAGAAACGAGGGCGGCTCGCCGCCGCCGTGGACCTCCAGACAGGCGCCAGAGACATAGTCATTGGCCGGATCCGCCAGAAAGAGACAGGCCTTGGCGATATCTTCCGGTGAGCCCATTCGTTTCATGGGGAGTTCGGATGACAGATAGTCGACACCTTTTTTGCCGCCGTAATGATGTTCGGCGGCTTCGGTTTTGACCAGGCCAACAATAATGGCATTGACCCGCACCTCCGGCGCCCATTCCATGGCCACGGATTGCGTCCAGTTGAGGATGCCGGCCTTGGCCGCGCCGTATGCGGCCGTATGCGGTGACGGCCGGGCACCCGAGACGCTGGAGATGTTAATCACCGAACCCCCATTGACTTTGAGATGCGGATAGGCTTCGCGAGACAGATTGATCGGCGAAATCAAATTCAGCGCCATAATCTTGTCGAGCAGTTCCGCGCTGGTTTGCTCGGCGTCCTCCATGGGGGTTCCGCCCGCATTATTGATCAAGACATCCAGCCGTCCGGTTTTATCTAAGGCATATTGAACGAGAATTTCAGCCGACTCGGATTTACGAATATCCAGCGGTATAAAATGCACGCCAGCGGGCAGGTTATCCGGCTCCCGCCGCCCACAGGTGACGACCGTCGCGCCCTTGTCTACAAAGGCCTGTAAAATGCCGCGACCTATGCCGCGCGACCCGCCAGTGATTAAAACCGTTTTCCCCTGAAAGCTCATATGGCCTTTTCTCGATAGTGCGTAATTATTCGGTCTCTTTGTTGCGCAAAACACTTGGTTTGTATAGTCAAACTCTCAAAATGCGTAGAATTTCGGGGAAATGATGACGACTATTCCGGGACTGCTATTTCGAGAAGCTGAACGACGACCGCAGGCATTGGCCATTTGTGATGGACCAATACGTCTGACCTATGCGGATTTGGCCGAGCAGGTGCAACTCACGGCCGGGGCTATGCAAAAGCGCGGTCTGTCCACAGGTGACCGCTTTGCCATCTGGGCGCCGAATTGTGCTGAATGGATCGTCGCCACATTGGCTGGGCAAATGCTCGGGGCGATCATGGTGACGCTGAACACCCGCTATAAAGGCGGGGAGGCCGCCGACATCTTGGAGCGCGCGGGTTGCTCTATGCTGTTTACGGTCAAAGGCTTTTTGGGGCACGACTACCCGGCCATGCTGGAAGGTGAGAGCCTCCCAAAGCTCAAACATATCGTTCTCTTGCGAGATGAAGACAATCCCGACTGTTTCATGGACTTTATGGCCGAGGCCGACCGTCCAGTCACCGACATAGTTACCAGAGATGACGATATCTCCGACATCATCTTTACCTCAGGTACGACAGGCACGCCAAAAGGCGCCATGACCACACACGGGCAAAATGTGAAAGTGTTTGAGAGCTTCACCTCCGCCATAGGCATGAACGAAAATGACCGCTATCTGGTGGTCAATCCGTTCTTTCACAGTTTCGGTTATAAAGCGGGCTGGCTATCTTGCCTGATTGTGGGTTGTGCCATTTATCCGTTCCCGGTCTATGATCCCAAAGCGGTCATGATGGAGATCGAAAATCACAAGA
>JAHDDC010000151.1 GCA_020629545.1 Hellea sp.
GGATCATAGAACGGTTTCTCGACAATCGTTGCATTGAATGTCGCTGAACCGGTACTGACTTCTAAAACCGTGCCAAGATCGATGTGATCAACACTCAGCATGGCCAGGGCGATATTCTTTTCAAGGCGCGGGGAGTAAACGGCTGATGTGACCTTGCCAACGATCTTGCCGTTTGCCGCGATGCTCCAGAACCGTGTATTGGGTCCAGGTAATGGCGGACAATCAATGACCATCCCGACTTGCTTGCGTTTGACGCCTTCGTTTTTGATACGTCGGAGTGCGGCTTTGCCGATAAACTCGGCCTCAATATTGAGGTTTACGAGGCGGTCAAGCCCAAGCTCAAATGGGTTGGTATGAATATCCGCATCTGCGTGATAGGAAAGCATGCCACCTTCAATCCGGCGAATAGATGATGTGTGACCAGGCTTTAAGCCAAACGGCTTACCAGCTGCCATAATCTTTTCCCACAGCTCATCGCCACGTAATCCGTCTTGCAGATAAAGTTCATATCCTAATTCGCTCGACCATCCTGTACGCGATACAATAAGCGGGATGCCGTCCAATTCAACTTCGCGAAGCCAATAATAGCGTAGATCCATAATGCTCTCGCCAAAGAGGGCCTTCATGATTTCGCCTGACTTGGGGCCTTGTAATTGCAGGGGCGACACGTCGGGTTCTTTAATTGTGACGTCGAACCCCGAATGGACAGCCACGCCCTGGGCCCAGAGCAAGATATCGCTATCGGCCAGAGAAATCCAAAAGTGATTGTCCGCAAGCCGCAGCAGAATCGGGTCGTTAAGCAAACCGCCGTCGGCATTAGTAATCAAAATATATTTGCACTGTCCAACGGATAATTTTGACAAATCACGTGGTGTAAGCATTTGCACGAATTTTGCGGCGTCCGGTCCGGTTACTTCAACCTGTCGCTCGACGGCCACATCGCAAAGGATAGCGTCATTGATAAGGTTCCAGAAATTCTGCTCTGGGTCACCGAAATCGCGCGGGATATACATATGGTTGTAAACGGAAAACCCCTTCGCGCCCCAACGCACAGTCGCGTCAAAGTATGGCGATTTTCTAATTTGCGTGCCAAAGCCAAAATCGTCTGTCTGGGTCATGGTAATCTTTCCCAAAGTTGAGGTCATGCAACCTAAGTTTATCGAGAAATTTATCCGCAAATGCGTCAAGCGCCGGACTAAAATTAAATGTGATTCAGGCGAAATGGACTTATAATTAAAACTCCGAAGGCTATTTGGTCGGTGGGCAGATTAACTATCCGTATGACTGATAAGACGTTCAATGTTTGGCACGGTCGATTTGATCTCTCGCGTCACGATATAAGTCATATATCGATCAATTGCTAAATCTCCCTCAAGCATGTCGTGCATTAGCTCTTGGAAAGCTGCCAAGTTGGGTGACATCACTTTCATCACATAATCCATGCCCCCGCCGGTTGCGATGCACTCAGTGATATCAACGGATGCATTTACGAAAGCTTCAAACCGTTCAAAGTCGGATTTGCGATGTTTGCTCAGAGAGAGCGTGACAATGACTTTAGTATAGTTTGTAATTTTGTTGAGGGCGATTTCGGCTCCGTAGCTCTTAATGAGTCCGGCATCTTTTAACTTACTAAGGCGAGCCCAACAGGGCGTTGGCGACAAATTAACGATCTCTGCGAGCTTTGATTTACTCAGCGGACCTTGTTTTTGAATAGCGCTTAAAATCCGTATATCTGCCGCATCAAGAGCAAGTTTTTTCATCTAGGCCTTTCAGAAAATCCGATGGTTGAGACATAGTCTGTATAGGCGATTATTCTAAGACTTAAAACCATTGTTTGGGTTGGCTGTAGTACTTTCCAGTATTATAACGTGAAATAAAATGTGAATAAAATCCTATTTATATTGACTCGCTCAAATAAGAACAAATAGTAAACATGTATGTTGAGTTTATTGTTCAAAAAAATGGTCATCCGGTACCGATACTGGACCTCTCCTTTCAAGGGTTTGGTTTTTGGGTCTGATTATGTGTTTCTAGCAGGATCCTGCATCGCGACGTGTCCTTGGGCGGAAAGATAGCCAAGTAAATGTATGCGGAACTCTCAGTCACCACCAATTTTACGTTTCTGACAGGGGCGTCGCATCCCCATGAATATATGGTGCGCGCGGCGGAGCTGGGATTGTCGGCAATTGCTGTCACGGATACGAATACATTTGCCGGCATTGTCCGTGCCCACGCAGCGGCCAAAGAGGCAGGGGTAAGGTTTATGGTCGGTGTGCGTCTGTCCCTGCAGGACGGGCCGGACATTTTGGCGTTCCCGAAAGATCGCCCGGCCTATGCCCGGCTTTGCAGATTGTTGACGATTGGCAAGCGCCGCACGACCAAAGGCCAGTGCGAGCTTTATCTGGAAGATGTGGGCCAGTGGTCTGAAGGGTCTGTCCTGATTGTGGCCGGGGATGTTCAGGGGAAAATGCGCCGTTTCATAGAGAAGCATGCGGGCGAAATATATCTGGCTCTGACGCCGCGGTATGACGGACAGGACTATGGGCATTTTGCCTGCCGGGCCAAACTGGCGGCGCGCTTAAAACTTCCATTGGTCGCGACCGGCGATGTGTTGATGCATAAGGGAAGTCGCCGGCGTCTGGCCGATGTCCTGTCCTGCATTCGTGAACACACGACCATCGACAAGCTCGGGCGTCTGGCTCAGCCTAATAGCGAAAGGCGGCTTAAGAGCGAATTTGAAATGTGCCGTCTCTTTCGGGCCTATCCCGAGGCCGCAGCGAACACGGCGCGGATAGCCAAGCTATGCCGGTTTTCTCTGGACGAGCTGCGTTATGAATATCCGGATGAGGTAACGGACGGGCTACCGCCCAATGAGCGCCTGAGACAGTTGATCGAAGCAGGCCTGAAGTGGCGTTACCCCGATGGGGTTCCACTGCGTGTGAGGGCTATGGTTGAAAAGGAAGTCGGGGTCATTCGCGATCTGGATTACGCCCGCTATTTTTTGACGGTTTATGATGTCGTAGCCTTTGCCCGCTCCAAAGATATCTTGTGTCAGGGGCGGGGCAGCGCGGCCAATTCTGTGGTCTGCTACGCGCTTGGAATTACAGAGGCGTCCCCGGAGACTATCTCCATGGTGTTTGAGCGGTTTATTTCCGCTGTGCGTAATGAGCCGCCCGATATTGATGTTGATTTCGAGCATGAGCGCCGCGAAGAAGTGATCCAGCATATTTACGAAAAATATG
>JAHDDC010000051.1 GCA_020629545.1 Hellea sp.
ATCAATCACGCGATAAACCCTAATTCGCGCTGGAGTTTTTTGGTGAGTTTGGCGGCCATTAAGCGGTGGGAGTTTTCAATATAGTCTCTCAGGTCATTGTCCGAAATTCCGCTATCGTTAAAGCGCTGTATCCAGGTCATGCCGCGTGAGGCCAGATAAGGCGCGGGGCGGCATCCGGGCGTATCCTTCAAAAATTCAAATGCGATTTCAGAGCAGTGAAAGCTGATACAAAACGCATCTTCCGCATCGCCTAGTTGTCGCCATCCACCGATCACAAAGACCTTGTTGCGTTTGGTTTCTGTCGCGCCCACTTTCCAGACATCAGCCCCGCCCCATTGCACGACATGATGGGTATGTTGCAGGGACGCGCAAAACCTATTGAAATCGTCGGGCGTCATTTATTCCCAAAGCGAGTGATGCTCCAGCTTTTTAGTGTGCCGTCCGGGTTCAGATTAACCTGTGTGATGCGGTCATATTCCGTCTCGGGCATGGGCTCAACCGGATCGCCGGTCATCAGAGCGGCGAGCTGCGGCGTCGTATTGGAATGTCCGACAACCAGATGCACACCGGGCATGGATTTCAGCTTGGCCGCCATGGCCGGAAGGTCCCGCGGATCATAGATCATCACCTCAAGACCGGTTGATCGGGCCAGCGGCGCAGCGGTTTGCAGCGTGCGGCGATACTGGCTGGAATGAATATGGGTGATACCTTTATCCTCGAGCATATCTTTGAGCAGGGCAGCACGCGCATGTCCGACTTCGGTTAGCCCAGGGTCGTCGCCTTTTTGTTTCTCGGCGTGGCGCAGGAGATAATAAGTCTGGGTTTGCGTCTCGATCACAGCTTGCTCAGAAGCTTGCCGGCAGCTCGTGAGTCCGGAAACCGTCAGCGCCAGCATGGCAGCAGAAAGCTTGAGTTTTGAAAAATTGCGGCGCGTGATCATCTTGTTGCCTTCCCCGTCAAACAGATGGTCAGATTATGCTGGCTAGGTCTTGCAAATACAAGGTCTGGTCGGGCGCTATTTCCGCGCCCGGCGCAATATCCGCAAGGATGGTTTTTCGAACAGGCGATAGCACAGGGCCGAGACGATGATAGTCGCCAGAATTCCTGTGACGATATAGGCGGCATTATCGAGCCAGCCTTTTTGGGCCCAGCGCAGAGCCTCTGGTAGATAAGGCGAGATTTTGATCCATATCCGCTTAAGCGAGAGCAAGACGATGATATGCAGGAGATAAAGTGAGTACGACCAATCCCCGAGCCGGATCAGAAACTTTGGAAATGACAGTTTTCCGTGACGCTCCAGCCCGACAATTCCCATAATCATCATGGCGCAAGGCAAGCCATAAGTGCCGACTCGTTTCCATGTAAACTCCGACCCTTTGCCGCCGACGTGACTCAACATGGCGATCATAAAAAACACCAGGCCCAGGCCAAAAATAATTGTGCTGACGCGTAAGCTGTTGGAGCCTGAGCCCGGCACATTTGATCGGGCCATCCACAAGGCGATAAACGCGCCCATGATAAATTCCAGATTAAGCGGTGATATGAATAATTGAGGCATTGTTTTGGCCCGGCCCGGAAGGATATCCATTGTCAAACCGCACGCGATAATGATTGCCGCCCAAACGATAAGCCAAAGGGGCAAAACCTTGCGCGAAAATATAAGTCCGATGGCAAATAAAATATAGAACAGCATTTCGTGGATGAGCGTCCAGCCCACCCCTAAAACCGGATCAGCTTCCTGCGGCAAGAGTAAAAGCGATTTGACGATATGGGGCAGGACGGCGCTGCCGCTGGCTTTATCCGGTGCTGCGACCTGTCCATAGGCGGTGTAAAAATAGGCCATCATGATAAAGGCTGATAGCCACCAGAGCGGATAAATCCGCGTGACCCTGTCATAGAAAAAAGCCACGGCAGCTTTGATTGAGGGCATAAAGGACTGGGTCACATAAACCATGATGAAACCGGAGATTACGAAAAACATATCGACCCCGGCAAAACCCCGAGACCAAAACGCAAAGACCTCCTTAGAGCGCGGCGCCCCTTCCCGAAACATAGCGTCCATGTGAAAGATTAGAACCAGAAAGGCTGCTATGCCGCGCATGACTTGAATAGACTCAAGGCGGTGCGGACGCGTTTTTTGGGTTTTCGATGTCATCAGTGTCTTTTAGGCGAAAATATCATTCTGACAACCAGCGGGATTTCGATCTGTTTGTCAGAAATTGCCATCAAAAACCATGGCTTAGGGCATATTTTCTGACCATTTTGTAATAATGAGGACATTTTCTATCAGGAGTCGTTCATAAATGTGCTTATAATATAAAGACAATGGTCGGATCATGACGAAAGGGACACATCGTGAATTCACGCCTATTAAAAACGGGATTACTGGCAACCACTTTACTGGCGACGGCCTGCGCTTCGACGGCAACCGGGCAGAAGCAATCTGTGTTGATGACAGATACGGCAACACAAAAACTGACCACTCAGGCCCCAGATGGCAGCCTGCTGGCCGTTGTGCGCTATCCCGCTGTTGTTGACAGTAAAGCCAAGGACAAGTTTCGCGAAGCCTATCTTAAATCGCCTATTGGTGGTCGCATCTCTTCGGCAACGGCTGACTCGGTGGAAGCCGAAAATATAGTTGATAGCTCGATCGTTAAGTCCAATTATTTTGCGTTATCGCTCTATAAGGAATTGGTAGCTCGCTTGCCGGAACATTCTGTTCTTCTGTCCCCGCATGAAGTCAAATTGGGTCCCGACGGCAAGCTGACATCCGTTCCAATTACGCAGGCCGAAAGCCTGCCGAGCGTGGTGAGTGTGGATTTCGCGACCTATTCCTTCCCGGATCCCAAAACCATGATGAAGAAAAATCCTCTGACCTTTGGCGATTTGATCTCACCCATGGTTTCGGTCAGAACAGATCACCGGGCATCAGTCCCGACCCATGGCGTCCTATTGGCCAGTCAGCCTCTGACGGAAATTGCTGTCGGAAATGGCTATAAAGTGGCTCAGGCCGCGATGAATGAAATGCAAACCGGTCAATTTGATACTGACGTTCCGCCGCTGGATTTCATTTCATATATTTCAAAAGATACACGCAAATCCGCGCCAACGACGAAATTATCACTCGATGCCGGTGACAATGCCGTCCAAATTTCGCCCATGGAAAAAATCAAAATGGATGGCAATAAAATCCGCAGGATGGGGGATGAAAGAGCCGGCGTGATTGATCCGCTTCAATCCGTTTTTTCAAGAGGTTTTACAGACCGCATCATCGATATCATCAATGACAATGCATCTGAAAAGACCGCCATGGCCAAACGGGCGACCGCGATTGCGTCCTATGATCCCTCTCTGGCGGCTCTGACCTTTGTCGGATCTGATAAAGCAGATTATCAGGCCCGCTATAAAAATGTGACCCGCATGCTCGAGGCTGAGAAAAAATATCTCTCCGTTCAATCTTTGCGTCTGTTTGACGGTGTTCATAACGGCGAAATGGGGGCGCAGGTTCGCGATATGCTCAAGGCCGAATATGGCATTCTTGAAAAGCGCCGGGCCCTGGCCCGCAAGCAGAATAAGGCTACCGCTTTGGCGATTTTAGGCGCGGTAGCGACAGGTGTTTCCGCGACTCAAGGCAGCGGCGGCAGCGCGCGCCAATCTTGTGACAGGTTCGGAAACTGCCGTATTATCCGCAGCCCGAATTATGGTCAGCAAATTCTATCTGACGTATTGTTCAAAGGCACAATGTATGCGGGCAATCAGATCTTTGCCTATAAAAGCGAAAGTAAAGCCATTGGCAGTAATTATCTGAACTCGATTGTTCCGGCCCTTGAACAGCAAACTAATGTTCAGGTCAGCCTGATTGATTCTAACGAAACGATCACAGCTATTCGTTTTGAAGACTTAAAGGACAAGCTCAAAGATCTTTACAGCTCCAAACAGCGCTCCCTTGAAACGGCGGCTACGCAATGCGCCTTTAATTATGACGGCGCGGCAAGCGGCACCTGGATGGGCATTTGCGAAAACGGTGTCGCCAATGGTTCCGGCGTTGGGGTAATCAAAAAATCTAACGGCACGGCGATCGAATATTATGGGAATGCCGCCAATGGACTGGCCCACGGACCGGGCTATATGATTGTGCATGACCCGAGCGGCTCTTACGCACTGGAAGGTAACTTCACCGGCGGCAAAGCCGACGGAACCATGCGAGTTTCCAAGGGCGGCCAAGATGATGCTATCCGCACTTATAGCGCAGGACAGGATATGGGCCGGGCGACCAGCGAATTGTCTGTCATGTCTCCATTTGACCAACGGACAGGAGCGTAAATCATGAGACGAGCCGGCGCACTCATCACTTTGGCATTTTTGCTGACAACTACATTGGCAAGCGCGCAAGATTCTACTCTGCCGGAAACGCCGGTGGTCGATGATACTATGAGTTCTCTTGCAGCAGACCTGAATGCAGAGCTTGGAAATAATGTCCCGATTGCAGCCACACCGCTTCAAGAAAAATGTATCACAATTATGTCCGGTTTCCCGGATAATGGTCACGTTCCGCGCTATCAATTTTTCAAACTCACCCAGCAATTGACCCAAGATGTTGACCCAACATTCAAGTCAGCTTTGGATTATTTCGGAGATAGCTTTGTCACTCCGGAAACACCGGTCACTGACGTTATTGAAAATATTGCCAATCCGGTTTTCCGTCAGGCGGCGCCGGAAGTTACAATCGGCAATATGGGCTATCTGATCGATTTTGCCATGGATTGCGAAAGCTATCTCACGGGGCAAATTGAAAGCCTGGAGGCCTATGACAATACGCTGTCTAATGCCGAATTTAATATTGTGATCGCGGAAGACGCCCTCTTCATGCGTCAGATCTTATCAGATTCAATGTTCCGCGTGAACGCCCAAGATCACGACGTCTTTGGCCCCGCTGTTCAGGCTTACGCCAATAGTCTGGTGACGACCCGTGACGAGATTGAATTTGCCGGTTTTGAATCTGAAATGGAATCAATCGAAGCCATGTTCTTGACGGATCTTGACGGACGTCTGGCCCGTTCAAATGATGTCATTAACAACGAAATGGACCGCGAAACTTTGATCAGTTCCATCGAGGTTGCCGAAGACCTAAACTATGAAGCTAAACGCAAGCGTAAACAGCAAATGCTTTACACCTTGTCGCGCATTCTGGGCGGGAACTAGGCAAAGCGGCTTTATTGGTTTAATCAAAAATAATGCGAGCCCGTCGACGCGACATTTCCGTATTTTCAATCTCGGCCCTCGATCTTTTCGCTGCCGCGTTGGCAGCTTTTATTCTGATCGTGCTGGTTCTCTTCCCCTATTATAATAAAGGCGGAACAGACGTTTCCATGGAAGAGCTGGAAGAGCTGGTTAAAAAACGCCGGCTGGCCGCGTCGACCACGCAAACAGATATGGCCGTTATTCGAGCGCTAAAAGCCGAGATAAAGCTGTTAGATAAACAATACCGAACCTCTGCAGAAAACATGTCAGAGATCGAAAAAAAGCTGCAGGAAGTATTAAAACACACAACCGAGATCGTCATTCCCGATCCGCAACCTTTACCTGATCCTGAACCGACACCTGATCCGGTGCCCGACCCTATTCCCGAACCGCCGCGCAGCGTCAGCCGCGGTGTTGAATTTTCCATTCTGGGTCTCGGCACAAATAAAAAAGATGTGGCCATTGTCGTCGATATGTCCGGCTCCATGCAGGCCCACACCCAAAAAGTCGTTACAGCACTTGAAGAAATATTGGGACAAATGCAGCCGGATAACCGCTTTGCAATTATTGGTTATCGCGGCGGGCCATCCTATAGCATGTACCCCTCTAACGGACGGCTGACCGCTGCCAATGCCGGAAGCTTGCAAGCAGCGCGGGATTTCGTGCAGCGCATGCCGCGTAAGTTTGGCGGCGGAACACCCACCCAAAGCGCCATGCTTAAAACCCTCAACCTGCGACCCGAAGCGATTATTCTAATTAGTGACGGAGCGCCGGATGATGGATCACCGCGCGCCATCGTGACCAATGTGACCCGCCAAAACCGGGGCCGCGCTGAGATCCACACGGTTGCGATTGGTGACTATACCAAAGATAAACGCCTGACATTATTTTTGCAGGAAATGGCCCGCAATAATAAGGGTGATTTTGTGGGGCGGGCCCGATGAAGAAACGCGCCCGCGAAATTGAAGTTTTCTCTATGTCGTCGATCGACTTGTTCGCGGCGGCCATGGGCGCCTTTGCCCTGCTAACAATCGTCCTGATGCCGTTTTACCAAAAGGAAATTCAGGAACGCACGCCGGAAAATGCAATTGCCGATCTCGCCCGCGCCGCGCAGGAAAGCGCTGTTGAGACCAAGGAACAGAAAAAAGCGCTATCCAAAAAACGCGACGCGGCCTCAGCCAATGTCTCGGATATTAAATCCGAAGAACAAAAACTCCTCGCCAAGCTGCGCGCCGCCGAAGCCGCCATGCTCGAAAAAATGGCCAAAGCCCGCGCCGCCTCTGCAGTGCCCCTGCCTGAACCGCCTGAACCTATTCCCGATCCCAAGCCGGCGCCTGTTGAAGCTGAAGAGCTGGTATCATTCCGGTTTCTCGGGATGAAAACAAAAAAAGATGATATCGTCGTCGCCCTGGATATGAATAAATGTATGGGCGGCCACGAGGATTCGGTGAACCGCGCGATTGAACGCATTGTCGAGAGCCTGCAAAGCAATCACGCTATGCAGATTATTGGCTTCCAGCAGACAGATAGCGGGGCGCGTACGCGGAACTGGCCGAGTAGCGGACTTCGCAATGTCAACAGCACCAGCCGCAAAGAAGCTTTGTCATTCTCGAAAGGTTTGACCCGGCAATTTGGCGGTTCGGCCTCCATGCTGGATGCGTTTCGAAAAATGATCAACGGGCCGGGTCAGGCGATTTTTCTGGTCAGTGACGGCCTGCCCAATCCGAGCGCGAATAACGGCATGCAGCCCAATCAGCTGGCCCGTGAAATCACGCGCATGAATAATGGCCGCAAGGAAATCCACACCATCGTTGTGGGGAATTATTTTGACTATCGCGGCACAGTCGAGTTTATGGAAAACCTGTCCAATATGAATGAAGGACAATTTATGGCCCTGGCCTCCGGACGTACCGGAGTTTGTGACTAATGGGCTATAAATCAAATGGGGAAGAAAAATGAAACAAGCTAAGTTTTTCCGGCGTTTATTTGTGTATATGGTCGCCTTTATCGCGGCGATCGTGTTTATCGGAATTTTGCGCTTCACCATGGGCGATCAGCTCAAAGAAATATTGCTGGACGCTGATGCATCTTTTTGGCCGTTTACTATCCAAAATATTATGTGGGTTGCGCTGTTCCTTGGCTTTGGTGAATTATTTCTGCGCTGGAGCGCAGCGGCGGATGAGGAAAATCAGCTCAAGCGCGGCTATCTCCCCACGGATGGGCGCAAGCTAAAGCCCGATACGATCGACAAAATTCGTGACGGCATCGTGACCCGTAAATACGGCAAAGAAGCTTTTCTGCCCCGCATGATCCAGCGGACCTTGGACCAGTTCAAAGTGTCCGGAAAGTCCGATCAGGCGATCTCGGTCTTAAACTCGTCACTAGAGCTTTACATGCACGAGATTGATCTGCGCTATTCCATGCTGCGATATCTGACATGGTTGATCCCGTCCCTTGGATTTATCGGAACGGTTATGGGGATTATGTTCGCCCTGCAATATGCCGGCGTCCCGGCGCACGCCGAAAATGAAGACTTTCTCTATCAGGTCACCAGCCGTTTGGGCGTGGCCTTCACAACGACCTTACTCGCCTTGATCATGTCGGCAGTTCTGGTTTTGATTCAGTCCGTCATCCAGTCCAAGGAAGAACGCGCCCTCAACGAAGCCGGCCAATACTGCCTTGATAATCTGATATTACGTCTCGAAGACGAGGCGTAGGGCCTACCAATCGTTAGAATTTGGAGTAAATGAAAATGCAGCGCACGAAACCCAACTCTCATTATCTAATGCTGTTTACCCTATACACTGTGTTGGGTTATATTTTGTCCGCAGTGTTGCGCGCTCTGACCGGAATTGGCATCCCTTCGCTTATCATACCCATGTTATCCGCTACGATCATTACGACGCAGTTCATCAAAAATGAGAAACGTGTTTTTGAGAAGGAAGAACGATTATCGATCTTGAACATGAGCCTATTGATTGTCATCTTAATCAATTCTGTTTTTATGTTACTGGCTTATTTTACCGGTGTGTTTTCGCAGTTCAGCGAGCTTTTTTCCGATATCGGTACATCCGTAATTGTGGCTTCAGCCGTGGTCGGACTCTTGATTTACACATTGTTACAATATCTAGTCTTGCGTCTTGGATATAGTACGAGGTTCACCAAAGCCGCGATGAAAAAATATGGGATACCGCCAACGCAGTCGGCTGAGGCAGGTTTTTCATCTGACGGGCCTGAAGAGCAGATAAAGTCTGAGAATTGGGGCGAGTCCCCTTCCGATAATTCGGATAGTCCGGCGCCGGCTCAATCCTCCTGGCAACCTGTCAATGATGATAGCTGGCAGCCTGTTAATGATGGCGGCGCGGCGCTGACAAGTGGTGGTAATCTGGCGGGCGGTTATACGCCCGGGGCCGAGCGCGCGCCCTGGCTGAAGTGGCTTCTGAGTTTCGTCTTACTTGCTACGGTTGCAGCAGCGGCGCTATGGCTGATCTCGCAGACCATTGTATCTGATGATCTTCCGGCGGATCGTCCGCGCTTCGAACTTCCCACC
The DNA here is from genome assembly GCA_020629545.1 of Hellea sp. Classification (GTDB taxonomy): domain Bacteria; phylum Pseudomonadota; class Alphaproteobacteria; order Caulobacterales; family Maricaulaceae; genus JACOMS01. The sequence goes on from JAHDDC010000051.1 coordinate 8,792, forward strand.
GGTGAGACTAAAACCGAAGAGGCTGAAACGCCGCCGAAATCCGCCGATGAACAGGCCTGGATTGACGCGCTCGAGAAAGACACGCTGCAAGGTTACCGCGAATATCTCGAAGCCTTCCCGAACGGACGTTACAAAGAAAAAGCTCAGGAAGAAATCAACGCTTATGACAACAAGGCTTGGGAAAATGCTGAGCGCCGCAACACCATTGCCGGCTATGAGGAATATCTAGCGAACTGGCCCGAAGGTCTGCACGCCCCGAAAGCCAAAGAACGCATTGCGGAAATGAAAGCCGCGATTGAAGCAGCCCGTAAAGACGCCGCCGAACGCGCCGCGCGCGAAGCCCGCGCCTGGGAAGTCGCCGAACAAGGCAATTCTATTCAGTCCTATCAAGACTATCTCGGCCAATATCCATCCGGTAAAAACGCCCCAACCGCGCAGGAGCGCATTGCCCGCATGCAGGCCGAAATGGCCGCTGCCGAAGCCTCAGCGATCGAAGAAGCCGCTTGGTCATCGGCCAAGTCGAGCAATACAGTTGCGGGCTATGAGACTTATCTCTCAAGCTATCCATCCGGAAAATATGCGCCGCTCGCTAAAGCCGCGCTGGAGGAGCTTAAGCCGTCGCCAGGGAAAACCTTCCGTGATTGTGATGTCTGTCCGCTCATGGTGACAGTGCCGGGCGGCAATGCCAATCTTGGCGCAGGCGAGTCCGAAGCCGGAGCCAAGCCCAATGAAAAACCTCAGCGACCGGTAATCTTCGGACAGCCATTTTCAATCGGCGTGACCGAAGTGACCTTCGCGCAATATGAAGCCTGCGTCACCGCAGGCGGCTGTACGGCCCGTCCTAATGATAATGGTTGGGGCGGCGGTAAGCGGCCTGTGATCAATGTCTCTTGGGATGACGCGCAGAAATATGCGGGATGGTTATCCTCCAAAACCGGCAAGAATTATTCTCTGCCATCCGAAGCCCAGTGGGAATATGCGGCGCGCGGCGGCGATACCGGACTTTATGCGGGCGGGTCGAAAAAAGCGCTCTGCGCCTTTGCGAATGGCGCCGGAACCGAATCCGGTTTGGGCTGGGCCAATAGCGAGTGTAATGACCTTTCATCGGATCGTACTCTGCCAGCCGGAAGTTTGTCCGGGAATAAATATGGCCTTAAAGACATGATTGGGAATGTCGCGGAATGGACACTGGATTGTAACACGCTCAACCTCAAAGACGCGCCGACCGACGGATCTGCTGATCTGCGCGGATCCTGTAATCAGCGCTCAGTCCGCGGCGGATCATGGTTCTCCGGACCGGTTGACCTGCGTTACTCAACTCGGCTCATGCAACGCCGCGGCGACAGTAATGACTTCACCGGCTTTAGGGTTGTGAGGCAGTAATTTATCAATAACAACCTTGCCTTGGCAGGGTTGCTCGCTTTACTATCCCCTGTATGGGGGACCAGAAATCAGATAAGCCACGCATTGCTCTTAAAGAGCGCGTCTCAAAAACCGGCCGCTTGATGTGGAGCGGTCTTGGGGTGTTAGCGACAATAGGCGGCGTCTTTGGTCTCTACCAAACTCTCTTAAAACCGGCACCGGCCCCCGCAAACACCGCCGAGGACGTAATTGTCGCCATGGTCGAGAGCAAGGTAATCGACATTGAAGAAGCCGGCCGGATTGTCAGCTCTTTATCCGGCGGAAGTTCAGACAGCACGGTTTCAGCTGGCGCGGTTCAAGATGTAGCCAAAAATGGCACGGATGCGCAAAGGGAAGGCCTACGTCTTCTGCGTGAAAAACATACGCGCGATCAAGGTATATCAATTTTGGAAGCCGAAGCCAAAACATCTGATGACTGGCAATTGCTCGCGGGTCTATATGGCTCGGATAAATCCGAGGAGGCATTATCCGCAATCAAAAAATCCATTGCGCTTGATCCCGAGAATTTTAAATCCATCAGCCTGCTTGCCAGCTTTCAGGCTGCGCGCGGCGATTTTTCCGATGCCCGCCGCTCAGCCTTAACCGCACAAATGCTGGCCGGGGATGCCGAACAAAAACTATTATCCGCCCGGGGTTTTTTAAAGATTGTTACTATGGCCCGCGATCTTGATCGGGTCACGGAGAAACAAGTCGACCTGTTAGATGCCTTAAGGGTCTATAAGACGGAAAACGCGCCAACCGTAATCGCTGAGTCCATCGGCTTTGGGCTTTATAAAGATCAGCCGAATTGGTTAATCGGATTATCTCATGCCGAACTTTCAAACGCATATGTGACCCGCCTTCGCGGCGAAAAAGAAGAGAATAAGGACATCCGAAACGAGCTTGTCGCGGACATCATCAAACAGTCCGGAGAGGCTATTGCAGCCTATGAACCCCTCTTGCCAGCCATAGACCGGGACGATCGTTTTTCCATTATCAACGCCATTAGTCAGGCAAAAAGTCTGATCGCATTTGCGCATTTTACGAATGATGAATTTGATAAAGGCGTGGAGATTACCAAAGATGTTCTGGATATGGTACGGGATGAAGCTGAAACGGGTGATCGGCGCGCGATTGAAGCCCTCCCGCGTCTTTATCAAAACTATTCAGCCTATTTGCTCAATAATGGCGACAAGGCGGAATCGCTCAAGGCCATGCGCCGTTCTACCGATTTGCAAATATCATATGCCAAAAAGTATGAGGATGAAAACCTGGATGTGAAGATTTCAGGCCTCAATCTAAACTACGACATCATGGAAGCTGCGACCACAAGCGATACAAGCAAGATTGATGAGAGCTTAGATGAATATATGACCATGGCTGAAAGCTATTTAGAGCAAAACCCTGATACAGACGGCAGCAAGGATAAGGTTCTTCGCGGCTATTTAAAAAATATATCCAGTGTCGCTAGTTTTTATATGACAGACAGATTTGGCGTGCGATCCGAAACGAAAGCACTTCACCCGATTGAGCGCGCCGATAAATTCAATCAACAAATGATCAAGAACCACGGCGAAAATCATGACCGCATACATTATGGTTATTATTATATCCTGCTGAAAGGCGATGTTCATGCGCAGCTCGAAAATAAAGACAAAGCCCTGAATTATTATCAGAAGGCTCTGGAGCTCAGCCCGAATATTCCACCAAAAGAAGACGAAAAATTCGTGGTGCAACAATCCCAGCTGGAATGTTATTTTCGGATCGCATCGCTGGAGCTGGAACCGTCAAATGACGCGGTTATTCAAGGATTGAAAGTTGCCCGTGAGCTCGATGATGCCAATCAGCTCCAAACCCAATATCAGGGATTTTTTTATCAGCTCTCCCGGATGGCCATGGAACGCGGGCTGGAAAAGCCAAATTAGGTCACGGCTATTTTTTAACGAATAGAGCGTTGCCGCGTAAATCTTTGGGTTTTTTCATGCGCCGTTTGGTTTGGTGGTCGGCGGAAACTTTCGTGCCTTGTTGATTTTCGCCTTTCATATAATTGCGCTGCCAGCCTTCGTCGCGAGCCTGTTTTTCACCCAGATTAAGGCGTTTGAGAAAATCACTCCGGCTTTCATTCCAGGAATCATAATCGGCTTTGAGTTTCGGAGTCGCGGCGAGCGATTTAATTTTGGGTTCAACCGCCTCTATCCGTCTATGTTCTGATAAGGTAATAAAGCAAAAGGGCTCTCCTTTTTCAAACCGGACCGTTCCGGCTTTGGTCATCTGCCAATTCATTGTAAACGGAAAGGGTAGCCAATCCGTCTCAATCAGGCCCGATAGCGGGGACACACCATGTTTGGGCCAGTTCGGCGCGCCTCCGCACCAGACAGCCCAGCCCGGCGGCGTCCGGAAAATATATCCTGTATGAAAGGTTACAATGCCGCTGCTAAAATGACTCCGGGCAAAGTGGGTCGGATCTTTGACCTCCTTTGACGTGACCTTTAGATCCTTGATCTCTTTGCCGCCATTCCAGCTGACATCAATTTGATAGGGGCATAACATTTCCCAGCCCGTAGAATTTGCCATGGTCAGCGGCAGGCAGCGATAAGGATGACGATCGGCAAATTTGTCCATCCAAGCACGGCTTGATGATGCGGGGACAAGTTCGGGCGCGCCCTCATGGACTTCATAAGCTTCAAGATAGGGGTCGGGGGAATTATGCGTCATGCTTTATCATGGCAAATTCTCGGAATAAGGAAAAGAATTTTTAAGACTGTGCGCAATCATGATAAGAGATAAAAGCGCTTTTGATCCAAAATATTGTTCATCTTATGTCCATCTGACATTCATTTCGCTGACAGGTGTTTTCTGCTATAGAGATGCCATGATGAAGAAATTTGCTCTTATTTTAGCCTTTTCCGTTTCCATCCCAGCCCTGACGGCCACTATGACCTATGCGCAGGATTCAGGAAATCCGAATACGAACCAAACTGACCAATCCGAAGAGGATTGGCGGAATTCCCGTAAGAAAAAAACGGATAAAGACGTTTTTGAGGATGTTGTGCGCGGGATTACGGGTAGCGGCGGTTGGAATATTGATACAACGCCCATCAGCCCCGTTGAAGCGCTTCCTGAAGAAAGTCGTCGGCATATGATGAAAGAACGCGCCAAGGCGATTGCAGAGACTCCGCCGGGGCAAACACCTGACAAAGTTTATGATCTGTCAGAAGAAGCCAAGAACGACCCGGATCTGGCCAAGCAAGAACAGGAAGCCTGGGAAGTCGTGATGACAGACCTGAAAGGATCACCCGGACAGCCCGGCGGGCAAGGGCAGGACGGCCCAAATAAAGTCGGCATTTCCGGACAAGGCGGCAGCCAGCCCTCCAGTTCAACGATGCGCGGCGGATCGACAGCCACCGTCGCCGATATTCTCGCGGCCATTAAAAGCGGACGGGTCGGAACCGGATCAGGCGGAAGTCCAAATGGTGTTCCTAATGGGGTTCCAAATGGAGTTCCTGGCGGAACAGGTCAATCTCCAACAGGTCAAATCGGCGGACAGCCGGGTGGTCAGCAATCTGGTCAGGGTACACAGCCCGGACAACAAGGATCGCAAGGCACTGGCCAAGCCGGTCAAGGTCAAGGCGCTGGAACGCAAGCCGGTCAGCAACAAGGACAAGGTCAGGGACAAGCCGGACAAACCGGACAAGGACAGCAAGGTCAAGGACAACAGGCAGGAAATCAACAGGGCCAAGGCCAGCAATCTGGACAGCAAGCCGGTCAAGATCAGGGGCAAAGTTCCCAGAGCGGGCCGCGCGGCGGGTCCGCCAGTTCCGTTGCTGATATTCTCGGCGCTATTCAAGGGATGACAGGCGGCAGTCAATCTGGAGGGCAAATGCCATCCGGCGGACAAGCAGGCGGGCAAAGCCAGCAAAGCGGTAGCCAACAAGGCGGACAACCCGGATCGCAATCCGGAGATGGCTCCAGCCAGTCTCAACAAGGCGGATTCCAAATTCCTGGCTCAATTATGAGCGGAGGATCATCAAGCTCTGCGGGGCAGATGGGCCAACAAATGGGTCAGCAGGCCGGTCAACAAATGGGCCAACAAATGGGCCAGCAAATAGGTGAGCAGATTGGCGAAGCCATTGGTCAACAATCGGTTCAGCAAGCGGGTCAAGCCGCTCAGCAGGCTGCGCAACAGGCCGCGCAAGCGGCCAATACAGCCGCGGATCAAGCCATCCAGTCCGGCAGTATTGATGCCATGAATGCAGCGGCACAGGCAGCTCAGGCCGCGATGCAGGCTCAGCAAGCAGCTCAGGAGGCTATTCAGGCTAGCGATCAAGCCAGTGCGGAATCTGCGGCGCAGGCGGCCCAAAATGCGGCGCAACAAGCCGCGCAAGCGGCCGCTCAGGCTGCGGCTGCGTCAGGACAATCCATCGGGCAAAACGGCCAAGACGGTCAGGCTCAACAGAGCCAGCCAGTCTCTATGCCGGCCACTCAACCCGCTCCGGTCACCACGCCGTCCACAACAGGACCGACACCTTATAATGGTACAACGACCAGTGCCTATGAGTTTATCCGGCAACAACAAGAACGGCAGCAGCAGGGTCCGGGCGGTAAGTAAATTTATGCGTCCGCTTCCGAGCGGCGCATATACCAATCCGAAAACTGAATACAAAACTGCTCCTGGGGTGAATACGGCCCGGGCTTATAATAACGGGATTTGGCCCCGTCATGCATGGATTTACACAAGCCAACATCTTCGGCATTGGTGACATTCCAAACATCCGTCAGATGGTCGAGATCATAATCAACACCTTCCTTCGCGTCGGCATGAACGATCCAGCTCGTATAAAGCTCGGTCTGTTCTGAGCCTAGCGGCAGAAGCCAGTTCACGGCAATATGATCGGATACAAAATGCACCCAGCAATTCGGGTTCAGCCAGAAAGATAATGTTCCGGAATCCGGCTCGCCGTCCACAAAAGGCCCGATCAGTTTCTGTGAAGCGAGCTCGCCGTCAAAGGTTATAGATTTGAAACCTTCGACCATGGGATAACGTGCGATCCGAAAATAGTCATGAGGATCAAATGCAATCTCTTCCCACGCCAGTCCCTTCTCCGTCCAGCGCGCCTGGGCGCGGTTAAGGACCTCCTGATATTCCGGCGTCATGGCCCCGTTAAAGGCGGAGGGGTAAAACAGATTGAGCAGTCGTTTGTGATTAAGCTCGCAGTGACAGCACTCCCGATTATTGATCATGGCATGCAGCCAATTCGCGTCAATAATTTCGCGGCTATGATGGGCCTGTTTGTAACCATGCTCAGCCAAAGCAAACGGATCGGTATAGGGCGCGATAATCTCGGCCATTCGGTCCATAGACCCGTGATCCGGATTATCCCCGAGACAGGCAAATAGCATGAAGCCGACTTCGCGAACTTCAATGGATGTCAGAGCAAAATCCTTGGCCTCACAGCTTTTCACGAAATCATCTGGCATATAGGCGGCGTGAACAACCGCCCCGTTATCCATGTCATATGCCCATTGATGGTTGGGGCAGATAATTCGCGCCGCGCATCGGCCGGTTTGATCACCGACAAGCCGCGCGCTCTGATGCGGACACCGATTGGCATATCCGCGGATCTTTCCGTCCATACCGTGAACCAAAAAATATTGCTCATCAAAGATCTGAAATTGCAGATAGTCACGTCTTTTCGGGACGTCTCCGCGCGTACCGACAAAAAACCAATTATTCTCGAACAGGCGCTCCATGCGCGCGCGATCCGTTAAGACATCAGCCGGGAATCCATAACCACTTTGGTAACTCATAGGCATCCGAATAACGATCTCTACGTCTCTGCCAAGTCATTTGCTGGTAAAATTATTGTTACTGAAATCAGTTATCATCCACCAAAATACTGCGCCAGATATCTAATAGAAGACTAGATCAGAATAGTTAAGTTAACTCGGTTTGGGATTAACCCATTTCGACCAGTAAATCCTTGGCGTCGATTTGGTCTCCGGATGCTACCAAAACACTTTTGATTGTCCCGCCTATTTTGGCGTGAATAGCCGTTTCCATTTTCATTGCTTCTATCGTGAGCAGAAGGTCCCCGGCTTTAACCTCAACACCTTCGACCACAGAAACCGTCGCGACAACGCCGGGCATGGGTGCGCCGACCTGATTTTGATTGCCGGGTTCTGTCTTGCGACGTTTGGCCGTCAGGTTTTGAACCGAGCGATCCGGAATCATGATTGAGCGGGGCTGTCCGTTAAGCTCAAAGAAGACTTTGACGTCGCCGTCTTCACGGGTATTACCAATGGCAACAAGGCGTATTTCGAGGGTTTTACCCGGATCAATCTCGACGGAGATTTCTTCGCCGACTTCCATCCCATAGAAAAACACCGGGGTTGGCAGTGACCAAACCGGGCCATAGGTTCGGCGGCGGCCCATATAATCCAAAAAGACTTTGGGATAAATTGTGTAGGCGCACAGGTCATTGTCATCAACCGGGTAACCTTCGAGTTCTTTGACGAGGTCTTTGCGAGTCTGATCAAAATCAACCGGCTTGAGGTGTTCACCTGGCCTATCTGTAAATGGTTTTTCGTCTTTGAGAACTTTCTTCTGAATGGCTTTAGGCCACCCGCCGGGCGGCTGCCCCAGATTACCTCGCATCATTTCAATGACTGATGCCGGAAAGGCGATATCCTGATCCGGATCTTCGACATCGGCGCGTGATAGATTTTGCGTCACCATCATCAGCGCCATATCGCCGACCACCTTGGATGACGGCGTAACTTTAACAATGTCGCCAAACATTAGGTTAGCTTGCGCATAGCACTTGGCGACCTCGGACCAGCGATCGGCCAGACCCAGACTTTCAGCTTGAGCGCGCAAATTTGTGTATTGCCCACCCGGCATTTCATGGAGATAAACTTCGGAGGCTGGAGAACTGACACCAATTTCAAAGGCGGCATAGGATTTACGAACCTGCTGCCAATAGCGGGAAATGTCGCGCACCTTTTCAATATCCAAACCGGTATCGCGCTCTGTATGGCGCAGCGCCTCGACGATAGATCCCAAGCAAGGTTGTGACGTACTGCCGGAAAACGCGTCCATGGCCGCGTCCACGGCATCTGCACCGGCATCACAGGCCGCAAGCACAGTCGACGCCGCTATGCCGCTAGTGTCATGGGTATGGAAATGCAGCGGCAGGCCTGTCTCGTCTTTCAAGGCTTTGACTAATTGGCGGGCGGCGGCCGGTTTTAAAAGTCCCGCCATATCCTTGAGGCCTAGAATATGGACTCCCATGGATTTAAGTTCGCGCCCCATGCCGACATAATAATCCAGATCATATTTGGAACGTTCCGGGTTTAGAATATCGCCCGTATAGCAAATCGTGCCTTCGCAAATCTTGCCGGTTTCCAGCACGGTCTCTATGGCGAGGCGCATATTTTCCGTCCAGTTCAGACTGTCAAAAACTCGGAAAATATCGACGCCTTCATCGGCGGCGCGCTGTATGAAACCTGTCACGACATTGTCGGGATAATTGGTATATCCCACAGCATTTGAAGCGCGCAGCAGCATTTGCGTCAGCATATTCGGCATTCGCTGACGCAGCTCCCGCAGCCTCTGCCAGGGATCTTCCTGCAAGAAGCGATAGGCAACATCAAAGGTCGCCCCGCCCCAACACTCCATTGAGAACAGCTCGGGCAAATTATGGCTATAGGCCTTAGCCACGCCGAACATATCAATCGAGCGCATACGGGTTGCCAGCAAAGATTGATGCCCGTCGCGCATGGTCGTATCGGTGATCAAAACTTTCTTTTGGGCCAGCATGAAATTGGCAACAGCTTGCGGCCCCTTTTCATCGAGGAGCTGTTTCAAGCCATCAGGCGGGGTCTCCGATAACAGGGCCGGCGGCTCGACTTTGAGCTTGGACATCGGGCGCTCTGTGCCTTTGGTCTGTGTATGACCATTAACCGAGATATCGGCGATATAGGTTAAGAGCTTGGTCGCCCGGTTTTTGCGGCGGGCGAAATCAAACAGCTCCGGCGTGGTGTCGATAAATTTCGTTGTGTAACTATTGTTCAGAAATTTCGGGTGCTTCAATAGGTTCTCAACAAAGGGGATGTTAGTATTCACCCCGCGAATACGAAACTCCCGTAAGGATCGGTCCATACGAGCGATTGCCATTTCAGGTGTCGGCGCCCAGGCTGTAACCTTAACGAGAAGACTGTCATAGTATCGGGTAATCACAGCCCCGGCATAGGCGGTTCCACCGTCAAGACGGATACCCATTCCATTGGCGGAACGGTAAGCGGTAATCCGTCCATAATCTGGAATAAAATTATTCTGCGGGTCTTCGGTTGTGACTCGGCATTGCAGGGCGTGGCCGTTCAGGACGACCTGATCTTGCGAGCTAACTCCTGTCGCCTCTGCCAGTGATTTGCCCTCCGCGAGTAATATCTGCGCCCGGACAATATCAATGCCGGTCACTTCTTCGGTGACTGTATGCTCAACCTGAACCCGCGGATTCACCTCGATGAAATAAAAGGCATCCGTTTCCATATCCATTAAAAACTCGACCGTGCAGGCACATTCATAGCCGACATATTGCGTCAGCTTGACCGCCATTTGGCACAGCTCTTCACGCTGCGCTTCCGACAGATAGGGTGCCGGGGCACGCTCGACCACTTTTTGGTTACGCCGCTGAACCGAACAATCCCGTTCCCAGAGATGAAAAATGTTTCCGGCCTTATCACCCAGGATTTGCACCTCCACATGACGAGCTTTGGTGATCATTTTTTCCAGAAAACCTTCGCCATTTCCAAAAGCAGCTTCGGCTTCGCGGCGGCCTTCGAGTATTTTGTTTTCGAGTTCTTCCTCTTTAAATATCGGGCGCATGCCACGGCCCCCGCCGCCCCAGCTCGCCTTGAGCATGAGCGGATAGCCTATTTCGGCAGCCTGCGTTTTGATGCTGTCGATATCATCACCCAGCACATCCGTTGCGGGGATGACCGGGACGCCGGCCTTTACAGCGACGTGGCGGGCCGAGGCCTTATCGCCCAAGAGACGCATGCTTTCAGCGCGCGGGCCGATAAAGGCGATCCCGGCCGCTAAACAGGCATCCACGAATTCCGGGTTTTCGGATAGCAGCCCGTAACCCGGATGGACCGCATCAGCGCCGCTCTCTTTGGCGACCCG
>JAHDDC010000008.1 GCA_020629545.1 Hellea sp.
GATATCATCACCTTGCAGGAATATCGAGATCAGACCGATAAGCGCGGCGGAGCCGATGAGATAAAAGCCGCGCTAAAACAGCTCGGCCACAAATTCGTCCATATCCCAGAAACCGATGGGCCCCATGAACATACGATTTTGATCAGCTCGCGTTTTGGCTTTGATGCTGGACCGTTCCTGCCGGACAAAGTCTCGCCGCTTCCTATGCTGGAGGCCTATTTCGGCAAGGAGGCCCTTGGCTTTGAGTTCTCTATGATTGCCGTACATTTTCCGCAGAAAAAAGCGCAAGTGCCTCTATTTGAGGCGCTTAAGAAAGACAGCGAAAGTCTACTCGGAATGGACGCGCTCATTATCGGCGATATGAATTGCGGTATTCCTTATGTCGATAGTGACAGTAAGACCTTTGTATCGACCCAATATTACCAAGATCTTCTGCACGCAGGCTGGGTCGATAGTTGGCGCACCCGACATCCCGAGGCCCGCGAATTCACTTGGGTCAGCCCGCGGACGGGCAACCGTTTTCGCTATGATCAAATCATGGCCAGCCCGTCATTTGATAGCCGCATAAAAAGCTGCGTCTATGACCACGGCCCGCGCGAAGTGGAGCCAAGACTATCCGATCACAGCTTGTTCATTGTGGACTTCGATTCATAAAACAATTACAAGATGTAATGAACTATCTTGCGCAAAACACGAAATCCCACCGCGTAATCCTCCCCGACCTCGTCAGAGCATTTGCGTTATTTGGGATTGCGGTTGTCAACGTTGCCTATTTTGCCAATCCAATGGGCGACTATAATTTCACCGGATCTGTCGATCAGCCCATAGATCAATGGGCATTTATGGCCGTCAATAGCGTTTTTTTGATGAAATCATACACGCTGTTTTCATTTATGTTTGGTGTTGGATTTGCTTATCAAATGTCAGCGGCTAACAGGCAATCAGCTTCCTTCGACACGCGATATTGGCGGCGGATAATGGGGTTATTTGTTCTTGGGTTTCTCAACGTCATTTTTCTGTTCCAAGGCGATATATTATATTTCTACGCCTTTATCGGCTCGGTTTTATACATGTTCAAAGATGTGAGCCCGAAAGCGCTCAATCGTTGGGCCATCGGATTTTACATATTTCAGGTGCTAATCATGGGATTGATAGCTTTGGCGCTTTGGGCCGGAGAAACATATGCCCCTGATGAGATGAAAGAGGGTTTTATTGCCTATGACGCGGAAATGGAAAAAGCTCGGCAGATTTTTTCAAGCAGAGGCTTTTGGGCAGTCGTAGAGCAACGTATAGCGGAATGGGGACAAGTCGCTATATTTGGCAGCTTCCTTCAGGGTGGCGGCATTCTCGCTTTTTTCCTCTTCGGCCTATCTGCCGTGAAATCAGGGATATTACATGACGCCAGCCACCCGATTTGGAAAAAGTTCCGGCGATGGTTTTTGCCCGTTGGCCTGATCGGGAGCTGCTATGGAGCTTGGGTAATGAAAAGCGGAACAGGAATGTTTAGCGCCGCAACATTTATCGGTATGTTTTGGATTATGTTATTTGCCCCGTTTTCGACTGCCGGTTATTTGGGTCTAATCGCGAAATGGGCAGACCGGCCGGCGACGCCCTTTAAAATTTTTCTGGCTCGGGGCGGCACGTCAAGCCTGACGGCATATCTTATGCAAGGCCTCTTACTATCCTTAATATTTAACGGATACGGATTGGGTCTTTTCGGCGATATCGGCGCAGCCCGTTGTATTTTAATCGCGGCTTTTGTCGCGATCTTTACAATCATATTTGCCAGCCTTTGGCGTAAGAAATACCAAAGAGGCCCGATGGAAGTTTTGCTCAGGCGGTGGACCTATGGGGGCGATGAAAGCGTAAAGCCTTAAGCTGCGAGGCGCTTACGCATTGCAAAGGATACCATTTCGCGGCGTTGTTCGCACCAAAGCGCCAGCTTCACGCATTTAAAGCTCTGCCATAATGTCAGACGCCCGACCTGTTTAAGTTCAGGATGCGCTTTTAGGATACGCGGAAGCTGATAGAACGGGATGCGACTTGATAAGTGATGCACATGGTGCACCCCGATATTCCCTGTGATCCACATTAAAGGCTGCGGCAGATCATAATATGAGCTTCCAAACAAAGCTGCATTTTCACGGTTCCACTCGCCGTCGCGCGACCAATGGGTTTCGCCGAACTGGTGCTGCACATAGAAGAGCCACACGCCGATAGACGCGCCAATCACGACGATTGGCAACTGAATAAGTAGGAACGCTTTGAGACCTATGCCCCAGATAAGCAAACCATAAAGAACCGCTACGCCGAGATTTGTCAAAGATGTACTGACCCAAGGCATTTTGCGTTTCCATTCTCCGATTGGCAGACGATTGGCCAAAATAAAGACATAGGCCGGGCCCACACCAAACATGACGACGGGATGGCGGTACAGACGGTATTTCAGCTTCTCAAACCGCGATAGGGCTTCATATTCGGCCACGGTGAGCGTGATAATGTCATCACCAACACCTCTGCGATCAAGATTTCCAGAACCTGCGTGATGTAGCGCGTGTTGTCGGCGCCAATGATCATAAGGTGTTAGGGTCAGTATACCGATAAAACGCCCGACCCAGTCATTAGCTTTCTTGCTGGAGAACATAGATCCATGTCCACAATCATGTTGAACGATAAACAGTCGCACAATCAATCCGCCGGCCGGAATAACACCCAAAAGTGCCCACCACTGACCTTGCCCGATCATGAGCCACATGGCAGCCCAAAGTGCAAGAAACGGAATAAGCGTAATCAAGACTTCAAAGATAGCCCGACCGTCCTCCGCATTGCGATAGGGTGCGAGCTGAGCGAACCAGGTTTTGGCTGTTTTTGGAGTAGGTACTTGCATGGAAAATCCGCGGGTTATTGAAGGTACAACACTGGAATCAATGTCTTACCAAAAGCCTAAATCAGCTGGATAATATTTTAAAATTACAATAACATCACATAGCTGTGTCAAGACTATTTGCGCAAATCTGTCTTGCGGCTTGTGATCGTCAATTTCTTACCCTAAAGGGCGCGCATGTTTGAAATGGAACTCTTCATATCCGCCTTTGCGATTCTCTTTGTGATTATCGACCCGCCGGGTTGTGCGCCAATTTTTGCAACTCTGACCCAGGGCACAACGCGAAAACATCAAAATACAATGGCAATGAAGTCTGTTTTTGTCGCCGCCATTATTTTGTTTGGTTTTGCATATGCCGGAGAATTCGTCTTCGATAAGCTAGGCATAAGTCTGGATGCCCTTCGGATAGCGGGCGGGATCATGCTGTTTATGATCGGCTTGAATATGGTTTTTGAAAAACGGACCGAAAAACGCGAAACGCGCGCCGAAGAAGTCCTAGAAGAAGCCAGCGATCCAGAGGACATATCGGTCTTCCCTATGGGAATTCCAATGATAGCCGGCCCAGGTACAATGGCGTCAATATTACTCCTCAAAAAAGAAACAACAAACTTTGCTCAGGAAGCCTCGGTTTTGCTGGCCCTAGGGGCAGTCTTGCTGATTACGTTACTGTCGTTCTTTATCGCGGGACCACTTTTAAAATTTCTCGGGAAGAGTTTTACGGAGGTATTGACACGCGTATTAGGTGTGCTGCTGGCGACGCTGGCCGTGCAGTTTGTCATAGATGGCGTTCAGGGCGCTTTATTTTAGCGTCTCACACAGGGCGTTTGCTAGAGTTCTAAAAATCTGACCTTCGGCACTGTCATCAGCAGCTATTGGCCTTCCAGCGTCGCTGGCATTCCGGATCGACATATGTAACGGGGCCTGTCCAAGTAACGGAACACCGAGATTAGCTGCCTCTTCTTTGACGCCGCCGCTTCCAAAAATATCATGAGAAGAACCACAATCTGGGCAGACAAAAACACTCATATTCTCAATCAAACCAAAGACCGGAATATTAACTTTGCCAAACATCGCGACGCCCTTGCGGGCATCGAGCAGCGCTAGATCTTGAGGTGTTGAAACAATAACCGCACCGCGGGGTTTAATATCTTGTGCCAGTCCCAATTGCGGGTCGCCGGTCCCGGGGGGCATGTCGATGATCAACATATCAAGCTCTCCCCAATCCACATCCCATAACATGCGAGAGATTGCGCCTTGCACCATCGGGCCGCGCCAGACAATTGGTCCATCACCGTCGGTTAAAAAGCCAATCGACATAACCTTTACGCCAGACGCGGTAAAAGGCTTGATCAGCCTACGGCCTTCTTTTTCAGTCGTTACAGCCCGCTTCCCGGACAGTCCCATTATCATTGGGATTGATGGGCCGTGAATATCCGCATCCAAAAGACCTATTTTTTTCCCCTGCCCTGCAAGGGCAACAGCCAAATTGGCCGCAATGGTTGATTTCCCCACACCGCCTTTAGCCGAACTGACTGCAATCACATGATCAATAAAAGCATCACCTTGATATCCATCAGGCCGCCGCGCTTGGTGCGGATTACTTGATCGTTTAGGTTTTGATGAAATTTCCGGGCCTGCCTTGTGAGCCGTTAGCATTACGCTGACCCGGTCAACACCATCCAAGCCTTCAAGCGCCGAAATCACATTTAATCTTACTGCCTCAAATTCATCGGCTTTAGCAGGATCGATTTTAAGTATTGCCCGCAAAAATCCATCTGAGAAATTCAAGTCTGATAAGTGGCCTGCCGAAACGACATCACGATTCCCCGTCAGGTCTTTGACATGTGATAGAGCCTTAAGTGCGGCAGTTTCAGAGTAACTCATCGTAAAATTCTTACTGGCAAGCGGGTTTAATCGTACCATTGGGTCGTAACACCAGGGGTGAATGATTTTTGTGGGTCAAAAGATAATGATCGTTGGGGAGCTTGGACACACGAAAATTCGGCTTAGGCAAAAAACGATGGAACTCGGCCTCAAACCGATCGACGTTTAGACTCGTGCGATAAAGTCGTCCTTCATCTGAATTATCCAAATCAGTGCTAATCGTCCAGAAATGATTGGTATATTTTCCGCGAGCAGGCACGTTCATCGGCATAACCGACTTGACGCTTACGATCTCATCTGTGCCGATACTCTCACCTAATCCGGTTTTGTTATCATAATATCTCAGTCCACCATCGCCTTCGAGATTATCAAATCCTACAAGCCAGCCGGAACGTGTTGGATAACTCGCCTCAATAAACCTGCGTTTGCGAAACGACCCGGTCACTTCTTCTTCAAGGGTAAAATAGGGTAATTGACTAACATAATCCGTCGGCTTCTGGCCGGTGATGGCGCAGTTCTTCCAAAGCGCAGCGTCAGCATCCGCGATAGCTTTATAGGCTTTCGAAAAATCCTGCTTGTCCTTTGGATCGACTTTCCCAGCAAGGACTTGCTGCGCTAATCTAGCCAGATATCGGACATCATCTGCCCAATGATCCGTAAGGTTTGCAACTGAGCCCGCATAGATTTTGTCATTTTGAACAATTACGCTGTTTAGCGCGAATTTTAGGGTTTTGATATTATCTTGTTGCACCAAGGCATTAAGGACAATCCTTTTGAACCTTGCGCCTTTATAGCCTTCAATTCGGGTAAAAAACTCCCGATAAACTGAACCATCTGATTGTTGGTTTTCTTTCAAGTGGTTCCATATGATACTCGCCCATTCAGCTGGTTCTCCTTCCAAAGCCTTGATGAAATTCGCTTCATAGGGATGAATATTGTCTCCGCGGTTTTCAACAGCGGCTCGAAAGGCAGAAATAACAGGCGGAGTAGCTTTGAGGCGTATAGGGGCTTTGGCTTTACCGTAAGTCTGGCCGCCTAGGATTGTCTCCAGCCCTGCGACCCGGCCCATGAGACTCATCTCAGGATCTTCGGCTAGCTCCTTAGCAAAGTCCATATAAAATCCATCGGTTCTATATTTGTGGCGTCCGCGCAGTAATGTACCAATAGCAAAAGCGGGTCCGGCGTCAGTGGGCTTTAATTCTCTAAGCGTTTTTAAAAGTGTCGCGAATGCCATCTCTTTATCGACTTCGTAGAGCGCCTCATAGGCCGCGATGACGCTGTCCGGATCATCGGAATAGAGCGCGCGCTGCAAAAATGGTACAGTTTTGTCCGGGGAAAAGGCTGCCAGCATTTGAACCAATTCGCGCGTCGGCGCTTCAACAACCGCCTTGGCGATTGGGCCATGTTCGAATTCCCTGAGCTGATAAATTTTTCCCCTCTCCCGCATGCGTTTTAGAACATCTCGCGCGACAGTTCGGACTTTTCGATCATCCAATAATAACGATTCAATCATCCGGCCCTGAACATCGGGTGACCCGATTTTTACCAAGAGATTAGCCAGCTTTTCGACATTTGACCCGGGCCACTCCTTGATGATCTGCCGGCGTTCCGCCGATGTGAACTCAAAGTTTCCGCCGTGTAGAATATCAATGGCGCGGCCCGCAATCTCGGCATCTTTGTCCCCGGCTAGCATGATCAAATATTCTGTGCTTTCCGAACCAAAGCCTTCCAGTTCCTCGATAATAACATCGTAGTCAAACTCATGCGGTCCGTGATTTTCCATAATCCAGACACAATGGTCCGCAGAATCACATATGGCCGGTTCCGTCGCAAACGCTGGAACTGATAGGCCCGCAGCGGCGAGCAATATCAATGCTGTTTTTCCCATCGGCATCTCTTATGCAATTCTCTTGCAAAACACTAGGCTAAATGCAGACAACAGTCAGTTGATCAAATGCAATCATGGGCTTCTCTTGACTTGTTACAGCGCAGCTTTATCCAAAACCTATGGTAATTGTTTCAACCGCAATATTGGCTGGATTATTGATTGCGCTCTCAGCAATTGATCTCAAGACATTTCGCCTACCAAATGAACTGACATTTTCTCTTATCGGTTCCGGTTTGTTCTTCGCCTGGCTATCGTGCGGAGATCTTAAAGGCCGTGTGATCGGTGCCATTCTGGGATATTGTGTGTTTGTCGCGATCGAAGTCGCATTTAAAAAGCTCCGAGGGAAAGACGGCTTGGGACGCGGCGATGCTAAGTTACTAGCAGGTGGAGGAGCCTGGGTTGGATGGTCCGGACTACCCTTTATCGTATTCATCGGCAGTGGAATGGGCCTGGTTGCTGCACTTTTCCCGTCCTTCAGAAAAACCGGGAAAATTCCGTTCGGCCCGTTCCTGGCGATTGGCATATTTATTGTTTGGGTGGCTTTTAACTTCCAGCCGTTTGGCATCCTGCCAGGCCAATAACAGGGACGACTTTCTCCCAGCCATCGGCTCCGGCAAGGGTAATAGCTCCCGATTTAAATCGTGTACCACTATTAATGTCCTCGGGATCAGACAGTGCGAGCATCAGCTTACCGCCATCAGTCATTCGAAAAATTTGTTCGGGCGGCTGCCCATAGGACGCGAAGCCTTCTGAACTGACACGGGCAATCGTGACTTCATTTGACCCGTTCCACCAACTTGCCTCAGCTTGATCAGCTCGGCTAAAGAAAATGAAACGCCTAGCATTATCCGCAGTCCAGACAAACATCCCGCATTCACCCGCAGATAAATTTCGGGCCGTCAAACGATCATCAGCTTTATTAGCTTGAGGAATATCTTTGGAACTATCCAAAGTCGTAGCGCAAGCCGACAAGACAAAGAAGGCGGAAAATATCACCGACTGTTTTATTGCCATCTGCCTTGCTCCAGTAACTTGTAACCGCGTCCTGATTTTGTAAATCCAAAAAACTGTAACGCCAGACCGGCATTAGGATTGGATACCTCAGCGGTAATTTCGGTCCTGTAACCACCGTCCAAGCCTATGATTATTTTTGCAACGATATCGGCGGCACGATCTTTACCTGTCATGTTTAATACAATTTGACCATTTTCGCAGCTAACGGGCCCTTCAAGCTCCGGGCCTTTCCAGCGCAAACGACCGGAATTTCTCGCCAGAAAATCCGTCCACACCGTTCCATCAGCATATTCGCAGGTTTCCATAAGCTTCATCTCTGGCACATCGATCTTAAAGCTACCATTAACCAATGCCAGTCTAGGGTCCTGAAGAGCCAAGGCCTTAATCGTGCCTTCGGTTTTTACGGCACGAATACCCGATAGGCCGGCTTCAGCATTGATCAATAATCCTGGCGGCCCGCCGCTAACATGCACAGGATTACCACCTTTAAGCAATCTTCCCAGAGATGTCGTTAGATTAAGCGTTCCTGCGTCAGTTCCTGTGACAAACCCGCGCCAGATTGTTCCGCTATAGGACGGTACTTTTCCGCCTATTTCAACTTTGGGCCCGATCCAGGTCAGAGGCAATTGAGATAAAACCCCGCCCGCAATTGCCAATACGCCAATCCCTATGAGCCAGCGTTTACGCACGTGACCCCTTGAGTGTCAAAGTGGTGTTGATTGTGCCACTCTCTTTCCGGGTCATTTGGACCCCCGATACCTGCACTGAATATTCCGATGTTAATTCAGAGATGAATTTGAAAATTTGATTGGAACTCGTTTCGTCGAACCAGACCTTTAGAGATCCATTATTTTCAGGCTGTACCCTGGAAATATTTAATCCATTGGCCTTCGCAATTTGGATAACGGCATTGCGATCAAATGGCTGCGTGCCTGTCGTTTTTGAAACGCTGCTGGATAATTTGGGTATATTCGTTTGAACAATTTCAAGATTTCTAAGGGCTGTTGATTGCGCCAATTGTGCATTTTGTTTGGCTGCCATAATTGGGCGAACGCCCAAAAACCAAATAGCGAGAATGATCAAAAGACATCCTGCAACCGTTATAAGCAAACGCTCACGCGCATCTAAGCGGTTCCAGAAACTCATGATGCCCCCCCGAGTTTAAAGATCCCTTCACCAATCAGTTCACCATTTTGTTCGCGAACTGCCCCGGACGTAAACTCGGATGAATCAGCTTTAAAAACTTGTTCAAGTCGCGCCGCAGTTTCAAAACTCGGATATATGAGTTTTAAGGTTAGCTGACCACGGTCTTCGTTATATCTCAATGTTTCGACAACAACACCGTCCACTTGTTTGAGCCCGTTAAAGAAACGGCTACTCAGCGTCATAAAATCTGCGTTGATCTTACCGCCTTTTCGAACCTCTCGAGTTATTGTTGCGGCAGGATTTGGGACTGTTTTTCCGGTCACGTCAGCATAGAGCTGCGCGGCCTCTGCGTTCAGTTGATCCGCCTGTTGTTGCATTGCTCGCGCTTGCGCGCCCTGCCAGATCAACCATGAAAATCCAGCGATAACAATTGCGGCGGCTAGTCCTCCGAAACTTCGCATTTTCGGTAACGCAGATTGTCGGCGTGTAAAGCTGCCTTGCGCGTAATTTAAAACACCGTCCAGCTCCATTAACGGAAAAAGAGCATGTGAAGAGTGACCCTCATTTTCGCTATCAAGAGAATATCCCATTGGCCCGGGTTGAACCAATCGACCCGACGTTTCAAAAGCATCCATCTCTCCCGAAAATGCTTCATACTCCGCAATAATCTGGCGCGGAGACAGTTTAGCATTATCAAGAGACCCGAGGATCTCTTCCATCTTCTCTTTGCTTATAACTCCAACCCGTTGATCGTCTCCGATACCGAGAACGATATGTTGTTCGTCAAGAGGCGCCGCTAGCTTTTCCTCGATCGCAAACCCAGCGGCAGCGAGTCGTTCTGAAGCCTTCATATCCGGCAGGCTGTGGGAAAAAGTCCGAAACCATGTTCCCGGGCAAACTATTATGCAAGCTCCGTTGTCTAACCGGCTTAGGGCCAAACGCTCGTCATGGTCACTCGCCCAACCCTGAACCTCCTCAGACTGAAAATAAGCCCAAGATGTATCAAGAGATTCGGGAAGCCATATGATCAGTGGCTCACTCATTGTTGATCCTGTCTAGTTTCATTTTCGTCCAGAGAAATAGTTGGTCGGCGCCCCTCGGTTCCATAGTGTCGGTATGTCCGTGACAGGCTACCTGAGTCAATCTTAAACTCTAGTAGAACCGTGCGGCTGGCGCCCGCATTATCAAGATCAACTTCGATCCAGAGATATTGCGGCTCTGTTACGAAACTAGCGAAATTTACCTTGGTCGCATCAACACTCGCAGCTGCAAGGTCTTGTTTCAAATCTGTAAATCCTTCGCCAGGCCGGGCCTGTAAAATCTGAGACGCTAGCTGGTCCTCACCCTCACCTAACATGGCACTCAGAAGCGGCACTTGCCAATTGGCCAAGGTATTGATGTTAACCTGTGCACCGCGCTCAGGATCGCCTGTACAAATAAAAGGCGAAATTGCCGTCAAAATATCTTCGTCCATTCCCCGCACGGCACGAAGTTCAGCAACGGATACCATAGGCGAATTTGGAGTACGGTATGGCGGCGTCAAACCCAGATATGTATAATCTTCTGCGCCGCCTGGAAGTAATTGCTGATCATCATCTTGCCAGTCTATCACAGCTGATGTCAGGCTGGCGGCATCGAGTTCAGTTACACCAGCATTGGTCAATAAACGTTTGAATATGTCGCTATTCCCCGCTGGTCTGTCATCATCTTCTCCTCCAGAATTTCGAAGGCTGCTAAGCGGGAGACACTGCGTTCCATCATACACAGACAGAGTCATAATTCCTGTCTCGGAAATAGGTAAGGCTGAGATAAGCGGAACTCTTAAAGCGGCGTTTTTCTCGGCAGGCCCTAGGACCAAATAATTTTCTTCGATATAGCTTTGTGCAAATTCCTCGGCAGCTTTGACATACCAATCGGCTTGTGCGTAGGCTTGGATATTCCCCGCTCTCAATATCGCCGTTCGGATTTCATCGAGCATAGCAACAGCAAGAGCCGACATTATACTCATGAGCAAAAGCGCCGTCAGCAATACAGCGCCTTTATCTGCCTTATGGTGAGTACGCCTGATCATGGAGATAACTCAAACTTTTGGACGAGTTCATCACCCCCTCTAAAGCGAAGGGTGAGAACAAACATATCGACCTTCAAGACCGGGTTTTCACTTGGAACGAATAGCTGTCCATAACCCAGTAATTTATCTTCAAATCGAACAGATACGTCTTCGATATTATCGATTAAAACGCGATCGCGTAAGGGCGTCAATGGAGCCGGATTATCGACTGCGAAGCTTCTTCGTATTAATTTGTCATCTTCAAATACATAGGCCACTCGCTGCGTACTACCGCGCTTTTCTAGCCCGCCAGGGTTTTCCCGTCCGGTTCGCGTAAAACTCAATAATGTGTCAACGCCGCCCGATAAAAGGTAAAGTTCAGGGTTTCCATAGGGATCGCGAGTTGGACGCAATACCAGATTTGCAAGATCAGACTTAATCAGAGCCCGAGCCGTTTCAATTTCTCCAACAGCTTCTACGGCCTCTGACAAACGATCTTTGGTTTGAATGGAGGCAAACATGGCAGACATGGCCCCGACGGACAGGATCGAAAATATGAAAAGCGCCATCATCATCTCGACCAGAGTGAAGCCAGCGTTTGACCTGTTTCTATTCAGCCAGATCATGAATCTGGCCCCCGAAAAGCCGTACGCTCGATGAGGATCTGTTCACCGGTCTTGTCCCGAACGGTTACGACAATTCGATAGAAGTTTTCCATTTCTGTTTCAGTTGTTTCCTGAACCCAGATAAATGGACGGCCTTTTGCCGTTTCCTCCCCATCTGTTTCGCCGAGTTTGAGTTTTTCCCGGCGAGCTTCCACAATGACATTATCCGCAATAATGCCTGCGAGCATCTTGCTCTCCAGGCTCGCAACTGTCTTGATGCTTTGTGTATTAAGTTGAATCAGACCCACAATTGCGACGCTAAAAATTGTCAGCGCAGCTAGAACCTCGATTAATGTGAATCCATCATCTCTCATAATTGATGCTCAACCGTAACCTTGCCGTCTCCTTGGCTTGAAAAAATGACCGTACGGTCGGCATCCTCTAGCCAAAGTGAAAATGGAGTCGATAAGCCCATCGGCTCAAAAACCACCAAAGGCATGGGTTCTTTGGGAAGATCTAGTTCGATTTCATCCCGAAAAAATTGAACCGATAAATCATCTGGCCAGGGCGTTTCGCTCACAATAGTCCATTCGCCGTTCTCAAAAGCGTAGAACACATAGGCTTCATCGTACAAACCAAACGCTTGAGGTGTTCCCGAAATGACGCTGGCTTGGCTCGCAAGATCAAATTGGCGCGCAATCGTTTGGCCTTGCAGTTCAATTACAGGCTTTTCGCGCGGCATGGCCAAAACAACAACCGTGGTCATCAATGAAATGATGACCATAACCGCAAGCATTTCCACGAGCGAGAACCCCGCCGTTCTATGCTCGCGGGACGACATCGACGATTATTCTTCCCAGTTTGTGATATCTGCGGCCATGCCTTCTCCGCCTGGCTGCCGATCTGAGCCGTAAGACATCAGATCATAAACTCCATTTTCGCCAGGAAAACGATAGACATAGTTTTGACCCCAGGGGTCTTTTGGTAGGCTCTTAACATAACCTTCGGGATTATACATTTCCGCGCCCTCAATGCCGCTCGGCAGGCCTTTAAGGGCCTCCAGGCCGTAATCCTCAGGCGGGTAATCCATCATATCGAGGCGATACATTTCCAGGGCTTGAGAAATTCGCTGAATATCCGATTTGGCCTTAATCCGTACCGCCTTATCCTGATTGCCGCCAATGGTAAAATAAACGGCAGCGGATAAAAGCATGATAATAAACAAGACCACCATCATTTCGATAAGTGTAAATCCTTCATCATGTCTTGATTCATTTTCCATTTGTGTCTCCGATGTCATAACTGAACCATCTCTAGCATTGGCATATACATGGCCAGAATTATCAATAATACCACTATACTCAGCATGATAATAATCAGTGGGTTTAGTAAACTCAAGAATATAGAGGTCACGCTCTCAAATTCACCTTCCAGGTAATCGGCAGATTTGGAAAACATCTTTCCAATATCTCCGCTCGCCTCACCACCAGCAACCATTTGAACGACCAGCGGCGGAAAGGCATCCGTCTGGCGAAGGCTCGAACTGATCGGTGATCCTTCTCTGACCTTAATGGCGGCTTCGCTGACAGCTTTTCTCATGACCGCGTTTCGTAACGTATGAAGAGCTGCCTCCATTGAGGCAAGCGCAGGCGTCCCGCTATCAATCAATCCAGAAATCGTACGCGCAAATCTTGCAGCATTGACGCTCCGTATAAGTTTCCCAATGATTGGAATTTTAAGAAGAAAACCATGCCAACGAAGCTGCACGGTCTCATTTTTGAGCGATTGTCGGATTATAAAAATCAGAGCTAAGATCCCGATCAGCATAAAAATGCCGTATTTGATAACACCATCTGACAGCGCGATGACAAACTTTGTAAGGCCCGGTAATTCTTGACCCAGGCTCTCAAACTGAACAACGATTTTGGGAACAAGAAACACCATCAAAAACACCATAACGAGCAATGCTACAAAGGATAAAACCACTGGATAAGCGATGGCCGCTATGATTTTGTTCCGCACTTGTTGCGCAGCTTCGAGGTCTATGGCTTGCCGATCAAGAACCGCCGCGAGCTGCCCCGACGCCTCGCCAGATGAGACCATTGCCGTGTAGAGTTTTGAAAATGTGCGCGGATGTGCCCGAAGCGCATCAGAAAGTCTTGAGCCCTCCAAAACCCGCGATCGCACATCCATCAAAATGCTGCGCATGGGCGACTTTTCAAATTGGAGCGCAACAACTTTCAAAGCCTCTTCAACCGGCGTTGCAGCTTCAATCAAAATTGCAAGCTGTCGTGTCCCTTGCGTCAAATCCTTATGGGAAACCTTACGACCAAAGTTCGCTGTTTTTGCGGCTTTAGCTTTTACCTGCTTGAGATCAACAGGGGTCAGGTCGCGAGATCGAAGTATGTCTCGGGCTTCGCGAGCCGTTGAAGCCGCCACACTTCCTGTAAGGCGGTTTCCTGTTCGGTCAAAAGCGGAATAATCGAAGGTCTCCACCTAGACCTCGACTTCTGCGCCTGTTTTAGCGCGACAGACCCGTAGAACTTCTTCGGCGGACGTCAGACCATTAAGAACATGACCCTTCCCGCTTTGTAAAAGATCTTTGCGCGTTTTAAAGGCATGGGCAGCCATATCAATCTCGCGGCTTCCGTCGTGAATCATACCGCGCAAAACATCATCCATAACAACAACCTCGTACAAACCGAGCCGACCTTGATATCCGATTTGGTGGCACTCACTGCAGCCATTAGACTTATAAAATACCAAGGACGCGATTGGCGTAATCCCAAGCTCCTCGATTTCGCGCTGCGGAGGTTCATAGGGTGTCTTACAATGGGGGCATAGCCGCCGCACAAGGCGCTGTGCCACGATCGCTGTCACGGTGGAGGCCAGCAAAAAGGGTTCAATCCCCATGTCGCGCAGACGCGTAATGGCCGCAATGGCTGAATTTGTGTGGACAGTCGAAAGCACCAAATGCCCCGTTAAAGAGGCCTGAACGGCAATTTCAGCCGTCTCTGGGTCGCGAATCTCACCGACCATGACAACGTCAGGGTCTTGTCGTAAAATGGCTCTTAGTCCGGCCGCGAAACTCATACCGACTTGATTGTTTACTTGGGTTTGTCCGATACCGTCGAGCGCATATTCAACCGGGTCTTCTACTGTCAAAATATTCCGGCTACCGTCATTTAGTTTCGTAAGCGATGCATATAGGGTTGTTGTTTTACCGGAACCCGTTGGCCCGGTGACGAGTATGATACCATTTGGCCGTTTCAATCCCGTGGAAAAGGCCTCTAATTCACTATCTTCCATACCGAGATCTGATAAGTTCATCAAAGAACTTGTTTTCTCTAACAAGCGCATAACCAGTCGCTCGCCATATTGCGAAGGCAGTGTCGATACACGGACATCTACGGCGCGCTGCCCGAGATTTAGCGAGAACCGGCCGTCTTGCGGGATACGTTTTTTAGCAATATCAAGCCGCGCCATGACTTTAACGCGGCTAACCAAAACCGAAGCCAGTCGGGGCGATAATGACAATGTATCCCGAAGCGCGCCATCAATACGGAAACGCACTGCCAGGCGGTTTTCATAGGGCTCAATATGGATATCAGATGCTCGGGTCTTGATCGCTTCTTGCAATATTCCATTGATCAACTTGATCACCGGCGCATCATCATCACTGTCAAGCAGATCGGATGTTCGCGGAAGATTATCCGCGAGCGCGTTCAGATCCATGTCCGCTCCGAGCGCGGTTTCTGCCGTTTCCGTCAGATCGCCTTGGGCATAGATACGGCCCATGAGCCCTTCAAATTCCGCTGCCTCCATAGGTGCTCGCGTGACAGGGCGACCAACCACGCGGCGAGCTTCCAGAATAGCTTCGAGCGGCGTATCTTTTAGGGTCGCTAAAACAGCTTTACCATCTTGCTCCATAGCGATAACGCCAAAGCGCCGCGCGAAACTATAAGAAAGCCGCGGTAATGTTATCGGATCAGCCTCGCTCATCTTGGATAAACAAACTCGTCAATTTTAGAGCTGGTGCGGCCTGATTGAGACATGTCCTCACGGCGCATTTTGTCAAGATGACGGCGAGTCAAAGGGTCAGCATCGGCTTGTGAGCGAATTATCGTAGGCCGTAAGAAAACCATAAGATTAGTCTTTCGGCGGCTCTTACCTTTCGAACGAAAAAGATTTCCAACCACAGGCACATCCCCGAGCACCGGAACTTTAGCGACATTAATTTGTTCGTCGTCCTGAATTAATCCGCCTAGAACAATGATTTCGCCATCATTGGCCAATACTGTCGTTTCGATACCGCGCGTATTCGTTATGAAATCATTGGATAATGACGTGATAGCACCAGCAATCGATGAAACTTCCTGTTTAATCTTCATTCGAATAACATCCCCTTCGCTGATCTGTGGGTGCACGTCGAGCTTGATACCGACCTCTTTACGTTCAAACGTTCGGAACGGATTGACATTATTGCCGCCAAGACTTTCGCCTGTCGTGATCGGAATTTCCTGCCCCACGATGAAACTCGCTGGTTCATTATCTAGGGTCGTCACAAATGGCGTCGACAAAATATTGGAGTCATCGTCAGTTTCGATCGCGTTGACGATAACTGAAAATAGCGTGTTGTTATCAATTCCAGCTCCACCAATTCCGATTCCGTCCAAACCGACCAAAGAGTTGACGGCCGCTGTTTCAAGATCGGACGTATTCGTTACGCCAAGTTCTGGTCCGGCCAAAGCCCCGGCTAATGTCAACAAATTCGGTGCCTGACGCGAAAAATTGGTTCCGATAAATGGTATTGTACTGCCTTCGAGACCCCCAACAGCCCATTGAACACCCAGCTCCTGAGCGGCAGTATCACTAATTTCTACAATCATGGCCTCTACCAAAACCTGAGGACGCCGGACATCAAGACGCCTTATGATTTGCTCTAGCGCCGATTGCGCGTCGCCTGTGGCGCTAATAACAATCGAATTGCTTCCGCTTTCATAAGCCACGCTCGGAGCGGGCTGACCTTCTCGGGCATAGGCCGGGAGCAAACCCTGCATCAGTTCTATGAGGTCTTCACCATTGGCGAACCTTAGCGGAATAACGCTAACCGCGCCGCGCGGCGTAAAAGTACCGGCATTGTCCATCTGATTTAATATCGGGCGTAGCCGCGCGACTTCGGAAGGCGTGCCTTCAAGTATCAAACTATTCGTCCCGGGCACGGCGATTGCACGAAATTTCGGACGCGCTCCGCCGAGCGCTTTTAAGGTATCCTCAGCGTCAACCGCCGAAATATTGCGGAATGAGATGGATTCGGTGACAAGTCCGTTATTATCCATTGCGCCGACAATTTGCCGAGCCTTGTTCAGGTTTTCAGGGAAATCTGTAATGACGAGTATGTTGCCGCCCGCATTAGCCGTTAGAATACCCTGGGAATGCATAACCGGTTTGATTAACTTCGCCGCATCTGCAGCATCGGCGTGTTCAAGCTTAATAACCGTTGTCGCGAACTGACTGTTATAGCCAGAATTCATCACAAAGGGTGCATCCTGAGCCGCGCCCTGCATTAACGTCACGCGATACTCGCCAGATGGGTTGCGAATGACTGTGTAACCATGAACGCGCATAACGTTTTTGAACACTTCAAAAACTTCTGATGGGCTCAGTTTTTTCTCAGACGAAATTGTCACATTTCCTTGAACGCGAGGATCAACAAGAAATGTCTTCCCCGTAACGATTGACACGTCATTGATAAAGGCCCGGATATCCGCCTGTTGCATGGTAATTTGATGCTCGCCTGCGGCCCATGCAGGAAGAACGTGAGTTCCAGCTGCCATGGCAAGCGCCAGTAAAGAAATCGCTATTTTTCTCATCGCATATTTACCCGTATTGTCATTCGGCGCCCTCGCCGCATGATTTGTGCTGTTGTATTCCCAGACATCACCGACTCTAATATCGTGCTTTTCAAGTCCATTCCTGGCTGCGTCACGGATTGATTTCCGATTTTAGTTATAACATCTCCCGCACGAAAACCCAATGACTTAAGATCGACGCCAGGTGCAGCAGCAATTTTATATCCAATGGTTCTGCTATTATTCGATACAGCTTCGAAGGAGACAGACTGCATCAATGTTGCGGGGTCAAGCCGTCCTGATATCTGACTTGAAGACGCAGACCGGCTGATTGCAGGGCGAAAACTGTTAGATTTTGGTGATGATCCATCTTTTTGCGTGGCGCTTGTCCGTTCTATAGCGAGCTTTTCGCGATCGCCCGTTCGGTTCAAAATCACATACTCATCTTCGGGAAAAATTGACTCAATCGTGACATTTTCGGTAACTTCATCTCCAACACCGTAGCTACTTTGTTTTCTGTCGACCCCCTCAATGATCGCTCTACCGGGCGAAATAAATCCCTTGAGCTTGAGATTAAGTGTCGTTTCTGGAGCATCGGCATCTGGCTCTCTATCTGGCACAACAATCGGCGCACTATCTCTGAAAAACGGATCAAAGCTAAAGTCAAATTTGTTGTCACCCGATGATTGAGCTTGCGTAGGTGACGCCGCAAAATTCAAGTTTCTAGGAGCTTCCCAAGCACTGCTGGGATTGAAAAACACCACTAACGCCTTGATCACAAAAAAGCACGACAACGCTACCATGCCTAGGGCCGCCAGCTTAGAAAGGCTGGAAAATAATCGGCTAGATTGAGCCATAAATACGTTTTACTCCCGCTTTTGCGGAAAAATCCTTTATTTTGAAAGGCTTGCTTACCTTATGCCCTTGTATGTTTAAATTGTAAACTCATGCTTTAGGCATGTTTCCTTGCTAAATCCTGACATTTAAACCTAAACCACTGCTATAAACGCAGTATTACGAAATCATGTAGAAATAGTAGGAAAACATGACAACCCCTAAAACCAACCCTTGGCAAACCCTGCAAACAACGCAAGTTTACGATACGCCATGGATTTCCGTATCCCATCATGACGTCATAACACCGGCTGGCGATGAAGGAATTTACGGCGTCGTTCATTACAAGAACCGCGCTGTCGGTGTCATACCCTATCAAGACGGAATGATCTGGTTAGTCGGTCAAACCCGGTATCCGCTTGACCGATATAGCTGGGAGATTCCTGAAGGTGGTTGTCCACTGGGAGAAGATTTACAGGATTGTGCACTCCGCGAACTTAAAGAGGAAACAGGAATTTCGGCCGGAACTCTTATCCCTCTATTCGAAAGCCATTTATCCAATTCGGTATCAGACGAGTGGGGAATTGTTTATCTGGCAACCGAATTATCGTTTGGTCAATCCAATCCAGAGGCCACTGAAGACATAACCATCAGAAAGGTTAGCCTCGAAACCTTTTTTGAAGAAGTCGAAGCGGGACAGATAACAGACTCTCTTAGCGTGACGGCATGCTATAAACTCATGCTGATGAAATCACAGGGAACGCTTTAGTCTTCTTCGTCTTCTTCTTCATGAAGATAAATTGTCGTACTTGTGCGGTCACTTTTGGGTCGTTTTTCCCGAATTGATTCGGCGGTTACCACAAAATGTATGGCCGAAGCAATATTTGTTGCATGATCTCCAATTCGTTCAAGGTTTTTCGCAAAAAACGTCATTTGAGTACAGGCATTGATTGAACTGTTATCGGCCATCATCCCGGTCAATACAGTCTCGAAAATTTCGTTGCAATACTCATCAATCGCAGCGTCACCTGCCCAGATATCGAGCGCCAGCTCAGCATCGCGGTTGCGGTAAGCTTCCATGACAGTCGAAAGATTGGCGGCGACCTGCTTTCCCATTTTTAAAATCTTTTTTGTCCCTTTGATCTTGTCGTCTTCAATGATGACACTGGTTCGCAGCGCGCAATTCTTGGCCAGATCTCCGACCCGTTCAAGCTCTCGGGCAATTTTAAGCGCGGCGATCGTATCGCGCAGATCGACTGCGTAAGGGTGTCTGAGCGCCAGGATCGCCATAACACGCTCTTCGATATCATCGTTGATCGCGTCTACCTGTTTATCATTTTTCGTCACGCGTTCCGCCATTTGAGGATCACGAGCTTTGAGCGATTTCATGGCGGATTTGATCTGATCAACGACAAGTTCCCCCATTCGAGTTAACTCAACTGACAGACCTTTCATCTCGTCGTCAAAGGATTTTACAATATGATCGCCCATAGTCTGGTCCTGCTGTTTATCCGGTTCTGCCGGTAATATAATCCTGTGTTCGAGGGTCAGTCGGATTCGTGAATATATTAGAGGTTAAATCATATTCCACCAAATTCCCCATATGGAAAAAGGCCGTTCGTTGCGAAATGCGTGCGGCCTGGGCCATAGAATGGGTCACAATGACGATGCAGTATTTTTGTGATAACTCGTCAATCAATCCCTCTAGCTTTGCGGTTGCAATCGGATCAAGCGCAGAAGCCGGTTCATCCATCAAGATCACTTCTGGACTGACTGCAATGGCCCGCGCAATCACGAGCCTTTGTTGCTGCCCGCCTGACAGCCCTGTCCCAGAGTCCTTCAATCGGTCTTTAACTTCGTCCCAAAGCCCTGCTTTTTGAAGACTGCTTTCAACAATTTCGTCAAGCTCAGACCTATTAGCGGCAAGCCCATGGATACGGGGCCCATAGGCGACATTGTCATAAATCGATTTCGGAAACGGATTTGGCTTTTGGAAAACCATACCGACCCGAGCCCGAAGCAGGACTGGATCAAGATTGGGGTCATAAATATCGGCGCCGTCCATTTTGACCTCACCCGATACTGTGCAGCCAGCAATAGTGTCATTCATACGGTTAAAAACCCGAAGAAATGACGACTTGCCACACCCTGAGGGACCAATGAAAGCCGTAACCCCGCGGTCATCAATATCCATATTGATGCCATGCAGAGCTTCCTTTCCACTATAAGCAACCCGCACATCTCGGCAGGTAAACTTTATTTTGGAATGCGTCAGTTCAGTATCAGTCATACCCTTACCATCTCTTTTCAAGTCTGTTGCGCAGCCAAATTGCAAATGCATTGATCAAGACGAGAACAATCAAAAGCACAATAATCGCAGCAGATGTTTTTTCGGTCCAGGCTCTCTCCGCATTACCAGCCCACAAATATATCTGTACAGGTAGAACAGTCGCTGGCTCGGTCACGCCCTCTGGCAATTCAGTCAGGAAGGCCACCATTCCGATCATCAGAAGCGGCGCTGTTTCTCCCAAAGCTTGCGCCATTGCAATAATGGAGCCGGTCATAATGCCGGGTCCAGCATGGGGTAGCTTGTGATGGAAGACCGCTTGTACATGCGAAGCACCGATACTGAGCGCACCATCGCGAATAGATGGCGGTACCGCCATAAGAGAGGCGCGCGTTGCGATGATAACAGTTGGAAGGGCGCGAAGGCCAAGCACCAGACCACCTACAATAGGCGCTGAACGCGGCATTCCAAAAAAATTGATAAATACGGCTAAACCTAAAACCCCAAAAATAATCGAGGGCACAGCAGCCAAATTGTTGATATTGATCTCAATGAAATCGACAATCCTCGATTTTGGAGCAAATTCATCAAGCCAAATCGCTGCGCCGATTCCGATAGGAATCGCCAGCAGCGCCGTCATGAAAAGCGTCATCAAGGAGCCCATAAACGCACCGCCAATTCCAGCAAGTTCTGCATCGCGGCTGTCCGTATTAAAGAAAAAACTCTTGTTAAAACCAGCTTTGATTTCGCCATTTTCAACCAGATCGTCAACCCAGGCAATTTGCTGATCAGAAACCTTCCGGCGAGACTGATCCAAATTGCGGTCAATATTGCCCTTAAGCAGCTGATCAACATCGTCAGAAGTTGGGACCTTTATTGTCAATGATTGCCCGACAAGAGACGGATTATTATAGACCATCTGGCGAATATGGTTGGGCGCGCCCGATGATGAAATTACATCGAAAAGTTCGCGTTTGGCTTTGCGGTCCGAAACAGCCGGAAATCGCTTGTAAAGCGCGGTTTGAACTATTTTTCGATAATTCGCTTGGCGTAAGACATCCGGATCACGGAGGTTTTGCGGATCAAGAACCGACTCGGTCAGCTCAACGTCCAGCGTCATACTATGTTGATAAAATGCTTTATAGCCTGTTCCCGCGACGCTGATGAGCAACCAAAGCAATGAGATGACAGCCATCGTAATAGCAGCAATCCCTAAAGCTTTGAAACGGCGCTCTTTGGCATGGCGCTTTTTAAGACGCTTAAGAGCATATTCCGATGCGTGAATAGACGATTCAGAGCTCATCAGTCATACCTTGCGCGATAGCGTCTGACGATTATCAGAGCAATGAAATTTAGAACCAAAGTGATAAAAAACAATACTAGGCCAAGCGCAAAGGCCGCCAGTGTTTTGGGGCTGTCAAATTCCTGATCACCTGTCAATAACGCAACAATTTGAACAGTCACGGTTGTTACAGCTTCGAAAGGATTGGCGGTAAGATTAGCGGCGCGACCCGCAGCAAAAACCACAATCATCGTTTCACCGATAGCCCGGCTCACGGCGAGTAGCAAAGCGCCAATAATGCCAGGAAGCGCGCCTGCAAAAACAACCTTGGACATGGTCTCCGATTTCGTTGCACCGAGCGCATACGAACCATCACGCATGGTCTGCGGGACCGCATTGATAACATCATCAGACAATGAGGATATGAACGGAATGATCATGATACCCATAACAAGACCTGCGGTTATCGCACTCTGTGTGGGCACTGCAAATCCTAAACTTTCCGCCGTTGAACGAATAACGGGGCCTACCGTTAAAAGCGCGAAGAACCCATACACAACAGTCGGGACGCCAGCTAGAATTTCAATTACGGGCTTGACGAGTTTTCGCGTTCGCCGGCTGGCATATTCAGAAAGATAAATCGCAATCATAAGCCCAATAGGCGCGGCGACCGAAATCGCGATCGCCATAATCAGGAATGTACCTGTGAAAACCGGAATAGCGCCAAACGCGCCAGATTGGCCAACTTGATCTTCCCGCATGGCCGTTTGAGGCGACCATTGCAGGCCTCCTAGAAAATCTAAGATCGGTACATCTTTAAAAAAGCGAAAACTCTCAAATAGTAACGAGAGAATAATGCCGACTGTCGTAAAGACCGCGATAAATGAACATATGACTAGGATCGACTTGATAAAATATTCGACATAAGTTCGAGCTCTGAAATTTGAACTGATGCGTGAGACGGCTAAATAGCTTCCGATCAAGGTCACAACAACCATGATTATAGCCAGCATCCAGACATCTAAACCCGCATATAAGCCTACCGCCATAACGCAAAAAGCGGCGAGTCCAGAGACAATCGCCGCAAACCAACCGTGATAGCCGGGCTGGGAATGATATCCAAGTCCCGAACCTTTGCCATGGGCTAAGATTTGGGCGCCGGCCTTGCGCCGCGCGAAAACGAAAGAAGCCGCCGTTAAGGCAGCTAAAATCAGCGCTAAAACAAGGACTGTATTCACCATAAACCTATATAATATTTAGGCGGCTTTTAGCCGCCTAAAGGAGCTTATTGCAATAGGGTTATTGCTTATAAGCCGTAAGGTTCTCCACAGCGGAGCGATATTTCGCTCGTTCTCCAGCTGGAAGTGGGACCAGTCCGATTTCTTCAAGGTATCCACCCGGCCCCCAGGCTTCATCAGAAGTGAACTCCAGCGCGAAATTTCTGACACCTGGTTTTGTCGCCACATGTTCTTTTTTGATATAGAAAAACAGGGATCGGGAAATCGCATATTTACCTGAAGCGATATTCTCGAAAGTAGGCTCGATATTATCGATATTTGCGCCTTTAATCTTGTCAGAATTCTGATCCAGAAAAGAAAACCCAAAGATGCCGAGCGCTGTTGGCGTATTGACAAGCGTACCCACGATTGCATTGTCGTTTTCACCGGAATCGATCCACTTGCCATCCTCTCGAATAGTATGAGAGACAGCTTTGAACGCCTTTTTGTCCGCTTTTCTAAGATCCGCCAAACACGCAAACTTCTTTGCGCCGCCTTCCATGGCTACCTCAACGAAGGCATCTCGCGTGCCGGATGTAGGCGGAGGTCCATAGGCTTCGATGGTTGCGGCCGGTAAGCTAGGATCAATATCAGACCATTTAGTGTAAGGATTATCCGTCAGCGAGCAGTCTGTGTCCGATGTCGGGACCTGTTTTGCAAAAGCCTGAAAGACCTGTTTGCTGGTCAGGTTTAACGGTTTAGCGTCAATCGCGTTGGACAGCACAATACCGTCAAATCCAATTTTAACTTCGATAACATCGTTGACTGAATTAGACACGCATTTATCAAACTCGGCCTTTTTCTGACGACGTGAAGAGTTTGTGATATCGGGTGTACCGGCGCCCTTTCCCTCACAAAAAAGCTTATGACCACCGCCAGAACCTGTCGCCTCAATCACGACGTTTTGCCCCGACTTATTTTTATACTCCTGAGCCACCTTGGTCGAAAAGGGGTAGACAGTCGATGATCCAACCACGCGGATTTCTGATTTTTTGGCGCTAGACGCACTTGTTTTGACATTATCTGTTTTAGCCGTGTTTGCCCCGCTTGAGTTGTCTCCACCACAAGCCGTCAGTAATACAGCCATGCAAGTCAGGCTGCTCATCCATAATTTCTTCATTTTAAAACCCTCAATAATCTATTGGTTATAACACCTTAAAAATCAAAGCCAAGGCGCGCATTAAACCCGCTA
Organism: Hellea sp.; assembly: GCA_020629545.1. Taxonomy (GTDB): domain Bacteria; phylum Pseudomonadota; class Alphaproteobacteria; order Caulobacterales; family Maricaulaceae; genus JACOMS01. Next base: position 24,196 of record JAHDDC010000008.1, read on the forward strand.
GCGCTCTCTGCATATCCATCTTCAGCATCGGCATTAAAGTAATTCAAACGCAAACGGGTATTTTTCGTCGGAAGCCAGTCAACGCCTAACACGATAGTATCAAGCTTTCCCAAATACCCGTTATCTTCTAAGTCTAGCGTATCATATCGGGCCACAAGAGAAATAGCGCCCATTCCGCCCTCACCGATCGGATTATCCACTTTCATTCGGTTATAAGTTCCGCCTGACGCTTTATATGTGCGGCGTCCGCCAAACATTATGCCGGCTTCGATATACCCACCGCTAAAGTCTGCATCCGGATTATTATCTGACCCGTTTGCGCCAAGGACCGAATATTCAGCCGCAGCCCACATATTGTTTTGTAAAAGCAATCCTTCAATTGCGAACAAATTGTCGGACTTTGCAAATCGCTCCGAACGATCTCCTGGGAAACGACCCGCATTCACAATTCTTCCGCTTGGTAAAAAGCCTTCTGTATTCGTCCCGTCAAGTGAATGGGCATAAGGACGTTGGCGATAGCGTAAATCGCTTTCTCCGGCATCTCTGTAGCGCCATGACGCGCCCAAGTGCAAAGTGGTCTCGTCGCTTTTGATCGGCGTGAATGTGGCTCTGGCAGCCGCAGCCTTTCCTTTAGCGGAATTGTCATTGATGCTTTCGCCATAAATTCCGGCATTGAGCGTATAATTATCTCCTGACGTACCGACGGACAATCCGAGTCTACGGTCAAGTCCAAATGCATCTGTAAAGGCTCCCCGCTCAATCGTCGTGATAAAACGTGAGCTGGCTTCTTCTTCGAGAGAATTGTGCGTTTTAAAGTGCCCGACCTTCACGGCAAATTTCTTATCTTTTGGGACAAATTGCAAAAACCCGTCAGTAACCTCTATGTCACCGCCCGTCGTGTGATTAAATTCGAACTTGTACTTAACTGCGCTACCGAAATTACCTTTGGCAAACAAACGGGCCCGCCGAACCTCAGACGAGGTCACATCAATATCCGTGTTCGTTCCGTCAACGTTTTTGATATCTGTATAGGCTTGATCCAACATTAACCGGCCGCCTATTTGAACGGTAGCCTCTTGTGCGACAGCCAGATCGCTAAAAATTATACCGGCACCTGCAAATATAGCCGCCTTTAGATTTATTTTATTGCTCATCTCTAACCTCTAAAACTCACTTTTTTAAACAAGGTGATTCTTTTGACTGATGTCATGTCACACGCGCCCTATGAACAAATATTGCGACACATTTTTACAAGTTTTGTGACAGTTCTATGACAATTAGAGAGCGGTTAAATCGCTATGCAAAATTATTTGCTTGCGTCTCGACAATGTTTGCACCAACTCGTCCGAATGCATTTTGATCTCATCATAATTGGAGCCGGAGCGGCTGGAATGATGTGCGGCGCAGTGGCCGGACGGAAAGGACAAACAGTCCTTCTCATTGATCATGCAGATAAGCCCGGAGAAAAGATTCGAATCTCCGGTGGCGGCCGGTGCAATTTCACCAATTTATATTCAGGACCGCAAAACTTCATCTCGGAAAATCCGCATTTTTGCCGCTCAGCACTTGCGCGATATACACCTCAGGACTTTATAGACTTGGTGGATAGCTACGGAATTCGTTGGCATGAAAAAACCTTAGGGCAGTTATTCTGCGACGGACGGTCCCAAGAGATCATCAACATGCTGGTCAGCGAATGCGAAAAGTCTGGCAATAAAATCTGGCTCGGAACGTCGGTCATTAATGTCAAGAAAAGCGATTCCGGTTTTATTGTGACGACAGAACGACAATCATTGAGTTGCCAAAAGCTCGTGGTCGCTTGTGGCGGCGCCTCCATCCCAAAAATGGGCGCGACGCGATTGGGTTATAAAATCGCGGAGCAATTTGGCCTCGATGTCACGGAAACCAGGCCGGCACTCGTACCCCTCACATTTACAGATGAACTCAAAGCACCGCTGAAAGCATTGACCGGCGTTAGCGTTACTTCAAGGGTCTCCTTCAATGACATCTATTTTGACGAAGAGCTCTTATTCACCCACCGGGGTCTATCGGGCCCGGCCATATTGCAAATCTCGTCTTACTGGCGTGAAGGGGAATCTTTAAATGTGAACCTAACCCCGCACGAAAACATAATAGGCGCGCTCAAGGCGGCGCGAACAGAAACGCCCCGTCAACACATAAAGACTCCTTTATCCAAAATCCTTCCTCAGAGACTCGTCGACTATATTTGCCGAGACGTCAAAAAGCAGCGTCTTGCGGATATGAGCGACAAAGAACTCATCAATATCGCGCTTCAAATCAATAATTGGTATGTTAAACCCGCAGGCACGGAAGGTTTTCGTACCGCCGAGGTTACGCTTGGCGGCGTAAACACCAATGAGTTGTCGTCAAAGACGATGGAAAGCCGGAAAGTTCCGGGCCTATTTTTTATTGGCGAAGTTGTTGATGTAACAGGGCATTTAGGCGGGCATAACTTTCAGTGGGCCTGGGCCAGCGGACATGCGGCAGGCCTGTCCATGCATTAACGCAAAAACTGTTTTCAATCAGCCCGATATACTCTAGTCAGACCAACATGAGACCGATTGATCTAAACGCGGATACGGGCGAAGCAGATACGCCGGAATGGCAAGCTATTGAAGCAGCTGTTTTGAAGCATGTCACATCTGCCAATATTGCCTGCGGCGGTCACGCCGGGGATCACGACAGCATGTCCCGCACAGTGAAATTAGCAAAATCAAACGGCATTAATATCGGAGCCCATCCCGCTTACCCTGATAAAGCCAATTTCGGCCGGAAATCTCTTTCGCTCGGAGATGACATTTCCTACAAGAACCTAGCACTGACCCTGACTGAACAAATCAAGACATTAGAAGAAATAGCCGCTGATAACGGCACTTCCATTTCTTATGTCAAAGCCCATGGCGCGCTTTATAATGACGCGGTTTTTAACCCGCAACTGGCGGGCTTAATCGCCGAAGTGGTAGCCGATCTAAATCCAAATTTGTGGCTTATGGGCGCGCCGTCGTCCTGTTTGACAAAAGCCGCACAGGATGCAGGTCTGAAATTCGTCGCCGAAGGCTTTATTGATAGGCGATATACTGACGACGGACACCTGCAGAGCCGCAAAGAAGCCGGAGCAGTAATAGAAAGCAATTCGGATCGCGAAGCACAGGCTCTGGCGCTCTGGCAGGGGCAAAATATTACAACAAATACCGGTAAGGCGCTCAATCTGCAGGTCCAAACATTGTGTTTACACAGTGACAGTCCGGGGGCCGATATTACCGCCGCTAAGATCAAACATGCTCTATTAGACCAGGGCGCAAAAATAGAACCTTTTATCAATGCCGCGTGAATCTTATGAAATAATTCCATTCGGCGACTCGGCATTTTTGGTCAAATTTGCCTCGAAAGGTTACTCGGATTCCGTCATCGATCATATTCATTCTTTGATCACAACCCTGCAATCGCAGCCATTCTGGGTTGAAGTCGTTGCAGGTTATGACTCCTTATTAGCCTGCTTTAGGCCAGCCGAAGTCTCTCCTGTACGGGCGGAAGAGGTTCTCGAAAAAGCCCTGAAATCAGCTGTAACATCAGAGATAGGCTCCGGAAAAGTTATTGAAATTCCAGTCTGTTATGGCGGGGAATATGGTCCGGATATTGACATTATCATTAAAAATAGCGGCCTGACGGAAACCGAAGTTATCAAGGTTCACAGCGACCCGACCTATAAAGTCTGTATGATGGGATTTGTACCGGGTTTTACATTTTTATCCGAAGCCCCGGAAATTTTGCATCACAATCGACGCGCTACCCCTCGCGCTGTGGTTCCCTCAGGATCGGTAGGCATTGCAGGCTGGCAAACCGGTATCTATGGATTAGAAAGCCCCGGAGGCTGGCAACTCATCGGACGTACCCCATTGTCAATATTTGATAGCCAGCGGGAGAATCCTTTTTTTCTTAAGGCTGGGGACAGCGTAAAATTTGTACCGATATCCGCTAAAACATTCACAGAGACAGTCAATGATTGAAGTCCGTCAATCAGGAACCCGTCTTACGATTCAAGATGCTGGACGGCCAGGCCATCGGCACCAAGGCATTCCGACAAGCGGCGCTGCAGATCGCCTAAGCTTCGCTCTCGCTAATTTCATGGTTGGAAATCCATGGGACACACCTGCGCTTGAATGCGTTCTGGGAGGCCAGCATTTCAAATTTGAAAAAGACGTTATCATCGCCATAGCCGGAGCTGAAATGTGGGCGCAAGTTAACGGACAAAACGTGGAAAACTTCACATCATTCAAAGTGAACTCTGGTGACATTCTGACGTTTAGTTTTGCCCGAACCGGGTGCAGGTCCTATCTGGCCGTTCAGGGAGGATTTAAAGGTGACCCATTTTTAGGGAGTGTTTCAACCTACCTTCCGGCCAATCTGGGAGGATTTCAGGGACGCGCTTTACAGACACGGGACAAACTGGAGATCGGCTCACCATTCGGGTCATCGCAAACAATTCCTACAGGATATGTTCCAAGCTTTTCCAATCACATTGTTTTGCGGGCCCTCGAAGGCCCGGAATTTTCCGAACTAACCCTTGCAAGCCAACGCCATCTTTTCGTAGATCCTTACCGAGCAACACAGCACACAAATCGAATGGGCGCTCGCCTCAAAGGCAATCAGGTTGTTCCTAAGGAACACACGCATATGATAAGCTCCCCGCTTTTACCCGGAACCTTGCAGTGCCCGCCAGATGGACAGCCCATACTGGCCATGACCGACGGACATTGTACCGGAGGATATTTGCGAGCCTTACAAGTCATCAGGGGCGATCTTTGGTTAATGGGACAAATCAGACCCGGGTCGAAGATTAGTTTCAGGCGCGGAATAGGAAACGAAGCCCTTGATGTACTCTCGCGGAGAAACGCATTTTATGGCGGTTTGATCGACGGATTTACCTTTTAGAATCCGATGAGCCAAACCCCTTATATATTACTGGATGATCAACTTGCAGGGAAAGCAAGATATTACGAAAGACCAATTGAAGTTGTCACCGTAACGGACCCATCAAAACTCTCTGCAGCATTTGAAAAGCTCCAGAAACATTTAGACAACGGCAAATATATAGCCGGCCATATTGGTTACGAGGCCGGCATGGTATTTGAGCCTAAACTTTCAAAATGCCTGAATCACCCGCCTAAAAACTATCTCTTACAACTGGGCGTATTTGACGGCTTTGAACCGCGATATCCCGAGATACCCATAGAAACCATACCGCGCCTAGATCTCAAACCCGATTGGAGCGAGGCCGATTATCTGGCCCGCTTTGAAAAAGTCATCGCTTATATCAAAGCCGGCGATGTTTATCAGATAAATCTAACGTTTCCAATGCGATCACCCTATGATGGTTCGGCTCTATGTTTGTATGATACGTTGCGCGCCCGACAGCCTGTTCATTATGGGGGCGTTGTTGCATTGTCCGATACGCAAATCGTCACGTTTTCCCCAGAGCTATTTTTTGAAAAAGCGGGACATGATATTTCGATGCGCCCGATGAAAGGTACGATCAAGCGTCTGCCGGATCGGGAAGCTGATCTTGCCCAGCGCGAAGCGATGCGCGCAGACATAAAATCTCAGGCCGAAAACCTAATGATTGTTGACTTGCTCCGAAATGATCTTTCACGAATAGCTAAATCCGCTAGCGTAAAAGTACCTGAGCTGTTTTCACTTGAAACCTATCCCACTCTTCATCAAATGACGTCAAAAGTGACGGCGCAGCTATCTGATGATATTACAATCGCACAGCTATTCAAAAGCCTATTCCCATGCGGGTCAGTAACCGGAGCCCCCAAAATCAGGGCTATGGAAATCATACACGAGTTGGAAGGATCAGAACGCGGGCCCTATTGTGGTTCTATCGGTTACATGGACCCGAACGGAGACGCCTGCTTCAATGTCGGAATTCGTACAGCGATCATAAATAACGGTACAATGCGATATCATGTCGGGAGCGGCGTTGTGCTCGATAGCGACGGGAAATCTGAATATGAAGAATGTTTGTTAAAGGCAAAAGTTCTGTCTGATATCCCAAGCCTGGTTGAAACTTTTCTCTGGGATCCGGACAAAGGTATAATTAATCGAAAACGTCATTTCGCGAGGCTGGCGTCCAGCGCGATGACCCTTGGTTATCCTTTTGATGAGATCGCCATACAAACTGCGCTGCAAAAAATTTCGGCAAATGAACCCCAAAAATGCCGTTTGATCTTAAGTGAAAACGGGTCCCTTTCCATTGAGACCGACCCATATATTCCGTTAAATTCGCCTGTGAAATTAGCCATATCCAAGCATGCATTATCTCTGGGTGTTCAAGAACATCGCCACAAAGTTCTCGCGCGGGACTTTTACGACGGAGAACGAAACCGGGTAAAAGCATTAACCAGCGCAGATGAGGTCATTTTTCTCAATCAAGACAATGAAGTTTGCGAAGGCAGTTTCACATCAATCTTTGTCGAAAAAGACCAGCAATTATTTACACCTCCTCTTTCCAGCGGTCTACTGCCAGGCGTGCTTCGGGCTAAGCTCATTGAACTCGGTAAAGCCAAACGCAAAATATTGACGATTTCAGACCTGCAATCAGCGGATAAAATTTTTGTCGGAAATTCGATGCGTGGCCTAACGCCAGCAAGCTTTATCAACTTCGACCTGTATTAAACTGGAAATTCATTTGCTCTGATCAGTCCGAATTCCTATATGGAGTTATCAGACACATCCAGGAGGACGATACGTGGCCGGACAACTCAGTACTTTACAATATCTGGACAAAGCCCTTGGGGGTCTAAGAGAGCTTGGCCTTCTCAAAGGACAGAGTGACCCCGTGCCAATCGTAACTCTACTGGATCAAATTTCGGACCTTGACGAGACCAAGGTGACAGCCATCGCCAGAACACTCAATCAAGCATCTTATTTTAATGAGGTTGTTCGCGAACAGGTTTCAGGAATCAAAGTCGCCGACAGATATGAAGCGATTACGACAGCGTTTAATTCTATTCGCGATGACAGTAAGGCTCTTGTTGACCAATATGCTGACGGTAAAATCGGCACGATGGAAAAAGTCTCTAATGCTTGGATGAAAATGCGGCGCGGGACGATCGCCTCACGATTTGAAAAAATCAAAGATGTTTACAAAGATGTTACCGAAGAGACGTCCAATCAAATCGAACGAGAGCAGCTTATTCTTGAAGCCTATATGGATTTTCGCGGTGCAATGAAGAACGCAGAAGTTTTATCATTTGACGTATTACAAAAGGCCGAAGCCGAATTGTCCAAAGCCAAAGATGCGGTTGGCGAAGCAGTCGCCGCTGTTGAAGCCTATACAGGCGACGACCAGACCGAGCGCGCAACGCTTGAGCTTGACAGAGATGAAAAGCTTCGGATGCTTCAGACAGGCGATAAACGCTATCAGGTCGCCAAGGATTTGTCCGATAACCTTACTGTTGGATATAACACATCTGAAGTCGTGATGGCGCGACTAGTACAAACTAAAAATGCCAAGGAACGGGTCTACGCTCAGAGTATATCATTCTTTAGTACTAATGAGGTTGTCCTGACGGCGCTGAGCGCCACACTCACGGGCATGCATGGCCTTCACGAAAGCACACAAACTTTGGAGGCCATGAAAAAAGGCGTCAATGATAGCCTGGAAGTCCTCGCAGAAGTTGGAGACAAAGTTCAGGAAGCCGCAGTTCGTTCAGGATATGGTCCGACCGTATCTGCAGCAGCCGTCAAAAAGTTACTCGACTCCGTAATTGCCTATCAGGAACGCAGCCATGAAATCATTGCTGAAATGCGGACCTTGGCGACCGAAAACTCTAAGGAAATTCGTGTCATTGTTGAAGATGGAAAGCGCCGTCTTGCAAGACTTGCGGAAACCGGCGCATCATCAACGCTGCTCCTTGACTAGCTGCGGCTCCATTTAGACGATGGTAAATACTGGCGATATTCACGAAGCTGATCAATCGGCGAAACGTGCCGCGGACGCGCTTAAGTCCGACGAGAAACTTGATGACGTCATGCTGGCAATGGATGTCGTTGATACTTTGCGTCATGAAAGGCTCATGGTTGAAAAAGAGCTTTCAAGCGAAGACCGCCGCGAAGCTCTTATTACCCGGTTAAAAGATATTTATCGGGCCCAAGGCATCGATGTACCGGACGATGTTTTAATGGACGGCGTACTGGCCCTAGAAGAGCAGCGCTTTGTTTATGACCCGCCCCAAAAAGGCCTAGGTCGCTCGCTTGCGACTTTCTATGTGAACCGGCGCAAATGGCTCCCTTTATTTTATACTTTTGCATTTATTCTGGGCGGCGCATCGGCGATCAATTATTTTGGTTTTGAAAGACCTCAACGTCTTGAGGCTCAAAAAACAGAACGTCTTTTATCAAAGACTTTGCCCGATAAACTTTCAACAGCCCATCAAGACGCCATAAATATTGCAGCTACCGATGGCATCAAAGCGCGCGCTAATGATCTTTATAATCTCGCTGACGACGCGATCAAAAACAAAGATGCAAAACAAGCCGAAAAATATACTAATGATCTTATGGACCTGACCAGCGATCTTTCTCAACGCTATACGCTGCGTGTTGTATCACGGCCAGGTGAATATAGCGGCGTATTTCGGATTAATGAGGACGGCGCAAATGCGGTGCGAAATTACTATCTAATCGTAGAAGGGATTACGCCCTCTGGCGAAAGAGCCAAGGTTTTGATCAATAGTGAAGAAGACCAGAAAACACGGCGAACCCAAATTTGGGGCGTACGTGTCCCCGAAGCCGTTTTTAATCGCGTTGCTGCGGACAAAAAAGACGATCAAATCATTCAAAACGCTATCATCGGTGAAAAACAGCGCGGCCATACTGAACCTGATTATGACATAGAGACGTCCGGCGGACTCATTCTGGATTGGTAAAATGAATAGCGGTCTTCATACATTACACAAAATTGATCAGGCAATTGTCAAAGCGAGACAATCTGTTTCTGAAGCTGCCAAGCTTCCGCGTGAGGCTGCCGAAGCTATGGTCGATATTCGCCGCCAGCAAACCTTAGCCTATGACAAAATCGCCAAAGAACGGCTTGAGCTTATCGAGGACGGGGACGCCGGCGATCTGGGTTATGTCGACCGCAAGGCTGCGAAGCTATTGCAAGAGCATGAAAAAGCTGAAGCTAAAATTGTTTCTAAACTCAATAAAGCGGTCGTCAAAATAGAGAAACTTGAATCGGATCGCCGCTCAGCAGAGACAAAAGTGGCAAAAGCCGTCGATGCTTATGACAAAGCCGCAGCCGCCGCGGAAAAAGAAATCCTCAAGGACCCTGATTATATGACAGCACTCGACCGTGTTGAAAATGCAGAGAGCACAGTCATTCGCGCCAGCCAAAAACTTGAACTCGCCCGGGCAGACGAAGTCGAGAAAGGTGCGCCCTATCGGCAAGATCCTCTTTTCACTTATCTGCAGAAGCGAGAATATGGTACAAAAAATGCCAAAGGTTGGTTCCTAACCAAATGGCTGGATAGTTGGGTAGCCTCAATTATCAAATATCGTGATGTAGCCGTGGATTATCAACGCCTGCGTGCCATTCCTCAACGTCTCGAAAACCATGTGAAGGCATTGGAAAACCGCGTCGAAGAATCGCGGAACTCTCTTGAAAAGCTTGAAGACGATATATTGGAGCGCAAAGGCGTAACAGCCCTTCATAAAGCGTCATTATCTGAACAGAAAAAACTGGAATCAATAGACGAGAAAATCATAGCCGCCGAACGGCAACACGCAGAGCTGCGCGATGAACATCATAAAATGGCGTCAGGCGAAACCGGTCCTGTTCGAGATGCGATCAATATTTTGTCTGAGGCTCTAACCCGGTTTAAAATCAGTGATCTTAGACGGCTCGCCTCACAAACAACAAGCCGCTCGGATGATCATGCCATTGAGGAAATCATTGATCTATCGCGCGCTGTCGATGCGATGGAAGATGACCAAAAGGAAGCCAAAAATTTGATCCGTAAGTATGAGCGAACCTTGCGTGAGCTCGAAGAAATTCGCCGCCGCTTTAAGTCTCGGCGCTATGACGCACCCTCTTCTGTATTCGATGGCGACTTGGTTGGCGCCTTATTGCTGCGAGTACTGGCTGGCGCCATTGACGGCAATAGTTTGTGGCGACAAATCGAACGCGCTCAAAGAACAACCCGGCGATATTCGGATAATGATTTTGGCGGAATCGACTGGACAGAAGGGCTGCGATTACCCCGAAGTTCTGGCCGAACCCGTAGAAGCCCACGCGTTAGAACCTCTATTCCCCGTATGCCGCGTACAAGTCTACCACGTATGCCAAGGTCATCAGGGCGCCGCTCTTCTGGCGGGCGTTCAGGGGGTTTCAGAACCGGGGGCGGTTTTTAGGGTAAATTCTCACGCAGTCTGTTGAGATTACTTTGAGCTTTGACGTGAAAAACCGGACTAATTTCAAGAGCTTTTGAAAACAGTCTCTCAGCCAATGAAAATTGACCTCGTTTCATGGCAACATATCCAGCATCATTGACGATATTGGCACCCTGCGCCTCGTCAATATTTTCGAGGGCTAACTCCAAATCTCCCAGTAACATATGACTCATACGGAGATTATTGTCGTATATTTTCGTCTTTGAACTAATGTCGGTCGCTTGAATAAATTTATCCCGTGCCTCTTTAAAACGGCCCTGCAACAAGAGAGACATTCCCATATTGTTAATTGTCCCGGATCGACTACTTCCCGTGTTTAACGCGGTAACATAAGCACTAAGGGCCTCCATCCATTCTTCGCGACCATCGTGCCATTGGCCTTTCGCATTCCAAATGCGGCCGTCTTCCGGACTCAAAACAAGGCCTTCGTTCAGCGCCTTTTCAACATCTTCATATCGATTTGTATAAATACCAGATAAGGTGCGGCCAATTTCAATATCTTTGAGCTTAAGTTCATCGTCCCAACTTATTGTCTCGTCCCAAAAAATCGAAGCAGCCTGTGAATACTGTCCCAGGGCGAGATAACAATTAGCCGAACCTAGTTTAGCGAACTCGTCATTCGGATCGAACGCCGTTAGGCGACTATATTCTTTTAGAGCATCAGCAAATTGTTCGTCCTCAAAAAGTCCCTCAGCAAGCTCTAATACATCTTTGGGGACGAAAGGATCAGATTTAATCTGTGTTACGGGTTGAATTTCAACCGGTGTTACTTTCACCGCTGATGTCGATGCACAGGCGCTTAGAACCAGGCCACTTATCAGGAGCAACGCTAATCGCATTACCCAAGGCCTTCTGCCAAACGAATACCAGCTGGTATCAGCAACATGGCCATGATTGATGGGAATATAAAAACAATCAAGGGAACCGTCAATTTTGCCGGCAGCGCCATCGCTTTCTCTTCTGCTCTCATCATCCGTTTATTACGCATTTCCTCTGCAAACGTCCGGAGTGATTTCCCGAGACTAGCTCCCATTTGCTCAGCCTGACGCAACATCACAGCAAGTGCTTTGGCTTCCTCCAGATTGACCCTGGTTGCAAAGTTTAACATGCCGGCGTGTCGTTCCCGTCCCGCTCTGAGCTCCATATTCAGTATATCCAGATTAATTTTGAGCGGAGGATTACGGGCCCCAATCTCCTCAGCCACACGCAATAACGCAGCGTCCATTCCCAGGCCTGCCTCGATGGAGGCCACAGTAAGATCAAGCATATCAGGAAAGCCGCGCCTGATCAAAGTTGTACGGCGATTTTCAAGAATTCTCAAAACCAGTTGCGGTAATAGGAGACCCGCTAAGATTAACGCACAACTGATCCCGATTAACGTATTTTGCTCCATATCATTGAAGAAAAACGACCAACCAAGCATAAAGACAAACAGCGGAACAACTAAACACAAAATTCGAACGGCATAAAAGTATTTTACTGTGCCCGTCCCATAAAAACCCGCTCTTGCGAGGCGCGCCCGAATTTTGGACACTTCTTCTTCATCGGGCAATGTCAGATGACTAGCAAAACTGTCAAAAGCCTGGTTATGTTTAAGAATGGAATCATTTCCATCTGCGTTCCAACGACCTTCAAGTCGGGATTTGATCAAACGGCTATCCGCAATGGCATCTCGGATCGCCAAAAAGATCAATACGATTGCAATCGCCACGAAGACAATCGCAACAACAATCATTAAATTATTCGTCGAGAAAGGTAACGTCATCTGTCTATATCTTAAAATTAATCATGCGGTTCATGATCACATTTCCTATTACCATCCATCCAATTATCCCCCAAAAAGCCTTAGTCATAATTGGACGGTCCGAAACGTCCCCATAAAAATCCGGCGCGACGAGTTGAATTACAAAGAACAGACAAATCGGGGCAGCATTGAGAATGAGTGCGGACGCACGGCCCTCCGAAGAAGCCGCTTTAACCTTAAGGCGCATCCTTTGTCGTGAACGGATTGTATCGGCGTTGGACTCTAGAAGTTCAGCCAGATTACCACCTGTTTTTTCCTGTAGACGAATCATCGCAGCAAATAGGTCAAAATCATCTTGTCCGACACGGTCCGCCATTCGTTGCACAGCCGTGCTTACCGTTCCGCCAAAACTGACTTCATCACTAGCCATAGCAAACTCTGACCCAATCGGATCAGCCATCTCTTTTCCGACTAATGCTAATGCGACTGGTACCGGATGCCCGGCTTTTAAAGACCGAATGATGACATCCAGTGCGTCCGGTAATTGTCGTGTTGCTTTACTTCTTCTGCGGTTCCTTAGAATAACAACCACAAGAATGGGTAGTAGAACACCGACCACACAAAATAGGCTCGCATATAAGACAGAATTCTGTAGCAAATAGGCGATAATAGATACGGCTAGGCCTGAAAGAGCCATTACGCCGTATATACCATAGGATCCAAGCGGTAGACCTGATTGTAAGACTATCTTTCCGATCTGATAGTTTATACTTTGCAGGCGACCATCGCGATTAAGTCCTCGATCATGGCGCATTAACGCCAGCAGAGATTCCGGCGTCTCCCCGGCTTTTTGTTTTTTATCATGCTTGTTGGCGTGGGCGTGACGTTTTCTATATTCCAGACCTGCGCCAAGCAGGGCTTGCAAAGCTAGGAAAGCCGAGCAAAAGATCAAAAAATAAAGAACTATGGATTGGGACGCGCTCGACATGTCATTTACACGCGCTCTTGAATAGATTGCTCATAAACTCGCCCAACAGGAAGAACCTTGGGTTCAAATAGACCATCCGGGAGATTGATACTCTTCGTGATAATTTCACCCAAACATTTCGGCCGAATGCCCGTTGCGCGAAATTCACCGATAACCTCGTGTTCAGGTCCAGTTCCGGTTCGCGTATAATTGAAGATTTCCTGCATTTGGATTATCGCACCCTCCATCCCGGTTATCTCGGAAACAGATGTTATCTTCCGCTGTCCATCCGAAAGACGCACAGCCTGAACAATAAGACCAACAGCGCTGGCTATTTGTCCGGCAACAGCTTCGGGTGTGATTTTCATGTCGCCCATTGCGACCATCTGCTCAAGCCGCGTAATCGCGTCTCTTGGCGTATTGGCATGAAGTGTCGCCATTGACCCTTCGTGACCCGTATTCATGGCCTGGAGCATATCGAAAGCTTCTTCGCCGCGAACCTCACCTAATATAACACGGTCCGGCCGCATACGAAGCGCATTCTTAACCAGTTCTCGCTGCCGGATTTCGCCCTTGCCTTCAATATTCGGCGGACGCGTTTCCATTCTCGCAACATGGGGTTGTTGCAGCTGAAGCTCAGCCGCATCTTCAATTGTGATCAAACGTTCTTTGTGACTAATCGATTGTGACAATGCATTGAGCAATGTAGTTTTTCCGGACCCGGTGCCGCCTGAAATTAGAATTGTAACTTTAGCTTTGCATGCAGCCCATAAAAACTGGGCAACAACATCAGGAACAGCCCCGAATTCGACCAGTTTATCAAGCGTAAAAGGTTTCTTAGAGAACTTTCGAATTGAGACCAATGGACCGTCAACAGCAATCGGTGCAACAGCAACATTCACACGACTACCATCTAACAAACGGGCATCCGTCATGGGTTGACTTTCATCAACGCGTCTACCGACCGTGGCTACAATTCTATTGATTATCCGAAGAAGGTGTGGCTCATCGGCAAACTTTACACCGCTGAGTTCGAGTTCTCCTCCGCGTTCAACATAAACTTGCTTGTGAGTATTGATTAAAATGTCGGAAACCGAGTCGTCTTTAAGTAACTCCTCGAGAGGCCCAAGACCGACCATTTCGTCGATAACTCCGTGAACGAGATCGTCAAATTGCTGTCTGTTCAGTTTGAGATCTTCTTTGCTGGCAAGATCACGAACAACGACGCTAACGCGTCTTGTCATTTCCCGTTCGTCAAGACCATCAAGTTGGGTAAGATCTATTTCGTCTAACAACTTCCCGTGAAGATAGATCTTTGTTTCAAGCGCCTTGGCTTTTTCCTTTTCACTACGAGGCGTCTTCATTTTTCGCCGGTCAACTCTGGCAGGTTTCGTTTCAGTGCTGTCTACAGCTTCGATCAAATCTTCTGGACCTTTTCCAACAGTCTTTTCTATCGGAATAGATTGTTGTTCAGACACATAGCGCGGTGTTTCAGACTTAATTATTTTAGAAAAGCGTCCCATCCGCAAAGCCTATTATATTATTGTGTCAAACCGGTTGAAAAACAGGGTTAATATGAATTTAAAAAGCGCTCGCTTCACGCTCTCGTCGAGCCAAAGCAACTGACGTCCACTCGGAGAAAAGTTCGTTCGCATCTCGCACAAATCGCGTTTCTTTGGAGGCAGCACCGATTGGCATACCCCTATTAATTGCCTCACGTATGCTGTCCAAATTTGCCGGAAACGTCGGTAAATAAGATACGCCCAGAGCCCGCTCCGCATCGGAAAGTTTCAGGCTGTTTCGAAAGGAACGTCTTTCGACTTTGTTGAGGATGAATTCTATGTCTGCTAACTCATCAATGGCCTTTAATAGCGCCTGACGTTTTTGACTGGCGAGATGAAGGCCAGGCACAGTCAGCTCAGTTATCATTGCAACTTTGTCAGCTGCGCCTATTGCGGCATGCGTCCAAGGCATCCATATACGCGGTACATCCAAGACTATATTGTTAAAGTTCTGGCTGACTAAATCTAAAAACGTGAGAACAGTTTCCGGCCTCGCCGCGTCATTACCTCCAAGACAATTTGGCAATGACATGACATAAAATCCGAAAGCTGTTTCAGAAACGACCCGCTCCATAAACGCGTTATCGATAACCGAGGGATCTTGTTTAAATTCTTCCAGCGTTACCTTGGGCCGCGCATCCAAATACTGAGAAATAGAACAGTTTTCAAAATCTAAAGACAATAATAAGGTCTTTTGTTTGGAAGCATGTTTTACATTAGCGAGAAAGTAAGCGAGCTGGATCGCCGTCGTCGTTACACCGACTCCGCCTGTCGCGCCGAGAATAGCATAGATCAGGGCATCGACGTTGAAATCGTCATACCCTGTTTGGGGTATGACAAGATCATCATGCAACATATGGATGTTTTCAGCGATTTGACCCATTAGTTCATATCCTCCCCAATAGACGCGGCTCGGGCGCTCATCGTCTTCGATCCAAGTGCCGACGAGATCAAATCCAAAAACAGATAATCTTTTTCAATACCTTGAATTTCGACAGTCACTAAAGGCATGAGGTCAGGAGGTGACCCCGCACGACCCAACCCGGAATTTTCATAAGTGACAGTCATGTTTTCAACTGTCACATTATCGAATATATCGCATAGTCCTCGACGCTCATCGCTTGTTGCGCCGCACGTCCCATCTTCGTCTCGGCCGTAAAATATTTTGTTAAACGCAGATTGATCAAAACCGCCTCGATTACATGACGACGTCTTCCCAGAACAAACAATTTTATAGTCTGACATGGGGTCCCCTGGATTGGCGCCGCCCTCCATTCCAGTCATGGTAGTTAGCTCTGTCGCAACAGGGGCGCTGGTGATAGCAATGCGGGCACCATGTTTAGCGGCATGTTGCATCGTATTTGATTGCCAATAGCTAAAGGTAAGCTCAAGGCCGCCGCCCACCAGGATTATAAAAGTGCCAATCAATAAGCTCGCAGATACTGATACAGATCCTTTATTATCGCTTGTTAAGTTCTTAATCGCAGAAATCATAACCCGCCCCCCACAAGGCGGTCTTCACTTTTTGCAGAAATGGTCGCGCCTTCAGGAAAGATGGAGGATATAATACCAAAACCCTGGAGAGAAATTTCAGAGCTGACCTGAATGGTCGTCACAGCACTATCCCCGCGATACTCGCCGCTTTGGTTACTGGTTGTCATGTAATTTATACTGATATCAGCCGCAGTCCAATTAGGAAAAAGTGGTTCCCCTATACCGTCTAGATTTCCGGTCAATGCAAGGCGTTTCGCCTGTACTTCTTTACCTCTGGGATCGTCAGATTTGGATAAATATGTCGTTGCCATCACCAAGCGGCTTTCAAGCTTGTGATTCTGCAACAGCAGATTCGAAATATCGAGTCCACCCAAAACAAGTGTCACAAGAAAAGGTAGTATGAGCGCGGCCTCGACGACGAGACCCCCTTCTTTATTCTCAAAATATGCAATCGTCTTCTGCGTCATTATCGCGTAACGCTCACTCGGTCGCGCGCAACAGAATCCTGCCCAGTGACGATAGGGCCAACGATTTCACCCCAAATGGTACTTTCATTTGACTGGCCCATAGGCTCTGTAACAAATACTTTTGCAAACGTCTCAACAGGCAAACTTTTTTGAGCACCATTCATTCCGTACTCAGCTTCGAGTGCATTACAATTTAAAACCGCTGCGTAGATTATTCTCCGATCAATGTCCGCTGAATTTGCCCCGCTAGCGTGACACTGAGGTGTACC
Source organism: Hellea sp. (assembly GCA_020629545.1). Taxonomy (GTDB): domain Bacteria; phylum Pseudomonadota; class Alphaproteobacteria; order Caulobacterales; family Maricaulaceae; genus JACOMS01. The sequence continues at coordinate 41,175 of JAHDDC010000008.1, forward strand.
TTCTTCTGGCGTTGAGCTTGTTCCATATGAAACCGCACCCGGAATCGATCCACTGTCAATTTCCCATCTATAGACTTGGTAACGAGATGGGGGCGAACCAGGTGAATGCGTCCGGGCTGTATAATTAATCGTATAGGTCGTTCCGGCAATGTTTACAGTTTGGGCCGCATTGTGATTGACCTCCATGTATGAAACAAAGTCCCAATCGCCATTACCTTGGCGTCCATTCATATAGGGGCAGTTGCCGGTTTCAAAACAAGCATCGCGCGGAAGGCCCATGGCATTTTCGTCCGGGGAAGCGCTACAAGCAGAACCGGAATAACCCTTGGTAACATTCGCGGCGGGCGCATAATTTGGATCAGTAGACACTTTCTTGAATTTTCCGTCAAACATATCGAAACGCGTATTCATGGCCTTACTGAGTGAGGCGATATTCCCGGTCTCCAAATTCACACCGCCTTTGCCAAAGCAGATTGGGGGCTTGTTAAATGCAATCGCGTCTTCGATTTTAGATTTGTCACCGTTTCCGAAGGGATCAAGGAAACCGAAATTACCCGGACCGAATGGATCTTGCTGCCGACGCGGCGTTTTAAATTCAATTAGACGTCGCTGAAATTCCAATGTTTCCATCGCAGCGTAAATGCTGTTTGCGCTATCCTCATAGGGATTGCAAACAAATATAGGGGCGCCGCCGCAAATCCCGTTCTCCGTGCCCGCGATCGAACGCGCATCCAAAGTCACTTTGGTTATTGAGCTTGCGAGCGCGCGTGAAAATATAGCTTTTACTGTAACAGGAACCACTTCGACTTCAATATATGCAGCCTTGTATGGATCCGTAGTCATATAATCGGGACCCGGGATTTCATAGTCATTATTGGGGAGATCATGCAAAAATCGAATATTCTGGGCGATGACTTCCGCTCCTCCATCCTCGCCGAATTTTTGTGAGTTTTCAACGAGATTTGCGACAGCCCGTTGTGCTCGCTCTATTGCGTCGCTACGTTGGTCAAGTTCCGCTGCGCCGGCGCGTGCAAAGGCGTCTGCTGCTATTTGTAACTCCTGTTCGAGATTATACATTCGAGAAACGTCAACTGACAACGCCAGACTGCCGACGAGAGCGGGTAATAGCAAAGCTACCCAGACCGCGATAGCGCCCTGGGTGTCGTGGCATATGCGCCGTAAATATAACGTAGCTCTATTGATCATTTCTCTTCATTAGTCGTATTGAGATCACGGGGTTTTTCGACTTCATCAGCTCTATATCGAAGACGCGCCTTGGCCATTCGCTCTTGATTGGGTTTGATATAAGTATTTTGTTTTTGATCTGGACTTGGGGCAACGGTTTGGGCCGCAATATTTTGTTTAACCGACGATCCGAATGGCGCTGACGGCTTTTCCATTGTCGTACAGCTGGACGCCATAAACCCACACAAAATCAAAACTGAAGAATAATATTTTTTCATTGTGAACCTATTGAATTGTGTGGCCGTATTTCCCCGCAAGGCCCTCAGATTGAGATACTTTGTCGAGTTTTCCATTTAAAAACAGGTCAAGTTCTGTCGGAGCTCGGTGCGTATCCATGGGTGACGATAACTCCGAAATATCGGCGACAGGTTTGGCAAGGCGCGGCGTGACAATAATCACGAGCTCAGTCTCAAAATTTTTGTACCGGCTTGATCGGAAGAGACTTCCCAGCACGGGAACGTCTCCGAGCCAAGGCACCTGAACTTTGCTAGTTGTACTATCGTTCTGAAGAAGCCCCGCAATTGCGAAACTCTGTCCGTTACGGAGCTCAACCGTAGTGTCGGCCCGGCGAACCCTCAAGGATGGAATCTCAATACCGGCTATTCGAACAGCATTCGCTGTATCGATTTGGCTGACTTCAGGCTTGACTTCGAGATTGATTATACCGTCCCCCAAAACCGTCGGCGTGAATGAAAGACCAACTCCGAACTGGCGAAACTCAATCCCAATCTGACCGTCATCTGCTGAGACTGGGATTGGAAACTCTCCTCCAGCCAGGAAACTGGCCGTATCACCTGACATGGAAACCAGATTGGGCTCAGCCAATGTTCGAATGACACCCTGTTCTTCTAGAGCCTGAATATTCGTATCAAGGGATACATTGCCGGTGCCGCCTAATAATGTCCCGGCAAGTGATGGAAGATTGCCAGAGATCAAACCGCCCCCGGCACGGAAACCAAAATCGCCGGCCCGCTGGGTCAGTAGCCCCATGCCAAGCTCTTTAACTGCATCCCGGCTGGCCTCTACAAAGCGGACTTCGAGCATAACTTGATGGGAATCATTGACACTTAGAGCATTTGTGACTTTTCCGGGTGCATAGGCTTCAGCAATTTTTTCAGCTTTCGATACAATGGACGGACTGGAGACTTCACCGGACAAATAGACACCGCCGCCCATGGGTCTGACCTCAACTTTTTCTCCAGGCAGGGTTTCAAACAAACTGCGTTTAAGTTCGGCTAAATCATATCCAACATTGACTGTTATAATATCAATAAGCTGTTTGTTTGTATCATAGAGCATGACATTAGTTTTGCCGCCCTTCTTTCCCATGACGTGGAAGGATTGATCTGTCAGAACAACCACGTCAGCGATTTCGGCATTGGCAACTCTGACTTCTTTGAAAGCTTTGTCGGTTCTCATCACAATAAGGTCATCTATCTTCACCGACGTTGCAGTCCGGCTGCCTGTAAGATCATCAATCCAGGACCTGGCACTGGCTGGGGTCGTCAAAATACCCAGAGCCAATGTTGTAAGGAGTAATTTGCGGATCATAGCGTGCCTCCGGCAAGTGTCTCTGAAGCCCGTTTCGCACTATCTTCTTTAAGAACTTGGACCTGATCTTTGTCGTCTCCCCGGATAATCGTGACATTGGCCAGGTTCGAGTCCTTAGCTTTCACTGGATTTTTCCGAACATAACGAGGTTTCACGGTGACAAATTTTTGTTGAGATTTTAAAATAGACTTTTGAGCGATTGTTTTGTTTTGCTCGATGATTGCATCGCCAGCTCGGCGCAAAGTCAGTGATAACTTGCCGGCATCCTGTGCCAGATGGAGTTTTTGAGCGTCCGTGTTCGTCACCTCAAGCGTTACGGTTTTTACAACGTTTGGCGTGTTCGTTTGATCATTTAGGTCCTGATCTATCCCTAAGACTTTTATGTTTTGAAGCAGAATGTCCGACTTCAGATCATTACCGTTTCGGCGGCTTTGATCGTCCCGAGTGTAGATGACATCGACAAAATCGCCCGGCATGACGAACCCGGCAACCCCGGCAACCTCATTTACCCGAACAGAAACAGCCCGCATACCCTCATTGATTAGCGCCGATAATGAACCTCGCGCTCCGGGCCCACTGATTTTGTAGGTTAAAACGGCTTCATTTCGGGCCATTCGCCTCAACACAATCGTCGCTTGGGATGGATCAACAAAAATACTGTTGATTGTCTCATAGGTTCCTTCTGGAACGGCGTCGATGGGGAATTCTGCAACTCTTAAAACATCCGGTGATAATACATCACCAAAATTTAAATCGGAATTCAGTACAACAACCGGTACGACATCCGCCGGTGCGTTTACCATCAATGCGTCTTGCTGGGAATTTCGTTTTGAGTACTCGTCTCGAATAGCATCATTGATCCATCCACGAGCCAAGACCACGGCAAAAATTCCAAATGCGACTGACGCACCTAAAGTTATGATCGTCGATTGTCTCACGCTATCCCCGTTAGTTGATCACCCATATATCGAGTGTTGGAAAAGAATTAGAAGAAGACCTGAAATCTTTCGTGAAAAGACAAAGTTTAAATTTTTGAAATTTTGTCAGTTAATGATATGTAAATAGGTATTGAAAATTGGGTGAATCAATTGCAGTAAACCCTCATCTACTAGGGGGTATTCATGAATTTCGACGTTTCGCAGCTTGGGCCGCTAGCTATCCAGTATGGGTTACCTTTACTCGGAGCTTTAGTGGTATTCTGGATCGGACGGATCATTGCTGGTAAAGTATACAAAGGTTCAGAACGCATGTTTAATCGGGGTGCAAACTCTGATCCTACGCTCTCAAGGTTTTTTGCCAGCATTCTAAAATATCTTATTTTGGTTGCCGCAATTTTGGCTGCACTCACAGTCTTAGGCGTCGATACCTCATCTTTTGCAGCTATTGTCTTGGGCCTTGGCGCCGCTATGGCATTTGTCCTTCAAGGGTCGCTCTCAAATATTGCGGCCGGTGTAATGCTGATGATTTTTCGACCTTTCAAAATTGGAGACGAAATTAAGGCAGCCGACGCATCAGGTAAAGTTAAAGAAATCGGTTTGACTGCCACGCGTTTAACGACAGTCGACAATAAGGAAGTGATTATTTCTAACGGTAAAATTTGGGGCGGGACTATAGAAAACAATTCTTCACTCGGTGATCGGCGGCTGGATATGGTATTCGGCATCGATTATAGCGCCGATATTGATACGGCAATCAAGGCGATTACAGACGCCGCAAGCGCGCATCCGCTCGTTGTCACCGAACCAGCACCTTGGGCAAAGGTGGTCAATCTGAACGACAGTTCGATAGATTTGGAACTCAGAGCCTGGTGCAAATCCAGTGATTACAAGGGCCTTAAGGTTAGCATCTCCCAACCCGTAAAAGTCGCACTAGACAAAGCCGGGATTGGAATTCCTTATCCCCATGAAACAAAAATCAAACAATCCGTTAAAAAATCAAAGGCGCGCGATAGGCTCGCTCGTCTACAATCCCTTCGCAACAGTTAAAGTATCAGGAGTTTATTATGCAAGACGCACAAGTTGTAGAGGCCGCTGAGGCCGCAGGCGAAGCCGCAACCGGCAGCGGGTTTTCGATCCAGAATTTCACTGACGTTAATTGGCTCGTTGAAAATATCGGGCCATTGGCCATGAAACTTATCATAGCGCTCGCAATCCTTTGGATCGGGCTAAAAATCGCCCGTTGGGCCGGTAATTTTGTCAAGAAATTATCCATGCGTTCTCCTGCTGTAGACGAGACTCTTGGAAACTTCTTGGGATCAATTGTTCGTTATGCGGCAACGGCCATGGTTTTTGTAACAGCCATTACACAGCTCGGTGTCGAAACTGCATCATTAGTCGCCATGCTGGGTGCCGCAACTTTGGCGATTGGCCTCGCGCTCCAAGGAACTCTCGGAAATGTCGCCGCAGGCGTGATGCTTATGCTTTTCCGCCCTTACAAACTCGGAGACTATGTCAGTGTCGCTGGACAGGAAGGCGTAGTTAGAGACATGAACATTTTCACCACAAACCTTGCGACAGTCGATAATAAAGAAATCATTATAGCCAATGGCGAAGCCTGGGGTTCAACCATTTCAAACTTCACATCACTGGGTAAACGCCGCGTGGACGTTGATTACGGAATTCACTATGATGACGATATCGATAAGGCGATTAAGATTATCAATGATACGGCCGCGAAACATCCGCATGTGATTTCAGATCCAGAAGCGCCATGGGCAAAAGTGGTAACACTCAACGAAAGTTCAGTCGATATCCAAAGCCGTGTCTGGTGTAAATCGGAGCACTATTGGGACGTGATGTTTGATCTCAAGAAATCCATTAAGGAAGCTTTTGACAAAAACGGTATAACTATACCTTACCCAACATCGATCGAACTTGACGGCTAGATCTAAAAACATTTTAATTGAAGGCCCCGACAGGGGCCTTTTTATGGGCGGGGAGCGCCGAGTGAAGTTGAAAGATTTTTGTTATTACCTGGCCATTGGCTTGATCGCGTTTTGGATGCTTGCAGGGGCCTGGGTTCATTTTTTTCAACCCGAATTATTCTATAAAATCGTTCCCGATTTTCTACCCAAGAAAGAAGTGGTCATTCTATCGGGGATACCAGAGCTCTTGATCGGAATAGGTGTATTGATACCCAAAACCCGGTCTTTGGCCGGGCTTGCATTTGCAATGTTATGCTTGGCTTTTTTACCGCTGCATCTCTGGGATCTTGTCCGCGATGATCCAGCCATAACACCCCAAAGCGCTGCTATTATTCGCGTGTTTGTTCAATTCGTTTTGATGTGGACAGGATGGCAGGTTTGGAGACGCTGGCGTAAAAGCGCATAGAAATTTCCTTTAGAAATATTCCTTCAAAACCCGGTCCAGACGGCGCTGAACAAGCGCTGTGAGTTTTTGCAATCCGTAAAGAGACAAGATTGACCGAGCTATTTCTTCGCGGCCCATAAATTCGTCGGCGCAGCGAAGCTCAAGAACAAGTGCGGCAAGTTCAGAAAGCGGAATCTCTGCAAAGCTTCTGGTGCCTAGCGCGCGCATGTTGACTTTCTCCTGATCCGCAAGCCGAACGATCCAACAGCGCGGATCGCTGTCATCTTCGACCTCGGTATCATTTTCTCGCTCGATGATAACGGTATTTTTCTTGGCTGCGTCCAATATAACCCGCTCAAACCGCGATCTTACAGAAGCTGTAATTTTCATAAGACCTCCGGCCTTGGCATAGGTCTGAAACAGATGCAGGGCCTGCATTGGACCCTGAGCCGCTAAAATTTCACTCATTCCGTCCATAAACTGTACCGGACTAGCTCTTCGCGGATCTGCTACGGGACGGGTTTGCCATTCTTGATATGGATTGAGTTTTATGTCCAACATCGCCTCATTCACCTGGGTAGAGTCTCTTTTTGGGAACAAATAGCGTTAATATATTATGATTTGGTGAAACCGACTCAAGATAAACGTGGAAATTCCGCTGAAATCAACCCAATCGCTCGCCTTAAACGATAGAAAATTCAATAAATTTCGCTTAAAATACGCATAAATATCAATAACATAAGCTTCTGTTCATCACCCGTTAATACATGTTGACTTCGAAAAGTGATTCATACATTATTAACCCAGTAGCAAATCTGCTATAAATTTGGGGTGTTCAATGCGAGAACTAACCACAGAAGAAATCGAAGTCGTCGTAGGCGGCTCTTTAAAAGTCGAAGTTTAATATATCGTCGATTTTATAAATTGAACATTAGGCCCTTCACGGGCCTTTTTTTTTGGCAAAAATCATTAATGTTTTCGATCTAAACTCTATTTATGTTTAGAGCCATAATATATGTTTTTATTCTTCTCGGAGCGTTAATCGCGATTTCCCAAGATGCGAAAGCGGCTAATGAAAAAATAGTAGCTATAGCAAATGGTCTAATAGATTCGAAAGCCCGACTTGAAGAGAAAAGCAATTCAGATTTAAACGCCCTAAATGAAGCAATTCTCGATGACAAATTTATAAAAGCATCGTCGATATTGAAAGAAACTGATGCACCCATAGACTTACTGGAGACCTATCATTTCGTCATAGAGCTGAGTATCGATGATGTAAACTCGGCGGAGGAGATATCCTGGCTAGAAAATTGCGTTGCGACAAAACCTCCGATTCTAGCCCACAACTGTGCTACTGGGCTCGCGAAGCCTCACATTATTAACAACGAGCGATCGGCAAGCATGCAATGGGCGATAAGGTCCGCTGAAGTCTTAAGTGAGATGGAATATGGTACCAAGGAATATTGGCTCGCATCCTATAAAACATCCTACTTACTCTACATGTCTTATCTTCTTGATCGAAATTTGGAAAAAACTCTAAACGCTGTCACCGAATTCGTGGAAGCTAAAAACCAGGTTGGTATATCCACAGCCATATATCCGATTATAAATAACATTGTCCTTCTAGAAAACAAAATTGAAGGCCCAGAAAAAGCTTGGGAAACACTTCAAGGTATTAACATCAACTTGGATGGCCTAGACAAGGCTGACAAAGAGATCATTCTGTATACCCTCGGAAAAGTTGGGACAGAGGCAAATCAATATGAAAAATCAATTGGGTACTTGAATGAACTTAACCGAACCGTAGAACACCCGGGCTTGAAAAAGGCCCATTACGGTTATTTTGCTCTCTCACTAGCGAAAACGGGAAAAACCAAACGTGCAGAAGACGTTATTTTAGAGAGTAGGCAATATTACAAAGACGGCTTCACAGGGCAGTCTGGCGCTCGAATACTTCAAGCTCAGAAGGAACTATCCTTGAGCAGTAAAGATTTCAAACAAGCCTACGAACTGGAAAAAAAGATTTCCGAAATCAATGAAGCTGTGTGGGTCAAAACATTATCTGATGATCAAAGACGGCTGGCATCTGAGTTGGAAGCATCAAATGAGAAACTTGCAAGTGAGCAGCAGCGCCTCAAGTTGGAATTAACGATAACTGAAGAAAAAGAAAAAACAGCCAAACTCGTGATCGCGAGTCTTATCGCATTCGGACTTTTATTGTTGACTCTGGTTATCTTTTTAAGACGATCTCGCGATACAGCACTCGCGCTCAACAACAAGCTCGAAATCCAAAACGCGCAAATTGTGAAATCCCAAGAAGAACTTATTATCGCTAACGACCTCGCAAATGCCGGACTTCGGGCAAAAGAAAAATTCATTGGCGTCGTCGGCCATGAACTGCGGACGCCTTTAAATCCCATCATTAACATGGCGCGGATTTTAGCCGACAAGGCCGACAATCCATCAGACAAGGAATCCCTTGAGGCCATTTATGATGGCGGACAGAGATTACACATGACAATCGAAAATATGATAGCCGTCAGTAATGAGACCTACTTAGTTTACCGGGAGAAAACCGACCTTGTTCTGATGGTCTGCAATATTATGGAAGATCGGAAAAAACAGCTTATCGACAAGAAGGCAGCCGCGCAAAAATCAGGATCCGACTTCACATTCAAAGTATCAAAGTCCAAAGACTTCCCCGATACATTCTCGACCGGGAAAATCATGCTGGACCGCGTGCTTATCAACATTATCGATAATGCCATCAAGTTTACCAGCACAGGCCATATTCATATCAATTTATTGCTCGACGCGGATCAACGCGCTCGCATCGAAATTCTCGATACAGGTTCCGGAATTTCCAAACAGGCTATTCGGGAGATCTTTGAACCTTTCAGCCAGGAAAATGAAGGCCTGTCCAGATCCCATGAAGGGTCCGGCCTGGGTCTGACCGTCGCGCAAAAATATCTTAAGGCGTTAAATGGACGAATTGAGATAGAGAGTGAACTTGGCGCGGGAACCTTGGTGGCGGTTGTTATCCCCGAAACATTCAATGAAAATAAAGTTAAACTCGCCAAAGATGACGACGCCCAAGGCGATATCAATTTCCGAAAATCAGCCTAATTTTTCAGCGCGATGACTTAGCGGCTCAAACCGCATCCTTGTTTATATTTTGATTGGTGCCCTGGAGAAGACTCGAACTTCCACTTCCATACAGAAACTAGCACCTGAAGCTAGCGCGTCTACCAATTCCGCCACCAGGGCATGATGACCAGCCCCATAAGAGCAAGACCCGCCATATATGGGATCGTCTGTATCAGGTCAACTGATACAACTCGCCTTTTGTTTACATGCGACGCCTTTGGACCTTGCGCGGGAATATACACAGCGTATGAACAATTATGGTCGCTGAACTTGGGCATATCCTTTTAATCACAGCATTTGTGATTGCACTCGCTCAGACCTGCGTGCCGCTTTGGGGCGCAAAAACCAATAATGTCCAAATGATGAGCTTTGGGGATCAGGCGGCACGTTTGCAATGTTTAGTCTTGATCGGTGCATTTGCGTTGTTGACTACGTCTTTCATTAGATCAGATTTTTCAGTAAAACTCGTCGCGGATCACTCGCACAGCGCGAAACCGCTTTTGTACAAAATCAGTGGCGTTTGGGGCAATCATGAAGGTTCCATGCTGCTATGGGTTCTTATCTTGGCGATTTATGGCGCCATGGTTCCAATCTTTGGAAAGTCCCTCCCCGCGAGCCTGAAAGCGCGCGCCATTGGCATTCAAGGGCTGCTCGGCGTCGGCTTTTTGGGATTTCTTTTGTTTACGTCAAACCCGTTTTGGCGATTAAGCCCGTCGCCTGCTGATGGCGCAGGTCTAAACCCGCTTTTACAGGACCCTGGACTCGCCCTTCATCCTCCATTTCTATACCTCGGATATGTTGGGTTCTCTCTAAGTTTCTCATTTGCCTGTGCGGCGCTCATTGAAGGCAAAGTCGACGCCATCTGGGCAAGATGGCTTCGGCCCTGGGTTTTGTTAGCCTGGAGCTTTCTGACAATCGGTATTACGCTGGGAAGCCTTTGGGCCTATTATGAACTTGGCTGGGGTGGTTGGTGGATGTGGGATCCCGTTGAAAATGTGTCTTTCATGCCGTGGCTTGCTGGAACAGCGCTTTTACACTCTATCTTGGTTCTTGGCACTCGCCACGCCCTGCCAAGCTGGACTGTACTTCTGGCTATTGCCACATTTTCTCTCAGTTTAATCGGAACATTTGTGGTTCGTTCTGGCGTATTGATTTCCGTTCACACCTTTGCCGTAGATCCCCAGCGCGGCATTTATATTCTTTCCTTACTGGCTTTGTATACGGGCGCTGCTTTATCGCTCTACGCTTGGAGATCCCGAATACTTCAGACACACAACAGTTTCGAGCCTGCGTCCAAAAGCGGGGCATTGGTTTTGAATAATCTTCTTTTAATCATAGCAACATCGACAGTTTTCCTCGGCACATTTTATCCTCTTTTGATAGAAGCCATTTCAGATAATAAGCTGACTGTTGGCGCGCCCTATTTCGATAAAACCTTCACCCCCATCATGATTATCCTAATATTGGTTATGGGTGTGGGACCGCTTTTGAAATGGAATAATGAAACGTCGACAAAAGCCATGAAGATTTTTTCCAAGCTATTTGGCTTTTTTGTCGTTGCCTTTTTACTGACCATAGCACTGGGCGGATCTGTGGGCGGCGGAATAGGTATAGGGCTTGCGCTTTATCTTCTCGCCGGTGTCTGTTTCGTCATAATTAAGCGGCGCCATAAATTGCGCCAACAGTCTGCAGCATTTTATGGGTTCATTGCAGGGCATTTGGGCATGGCGGTATTAACCCTAGCGATTACAGCGATGACGGTTTGGGGCGGCGATAATGCAGCTCGTTTAAAAATTGGGGATAGCCTCACAATTGGCCAACACAGCTTCACGCTGACTGATATGGAAAATGGACGCCAGAATAATTACGAATATCTTCGCGGAACTTTTAAAGTGGAAAAATCTGGACGTGAGCTCAAAAGCTTATCAGCGGAACAACGATATTATCCTGTTCGCGATATGGTGACAACGGAAGCAGGCTTTAACCTGGGTCTTATTGATACTGTTTTTGCGGCACTTTCGGAAGGTGATCGAGACAAAGGCTGGGTCGTGCGTGTTTATTACCAACCTCTTGTTGTTTGGATATGGATTGGTGGGTTTTTGATTGCTTTAGGTGGATTTATTTCCCTCGCTGATCGGCGCCTGAGATTTCGTCCGGCTCAAGAGGAGGCGTAAATGCAGTCAATACGGTCATTCCTGCCCCTGATTATATTTTCGGTCATTCTGTTGGGATTTGGACTATCCTTGTTTCGCGGAGACCCGAGCAAGCTTGAATCAAACTTAATTGATCAACCTTTCCCTGAATTTTCCCTGACAACTCTGGACAGTCCCGAAGTCATCTTAACAGAAACAAACATCAAAGGCGAAATCAGCCTCATCAATGTTTTCGGATCTTGGTGTATCGCCTGCGTGCAGGAACATCCTAACCTAATGAAAATTGCCGAGTCAGACCGGGTAAGAATAATTGGCATGAATTGGCGTGATACGCGAGAAAAAGGGCGAAACTGGTTAAATCGATTTGGGGACCCATATGACCTCATCCTGTTTGATGCCGATAGCGAGCTGGCGATTTCACTAGGAGTAACGGGTGCTCCAGAAACCTATTTGGTCGACAAAGACGGGAATATTAGACATAAACATGTCGGGATTATTACCCATGAAGTTTGGAAAACCGATATTTTACCACGCATATTGAAATTGGAAAAAGGAGCATGAAACATAGTGTCTGGATCATTATCTTTGTTCTTGTTGCTGGAATAGGCCTATCGTCATCTGTTGCAGCACAGGAAAATCGTCCCATTTCAGAACAGGTAATAGACTCTCGCGCTAAGGAAGTTGGCAGATCACTACGCTGTGTTGTTTGTCAAAATCAATCGATCGAGGAATCGGATGCAAGTCTTGCCCAAGATATGCGCAAACTTGTTCGGGCCCGAATTGAAAAAGGTGATAGTAACGCCGAAGTTATCGAGTATATGCGAAGCAGTTATGGTGACTTTGTCCTTTTAGAACCACCCGTGCAGGGCAATACTTATGTGCTCTGGGCCCTTCCATTTATTCTATTGGCATTGGCCATGGCTTGGTTCATGCGCCAAACTCAGCGTCGTAATGAGACATAAAAAAACCGCGCCCGAATGAGCGCGGCAATTTCTGAATTTTTGTTTTGTTTACTTCCGGATAGGCAAGTAATCATTGGCTGTATAACCGCCAGATGACGTATACCCGCCATAGCTATTGCTAGATCCGTAGGAACTGGATGAGCCAGACTGCATACAGGTTCCATCTGACTGCATTGTTGTTCCGGATGGGCAAACAACCGCGCTACCTGATGTCGAACCTGAACTATAGCTGCTTGAACCTGATGAATAGCTAGAACCTGAGCCGTAGCTTGAAGAGCCTGTATAGCTTGAACCACTGGACTGCATACACGTACCATCTGACTGTTTACTTGTACCAGCGGGACAATCAGCTGTTTCGCCGCTTGAGTAACTTGAACCCGAATATGACGACCCGGAATATGAACTACCGGAGGAATATGTCGATCCGCTGCTATAAGACGAACCTGATGACTGCATGCATGTTCCGTCTGACTGCAAAGATGTTCCGGCTGGACAATCGGCTGTTCCGCCGGACGTTGTGCCTGAAGAATAGCTAGATGTCGAATAAGATGTGCTAGGTGCGGAGTAAGTCTGCGCAGGAGCCGAGTATGACTGGCTCTGGCTCATTGTTGGCGGAATGACAACACTTTGCTGAACACTCTGTTGAGAGTAAGTCGGCTGAGAGTATGTCTGAGACGTAGAATAACTCGGAGCTGAATGCCCGCATGTTCCGATTTGAGAACAATCTGCGTAAACTACGCCGGTTACAGGCGCTGACATTGGCGCAGCCAATGGGGCGAGTTGAGGAGCTGGCTGTGCAACGACTGCACCGCATGATCCATAACGTCCGCCGTCACAGCTTCCGCCTCCACTTTCATACTGATAAACACTTCCATATCGATCGGAACCACTGCTTGTGGCATACCCATCATACTGACCACCATATCGATCATTGCTATGCGATGTATGACTTGCGCAAGCGGATAATGATAGTCCTACAACTCCGATAGCGGCTACCAAGCCGTTGCGGATTAATCCTGACGTGACCATGTTTGGCCTCCCATTTTGAAACATTTGCTGCATTTTCTGCAATTATTAGACCAAACAAAGGTGAAATTTCGGTTTACATCTGTTCAATCTTTTGCCTGAGCCGGGCGATAAAAAACCCGTCCAGACCACCATTTTCCCTAAATTGGTGAGGCAATAGCCGTAAATGCCCGCTTAATGTCCCAAAATCATGCCATTTTTCGTCGGAAACACGAATCACGTCAAAATCAGTATTCTTTTGCAAGAATCGATCAATCTGTTCTTCACCTTCCTCCACCTGTAGGGAGCACGTACAATACACCAACTGCCCACCAGGACGCAATTTTCGAGCTGCAGAAATTAGCAATTTTCGCTGCAATTTCTGTAACTGCTCCATTTGTTTTTTGGTTTTGGCATAAAGAACGTCGGGATGGCGACGAAACGTCCCCGTCGCGCTGCACGGCGCATCAAGCAGAACGATATCATATTGAGAGTCGTTTTCCGGCCAATTTGTTGCATCCGCCGCGATGATGTCTGCCGATAGGCCGGTTCTCCCTAGGTTTTCTTTTAGAAGGTCTAATCTTTCAGCTGAGCGATCCATCGCCGTCACAATCGCCCCCTGTGAGGCCAGTTGGAGGGTTTTCCCGCCCGGCGCCGCGCACATATCGAGAACTTTAAGTCCCGAAACATCCCCCAAGAGCTGAACAGGAAGTGTTGAGGATAGATCTTGCACCCACCAATCACCTTCATCAAAGCCGTCAAGTTCTTTGATTTGCCCCGCCTTGGGCAGTCTGACACAGTTTCCATACATAACTTGACCGTCAAATCTCTCTGCCCAGAGTTCCGGATCGCGTTTCACGCAAATATCCAGAGGCGGAATTTGTTGATATTGCAGCGCAAGCTGTCTGGCGGCAGATCGCCCATAAGCTCTTTCCCAAGATCTATATATCCAGGTTGGAATATTTTCTCGCGGCGGAATATTTCCCATAATCGAGCGACCTTCCCGGGCGATTTTCCGTAAAACCGCATTGGCAAGGCCTGAAAATTTGTAATACTTTTTATGACTCTTCAGAAGACCGACTGTTTCGCCAACGGCGGCATGGTCGGCCGTGCCTAAAATTAAGAGCTGTACTGCACCGATACGCAAAGCGTTCAACACAAAATCCGGCGGCATTCGACTAAGAAAGCCGTTCAGAACTCCATCTATTTGCCCTTTTTGCCGAAAATACGAACTTACGAGTAGGCGGACAAAACCACGATCTCGGGTTTCCAGCTCTCGATAATGTTTATCCGTCGATAACGTGGCCTCTAATTGCTCCCCAGAGGTTAGTATTCGGCCCAAGGCTCGAACGGTTATTGTGCGGCTATCAATTTTTTTATCCGTATTTTTGGGGCTCATATACCCCTCTATCAGTGCAATTATACTTAATAAACCGTCAACGTGAGCTTAATCAATTTTTATGGCTCTTCCTGTACCAGTTCGGGTCACTGGTATGACAATTTTCGAGTTGACGTTCCTGATGAACTAAGATTAGTGGAGGCTATGTCTGATCAGACTCCAGCCCCCGCCGCGAAAGGCAAGATCCTTAGTCCTGCAGCCCGCAGAGCTTTGGAAGAAGCTGCTGCAAGGCGTAAGGCCCAAAAATCCAGTTCCTCAGAGCGCCCAAAAGAAAAAGGTGGACCAGAGGGGGCTGAACCAACTCGCTTCGGTGATTGGGAACGCGGCGGAATAGCTTACGACTTTTAGTCTCCCCGAATTAAAGTTTCGCCTTCGGGCATTTGATATGGCTTCGGGCCGAGAATGGAGAGTACGCAAATGCGTCAGTTTTTAAAAACGACAGCTATTATTAGTGGTTTAACTTTGTCTTTGGGTTCTACGGCGGCTTGGGCAGGCAATTGTGGTTTTGGCGCATCGGGTCCAAATTGCACACCAAACGTTGTTGTTCATCCGAGCGGGGGATCTCAAGTCGATCCTATGCATGTCTATGCTTCTCGTCCCATGGGGCATTTACGGTCAATTCAATATCTCGGAACACCCAGCGTCAACATTACGCGCATCCACGGTCAAAATAATATCGCTTCAGTCTCAGACGCTCCAAGTGGCTTCACCGGGGGATGCACTCCAGAATCAACACAATATTGCCGGCAAGGCGGATCGGTAAGTTCTGCCATTCCTGTGCCAATGACCGCAGGTTTACCAGCACCCATGCCCGTCCCTGTGACAGCAGGCCTTCCCGCTCCTATGCCAGTTCCCATGACAGCTGGACTTCATTCGCCGTTTCCACTTGAAACACCAGTTATCGCACCTCCTGCTCCTGTTATCGCAGCGCCGGCACCCGCAGCAGAGCGCGTCATTCATGTTGGCGGCGGATATGACCCAAGCAAATTTGTACCGAGAACTTATGGAACCAACGAACTTACGCCCGGGATCGCTCATATACCGACATCTCATATTGATCGCTCTTTTGAGAATGCTCAAGCCGTTCTCAATAGCGGCATGACGCAAGCGCAGCCTATTGTTTCAGGCGGCACCGTCCCGCATCCAACGATGTCAAACTCCGCAATGGCCGCGATTTCCTATGGATCAGTACCGTCTTTTACCGGTTCAGCTATGGGAACGGGATATATGGGCGCTGTAAATCAGACAGTTACAATGGCCCCGGAAACCAATGTTTACCCAGGCTCAATGTCAAATGATGGAACTTATTGGGAAAACGTTTCAGGTCCAACCACTATGAATGGACTGTCCGCTACTCAGGTGATTTGTAAGCGTGAAGCTCCCAAGATGAATGTTCAAAGACCTGTCATTGGCGTACCAACACCGGTGCCAACAGCCGTGACTCCGAGTTGCGTCAATGCTGCAACGGGCGCGCCGGTAAAATATTCTGGCCGCTACGGATATTAAGAATTGTTACTCGCTTAAATGGCGAGTTTATCTTTTTTTTGGAATTATAGACTAAACTTGCACGATAATTGCAGGCCAACTGCGAAAGTTTAAGTGATTAAGTGAAAAGGGGTGACCCCATGAAAAAATTAATACTCGTCAAATCAGTAATGGCTTTGGCGTTAACCGCAGGCTTTTCTTCGGCCGCGAACGCCTCTTGTAGCGCGGGTAGCGTTTATTGCGGGTCATCATCGCTGCAGCCACTGTCAAGCTATTCCTCTTCTTCGTCATTAGGAACGTCTTACACAGGTGGCTCTTACTCAAGTTCTTACGGAACTTCTAGCGCGCCGACTCTTGTCCCGTTTTCGTCTTCTGCCGCAACAACGGGTCCTATTAGAATGAGCGGTCTTGGCGCAAGTGAATATCTTCAGCCAACATCCTGCCCGGTCAATGTAAATGGCTTGCAATCCGGTCAGTCAGTTCTGGGCTGCTATTCTGTCATGAAGCAGTCTCAAAGCTCATCTATTCATTATGGTGCGCCACAAACCGTTCGTGTGGTACGGCCAATTATCTATGTTCGTTATCCGGTTCCGACGCCCGTATTTAATGTACCGGTTCCTGTACCTGTGCCAGTATTCGGCCCTCGACCAATGTGCGGGGCCCCCATGATGCCTCGGCCCATGATGCGCGGATGCGGTTGGTAGACGTTTAAAGCCCCGGAAGGGGCTTTTATTTTGCCATATCCTGTATGATTTTTCGAGCAGCTTCAGTAGGATCATTCGCCTGCGTAATAGGTCGTCCCACGACGATCTGAGATGCTCCGTCTTGAAGAGCCTTGGATGGTGTCGCAATTCGTTTTTGATCTCCCGTGTCATGACCGGCCATTCTAACGCCCGGAGTTACGACCAAAAACTCTTTAGGGACTATGGAGCGAATTTTTGCCGCTTCAAGCGGACTTGAGACCACCCCATCAATTCCGGCCTCCAAGGCTTGCCTGACGCGATGCAATACAAGCTCCTCGGCATTGTGGTGATAACCAATATCAATCAGAGCCTGCTCATCTAATGATGTCAGTACTGTTACACCCAGGACTTTTAGTTTAGGCCCTTTGCCCTTGGCTGCAGCGCGCATGACATCAGGGCGCGCATGAACTGTCATAAGGTCCGCCCCAATTTTTGCGATTGACCGCGTCGCTTTTTCAACCGTTGCGTCAATGTCATGGAGTTTAAAGTCCAGGAAAACATTTTTTCCCATCGCGGCCAATTCCCGTCCAAATTCGGCACCGCCAAGAGGTAAAAGCTGTAGGCCAATCTTATAAGACTTAACGGTGTCGCCCAAACGCAAAACCATGTCCCGCGCCAAATCAATGGACGGTAGATCTAACGCAACATAAAGTCTGGGGTCAGATTGAAAATTGTTTTGCATGTTACCCTTTTCTAAACTTTTCAGCATTCCTCGCCATTAATCCCATAGCGATACGCTCGGGCAAAAGACGTGCTGTTAAAGCCAATGACTTGTTAACCCGGCCTGGAATAAAGACAGGGCGATTTAGTTCACAAGCTTCGACACCCTGAGCTGCACATTCATCAGCTTCCATCCACATAAAGTCCGGCATTTTAGAGACGGCATTGCGGGTTCCGTTAACGTCATGAAACTCACTGTAAGTAAAACCTGGACACAGCGCTGATACGTTGACTCCATAGGGTTTCATTTCAAGGTTCAAACTTTGGGAAAACTTGACCAGAAAACTTTTCACAGCCGCATATAATGTATGTCCTCGTGACCCCGGCATATGTCCTGCAAGGGAAGCGACATTGATAATTCGGCCGTAACCCTCAGCTTTCATTGAGGGCAAAACGGCATGGGCCAGTTCACAGGGCGCACGCAACATGAGTTGCAAAAAATTTGCATGATCGTCCCACGGACTTTCCATATAGCTTCCCGGGTGACCATAACCTGCATTATTAACCAAACCGTCAATCCGAAGTTTCTTCTTGGCTATTCGCGCCATTAAATCCTGCGTGCCGGCAGGGTCAAACAAGTCCAGGGCAAAAATGTGGCTGGTCGCACCAAAATCACGTTTAAGCTCCACAGCTAATTCGACCATAGGCTCTTCGCGCCGAGCTGTTAGAGCCAAGTCCCAACCTCGAGCCGCATATTCCCGGGCAATGGCCGCACCAATCCCGGCAGAAGCTCCAGTTATCAAGCAGGTTCGTGTCTTGGTTGGATTTGACGTGGATCTTGTCATGGAATCAGTCTCGCTTTTGGGAAGCCTTAGCCTATGGCCCTGATCAAGACAATATTCTGCTTGGCCTTGGTCGCTGGAATGGATACACAAATTCTATGGATGTAACGGATACCATCGAATTATGGCTACGTGGTGGCCTGTTCTTATCCTTATTGGTTTTATTTATTTTGGCCGAAAGCCTATCCCCTAAACGGCGCCGAGTATTTGGACGCTTAAAGCGATGGCGGACTAATTTTGGCATTACAATCGTAAACACAATAACAATAAAACTTCTGGGACCCGTCACGGCAATTGCTACCGCAGGATACGCATCTCACTATCAACTCGGATTTTTCAACCATATCGACTTATCGATCGGCATTGAGTTTTTCCTAACACTCATAGTGCTGGATTTTGCAATATATATTCAACATGTCGCGACCCATAAAATTCCGGTTCTTTGGCGACTTCACAAAGTTCATCATTCTGATCGCGATATCGATACATCAACGGCTCTGCGGTTTCATCCCATAGAGATTGTTCTCTCTATGGTGTACAAATGCGCCGTGGTATTGGCTTTGGGACCAGCCGCCTTTGCCGTGTTGACGTTTGAAGCGATTTTAAATGGCTGTGCGATGTTCAACCATTCAAATTTACATATACCGGCTTGGTTTGACAAATATTTGCGGCTTTTCATCGTCACACCAGACATGCACCGGGTCCACCATTCCGTCCGCCCGGAAGAAACAAATAGTAATTATGGTTTCTCGCTATCATTATGGGACCGGGTTTTTCGTACCTATAAAGATCAACCTATGGACGGCCATGACCAAATGACAATTGGACTGCTGGAACATCAAACCCATGATCCGGAAAACATAATATGGTCGCTACGACTACCGTTCGACGCCAACAGTGCTTATATAAGACGTGAGTGAGGGTTGTTATGAGTATTATTCTAATTGTCTTTATCGTTTTTATTGCGATCGTTATACTCATCTACAACCGCCTTGTTGCGGCCCAACAGCTAGTCAATAATGGATGGTCCGATATAGAAGTGCAATTGAAACGTCGCGCGGACCTTATCCCTAAAATCGTCGATACAGTTAAAGCTTATGCCAAGCACGAACGAAACCTGTTTGAGGACTTAACAGAGAAGCGAAACCAGGCACTGGTCGCTGAAACACTTTCCGACAGAGCTAATGCAGAAGAAGCCATCAAAGCTCCGCTATCAAAGCTAATGGCTGTAGCCGAAGATTACCCTGACCTAAAAGCCAATGAAAATTTTCTGGATCTACAGAACGAGCTATCTGATACGGAAAACAAAATCGAATATGCCCGCCGATTTTACAATGGCGCTGTGCGAAAAATGAATACGATGATTCAGAGCTTCCCCATAAATTTGCTGGCAGGAATATTCGGATTTGATCTGAAAGATTATTTTGAAATGAGCGAGGCAATCATTCTCCCAGACACCCAATTCGGAGATTAGATTGAAAAATCTGTTTAAATCCTTCGCGATCATTCTGGTACTATTATGCTCTCAGGCCATGGCCATGGCCGAAGAGGTCATCAAACTATTTTCTTCCGATATAAATGTTCAGCTTGATGGTGATTTCATTGTCACAGAGTCGATTACTGTCAACGTCGAAGGCCAGCAAATAAGGCGGGGTATTTTTCGAGACCTCCCGCGTTATAAAAACTATCTTGGGCACGATATTCCGGTGCGTTACAACATTTTATCCGTTAAACGAAATGGCAATCAGGAACCCTATGAAATTGAACGCGATGGGAATGCTTACCGTCTTCTCATCGGCAATCCTGATCGCCTGTTGAATCATGCCGACCATACCTATGAGATCAAGTTCGAAATTAAGGACGAAATCAGACGCGACAATAGTTTTGATGAAGTCTATTGGAACGTTACGGGAAATTACTGGCGCTTCCCCATCGAACGCGCTCATGCCCGCATAACCATGCCCGAAGGGGCTACCCTGCAATCCTACCAAGCGTGGACCGGGCGGATGGGTTCAACGGCAAATGATGCGGCTTTTACGCAGCGCGGAAACGCCAATGAATTTACGACCCGGCAAGCGCTCTCATCGGGCGAAGGCATGACCATATCTTTGAAGTTTGACAAAGGAATTATGTTGCCGGAACCAGAATCGACGCGGCGTTATATTTGGTGGCTCAAAAATGGGGCTCTAATTTTGCTATCGCTATCGTTTCTAGCTATTGCAGGATATTACTATCTGACCTGGAACAGAGTCGGCAGAGATCCAATCAAAGGTGCTGTGTTTCCGATCTATGACCCCCCCAAAGACTATTCACCGGCCGCTGCAAGTTACATATGGCACAGGGGCATTAGCGGCCACAAAGCCCTGACAGCGACACTTGTGAGCCTATCAAACAAAAAATGGCTCAAAATCGAAACGGATAAAAAGAAAACGATTTTGACGCCGACTGACCGGGACATTATCGACGAGGAAGACGAAAATATTTTTGAACTCACGCGAGAAACATTTGCCGGTCTTCTCAGAGGGGACAAAAAAACCTTAAAGGAATTGGGCCTGGATGATCCTGATGATGAGAATTTGGAATTTGACGTAATGGCTCCAGAAGAGTCGGAACGACAAAACCTAAATCGTGACGAAGGTCATCTTTTTCATAGCCTGTTCCCGCCATCTAGGCGACAATCCATTACGCTGAAAAAAAAGGTGAATACACATTTCAATCTGAAATATTCTGCATTTCAGAGACGATTGGCCAAAGATTATGGCAGGCCATATCACCGCTTTAACGTTGGTTATATGGTCGGAGGCGTTCTTCTGTCGATCCTTGCAACCGTCATAACCATGTCGCAACTTTCGAAACTGTCGCCATCATGGATTTGGGGCCTATTGGCTGCACTAGCCGCCCTTAATATTCTGTTCTTTTTTCTAATGCCCGCACCAACCCGCAAAGGGCAAAATGTCCGGACTGAACTTGAAGGCTTTAGGCTCTATATGAAAACGGCTGAAAAACATCGGCTCGACTCAGTCGAAATCGGGAGGGATGAATTACCGCCCATGAGCGTTAAGCGATACGAACAACTTCTTCCCTATGCCATTGCCCTGGATGTAGAGAAACCCTGGAGCCGTTATTTTGAAAAAGTAATGCCAGTTGAAGCCAAACAATATGACCCAAGCTGGAGCGTCGGTACCCATCACGGAAGTATCAGTCATATGACAAAAAGTCTTACGTCGAATATCAGTTCCGGCGTCAGCTCTGCAGCGCCGCAAAGCTCAGGCTCATCCAGCAGCGGGGGCGGAGGGTTTTCTGGGGGCGGCGGCGGAGGCGGAGGCGGCGGCGGTTGGTAACCTCTAAGGCTCCAAATTCAGAACTTCACGTCGCGGAATTGGCATGATGATGCCGTGCTTTTTAAGCGTTCGCCAAACGATATAGTTCAGATCCGAAGTAAACTTGTTTTCGCCGTCATCAATACCTGACACCCAAAACTCGATGGCGAAGTGAATGCCATATTCTCCGAATTCTCTTAATTCCAAATCTGGCTCCTCAGGTTCCATTAGAACTTTTGGGTAAGCCGCAATCGCTGGGATTAAAATATCTTCGAGTGTATCGATATCCGTATCATAGGGAACCTTGAAATAGACTTCATAGCGCTGGGCCGGGTCCTTATGAGTCCAGTTTTCATAGGTGTTTTCAATAAACGTCGTATTCGGAACCATAACATCTTTACCGTCAGTCGTTTCAACTGTGGTTGACCGCATATTAATGGCTTCGACATAACCTTCCTGCCCGTCGGGAAGTACGACAAAATCTCCTTTACGAACCGACCGGTCAAACAGAATGATAATACCGGAAACAAAATTCGCAGCGACGGGCTGTAATCCAAGACCAATCCCAAGACCAATCGCACTAATAATCATCACGAGACCGGACAACGGGATACCTGCAAAGCTCATCACCAGGACAACGACGATTGTAAACAATAGCATCTGGAAAATTTTGCCGACGACTTCACGGGTCGCGACATCAAGACCTTCTTGCGAATGAATAGCCGCTTGGCCTTTGCTATTTGAAAGATTGCCGAGCCAGAAAAATAATCCACCGAAAAACGCCAGTCTGACCAGAGTCATAGCCGTCACAGGCGGATCCATCGGGATAACGGATGTATTTTCAAGAAAATTCAAAAATTCGTCCAGATAGCCAAATACCGCAAGTAAAGCGATTGGAATGATCGTCCAGGTCGCCGCTTTCCTTAACAGGTCATTTGTGACGAACTGATTTATCGCTTTATAGGCAAGATAAACGACAGAGATACCCATCACAATTTTGACAAGCCAATCTTCGCCAAGATTGGGGATGGCTTTTAAGACAACCCCCGCCAATGCGAGCAAACCAACGTATGCGATTAGTCGCAAAAACTCACGAGACTTGTAGATGTAATTGCGCGCGACGAGAAGTTTGGCGTCATCCGAAGGCGGGTCGCGGAAGAAGAACAGACGTCGGCGTAACTGACTGGCAATTATAGGCGCCAAGAAATAGGCTAAAATAATTGCACCAATTTGAGCTAAAAAAGCTGGGCTTTTGAGCCATTCAATCAGCTTATCCAAGAAACCCATCGCCTTGTCTTTAACCGAATCAATGTCTAGTTTCGGCGCAGATGTTTCAGGTGTTTCAGCAATGTCTGCAGCCTTTTCCCGTTGTTCCAAAAGCGCCTGTCCAAGCGCCCGCTCTGCCTCCTCGCTGGCGGCTTTGGCTTCCTCCAAAGCTTGCATAGCTTTTTTGATTGCCGGGTCATCAAGATCGATATCTGATACATTTGTCGGATCAGGAAGCGTTAAAACGGGTTCAGCCGGATTCTGGGTTGACGTTTCTGTAACTTCTTGAGCTGTCTGCGCAGCTGCGTTTTCTGAATCTTCCACAGGGGTTTGCGCGCAAGAATTTTGCGAAAAAAACAACGAAGCGCAGAAAAATACTACGCCAACAACAAGACTGCGTGTCCAATGGGCCATTTTACCCCCCGATTTATGGCCTCGATATAGATTCTAGACTATCATTTGTAAATCATTTTGGAGTAGAGAATTCGCTTCTTAAGCGTGGAGATAGACATGAGTACGCCCAAAAAAGTTGTCCTGGCTTATTCTGGTGGCTTGGATACATCCATTATCCTGAAATGGCTCCAAGAAGAACGCGGCTGCGAAGTGGTCACTTTCACGGCGGATTTGGGTCAAGGCGAGGAGCTTGAGCCAGCGCGGCGCAAAGCCGAAGCTGCCGGCGTAAAAGAAATATTTATCGATGATTTGCGCGAAGAGTTTGTAAGAGATTTTGTTTTTCCAATGTTCAGAGCCAATGCACTGTATGAGGGCCTATATTTACTCGGAACTTCAATAGCTCGGCCGTTAATCGCCAAACGCCAAATTGAAATTGCTAATATGGTCGGAGCCGACGCCGTCTGTCACGGCGCGACAGGTAAAGGCAATGATCAAGTCCGCTTTGAATTAGGGTATTACGCCCTTGACCCTAATATCAAAGTCATCGCGCCTTGGCGAGAATGGGATTTGAACTCGCGGACGAAGTTGATCGAATATGCCGAGAAGCACGGCATTGAAATTGCCATGGACAAACGCGGCGAAGCTCCTTTCTCTGTTGACGCAAACCTGTTGCATACGTCCTCCGAAGGCAAAGCATTGGAAGACCCAGCAGAGGAAGCCCCGGAATTTGTGTATCAACGGACTGTCTCGCCAGAGGACGCCCCAGATAAACCGACCTATGTCGAGATCGGGTTTGAACGCGGGGACGCTGTATCAATCGATGGAACGGAAATGAGCCCAGCAACGATTTTGACAAAGCTCAATGAGCTTGGCGGCGCCAATGGGATTGGCCGCCTGGATTTGCTGGAGAACCGTTATGTCGGCATGAAATCGCGCGGGATTTATGAGACACCCGGCGGCACTGTATTATTGATGGCCCATCGCGGCATCGAACAAATCACAATGGATAAAGGGGCAATGCACCTCAAAGACGAGCTTATGCCGAAATATGCTGAGCTTTTATATAATGGATATTGGTTCTCGCCGGAGCGCGAAATGCTTCAGGCCGCGATCGACAAATCGCAAGAATTGGTAACCGGAAGCGTTCGCCTCAAACTCTATAAAGGCAATGTTGACGTTGTTGGACGAACATCACCATATTCGCTCTATTCTCAAGAGCATGTCACTTTTGAGGAAGACGATGTGTATGATCAAGCCGACGCAGGCGGATTTATCAAGATCAATGCGCTTAGATTACGCCTTCTAAAAGCCCGCAATCAAAAAGCTGGTCGTAACGATTAATAGAGTCTGGCTTTACCTCAGAGGGCTCATTTATCTTGGGCTCTCCTTGGCTTTTGGAATAATATATTTCAAGCGCTATTGGATTTGGCGAGACTGTTTCAACGAACTTGGACGATGTTTTGATCCGGTTACCCAAGAGGTTTACCTTGAACAAGCTTTCGTCTGGTCTGCTCCCTGCATCTTGTTTTTTGCTCTTTTCCTGATGACATTTAGAAAAATCAGGCGCACATAGCGCTTCATGTCGTTTGATGTCTGGCTGGCTTTAGTTGCTCTATTTGGGATTGGCGGATTAACACCAGGTCCCGCGGTCATGCTTGTCATGGCTTCATCGTTTAGATACGGGTTTTCACCTGCAATGCTCGCAGCGCTTGGGATTGCCAGCGCCAATGTGATCTGGCTGTTATTGGCGGCCAGCGGCGCCGCGGCACTCGCAACGCAATTTCCGTCAACATTTCTGGCCCTTAAAATCCTAGGTGTCTTGGTCATAATTTACTTGGCTGTGACAACAATGACAGGGCCCGCACCCAATTTAGACAACACCAATGACGCACCGCCGCGCGCTGCCCTTTATTCGAAAGGTATCGCTTTACAGATTTCCAGCCCCCTGCCTCTCGTCTATTTTGGACTTTTACTGCCAACCTATTTTGATCCCGCCTTGCCCGTTACGACGCAGTTTTGGATCATGCTGGCCACTGTAACCGTTACTGAGCTACTGGGTCTCGCAATCTATGCTTATGGCGCGCAAAACATTCGGCGCTGGCTTCGGGAACCTGTTCAAGCTCGAATCTTCAATATATTTATCGGCGTGGTCATGATCGGTTCGGGAATATGGGCGATTGGATCGACGGCAGGGCTTTAACGGTTATAAAATTGAGCCATTTTGTCCGCCGCTGCACATTAGGGTTGCTTTCATTTATTTTGACTATAAGACGCCAGCGCTAACCCTGAACCTGAGGCCCAGCCATGGATATGTCAAAAATTCCTGCCGGTAAAAACCCGCCGAAAGACATCAATGTTATCATTGAAGTTCCGCTGGGTGGTGAACCTATCAAATATGAATTGGACAAAGCCTCCGGGGCCATGTTTGTTGATCGCTTTTTATATACGGCGATGCGCTATCCCTGTAATTACGGCTTTATTCCGCACACGCTTTCCAATGATGGCGACCCAACCGACGTTATGGTCTATGGCAATCGAGCACTCATGCCAGGCGCTGTTGTACGGGCACGTCCGATCGGCGTTCTCATGATGGAAGATGAAGCCGGGGTGGATGAAAAAATTCTCGCCGTGCCTCACCAAAAGTTATCACAATTCTACAATAAGGTCGAATCCTATAAAGATATGCCGGAGATCCTGTTAGAACGGATTTCTCATTTCTTTGATCATTACAAAGACCTTGAGGCAAATAAATGGGTTAAAGTTCTGGGATGGGAAGACCGGGAAAAAGCCGAAGCGCTTATTCTTGAAGGCATTAAGGCCGCCCAAAACCAAGGCTAATACGAAAGTTCTTTTAGCCGCCAAAAATCATTCACTTTTCTGATTGATTAGATTCACCCTTGATTCCCGCGTCAATGGCGCTAATTTGCCTGCCATAACGCGAGGGGAAGCGTATTTGGGGAAATACGGCCAATCTCACTGATCGCGAGGGGAAGCGTGTGATCAGCACGGCCAACTTCACTACATTCAACTGACACGACGTCATCGTGTCTTTCTATTGAGGAGAGAATTAGTGGCTCTTTATCTAATTATACTAGCCGGTGTACTGGCAGTCATTTACGGGTTTGTGACCCGAGCGAAGCTTATGAAAGCATCGACCGGAAATGAGCGCATGAATGAAATCGCCGGCGCCATTCAAGAAGGGGCGAAAGCCTATCTCAACAAACAATATAGAACCATCGCGATTGTCGGTGTGTTCGTAACTATCCTGCTATTCGTTCTATTCAGAAACGCGATTGCACCTGTTGGTTTCGTCATCGGTGCGGTCCTGTCAGGACTTGCCGGCTATATCGGCATGCTGGTCTCTGTGCAGGCGAATGTGCGTACGACCGAAGCCTCTCGCAAAAGCCTCGGCGACGGCCTAAAAATCGCATTTGATGCCGGCGCTATTACGGGAATGTTGGTTGCAGGACTCGCATTATTGGGCCTATCAGTTTATTACATGCTTCTCACCGGCCCGATGGGCGCGGATGAGCGCGGCGTCATTGACGGATTAGTATCCTTATCTCTTGGCGCATCCCTAATCTCAGTATTTGCCCGTCTTGGCGGCGGTATCTTTACCAAAGGCGCTGACGTCGGTGGTGACCTCGTTGGTAAAGTCGAGGCCGGTATCCCGGAAGATGATCCAAGAAATCCGGCGACAATTGCCGATAATGTCGGTGATAATGTCGGTGATTGTGCCGGTATGGCCGCTGACCTTTTCGAAACCTATGTTGTGACAATTGCTGCGACCATGGTTTTGGGGTCTATCCTTTACGGCACTGTCGGTTCGCTAGCGCTTTATCCTATGGCGATTGCCGCAGTTTGTATCGTGACCTCAATTATTGGAACGTTTTTCGTTCGCCTGGGCAAAGGCTCAACCAATGTTATGGGCGCTCTTTATAAAGGCCTTATTGCGACTGGCGTATTTTCGGCCCTCGCGATTTTCGTCGTCACACGTCAAATGCTTGGCTTTGGTGAAATCGGCGGAACCGAATTTTCGGGTATGGACTTATTTATCTGCTCATTGATTGGTCTTATCATTACAGGCGCAATCGTTGTTATCACTGAATATTATACAGGCGTAAAATTCCGCCCGGTTAAATCCGTCGCAGCCGCGTCTGAATCCGGTCACGGAACAAACGTTATTCAAGGCCTTGCAGTTTCGATGGAAGCAACAGCTGTTCCAGTCCTGATCATCGTATTTGGTATTATCTCTACTTACTCGATGGCCGGACTTTACGGAATTGCGATCGCAGTTACAGCCATGCTTGGCGTTGCCGGGATGATTGTCGCTCTTGATGCATTTGGTCCCGTAACGGATAACGCCGGCGGTATTGCCGAAATGTCAGAACTCGATCCGGAAGTTCGCAATACAACTGATGCCCTTGACGCCGTCGGTAACACGACAAAAGCCGTTACCAAAGGTTACGCGATTGGCTCAGCCGGACTAGGTGCTCTCGTTCTGTTTGCCGCTTACTATAAGGACATTGAGTACTTCTCGGCCAAGGATGGCAATGCCTTGTCAGGCATGGTTGCTGATTTCTCATTGACTAATCCCTATGTGATCGTCGGTCTATTTGTCGGTGGTTTATTGCCTTACCTGTTCGGCGCATGGGCCATGCAATCTGTTGGACGTGCCGCAGGGTCAATCGTTGAAGAAGTTCGCCGTCAGTTTAAAGCTGATCCGGGGATTATGAAAGGCACATCACGTCCTGACTATGCCAAAGCGGTCGATCTTTTGACCGGCGCGGCGATCAAGGAAATGATCAAGCCATCACTTCTGCCAATTCTGGCTCCTATCGCGCTGTTCTTTGCTGTACGCGCAATGGCCGGCATGGAAAATGCTCTCGCGGCCCTCGGTGCGATGTTGATGGGCGTGATCGTAACCGGTTTGTTCGTAGCTCTTTCTATGACTGCGGGCGGCGGCGCTTGGGACAATGCCAAGAAATATATCGAAGATGGCAACCATGGCGGCAAGGGCTCAGAAGCCCATAAAGCGTCGGTTACCGGCGATACTGTCGGAGATCCCTACAAGGACACAGCCGGCCCAGCTGTTAACCCGATGATTAAAATTACAAATATCATCGCGCTTCTCATGCTGGCAATCCTGGCCCACTAAGCCGCCAGGTCACAAACTGAATTAGCCCGCCTTATGGCGGGTTTTTTATTGGCTGACGATCAGACTTCATATCGACATTTATCCAGTTCTTCCTAAAAAATAACATGCATTAGACGCTATTCTACTCTATCTGATCCCCATGAATTTCGCTTCGGTAACATTCCTGTTTTATTTTCTGCCGATATTCATTGGTCTGTATTTTTGCTTTCCAGGTCGCCGGACCAAAAATCTATTTTTATTGATCGCCAGTCTGTTTTTCTATGCTTGGGGCGAAGGCTATTATCTGGCGATTTTGATCGCCTCTGTTGCTGTTAATCACATCATAGCCCAAAAAATCAGTCAGGGTGCCGGGCGCAAAACATGGCTTACCGTAGGCATAATGGCCAATCTTCTGCTATTGATCTGTTTGAAATATGGTGGATTTATAACGCAGCAGCTGGGTGTTTTGGGCATTCCTGAACTTGTAACACATTTGCCCATGGGAATTTCGTTTTTCACCTTTCAGGCTATGAGCTTACTGGTCGATGTTTACCGTGGTCAAAAGCCGATGAAATCCATTGTTAACACCGGCGTCTATATCACCATGTTCCCGCAATTAATGGCAGGGCCGATTGTTCGCTTTAATGAAATCAAAGACCAAATATTAGCCCGAACTGAATCTGTCGATCGATTTGCCGATGGCGTACGCATTTTTATTCTTGGCCTTGCCCAAAAAGTTCTGATCGCCGATGTTTTGTCAGGCCCGGTTGTTATCGCTTTTGGCGGAGATCCGGAAACACTGAGCACCTCGGCCGCCTGGATCGGGATCATTTGTTTTAGCTTTCAAATCTATTACGATTTTGCCGGCTATTCCAATATGGCGATTGGTCTCGGGCGGATGCTCGGGTTTGAACTGCCCCAAAACTTCAACTACCCATATTGTGCCAGATCCTTTCAAGAGTTTTGGCGCCGCTGGCATATGACCCTATCCCGGTGGTTCCGGGATTATCTCTATATTCCGCTAGGCGGCTCGCGCGCCGGGTCTCGTAAAACCTTTCGGAATTTGTTGATCGTATTTATTCTTTGCGGTTTCTGGCACGGCGCGGCCTGGACCTTTCTTCTCTGGGGACTCTGGCACGGAGCATTTTTAATTTTTGAAAGGCTTTTGCCCCAGAAATTCTCAACCGTTTTACATGGCCCTATCTTAGGCACGATTTATACTTTTTTCGGCGTCGTTTTTGGATGGGTCCTGTTTCGAGCCGAAAGCTTTGGACATGCTACGGCTTACTGGAAAGCCATGATCGGTTTAAATGTCGAAAGTTCGGTCAATCTGGCCCAGCTTGGTTTCCTCCCCCTGGTTCAATATACGCTCATCGGCGCATTTTTGCTATCCTGGCAGGGCTGGGAAATTCGGATTGCGCGCCTCCCGACAGAGCGCATTAGCCTGCAAATGCTGAAATGGGCCTTGCTGGGCCTGTTGCTTTTGCTGTCTATGCTATACATTGCCGGAAACACGCATCAACCCTTCATCTATTTCCGGTTTTAGCATGCAGCAACAATTGAAATTTCTGGGAATAGCCGGTTTCTTTTTATGCCTCTGCGCGCCGCTAGCCCTTCATTTTCTCGGCGCTGTCACAGGCAAAAACGGGAATGCTCAGGAAAACCGGTCTCTGGCGCAGATCCCGAAACCGGATTTGCTTTTCAAAGACCCCTCCAAATATACCAGCGGATTATCGGCATATTTCGAAGATCACTTCGGCGGGCGCGCTCAACTCATAAAGGCCCGCAAACGCATGGAAATCGGAATAAACCGCCAAACCACCCGTGTTATTAAAGGTAGCGAACATCCGTGGCTTTATCTGACCAGCTTTGAAACCAAAGCTCAATTCTCAGGCGCGCCCTATCTGACGCCGCTCCAAATATCCAATTGGAATGATCGTTACGCGGAGATGAAAGCAATTTACGCAAAACATGGGATAAAATTTCTCAGCGCAAAAATTCCCGTCAAGGCCCGCATATATCCTGAATATACGGAAAATGCCTTTGGCACATATAATGCGGCATTGCCCGATCAACGGCTGGAATTTGACCTGGATCTGGAACCCGCGCTGAACACAGCAAAAGCCAACGGACCCGTGTTCTTCAAGACGGACACTCATTGGACCCGCTATGGCGCCTATATGGCCTATTTGGATATTATGGAAACCATTCAGCCCGGACATAATCAACAGACTGATTTTAAACTTGATTATTTCGACATGAAGACATTCTCGGGCGATCTGGTTCCGCTCGCAGGCATGGACAAGGTCGACTATAACGAAGCGTTGAAAGACATTCGCTATCCCAAATTTGACGACGTTGAGCGCAAAAACCTAGTCAAAGATGACCCCCGTTTTAAAACATTCATTTCAAAACGCACCAACACACCCGGCAAGACTCTCGTCATCATCGGCGATTCTTTTGCGCATCCAATAGCACCTTTTTTCCTTTCCGATTTTAGCAAGGTTATACGGGTTCATCATGAGATCGGCGCATTTGATATCGAATCTCCGCTTCAATATAATCCTGATGTTGTTCTGTTTATGCCGGCCGGACGGTATAGTTTTAAATCGCTCCAAGGATTTGATAAATGATTTCGAGCGCCTACAAATTCATCTTTGTGCACGTCCCAAAAACGGGCGGCAATAGTGTGCAAGACGCCTTGCGTAATTATGCGGATGACAAGCTTGTCGCGCTCAATAGCGTACAAGACGGCATAGAGCGGTTTTCAATCCAGAACGAAAAATTCAAGTCTTTACATAAACACTCGGCGCTACGGGATTACCAGAATGCTCTGGGGCAGGATATTGAACAACCCGCCTCCAAAAAGGCGGGTCAATATTCAGGTTTTAGAGAAGCACACTTATGCGTCTTCACCCTCTACGGCTTCCATCCGCGCGCGATCGGCTGCGCCTTTAGCTGATTCATCGCGATCGACGAATTCAATGACTGCCATCGGCGCATTGTCGCCATAACGAAAGCCAGCTTTCATGATCCGGATATATCCACCCGGACGGTCCTTGTAGCGCGGACCGAGGACATCGAATAATTTCTTGGACATCTCTTTATTGCGCGTGCGGGCAATAGCGATCCGGCGGGAATTCAAATCGCCTTTCTTGGCGAGAGTCACCAGTTTTTCCACGAAAGGGCGTAGCTCTTTGGCCTTAGGCAGAGTCGTAACGATCTGCTCATGCTCAATCAGGCTTGATGACATATTGGCAAACATCGCTTTGCGGTGCGATTGTGTGCGATTTAATTTACGATGGGCAATGCGGTGGCGCATGGCTTTATCCTCTTATTAGTTTTGTTTTCGACCTAGATGCGGTCGTCATATTTCTTGGCTAGCTCTTCGATGTTTTCCGGTGGCCAGTTTGGCGCATCCATACCTAGGTGCAGACCCATAGCCGCGAGAACCTCTTTGATCTCGTTTAAGGACTTACGACCAAAGTTTGGCGTGCGTAGCATTTCTGACTCTGACTTCTGAATCAGATCACCAATGTAAACAATATTGTCGTTCTTCAAGCAGTTAGCGGAACGAACAGAGAGCTCTAGCTCTTCAACCTTGCGCAGAAGCGCCGGGTTAAAGTCAAGTTCTGGCTTATCGGCTTCGCGGACACTGTCTTCAGGGTCATCAAAGTTGACGAAGACCTGGAACTGATCCTGCAGAATACGCGCCGCAACAGCGGTCGCGTCTTCTGGCGTTACGGCACCATTGGTTTCGATGTCGATGATCAGCTTATCGTAATCAAGGACCTGACCTTCGCGTGTATCCTCGACGCGGTAAGCTACACGCTTAACCGGAGAATAAAGCGCATCAATCGAAATAAGACCAATCGGCGCGTCTTCTGGGCGGCTGGCGGCTGCCGGAACATACCCTTTACCCGTTGTAACGGTCAGCTCCATGCGAAGCTCAGTTGCCTCATCCATGGTACAAATAACATGATCAGGGTTGAGGATTTCAACATCAGCAGTTTCTTCGATGTCAGCACCTGTCACAGGACCGGCCCCTGTCTTTTTCAGCAAGAGGCGCTTTGGGCCTTCAGCATGCATACGGACGGCGAGGTCTTTAAGGTTCAAGACAATATTCGTAACATCTTCGCGAACACCTTGAATAGATGTAAACTCGTGAACAACGCCGTCAATCTGCACCGCACTAACCGCGGCGCCTTGCAGCGACGACAATAATACGCGACGAAGCGCATTTCCTAATGTCATGCCAAATCCACGCTCGAGCGGTTCCGCTGTTACGGTTGCGAAACGTTCTGGGTCACGACCCGGAATAATTTCCGGATTGATTGGGCGGATAAGTTCTTGCCAGTTTTTCTCAATCACAATCTTGCCTCTTTAAGGTCAAAGGGCGGACTTGTTAAAGCCCGCGCAAATTCAGTTTTTCGGGAGCTAAGCCCCCGGCAAAAACGCGCTTGGCGTTATACCCGACGTCTTTTGGGTGGACGGCAACCATTGTGCGGGATCGGAGTTACATCACGAATAGTTGTGATCGTAAACCCAGCGGCCTGCAGAGCGCGAACGGCGCTTTCACGGCCAGAACCCGGACCATTTACATTGACTTCGAGTGTATTCATGCCGTGCTCAGCAGCTTTGCGAGCCGCTTCTTCGGCTGCGACCTGAGCCGCATAAGGTGTCGACTTGCGGGAGCCTTTAAAGCCCATCATTCCGGCACTACACCATGCTACCGCGTTACCTTGTGCATCGGTGATCGTGATCATTGTATTGTTGAATGTCGAATTCACATGGGCGACACCCGATGTGATATTCTTACGGTCAGCGCGACGTACGCGGCCTGGATCTTTAGCCATTATCTAGCCCCTACTTCTTCTTGCCAGCAATTGGCTTGGCTGGACCTTTGCGGGTCCGCGCATTTGTATGTGTACGCTGTCCGCGAACAGGCAGGCCACGACGGTGACGCAGGCCCCGGTAATTACCCATATCCATCAAACGCTTGATGTTCTGGTTACGCTCACGGCGAAGGTCACCTTCGACTAAAAGATCGGCGTCAATTGTTTCACGAATTTTGAGCACTTCTGCATCTGTCAATTCGTTAACGCGGCGCTCGGCTGTGATTCCAACCTTCTCGCAAATAGACTTCGATATCGCCGGGCCAATGCCGTAGATATATGTCAACGCGATAATTACGCGTTTATTTGTGGGAATGTTTACACCCGCAATACGTGCCACACTGGCCTCCTTAAAATTCCGCTTTCATCTGGATGTAGAAGAGAGGGCGCTTTATGCCACGGCAAAGTGGCGGCCTGTCTCCAACATCCGCTTGAAAGCGGGTTCCTTACTGCCTGTATCTGCCTCCTGTCAAGGCAGATTCAGATTCTTTTAACCCCCAAACAAACGCGCCCAAAAAGACTTTGGCTTTTCGGCTTTCCCGTTCCCGTGGGTGTCAAGCACGCGAGCCACAGCTCCCGCGACTGTTTCAATGTCTGCCATGCCGTTGACCTCAGTCAATTTCCCCTGCGCTGAGTAGTAGGGCAGGAGCGGCGCTGTATTTTTATGATAGGCGTCGAGACGCTTTTTAAAGGTCGCAGGATTGTCATCTGTACGGCCCTGTTCTTCAAATCTTTTTGTGATCCGCGTCATGATAGATTCGTCTTCGACACACAGGCGCACGACGCAGTCGACCTTTTGCCCGCGAGCTTTTAGGGAAGCATCTAAAGCTTCGGCCTGTGCGACTGTTCTGGGAAAACCGTCAAATATAAATCCGGCGGCATTTGGATTATTCTCGAGCTGTTCTTCGATAAGCGCGATAACAATTTCATCAGAGACCAATTGGCCCGTATCCATAATCTCGGCTACTTGCTGGCCCAGTTCAGTGCCTGCCGCACGCGCGGCCCGGAGCATATCGCCCGTTGATAGTTGGATAAGTCCGCGCTCTTCCACAAGACGCTTAGCCTGTGTGCCTTTACCGGCGGCGGGGGGTCCGAAGAGTACGAGATTCACAATGCTCTCCTACTTATTCTTTTTATTGCCGCGGCGGCGCATGCGGGACTTTTTGATCAAACCCTCATATTGGTGCGCGATCAAATGCGACTGTATCTGAGAAACCGTATCCAGAGTCACCGATACGATAATCAAAAGACTCATACCGCCGATTAGCATGGCAACGGAAGGCGGGATCGAACTATTTTGTGCAATCACAATTTCTGGAAGCACACAAACAAAGGCCACATACAGCGCGCCAATAAATGTCAGACGTGACAGAACATAGCTAAGACGTTTTTCAGTTGCCTCGCCCGGACGCACACCTGGCAGGAAGCCACCGTTTTTACGCAGATTATCGGCGACATCTTCGGGCTTAAAAACATAAGGCACATAGAAGAAACAGAAGAAGATAATCAAGAGACCATAAAGCGTCAGGTAATAAGGTGACCCGTAACCCAAGAAAGCTAGGATTGTTGTCAGGAAAGTATTAGATTCGCCTTGCGCCGAATTTGACAAAGCGATCTGACCAGCCGTTGTCGGCAAGAGCAAAAGTGAGCTAGCGAAAATCGGAGGGATAACACCAGGTGTATTGAGCTTTAGCGGCATGAAAGAGCTTTCCCCGCCAAAAGTTTTACCCCCAGCCATTTGGCGCTTGGGGTATTGAACCAGAAGCCGTCGCTGCGCGCGCTCGATAAAGACAATCAAAAGAGAAAGGGCAACAAATAAGGCTATCAGGAATAAGAGCAATCCCCCGCTAATCGCTGTGGAAGCCCGGTTAATTTCAAGAATTTGCCCGATTGCTCGCGGAAGTTCTGCGACGATACCGGCGAAGATAATCAAAGATACACCGTTACCGACGCCGCGCGCCGTAACTTGTTCACCCATCCACATCAGGAACATTGTACCGCCGACAAGCGTGACAACCGTGCTCGCTTCAAAGAAGAAGCCAGGATTGATCGCCGCGCCTTGAGAGCTTAGGAGACGCGCGATCCCATAGGCCTGAAACGCGGCCAAAAATACAGTGAGATATCGCGTATATTGATTGATTTGCTTACGGCCTTGCTGGCCTTCTTTATCCAATTCCTTGAGTGACGGGATTGATCCCTTCATCAAGGTCATAATAATCGACGCCGAAATATATGGCATCACGTTCAGGGCAAAGATCGCCATCCGGTCAACAGCACCGCCTGAGAAAAAGTTTAGTCTGGAAACGAGGTCACCGCCACCGGCGCCCATGACTTGGCGAAATTGCTCCAGATCGACCCCTGGGATCGGAATATAAGTCCCAATCCGGTAGACAACCAGAATCATTAGCGTGAACAACAGCCGTTGTTGGAGCTCCTTAGCCTTTGCAAAGGTTCCCCAATTTATATTTCTGGCGAGCTGTTCAGAGGCTGAAGCCATAATTGTTTCCCGTTTTGAAGATTAGGCCCCAATATAGGGGCCCATCATCAAGATTTAAAGATCGCCGAGTTTACCTTCGTTTTTGGCCAGCAGATAATAGAACGTAACACGATCTTTCATCCGTTGTTTCGCGGCTTTCATTTCGTCACATACGGCCATGACTTTGGCATCAAGCACGTCATTCTCGTCCTTAAGGCCCAGCTTCTTCTTCAAGAAGGCATCCCGAACGGTTTGGCGCTCGGTTTCATCAGTACATGAGACATATTTAGCATCGCGATTATTCAGCGAAGCACCCAAATATTTTGTAATGGTCATGACGACAGCTTCGTCAGCCTTAGCATCGTATTTCTCGGTGATATTTTTGAAATACGGAATGTGCTTATCGTAATCTCCGGAGGCTTTCGCATCAGCTTTTTTGGCTTCGGCCTTTGGAGCTGCGTCGGTCTTTGCCGCAGGCTTCTTGGCCGCAGCTTTAGGAGCTTCAGCTTTCGCTGCAGGCTTAGGCGCCGTCTTCTTCTTAGGCTTGGCATCAGCGTCTTTTTTGGCGCGTACCGGCTTGGCATCCGTAACCGTCACGGACCCTTTGGCGCCTTCAACAATTTTCGTTGCACCGGGCGTTGCACCGGATACTACGAGCTTGACAGCCTTGGAGATAGTTCCGCCACCAATCAAACGAACGCCGTCGCGAGCTCGGCGTACGACACCGGCTTTGACGAGCGCCTCAGCGTCGACATCTTTTGATAGGTCCAATTTACCGGCCTGAATAGCACGCTCAAGGTTCGCAATACTAAGTTCGGTCCAGCGCTTACGGTTTGGCTTATTAAAACCACGCTTTGGCAGGCGCATATGGATCGGCATCTGACCGCCTTCAAAGCCTTTAATAGCCACACCTGAGCGGGACTTCTGGCCTTTAACACCGCGAGCGGCCGTTTTACCTTTACCGGAACCTACACCGCGGCCTACGCGCATGCGGGGTTTAGTTGCTCCCGGATTATCACTTAATTCGTTCAAACGCATTGTCGTTCTCCAAAAGGCCGTAAGGCCCTTAAATCTTATTCTTCGACGATTTCTACCATGTGCTGGATCTTGTTGATCATACCGCGCACAGACGGTGTATCTTCAAGCTCGCGCACGCGGCCAATTTTACCCAGTCCAAGACCCACAAGAGTCTGGTGCTGGTCTTTTGGGCGCCGGATCGAACTTCCGGTCTGACGCACTTTCAATGTTTTCTTAGCAGCCATTGCTTATCTTCCTTCTGGCTTAACCTGTTGCGTCGAGCGCTTCAGGTGCGCTGGCACCGTCATTACGACGCGTCACAAGATCACCAACTTTTTTACCACGCTTGGATGCAATCATCCGCGGGCTTTCCGCGCGCTTTAGAGCGTCAAACGTAGCGCGTACCATATTGTATGGGTTTGATGTCCCGACCGATTTGGCAACGACATCCTGAACGCCCAGACATTCCAAAACCGCACGCATTGGACCACCGGCGATAACACCTGTACCTGGAGGGGCAGCGCGCATCATGATTTTACCGGCACCGTGACGACCCTTTAGGTCATGGTGCAAAGTGCGGCCTTCACGCAACGGTACGCGGATCATTGTCTTCTTAGCTTCATCAGTCGCTTTACGGATAGCTTCAGGAACCTCACGGGCCTTACCTTTACCAAAACCAACACGGCCTTTTTCGTCTCCGACTACAACCAAAGCGGCAAAGCTCATATTGCGGCCACCTTTTACGGTTTTTGCAACACGGTTGATGTGAACGAGACGATCGACAAATTCATTATCTTCTTCGCGATCACGTCTTTTGTTTTCTCGTGCCATGATAACTCCTAAAACTTCAGACCGGCTTCGCGAGCCGCATCAGCCAGGGCTTTGACCCGGCCATGATAAAGGTAACCACCACGATCAAAGATAACTTCTTCGACCTTGGCTTTCTTGGCACGCTCAGCGATCAATGTACCGATCCGGGTTGCGGCCTCGACATTGGAGCCCTTGGCTTTTTTATCTTCAAGCGTTGACGCGGCGGCCAGAGTTGTCCCTGTTGCATCATCAATGATTTGAACAGAAATATTCTTGCTGCTGCGATGAACCGACAAGCGTGGACGCCCATTGGCGTTCTTCTTGAGACGGCGACGAACGCGTTTGGCGCGACGTCTGGTATTTTCGAGTGCAGTTTTCATGACTACTTCTTCTTACCTTCTTTACTGCGGACATATTCGCCGACATAGCGAACACCTTTGCCCTTATAGGGCTCTGGTTTCCGGTAGGAGCGGATTTCCGCCGCAACCTGTCCAACCTTTTGCTTGTCAATGCCGCTAACAATAATGTCTGTCGGCTTTGGCGCTTCAATCGTAATGCCTTCTGGGGCTTCGTAAATCACATCGTGAGAGAAACCGAGCTGTAAGGTGAGCTTGTTACCCTGAGCCTGAGCTCTGTAACCAACACCCTTGAGCTGAAGCTCTTTCTTAAAACCTTCTGTCACGCCAGTAATCATATTGACGATCATTGTGCGGGACATACCCCACATGGCTTTTCCGACGCGGTCACCCTCATTCACAGGCTTGACCGAAAACATATTGTCTTCTGTTGATCCGGCAATTGAATCTGGAAGTGTAAAGCTCAGTTCGCCTTTGCTGCCCTTGGCGGTAACGACTTGACCATTTTGGGTCAGCGTAACACCTGCTGGGATCTCAATAGGTTGTTTTCCAATACGAGACATAATCTTCTCCTTAACCCCTCTAGGATACCTGGCAGAGGATTTCGCCGCCCACATTGGCTTCGCGGGCTGCGTGGTCACTCATCACGCCTTTTGGGGTGGACAGAATAGCGATGCCTAGACCATTGCGGATTTGCGGCAAACTCTTCACAGAAGAATAGACGCGACGCCCTGGCTTCGATACGCGCTGAATTTCGCGAATAACGGCTTCACCTTCATAATATTTAAGTTCGATTTCAAACGTCTTGAAACCGTCGGTTTCTGTTTCTGAATAACCGCGAATAAAGCCTTCTTCAGCCAGCACGTCCAGAACGCGGCCTCTAAGCTTTGATGCAGGGGTAGAAACGTTCGCGCGGCCACGCATAATCGCATTGCGAATACGTGTCAGCATATCTCCAAGAGGATCACTAAAAGACATTAACCCCTCCTACCAGCTTGACTTGACCAGACCTGGGATCAGGCCTTGCGATCCGAGTTCGCGAAGCGCGATCCGGGACATTTTCATTTTACGGTAATAGCCGCGGGGACGACCCGTAACCTGGCACCGATTGCGGACGCGGTTAGCCGCGGAATTACGGGGCAAAGCTGCCAGTTTTAGCTGGGCGGCAAAGCGCTCCTCAACCGGTAACTCTTTATTGCGCGCTGTATCTTTGAGCAAAGCTCGCTTACCCGCATATTTTGCGACCAGGCGTTGACGCTTTGCATTGCGTTCGACTGCACTTACTTTAGCCATTCATTTTTCTCCTTTTGCGAAGTCGGCCTTGATGACCGAGCTTGCTTGACCTGCTGCGTTAGTTACGGAATGGGAATCCGAACTCAGCCAGCAGTGCCTTGGCTTCTTCATCAGTTTTGGCGCTGGTTTGCACCACGATATCCATACCCAAAACGGAATCGACGGAATCATAGTCGATTTCAGGGAATACGATATGTTCCTTCAGGCCCATGGCGTAATTGCCATTGCCATCGAAACTCTTGCCATTAAGACCGCGGAAGTCACGAACGCGCGGCAGCGCGATGTTGACCAAACGATCAGCAAATTCAAACATGCGGTCGCGGCGCAAAGTAACTTTGGCGCCAATTACCATCCCGTCACGAAGCTTAAAGCCCGCAATAGACTTTTTGGCCTTAGTTGGAACAGCTTTCTGACCCGCAATTAATTCCAGATCAGCAATAGCGCTCTGGACTTTTTTCTTGTCGCCTACACCTTCGCCCAGACCCATATTCAGAACGATCTTTTCGATCTTCGGAATTTGCATCTCGCTTGTGTAACCAAACTTTTCTTTCATCTTGGCGCGGATTTCATCACGATAAATCGTCGCCAGACGGGGTTCATAAGGCTTAGTCATCGATAACCTCACCGGATCTCTTGGCCACACGGACCTTTTTGCCATCTTTTAAAACTTTAAAACCAACCCGAGTCGGCTTTCCGTCCTTGGGGTCGATATGCGCAACATTTGAAACATCGATTGGAGCTTCAAATGTACGGATACCCCCTTCAGGATCCCACTGTGTCGGGCGAACATGGCGCTTGACCATACGAACACCTGAAACCACGATCCGGCCTTCTTTAGGGAATA
Source organism: Hellea sp. (assembly GCA_020629545.1). GTDB lineage: Bacteria > Pseudomonadota > Alphaproteobacteria > Caulobacterales > Maricaulaceae > JACOMS01. Next base: position 81,482 of record JAHDDC010000008.1, read on the forward strand.
CCTTCGTCACTTCACCCTTCTGGCCTTTATCTTTACCAGTTAGGACGATGACATGATCGCCTTTTTTAATCTTTGCGGCCATTTTACAGAACCTCCGGAGCCAATGAAACGATCTTCATCAAATTTTTGGTCGAGTCGGATTTAGCGCGAAGTTCACGCGGCACTGGACCAAAAATACGCGTACCGATCGGCTCGCCATTATTGTTGATGATGACAGCGGCATTACTGTCAAACCGGATGACAGAACCGTCAGGACGTTGAATGTCCTTGGCAACGCGGACAACAACGGCCCGGCGTACGTCACCTTTTTTTACCTTACCGCGCGGTGCGGCTTCTTTGATGGATACGACAATAATATCGCCCACAGACGCATAACGTCTTTTAGATCCGCCCAGCACTTTAATGCACTGAACGCGGCGGGCGCCGGAATTATCGGCTACATCTAGATTTGTCTGCATTTGAATCATGCGACGTCTCCCTTGAGCTTAAGCCCGATAGTCAGCTTGCCTAGCCGGCAACAACTTCCCACCGCTTGAGTTTACTTTTAGGCGGACATTCGACGATGCGAACATTGTCACCCACTTTGTGCGCATTATTTTCATCATGCGCGTGATATTTTTTGGTCCGACGGATCGTCTTTTTGAAAAGCGGATGCAGATATGCACGCTCAACTTTGACAACAATCGTCTTGTCGCCTTTATCGGATACGACAGTTCCTTGCAGGATACGTTTTGGCATCTCGACCTACCCGTTTGCTTCAGCTGATTTTTTCTCAGCCATAATGGTTTTAATCCGTGCAATATCGCGCCGCACTTCACGCACGCGGGAGCTTTTATCAAGCTGGCCCGTTGCCGATTGGAAGCGCAGATTGAACTGCTCTTTTTTCAGCTTCAAAAGCTCGTCGCCGAGCTGGTCTGCTGTCATTGCTCTGACATCAACTGCTTTCATTGACTTATCCTATTCGCCGTGGCGGGTAACAATTTTACATTTGACCGGAAGTTTAGCCGCGCCAAGGCGCAGAGCTTCGCGGGCGACTGCATCTGTCACACCATCAATTTCAAACATGATACGGCCGGGCTTGACTTTACAGGCCCAAAATTCGACCGAACC
>JAHDDC010000152.1 GCA_020629545.1 Hellea sp.
ACGGTTCAAGCGCCGGTAGAATACCTTCGAGACGGGCGCAGAGCTGAAAGGCTTCTAGCGCTTCATCATCCGTACAGGAGAGATATTCTGCCCGTCCAATGTCATGAAGATAGGCATGTTCGGGTCCGATGCCGGGATAATCAAGGCCAGCGCTGATGGAATGGGCATCGTTGATCTGACCGTGCTCGTCCTGCAGCAAGTAAGTCCGGTTACCGTGCAGCACGCCGGGGGCACCGCCTGTCAGAGATGCCGCATGTTGCCCGGTCTCCACGCCATGCCCGGCCGCTTCGACACCGATCAGACGGACGCTCTCATCCGGCACAAATTCATGAAAAAGCCCCATAGCGTTAGAGCCGCCGCCGATACAGGCCACGACGGCGTCGGGCAGACGGCCTTCGCGTTCGAGGATTTGTTCCTTGGCTTCACGGCCGATAATGGCCTGAAAATCCCGGACCATTTCCGGATAAGGATGCGGCCCGGCCACCGTGCCGATACAGTAAAATGTGTCGCCCACATTGGTCACCCAGTCGCGCAGGGCTTCATTCATGGCGTCTTTGAGGGTCGCCGTGCCGGAATGGACAGCGCGGACTTCAGCTCCCAGTAGGCGCATTCTGAAAACATTTGGTTTTTGGCGGACAATATCCGTAGCGCCCATATAAACGATGCACTCCAGGCCAAAGCGGGCGGCGACTGTCGCCGTCGCCACACCGTGTTGACCTGCGCCGGTTTCGGCTATGATCCGGGTCTTACCCATGCGGCGCGCCAATAGGATCTGCCCCATACAGTTATTGATCTTGTGGGCGCCGGTGTGATTTAGCTCATCGCGTTTAAAATAAATTTTCGCTCCGCCCACATGCTCCGTGAGCCTTTCCGCGAAATAAAGCGGGCTCGGGCGACCGACATAATGGGCGAGAAATTCGTCAAACTCTGCTTGGAATGCCGGGTCCGCTTTCGCGTCCTCATAGGCTTTTTCCAGCTCCAATATCGGAGGCATCAATGTCTCAGCCACATAGCGCCCGCCAAATGCGCCAAAGCGTCCATTTTCATCGGGGAGATTAATATTGTCCTGCTTGCCCATTTCGCTTCGCCTCTATTCGTGAACGCAGGCTTTTAAGGGTTTGATGTAAAATTAGCCAGACAAATTCGTGCGACAAAATTTGTTGGCTTTCATTTTCAGTTATCCAGTTCCAGGTAACGATAGTGAGCTAACTGACAGGCCCATTGCAAAAGAGTATTTTGTAATTGCGTGTTTTTGGATATATCAGCACTAAATGCGATGCAGAATAATCCGCTGTTTCTGTTGGGGCCAAACACTGGTAAAACCAAACCATAACCCTTCGGGCTATCGAACAAACCGTTTATAAAGTTCTCATTCTTCTCATTTTTGAGATATTCCTGCAATTCAAAGCTTTTCATTTGCTCTAGTGTGAACTTGATAAGTGAATCAATTGTTCCGCCGATACCTAAACGATAATTTTCAATAGCTTCCTGCCGAATTCCATAAGATGACTTTAAACGGGCAAAAGTTGGGAATGAAGGACCGCCACTGCTGAACTGACAATATAGATATTTTTCGGCGGAAATATTGGACATTGACTTTCTGAATAAGTCCTCGAGTTCCGCCCTATGGACCGACATCTCACAATCTGATTTGAACGATTGCATCAGTTCTAATAGCGTTTCTTCCCGCACTTTATATTCGGCCTTCACAGGTAGTGATAAAAGTGATTTGAGTGCCAATTGAGCAAATTTATGCTCAATAATCTTGGCACATTCACAAGAAATTGCTTGGATATCCGTATAATCAGCCGCTGTGCGAGATAAATTGGATATCCAAAGTTTGACATCAAATGTTGAACAGCTTTTTGATGATTTGCATAATATTGTCTTCTACGTCAAAGATATCGAAGGCCGATATCGGCTCGTAAATAGCGCACTGGTTCGCAGATCTGGACATGACAGCAAAGATCAGACTTTAGGCAAAACACCTACCGAACTCATAGGCAGCGAAAGCGGCGCTGTTTATGAAGCTCAGGATCAGGAATTATTTGAAACGGGGAAGCCTGTTCGTAATCGCTTGGAAATGCGGACTTATGCTGATGGGGCGATGGGTTGGTGCCTGTCTCATAAATATCCCCTTCATTCTAAAGATGGAAAAGTCATTGGGTTAATGGGTATAACGGTTGACTTGAATATGCCTGATCATACGGGACGCGACTATCAGGATTTGTCTGAAAGTATCCAATATGTTCGATCAAATTTGGGGAACCGGCCAACGGTTCAACACATGGCCGAAATTGCAAATTTGTCCATCTATCAACTAGACAAAAAAATGCGCAAGATCTTCAATCTAACGGCAGGGCAATGGATTATCCAGCAACGGATTGATCTGGCCTGCGCTTTGCTCTCGGGAACAGACCGTACTCTGTCAGATATTGCAATGGACATCGGATATTCTGATCAAAGCGCTTTTACACGGCAATTTAAAAATACGACAGGCATGACGCCGCGGCAATTCCAAAAGCGGAAAAACTGACAGTTGTTTCAGTTTAACAGACTTTAACGTCACGAAAACGGCTTTTAAGCTCGCCGCAAATATTATCCGCCTGAACCGTGTCGCCATTGACCCTTAAAATAGCAGCCAGTCCGATGGACGCATCTTTGTCCAGTGGCGCAATTGTCAGCACGCGGCGATACCAGATCTCGGCGTCGCCCAGATTGGCCTTTTGTAAATGGAGCCTGGCGATCGCCGTGCCCATCTGGCCCTGCCAGGGACCGATTTTTTGTGGCTCGGTGGCGTAGCTCCTATCCATGACCTCATAAGCCCGCGTAAAAATATTCAGGGCCTGATCTGTTTCATCTCTCATCATGTGAATTTCGCCCAGATTGACCATGGATTCCCAGGCCATCTCATCCAAGGCTATGGCCTTTTCATAGATGGTTTTCGCCTCATTCAGACGGCCTTGCGCCGCATAGGTCAGCCCTAGTGCCTTGAGCGTATCCGCATTGTTTGGCGCGAGCCTTGCGGAGCGTTCTGCCAATCCCGCCGCCCGTTCCAATGTCATTTGACCAAAT
>JAHDDC010000153.1 GCA_020629545.1 Hellea sp.
CTGAAATCGTCAGCGCGCTCAAAGCCTTGTCGAAACTGGATGCGGATACGCTGATTAAACAACGCCGGGAAAAATTCCTCAATATCGGCCGGTCTTTGCTTTAGGTTTGAATAAATTTACCCGGACTTCATGCTATTTTCTGTTTTTCCCCGGAAGCGGACATGTTCAAGCTCTATGAAGGCTTGAGTGGATCTTTTGTCTTGCGGGAAAAAAACTGTGCATTTTTGGCGTGCCTCATAATCCATTCTTCCGCGGAACTTACAGCGGATGATAATTCTGTGTCATTCAGATTAGCTGCTGCTCTTGTTAACGAAGAATGTGAGTCACCTTCATCTAGTTGAACTCCGCTCAGGTAATAATATTTTGCTGCCAAAATCAGATTCTTTTCCACCCCAATTCCGTTTTCGTAGGCGGCGCCCATATATTCTAAGCTGGACCGATCCCCATCCATCACCGATAGCTCTAGGTGCTTAATTCCTTTCTTGAAGTTCGGTTTTTTTATTCCCTTAGTATAGTGGATATATAGATGGTGGTTTGCTTGCTTAGACCCGTTTCTTTGAGCCCTTAACAGCCACCTCTCAGCCTTTCGAGGGCTATATCGCAAGCCATCTTCACTGTAGGGATTTCCATAATAAATCCCCATGACGCACTCGGCTTGAACATATCCCATCTCAGCCGCTTGCTTTAAGTACTTTGTCGCAATCTTTTTACTTCGAGGAACGCCATAGCCATTTGACCACATCAAGAACAAACCAAATATTGCACCTGCCTCTTTTCGGTCACGTCCATTTTTAAAGCATAAGTTAACCGCCAATTCATCTTGTGCTGCTTTTGCTAACCACTGGCTACCAATCGCAACATCAAGCGGAACACCTTCACCATTCAGATATAAAAGACTGAGCCTAGCCTGTGCTCTTTGATCACCGTTCTCCGCAGGAATAATGCAATTTTCAAACGAAGAGCGTGCAAATTCATTGTAATCAATTTCTTGCGTCATGCCCTAGTCACGAGTTCTTCTAACGAAAACCCTCGCATCCAATTGTGTAAATCGATTGCCAAAGATACGATCATCAATTCTCAAATTTTTCACACCAAGATGATCTAGTTACCTAGCAAGGCGCACCTGAAAATCACCGACAAGACCGATATATCTTTCATCAAACTGCTCTTTTGCTATCTCCGATCGATCATTTCGACCTAATGATAATTCGTGTGCTCGGGCAGACGGCGTGAGTTGACCGATATAATTGGTTTTTCCTGCCTCAACCTCAAAGAATAGATAAAGTGGCAATGCATCATTCCGGGATCGTATCGTCTGCCCACTTTCCTCACATACCAACCGCGTAATAACATATTGACCGGGTGTGAGTTGCTTAACATGAAGCCGTTCTGGATCATTTTGCTGAAATGTGTTGCTATCAACATCGCTATTGGCTGTGACGTTACCCAATAAACTACCAAAAAAGTGTAACCTCTTGGGTGACGAATATTTTTGCGGCTCCAGTTCTCTTGAGATGTTAAACCTTCCTTTAGTGCAGTTATATGTATCGATCTGGAATGCGATAGCGGATCCATCTTCAATTTCTTCAACGTTTGGTAGAACTGACTTTGGAAGCGTAGCTCTTGTGGGCGTAGAACATGACGTCAGCATTCCGAGAGTTACTGCAACCAATCCGCAATAAAATATTATGCGTTTAATCATACTAATTGCCCCAAATGCTCGAGTGGAATTATCACAGAGACCACTAAATGTCCATCTCCGCTCCAACGTCAAAACAGAATTCCCGATAGCGAATTCCTAAAACCCCGTTGCGATACCCGTTCCAAACCACAAGAGGTTATCGGAATTAGTGAAGCCATTCCCATTGCCGTCGACTTTGAACCGTAAACTATCCTCAGATGACAGAGAATAATTCGCGCCGATATAGGCCGAGACATTTTCCGACAAAGCGTAGGACAAAGCCGCGCTGGCGAGACCATATTCATAATCCCCCGGGCCGTCCGCCTTCACAAAGGCACCGACCAGTCCCAGATCGAAGCTTGTTTTCTCTGTAACCGGGACGGAATGAGACAGAGAGCCTTCCAGCGTAAAAGCCTCCAGATCAAAATCATAATAGGCGGTGATTGATGGCGAGAGCGCCGTATCGAAACTCAGCCCGCCATTGATTTCAAATGTGGACGCGCCGCCGAAATCGAACAGGCCGCCCGGCGTATCTGGGAAGTGATAGACGGTAAATCCGGCGCTGGCGGAGATCGTGTCGGATAAGTCCCAGCCATAGCCGCCATACACATCAATTTCGTCGATGGCCGCAGATGAGGTTTCGCCCAAGGCCTGTGATGACCAGACCCCCAAGGTCCAGTTTCCATAAGCTGCTTCAATGCCGGGTTGGATCGCGCCGCGCTGATAGCTGACGCCGCGAAACACATATTCTGTGGCATAGTCAATTGAGGTTGAAACACTGAGGTCGCCTGCAATTGCAGGCATAGGTGCGGTCAAACAAATCAGCGCCAATACAGAAATCGAAATTTGTCTTTTCATGAGGGTCTCCTTGAGCCGCCCCATGATCAGGGCTTGGCTTTCGGAGACGACTTATCGAGGGCGCATGCGCAAATCTAATTCGGAAGGGTTATAGATCCCGCAACGCAAAGATATGATGGGAAATTGTGCGCGATCTGTGCCCAAGGCACAGATTCAGGTCAGGCGGGCAGACGCATTAAGACGCACGCCCGTGGCAATGTTTGACTTTTTTGCCTGAACCACATGGACACGGGGAGTTGCGCGATACGTTCTCAAGATCTGCATCGGTTATTTCCCGGGTCCCTGCTGGAGCGCCGGACGCAATCGCGCCCATCGGACCCTGCGATGTCACCGTTGAAGACGGCGGCGGCGGTGGCGGAGGCGGGTTTTGTGCGTCACGCTGCTGGCGCTGAACCGCCACATTAAACATCAGGCGGTTCATGGCCCGTGTTACACCTTCGCGCAAATCGACCAGCAATTTGTCAAACAGAGTGAAGGCTTCGGACT
>JAHDDC010000009.1 GCA_020629545.1 Hellea sp.
CAATTTCTTGAGTTCCATGAAATTCCCCCAAGATCACTATATCTTTAGAGTAAACCTGACTATGGCGCGCGCTTTTCTGTGAACATGCCGACAAAGAAAGAGATACAATGAATATGCAGCAAATTTTAATATTTAAAAATTTGATACCGCCTTTTCGGACTTTCACGGGTTCTACCTTTCAACTTAACAACAATATTCAGATAACTGGATATTCTTGGAATGAGGTCTTTCGATATAAACTTATAAGAGCATACCCATTCGTATCGTCAACACTCTAGTGTTTGGAAAGAGTTGTCTAGAGGATGAAGTTGCGAGCAGCTTATTTTGGGCGTCTTTAGCCTCTAGCCTTCGCTCACTCTGCCCCCACGATACGCATCCGACGGCCGAATAGAGACTCCCGCTTTTAGGAACAAACGCACATCAGAAAATGGAAAGTCGATTCACCGCTGGAAGAACGGCGGGCCAGTTAGACAGTTAAACCCGCCCGAATATTTCGGCTGCGCCTTTCGTTTACTTCCGCAGATATAGCGTAGGATATCCCCCATAAGGATGATTGACGGTCACGAGCTCCCAACCGTCAAGGGCCTGGCGGTTAAGGGCTTCGGTCAATTGATCGTCGCGTTTGGCCTGTGATGAAAAAGTGCTTATTTTGATCGTTAAAACCTTATACTGCCACCTACGTTCCGACATGAAGATTGCCTTTCATTTTTTTCCATACAAATAATGTAAGAGCTGCCATGGCGACAAATCCGCCAATACCTACCAGACCTCTCCAGGGCATATCGGCCGAGGTCTGAGACATAATCGCAACTCCCGCGAGCGCGTTGATCGTCCCGTGGAGAACACAGGCGCTCCAGACTGATCCGCTGCGCTCTCGCAAATAGCTGAAAATGGGAGAGAACATCAGGCAATAGGCGATAAATACCATGACGCCTAGGGCTGGTGACAATGACGGATAATTATATCCCATCGCGATAATAGGCGCGTGCCAGATACCCCATAAGAGGCCCGTAATCGCGGTGGTTTTCCAAAACCCAGACGGTCTGAGGAAATCCCACAACCACCCTCTCCATCCAAGCTCTTCTGATAAAAGCAGCGGCGTATTAATGGCGGCCCCCAAAGTGACAGCAGATAAAATCACAATCAGCCCTGTCATCGGCTCCTCAAGCGGTGGCGGGACCTCCATTCCAGCGGCAAGGACCTGATCGCGAAGACCAATGACCGGATTTTGCAAACTGATATCACCGGGAAGAATTGAGATAAGAAGGGCCAGGATCGCCATTCCGATTCCAATGAGCCAGGCCCATAAAAGCCAGACGTTCAGGCCATTTCGGACCCCACCCTTAAAGCCAAGCGCTTCAAGACGCCGTCCCTTTTCAAACAAAAACGCGCAAACTATGGCGCCAATGGCGGGCCCTAACATAAATAAGAACAGATAGAGCTGTGCGAGAGGTCCCGACAATCCATCTCCAAAAAACATAAGCCCCGCAAGCGCCCAGCTAAAGCCAAGGCTAACAATAATAAAGGTCATCAGTTTTTTCATGACTTGTCCTTTTGTTCTTTGGTGACAATGGGGTCACTCTTTGTTTCTTTTAATCGGCCCTGCCGCCTGAGAGCATCGCGCAGAACATACTCAATCTGCGCGTTGACAGACCGAAGCTCATCATCAGACCAGCGCTTCATGGCCTTAAGAACGTCTGCATTGATCCTAAGCGGATATGATTTTTTATCGGGCAATTTCGCAGCGAACCGACGCGCTTAGTAAAGCGTGCCGGTGTTCACAACCGGTTGTGTTGCACGATCAGAACACAAGACGACCAGAAGGTTGGAAACCATTGTCGCCCGGCGCTCACTATCAAGCTCAACAACACCTTTGGCCGATAGTTCGTCCAAGGCATGCTCGACCATACCAACGGCACCTTCGACGATTTTTTGGCGAGCCGCGATGATAGCGCCGGCCTGCTGACGCTGGAGCATGGCTTGGGCAATTTCTGGCGAGTAAGCCAAATGAGAAATTCGGGCTTCGATCACATTAATGCCGGCCTGGGCAAGGCGGTCCTGAATTTCGTCTTTCAAACGATCTGAAATTTCAGCCGGGTGCGACCGTAAGGATATTTGTCCTTCTTCATGTTGATCATAGGGATAGCTGGTTGCCATAGCCCGGATAGCCGCTTCGGACTGAATTTGCACAAAACTTTCATAACTATCGACGTTAAACACAGCTTCAGCGGAGTCTGAGACTTCCCAGACGACGATCGCCGCGATCTCAATCGGAGACCCATCCAGTTCATTGACCTTAAGCTTGCCACTTTCAAAGTTTCTAACCCGCAAGCTGACTTTTTTCTTGGAATAAAAGGGGTTGTTAAAGCGCAGGCCCGGCGTTCTCACTGTGCCAATATATTTTCCAAACAAGGATAGGACGGCCGATTGATTGGGTTCGACCTTATACAGTCCCGAAAAGCCAAACATTGTCGCAATAAATAAAAGAACCCCGCCAATCGTTTTCACAGCATAGCGCGCCTCAATGCCCGTTATGAATAAGAAGGCCGCAGCCGCCAACATAGCCAAAAGCACGACTAAAAAGGGAATTCCGCTAACCGAACCCACATTTCTTTCTCTGATGTCACTCATAATTCTCTCCTGTCAAATATTGTGATATCATTTTGATATCGTTTTGTCAAAATGGGAATTGTGCAATTTTTTTCAAGAGCTATACGACGAATAATTTTTCGGTTATGGTGATTTAGGTTTTTTGGGGATCTATATGAGAAAGTTTTTATTATTATCAGCAATCGCTGTATTACCGCTGGCAGCCTGTAACCCGGCGACAGAGTCTAACGTAGAAGCAAATGTAACAACAAATTCTGAGACTGCAGTCGCGCCAGGTTTGGACGCCATACTCGACAGTCAAAAAGAGGCCGTGAAAGCCCGTTACACCTATCGGCACCCCCAACAAACAATAGAATATTTTGGAATCAAACCCGGCATGACGGTTGCGGAAGTTTTACCTGGAGGCGGCTGGTACTCATCAATTTTGCTTCCCTATCTCGGAGATGGCGGGCAGTTGATCGGCATTGATTATGATGTCGATATGTGGGCCAAATTTGGCGGTTTTGCGACCCCCCAATTTTTAGAACAGCGGAAAAGCTGGGCCGAAACCTGGACAGCCGATGCAGAGAAATGGCGCTCAGGATCAAATGCAGCAATCAAAGCCTTTGCTCTAGGCGACAATCCCAAGGACCTAAAGGATACGGCCGATGTCGTCCTTTTAATCAGAGCGATTCACCATTTACACCGATTTGATCAAGCCCATCTCGGCGATGCGCTCAATGACATAAAACTTATCCTCAAGCCCGATGGTATTGTCGGGATCGTTCAGCACCGGGCCAATGAAGATCAGGCCGATGCCTGGGCCGCAGGCGATAATGGCTATATGAAACAAAGCCGCGTGATAGAGATCATGGAAGAAGCGGGCTTTGAGCTGGCCGCAGAGCCGAGCGAAATTAATGCAAATCCAAAGGATAATGCGACCTCTGACAATAAGGATAGTGTTTGGCGACTACCGCCATCCTTGCGAGTGCCCAAAGACGACCCAGAGCTTAAGGCGAAAATGGAAGCGATTGGAGAAACTGATCGTATGACCTTGAAGTTCAAGCTCAAAAAATAGTTAGGGTCCTCCGGAACCGCTCATACCGGGTCGCAAAGGCATTAATGGTTGCTTTGGCCCTAGCCGCATCCAATCCCGTTTCGGGTTGTCATAGACCTGATCCATAACCTCCAAGGCAAGACCGGCAGGCCTATAATGATTGCTGTTCCAAAGAACAGCAATTCCGGTTTTGCGTTCCGGGTCAAATAATATCTGGGCGCGATAACCTTCCACAGCCCCTCGGTGACCAATAACCGTGTTCTCACCGTAATCATAGATACGCCAGCCCAGACCATATTTGGCGTTCTTCAGGGCCCCATAATAGCGGCGCATTTTTCTGTCTTCATATGGCGTCGCAATTCGGGGCGTGTGCATTGACTCACGGACATAAGGACTAAGGGCTGAACCGTCCATTTGCCCCTGCATCCATTTAGCCAGATCAAGCACCGAAGAATTGACGCCTGCAGCTGCGGGCAAACGGTAATAGGTCGGCTTGACCTTATAGATTGGATTTCCCCGGCTATTGTGGGGCTTGGCCCAATCCACTGACTGCTCGAGACCCTCCAATGTAATACTGGCGGTATTCATGCCCAGCGGTTGAAAAATATTTTTCGCGACAACGGTCTTGTACGGCAAACGCGTAACGGATTCGATGGCTTCGGCAACAGCGTCAAAGGCAACATTTTGATAGCTGTGACACGCTCCGGGTTCACAAATTCGTTCAACTGTACCCAGATCAGCCCGAACATGTTTGGCAGCACGGCCATCTTCTATTCGGCGATCATAAGCATTGTTTGTAAGCCCGGTCCGATGGGAAAGAACATCTTCGACCGTCACATCATGGCGCGCCTCCGGCAGGCTCAGGGATGGCGCGAGCCGATCAATCGGCGTCTGTAATTCCATGTCCCCCGACTCGGAAAGCTGCAGAACAGCTGTTGCGGCAACACCTTTGGAAAGTGACGCCCAACGAAACACCGTATTTTCACTTACGCCATGGCGCCCGCCCTTTTGGGTAACGCCATAACCCTTGGCAAAAACGATCTCGCCATTCTCGACAATAGCGACGGCCATGCCGGCCATTTCCGGTCTTTGCATCAAATGCTCAATACGCTTATCAATTTCCGTGCGGTTTATGCCCGAAGCGTCAGCCTGACCGAAGACACACGCCGCCAACACAATGGCAATGATATGGCGCAATGTAGGCATTAGAATATAAGCCAGCCCAGAATAATCAGACCTAACAGAACTCTATAAACCATGAACGGAAACATTCCGATACGGCTCACGAGTTTCATGAAAAATGCTATGGCGATATAGGCGGACACAAACGAGAGCGCTGCAACTATCAGGCCAGCGTTAAGGCTCGCTTCGGCTCCGGTCTCAGCCTTCGAAAGCTTGAGCAAAGCGTAAAAACCACCTGCCGCAATAATCGGCAGGCTCATGAGCATGGAAAACCGCGCGGCTTCAACACGGGTCATATCCATCATGCGGGCTGCGGTCATCGTAATCCCTGAGCGCGATGTTCCGGGAATAAGCGCAATCATTTGCGCCAGACCCATTCCAAAAGCGCCTTTCCAGGTCAGATCTTCAGTGGTTTTTTCGCGGGCATATTTTACATCTGCCCACCAAAGCAAAATTCCAAAAAATATCGATGTGAAAGCGATAATCCAGCCATTACGCAAAAGATCATTCCAGCCATTCATCGCCAATAACGCCCCAAATATCAAAGCTGGCGGCGTTGCCACGATAAGGTTGAGCGCGAGGGCTGAGTTTTTATTCAACCGCCGACGGCAAAGATCAAAAAACCCGATGATCATGTTCCCGACATCGCGTTTGAAATAGAGAATAACCGCAAAAAGCGAACCAAAATGCGCCATCACGTCAATGAGCACGCCTTGCTTCCCCACGCCCATTAACTCGGGCAAAATTAAATGGGCCGAGCTCGAGACGGGCAAGAACTCCGTCAGGCCCTGAATAATGGCCAAAAGAATCAAATATAAAATAGACATGTGGCGGGTCTAAGCCTGAGGCGTTACCAGAGTATTATCTCCGCTTTAAAAGGCATTCATGCAGCTGTCAGCGCGAAAATACAGCTTTAGATTCCCCAAAAACTGTTATTTTTATTTTTAAATGACAGATTGTCGCATAATGTATCCCATGAATATGTTTATTATATTGTTTATATTCAACGACTTATGTTGAGTGATATTGAAATTTATGAATTCAAACGACAGTTTGTCGCATCTTGATTTTGTGATTTATCGTAGAAATTGGCGTAAAACGCCCTATCCCACGCGCATTAACCCAAAATTAAGTCCCGTCCACTCGAATATTGATTTATTTTTCTAATTTTTACCAATATTTTGGCAATAAATGCCTTTTGACGTGGATTTTTTCGTCCTGATATAAGGCCGCTCGGGCGAAAACACCCTTTTCAATTGTTATAAAATGGAGCTGCACATGCCCCAGCGCATGTTACAATTCGTTGATACTGAGCGCCAAATGCCAGACAAACGCGAGGCTAAGGCCCGCGCTGAAGACTTTGCCGAAATTTACGGTGATTACCTAGAGGCAAAGGCGGAAGAACAAGCCTCCCGTTGTTCGCAGTGCGGCGTCCCATTTTGTCAAAACCATTGCCCGCTGCAAAATAATATTCCGGACTGGCTGAAACTTACGGCCGAGGGCCGCCTTAAGGAAGCCTATGCCATATCCGCATCAACCAATTCCATGCCAGAAATTTGCGGACGCATTTGCCCTCAAGACCGCTTATGCGAAGGCAATTGCGTCATTGAGCAATCCGGTCACGGAACCGTAACCATTGGATCTGTTGAACGATTTTTGACAGATAATGCCTGGGAGCAAGGCTGGGTTGCGCCGTTAAATCCTCGCACCGAACGGGATTTGTCCGTTGGCATTATTGGCTCTGGTCCCGCAGGTCTGGCGGCAGCGGAAAGCCTGCGCGAAAAAGGCTGGCAAGTCACAGTTTACGACCGCGCCGACCGCGCTGGCGGGCTACTGATTTACGGCATCCCTAACTTCAAACTTGATAAATCGATAGTGCAAAGACGCACACAACGCCTGGAAGACGGTGGTATTAAATTCGAATTGGGTGTCGATGTAGGTCTCGATATAAGCTTTGATAAACTTCGCGAGAAACATCAGGCCGTCTTGATCGCCACCGGCGTTTACAAAGCGCGTGATCTGGAATGTCCCGGCGCGGATGCAGACTCTGTACGGCCTGCCCTATCTTATTTGATAGATAGCAATAAGCGAGGTCTGGGCGATGAGATTGAGACGGATACCGCGCAAGGGAAAGACGTTGTCGTGATTGGCGGCGGCGACACAGCAATGGACTGTGTTCGAACAGCTATTCGGCAAGGGGCGAAGTCCGTGAGCTGCCTGTATCGCCGGGACGAGGCCAACATGCCGGGTTCAGCCCGGGAAACCGAGAATGCCAAAGAAGAAGGTGTCGAGTTTAAATGGCTGGCCGCGCCGCAATCTATATTGGTCAACGACGGAAACGTAACCGCTGTGCGCGCCGATAAAATGCGACTTGGCCTTAAGGACGCGTCGGGTCGACAAAGCCCGGAACCCATTTCGGGCGCCGAATTTGACGTCAAAGCAGACCTCGTCATTAAAGCGCTCGGGTTTAGCCCGGAGAATATGGAAAACCTATCCCCGGAGCTCGTGACGACGCGATGGGGCACGGTTCGCGTCAATCCTTTGACATTCGAGACAAATTTGCCGGGCGTCTATGCAGCCGGTGATATTGTCCGAGGCGCGTCTCTGGTGGTTTGGGCTATTCGCGAAGGTCGCGACGCAGCCGAGTACATGCATAAATATTTGGAAGCTCTTCAGCTCTCGCAGCAATTGGAGGCCGCAGAATGACACACCCCATTAAAGGTCAATGCCTGTGCGGAAGCGTAAAGTTTGAAACAGCCCTGCCGGATCATATCGACGCCTGTCATTGCAGTATGTGTCAGAAATGGGCCGGCTCTGTATTTATAGGCGCCGATTACCGCAAGAGCGACGCTGTCAAAATTCTATCTGATACAGATCTGACTTGGTATGAAAGTTCGGAATGGGCAAAACGCGGGTTCTGCAAAGTCTGTGGCTCCAGCTTGTTCTATCGCCTTAAACAGGTTGAAGATTTTTGGGCCGTCTGTGCGGGCAGTCTCAACCTGCCGAGCGGGCTGTCTCTGAATAAAGAAATTTTTATCGACGAAAAATCCGACATGTTCGAATTATCCGGGGATCACGACAGATTAACCGGTCAAGAATTTTTCGCATCTCTACAGTCCAACAGCTAAGGCAATCCTGCGATGAGTAACTGGCTAAAAACCTATGAGAAAAACCGCGACGCCCTCATCAAGGCCGGAGCCTATGATCCTGCGGACGAACATGATGCCTGCGGCGTTGGTCTCGTTGCATCTATCGATGGGACCCCGCGGCGGGATGTCGTCGAGAAATCAATTCAGGCTCTTAAAAATGTCTGGCACCGGGGCGCGGTAGATGCCGATGGTAAAACCGGAGATGGCGCGGGCATAAGACTGGATATCGCCCAGGAATTTTTCAAGGCGCAGGTCGAACGGACCGGTCACAAAGCCGGAAACTCAAAGATCGCCGTTGGCATGATATTCCTGCCGCGCACTGATTTCGCCGCTCAAGAAGAGGCGCGAACCATTGTTGAGTCGGAACTCCTGCGCGAAGGTTTCTATATATATGGATGGCGACAAGTCCCGATCAATGTCGACGTCATTGGGAAAAAGGCTCAAGCCACACGTCCCGCCATTGAGCAGGTGTTATTCCGCGACAGCCGCGGCCGAAAAGGCGACAAGCTGGAGCGCGAGCTTTACATCATACGGCGGCGGATTGAAAAACGCGTTATCGCCGCGGCGATACCCAGTTTTTACATATGCTCATTATCGGTACAAACCATTATCTATAAGGGCATGTTCCTGGCCGAAGATATTGACGCCTTCTACCCTGATCTGTCGGATGAAAGATTTGTGTCGCGCGCGGCGATTTATCACCAGCGCTATTCGACCAATACATTCCCGCAATGGTGGCTGGCGCAGCCCTTTCGTATGCTGGCTCATAATGGCGAGATTAATACCGTTAAGGCCAATACGAATTTCATGAAGAACCATGAGATTAAAATGGCGAGTAGCGCTTTTGGGGACCGGGCCGGTGACGTTAAACCGATTATACAAAAAGGCAGCTCGGACTCTGCCGCTCTGGACGCTGTTTTTGAGCTTCTGGTTCGGGCCGGCCGAACCGCACCCATGGCCAAGACTCTACTCGTCCCGGAAGCCTATTCCAAACGCGGAGATCTTATGCCTGATAGTTGGCGTAATCTCTATGAATACTGCAACGGGGTTATGGAACCTTGGGACGGACCGGCGGCGCTGGCCGCCTATGATGGACGCTGGTGTATGGCCGGGCTTGATCGAAACGGTCTGCGGCCTATGCGCTACGCCATTACATCTGATGGTATACTCGCCGTGGGATCAGAAACCGGCATGTGTCCGATTTCCGAAAGCAAAATTGAGAAGAAAGGCTTTATCAAACCTGGACGCCTGATTGCCGTCGATCTTGATGAAGGCAAATTTTATCACTCATCCGAAATCCTCGACAAAATGGCCAGCGAGCGGCCTTATGCGAAGTGGCTCAAAAAGGTCGTCAATTTGGATGAAAAACTCTCCGGCGATGAACCTGCGCCAAGCCTATCGGGTGAAGCGCTTATCAGACGTCAATTCGCTTGTGGCCAAACCCTGGAAGACATGGAGTTGATTTTATCGCCCATGGCCGAAAACGGAAAAGAATCGGTCGGCTCTATGGGGGATGACACGCCGCTGGCTGTACTATCAGAGATTTACAGACCGCTATCGCATTTCTTTCGCCAAAAATTCTCTCAGGTTACCAATCCGCCGATTGACCCGCTGCGCGAAACTCGGGTGATGGGATTAAAAACCCGTTTCCGAAATCTGCGGAATATCCTGTCCGATGGCGAAAGCCAAACTCGCGAAATGCTGGTTCTTGATAGCCCGGTTATGACTAACGGCATGTATGAGCGGTTCACGGATATGTTCGGTGAACAAACCTATGTGATCGATTGTAGTTTTGAAAAACCAAAAGCCGATATTCGTGCGGGTCGCACGCTATCGAAGGAACTCAAACGTATTCGCGAAGAAGCCGAGAAAGCGGTACGCGACGGACATGAGAACATTGTGATTAGCGATAAAAGCGTTACAGCTGATCGTCCTGGCATGCCAATTATTCTCTGTACGGGCGCAATCCATTCTCACTTGGTCAAGACTGGTCTCAGATCATCATGCTCCATTATTGTCCAAAGCGCGGAATGCCTCGATACTCATTACTTTGCCGTGATGATCGGCGCTGGCGCGACAGCGATCAACGCTTATATGGCGCAAGATAGCCTGACAGATCGCAGTCAGCGCGGCCTGCTGGACATGGACCCCAATACGGCGGCAGCCCAATATAAAAAGGCCATAGAAGCAGGGCTTTTGAAAATTATTTCAAAGCTCGGCATCTCCGTGATCTCGTCCTATCGCGGGGGCAATAATTTTGAAGCTCTGGGCTTATCGCGCTCACTCGTGGGCGAATATTTTCCCGGCATGACAAGCCGTATATCGGGTATCGGTTTGGCGGGTCTTGAGAAAAAGCTTCTTGAAATTCATGAGCGCGCATTTGACCCTTCTGTGATCACATTGCCAGTTGGCGGCCTTTACCGCGTTCGCGCGAAATCAGAGCGCCACGCCTATACGGCCGATATGATCCACATGCTGCAAGAGGCTGTGACCCGTGAAGACTACGAACTTTACAAACGATATGCGGAGGTGGTGAATAATCAGTCGCCCATACAAATTCGCGATCTACTCGATGTGAATCCAATCGGTAAACCTTTGCCCCTACGCCGCGTCCAAAACGTCAACGAAATTCGGCGCAGATTTTGTACGCCCGGCATGTCCCTAGGGGCGCTTTCGCCAGAAGCCCATGGCACGCTCAACATTGCAATGAATCGGATTGGCGCAAAATCTGTTTCTGGTGAAGGCGGTGAAGACCGTTCACGCTACAAGCCGCTTCCTAATGGCGACAACCCGAACTCAGCCGTCAAGCAAATTGCCTCAGGTCGTTTTGGCGTTACCGCCGAATACCTCAATCAATGCCGCGAGATCGAAATTAAAGTCGCTCAGGGCGCCAAGCCCGGCGAAGGCGGGCAGCTCCCTGGATTTAAAGTCACAGAGATGATCGCAAAATTCCGAAATGCGACGCCGGGCGTGACCCTCATCAGCCCCCCGCCTCACCACGACATCTATTCCATCGAAGATTTGGCGCAGTTGATCTATGATTTAAAGCAGATCAACCCAACCGCCCGGGTTGCTGTTAAACTTGTCGCCTCATCCGGCGTGGGCACTATCGCGGCCGGCGTTGCCAAAGCCAAGGCAGACACAATCCTGATCGCCGGGCATAACGGCGGAACTGGAGCGTCCCCCAATACGTCCCTTAAATATGCAGGCATGCCATGGGAGCTTGGTCTGTCCGAAGCCCATCAGGTTTTAACGCTCAATAATCTCCGTGACGGTGTTACCCTGCGGACTGACGGCGGACTGAAAACTGGACGTGATATTGTGATCGCAGCCATGCTCGGCGCCGAAGAATACGGGATTGGAACGCTCAGCCTCGTGGCCATGGGGTGTATCATGGTACGCCAGTGTCACTCCAATACCTGCCCCGTCGGGGTTTGCGTTCAAGACCCAAGATTGCGCGAAAAGTTTACCGGCACACCTGAGAAGGTTATCAATCTGATGAGCTTTATTGCTGAAGAGGTTCGGGAAATTCTGGCGGAGCTTGGCGTCGAGTCGCTTTCGGAAATCATAGGTCGCACTGACCTTTTGGCACAGGTGTCACGCGGCGCAGAACATTTGGACGATCTTGATCTTAACCCGATACTCGCGCGGGTCGATAGCCGCCCCGTTAAAGATACGCGCGCGGAACGCGTCGACGTACCCGATAGTCTTGATCCATCAATTATTACCGATGCCCAACAGTTCTTTGAGCGCAAAGAGAAAACCCATCTGACCTATACGGTTCAAAATGTGCACCGCGCGGTCGGAACCCGGACAAGCTCGGAGATTTACAAGCGATTTGGGGATGCTGATTTGCCGCCGGGTCATTTGACCGTGCGGCTGCGCGGATCGGCGGGACAATCCCTGGGCGCATTTGGCGTCAAAGGTCTGCGGATTATCGTTGACGGTGATGCCAATGACTATGTCGGAAAAGGCCTATCCGGCGCCGAGATTTTCGTTTCGCCGCAAGGCCGCGCCCCGATCAATGCTCATTTATCCGCTATCATCGGCAATACGTGTCTTTACGGCGCGACGTCTGGAACCCTCATGGCTGCAGGACGCGCGGGCGAGCGCTTTGCCGTTCGTAACTCAGGGGCCAAAGCCGTTGTTGAAGGGCTTGGAACAAATGGGTGCGAGTATATGACAGGCGGAGTAGTGGTGGCCCTTGGCGCTGTCGGTGATAATTTCGGCGCGGGCATGACCGGCGGTATGGCCTATGTCTATGATCCCGAAAACCGTTTCGAAACGGCTGTTAATCCCGATAGCGTTATATGGCAAAAATTCGGTACGGCCCATTGGGAAAATGAATGTAAAGCCTTGATCGAAGAGCATGCACGCGTGACTGGCTCTGAGTTTTCGGCCAAAATCATCCGCGAATGGGATCTAGAGCGCGGGCATTTTTGGCAGGTCATTCCCAAGGAAATGCTGAACCGGATCGAAGAACCTTTATCGATGGCCGCAGAATAAGCGGCCATCAACAAGCCTTTGGAGACGTTAATCTGCCATAAGGGCCTTGGCCAGTTCGTTACTTTTTTCGGCCTTTAGCGCCGCGCATAACTCTATTGATTCCAGCGTCTGCGCCAGGCGCCGTTCGTAGCCCGGAATAATATCAGCTTTGGAGTTGAAAAATGTTTCGACTTCATTGCGCTCATCCGCTGAGCAAAATCCGCTTGCATAGCCGGCCATGCCAGATGCCCGTACAGATGGAACACGCTTTTCAACATATTCATCGAAATTGTCTTTGAGCCATTGCCATGTCGCTTTGCCATGTTTGTCATGGCCGATCAGGCCGAACACAATTGAGGTGCTTTGACGACCCGTGAACGGGCCATTTTCGTCGAGCGCCATGTCCAATAATTTGGCGGCAAGCGCAGTGTCTTCAACGTCTGTTAGCGCGCTGAGGGCCGCACTCTTTTCAAGCGGCGAGCCATTTTTGGCAATTTCCAGTAATGGCTCAAATGCAGAATTTTCCCGGCGCATAACGGCCGCGCCGAGTGAACTTGATAAAAGATTGCTGGCAACCGCGGACTTATCAGCGTCGCCGTCAAGGCCAAGATAGGCTGCCCCTTTGGCGGAATATGTATCGATGATTTTTGTGTTCTTTGCCCGGTAAATCAAATTGCTTAAAAGCGCAGGCGCTAGCAACTGGCCCTCCATACTGTCTGTGCCGACAATTTTGATGAAACGATCAACATATAAATCACTGACAAATTCCTGATAGGCTGGCATTGCGTCATCAGGCAGATGGTTTCCCATCCATCCAAGAAGATCACCCGCCTTATTGACCACGTCATATTCCGGATGGGCGGCCAGAACTTCAACGCCCTTAAGATAAACAGAACTTTCAACCTCCCCGGCCCTGTAGGCGGCCAAAAGGCTGTCCTGCATGGCCAGAACTTCGCGGGTATTGAGTTTATCAATATTTGAAAGCAGCGAATTCCAACCCGCACTATCCATTGTAAAACGATAGTAACCGGATCCATTTTCATTCGGCATGATATAATCAGCGCAAGTTTTACCATCTTGGGTTATGAAAAATTTCTGATTGTTTTCGATCGGATCCAGCAGCGTACAACTTTTCTCGATATCATCTCCCGTCCCAAATTTGACACAGACCGGAATTCTCCATTGTTGACCTTGACGGGTTTTAGACCCCAGAGGCGCATATCGGCTTTGCGTCAGATTGACGACCGTCGTTTTATTATCGTCCATACAGCTGGCCTGTGCCGTAACGAGGGGAAGGCCGGCTTGATCTACGAAACTCTTCATTGCGGATACGACTTCCGGGTTTTCAGATCCATCTGCCAGGCTCTGAAAAAAATCGTCTGCACTCGCCACATCATGTTCAAACCGTTCCATATGGAGCCGAACGCCCTTTTGGAATGCCTCTTCGCCGAGATAACTTTCAAACATGGACAAGACCCCGCCGCCTTTGCGGTAGGTAATGCCATCAAATTGCAGCATAACATTCTCGGATCGATCCAAGGGTTCACGCACTTTTCGGGTTGTTGACAAGGAGTCTATATTCATAGCCCCCAGAGCGGATTTTAGCGTATTGCGATCATAATGTCCTTCGGGTTGCCACAAGGTCGTGCCTTTATTTCCCATCCATGTCGCAAAGGCTTCATTGAGCCAAATGTCTTCCCACCAATAAGGTGTCACCAGATTTCCGAACCATTGATGCGCCAATTCATGGGAATGCACCCGGGCATAAGCCCGTTTTTGCGATAGGGGTGCCGTCTCGTCCATCAATAGGAGATATTCCCGGTAAACAATTGCGCCGGGGTTTTCCATGGCTCCAAACGCGTAATCGGGCGCGGCGATCAGATCGATTTTTTCATAGGGATATGGAATTCCAAAATAGTTTTCTATGGCCTCGAGAATACCGGCTGTATTGGCCAAGGCATATTCAAAGTTTTTGCCTTCTCCCCTGGCCGCAACACCGCGTAGTTTTATCGGCCGCTTGCGAAGTTGAGTTGCCGGCAGGTCAGCGTATTCCACGACATCATAAGGTCCGGCACCAAAAGCAATAAGGTAAGTCGGAAGCGGTTTTGTGGTCGCAAACTCATGACGGACCCAGCCGCTTCCATCGGATAATTTGGCAATAACCGGCGTATTGGCATAGACAAAATCCTCTTCCGGCGCCGTTATGGATAGGGTGAATGGAACTTTGAAACGGGGTTCATCAAAACTCGGAAAAGCTTCACGCGCCCCCAGCGGTTCAAATTGCGTGACAACATAAGCATCATCGCCGCGAACAACTTTATAAGCGGAATCCAAATTCAAATTAAACGGTGTTTCAAAAGGCAGAGACAACACATGTTTCCCGGCCGGAAGCGGAAGTGGCGACTCTAAATAAGCGATACCCGACGGCGCTTCTGAAGCGGGGAGTTCTGTAAATGTCAGGGGAATAATCCCGGCATTAGCGGATTTTGATACCGGGTTGGTAACGGTCATGTTTTTACCGTGTAGCCAAATCTTTTGCGTCGGTTCTTTGATGGTAACAGCGATATCAACAAGGCCCGAATAGCCATCATCATCCGGATTCATTCTTAAACTAATCTGATAAGATTCCGGTATAACATTGTCTCCCAGCATAGCATGGGGGACGGCGTCTGGATTGACGGGTTCCGTTTTCGTATTATCAGGAACCGTATTTTGGGAGGCGTCATGCTGGTCCTTAAGCTCGGCTTGACCACATGCACTTAAAAAACATACCCCGAAAATTACAGCTAATAAAACGCGCATCAAACTCTCTCCCAATCTCAAGTGGTGATATCAATGCCGTCCGCGACCGTAAAGCTATTTGAGACGATAACATTCCCTCTATTCAATGCATTTGGTTATGCTATAACGCCCGCTGAATTAGGTGCGTGCATGACTGAGGAAACTCTCAAAACAAAAGAAGACTATATTGCGCCCAGCCTGCGAGGACGGCCTGGCCGCACACCACCGGACGAATCCGCAAAAATTACGCGAAAGATTACGGCCCTTGCCATGTGCGTTGGAATCTTTTTCGCGGTGACGAAATTTTTTGTATGGCGCGAAACCAACTCCATTGGAATGTTGTCATCTCTTGTGCATTCCGGGCTTGATTTGTTTGCCTCATTCTCAAGCTTTATGGCCGTGCGCTATGCTGTCCAAGCCCCGGATGGGAATTATCGTTTTGGACGCGGCAAAGTTGAGAGCTTTGCGGCTGTCTTGCAGGTCTGCCTGATAATTGTCGCGGCATTTCACCTTTTAGGGGAGTCTATCGGTCATTTAGAGCACCCGGAGCCCGTCACTCAATCCAGCCTGGCAATCGGCGCAATGCTGTTATTCATTGCCATTAGCACATGGTTATTGATCGCTCAGGGGTGGGCCATTCGCGAAACAGGATCAATTGCCGTACGCGGAGATCGCGCGCATTATCTGGCTGACCTTGTCGCAAATGTGTTTGTGATAATCGGGATCGTTTTTGCCGTCTACACGCCCTTTACCCGAGCCGACACCATTGTAGGGATTTTAATGGCCCTATGGTTGTTCTTCACGGCCTATCGCCTGACCCGTCTGGCCTGGGCACAGCTTATGGATATGGAACTCCCCGACGAAGAGCGTGATTTGATTGTAAAGCTGGCCATGTCTGACCCGGCCGTGGTCGCCGTCCATGACCTTCGGACGCGCGCGTCAGGACCTCACATTCATATTCAGATGCGACTCGACCTGGATAGCAAGCTGTCATTATCAGGCGCTCATGATGTCATTATCGAAGCGGAACAGCGAATGATGCAAGTCTATAAAGCCGCCGATATTCTTATTCATCCCCATCCAACGGGCTGTCAGGAAACTCACGGAAATGTTCGCTTTCGCGAGGATGATTAATAAATCATTACCGCTTATGGATGTAAGTAAACTCTATGCGCACCCTCTACCATTGGCCACTCGATCCGCAATCGCGACAATCCCGTATCGCACTTGAGGAAAAACGGCTGCGGTTTAAACTGGTTGCGATTGACCCCTGGAACCTGAGCGAAGACTTTTTAGTGATGGCCCCTGAGGGCGTTCCGCCTGTGCTGACAGAGGTTGTGGCCGGCGGCAAACTTACGATTTCAGGCGCGCGCGCGATTTGCGAATATGCTGAGGATCATGGCGGTAAAAATTCTATTCTTCCGGGCACTCCGGGAGAGCGCGCAGAAGCGCGGCGACTATGTGCCTGGTTTGACGGAAAATTTCAGGACGAAGTTAATGCCTATATTTTACATGAACGCGCCGAGAAGACTCTGATCGGCGGAGGATCGCCTCATCCTCCGACCTTGCGGGAAGGCCGTAAGCAATTGCAATTTCATCTGGACTATCTCACCTGGCTCTTAAAAGATCGGGATTGCCTGGCCGGACATCAATATTCGCTCGGTGATATCGCAGCGGCCGCGAATATTTCATGTCTGGATTATTTTGGCGAAATCCCCTGGAAAGATTATGGGCGCCTGAAAGACTGGTACCAAAAGGTGAAGTCCAGGCCAAGCTTCCGCCCTATCCTAAAAGATCAATTGCCGGGTCTTATTCCGCCCAGACACTATGCGGATCTGGATTTCTAACCATGACAACCGCATTGTCGAAACGGGTTTTGAGTCGTTGCCGGGATTTGGGATTTACGGCCCCGCACATTGCGAGCTTGGACGAGTTTGGCGATGAACATGGTGAGCGCCTCAAAGAATTTGTCCGAAAGAATTTTCAAGGCACTATGGATTGGATCGACGAAACCCTGGATCGCCGATCACACCCCCAAGCGATGTGGCCTGATGCCAAAACAGCGATTATTCTGGGCATGAATTACGGGCCGGATTTGGACCCGCTAGAGAATTTATTATATCCTGAAAAAGGGTCAATTTCTGTTTATGCCCGGAACCGCGATTATCATGATATTATCAAGGGCCGCCTCAAGGAGGTGGCTGGCCTCATTGCCAGAGATACGGGTGAGGCCGTAAAAGTTTTTGTCGACACGGCGCCTTTAATGGAAAAGCCATTGGCCATGCAATCCGGTCTGGGCTGGCAAGGCAAACATACAAATCTGGTCAGCCGGGATTACGGAAGCTGGCTTTTTCTCGGGACAATTTTATGTGCCGCAGATCTGACGCCAACGCCCGCAGAAATTGACCATTGCGGAACATGCCGCGACTGTCTCGATATTTGTCCAACCAATGCCTTTCCCGCGCCCTATCAACTGGATGCGCGTAAATGCATATCCTACCTCACCATCGAACATGCCGGTCCGATTGACGAGGGTTTACGCCCGAAAATCGGCAACCGCATTTATGGATGTGACGATTGCCTTGCCGTTTGCCCGTGGAACAAATTCGCCAAAATGGGCCAGGAGGCGAAACTAAGGGCCCGGGAAGATCTCAACGCGCCGGAGCTCTCTGATCTGGCAGAACTTCGGCCCGAGACATTCAAAAACCTGTTTTCAGGCTCCCCCATTAAACGTATAGGCTGGAGCCGATTTATACGAAATGTGCTCTATGCTATTGGGAATAGCGGTTCAGTCAATTTGATCCCGTCGGCGGCCCGGTATTTAGACAATGAAGATCCGGTTTTGTCCGACGCGGCAGGCTGGGCCATAAAACGATTGGAAAACCATGTTTGAGTTACACTCTGACCTCATCCGCGACGGTATCGATTTAGGTGCCTTTCCTCTGTGCCGGGTATTGATGATAAATGACAAGTCCTATCCCTGGTTCGTTCTGGTGCCGCAGCGCGCGGATATTCGGGATACCATTGATCTTGAGCCAAAGGATTATGATCAATTGTGGCGTGAAAGCCGAATTTTTAGCCAAGGTATTATGGAGCTATTTCAAGGGGAGAAACTCAACGTTGCCGCGCTTGGGAATATGACGCCCCAGCTCCACGTCCATCATGTCGTACGATATAAAAACGATGCAGCCTGGCCCGGACCCATTTGGGGCCAACAGCCTATGATACCTTACGCATCAGAAGACTTGAATTCCGTCAGGGATCGATTATCTCGCGCTAACATGATCGGGTTTGAGCCTTTGTCACAATAGCCCAGAGTATTTTGGTTTTTCGCAACGGGCATTGATAGTGGCCATTTTCTTCAAAGAACAATTATGACAGATCTTACATATACGATATCAGGTCTTGTAGCTTGCGCCCTTATCGGGGCTTTTGCTTTTTACAAGCATTTCAAAAAACATGATGGCTTCAAGGCGCCCATAATCCCGTGGATTATTCCCTGCCTGGCAGCGCTGGCAACCGGGTTTATGTTACTCGTGCACTTGGTCAATATTTTGGGGATTGAAACGGGACGCCGCTGAGTAGAGTAACCAAGCGCCAATATAGGCGATAAACAATTTCCAGAACCGCCATTCAAAGCAGACATGATCTGGTTTAGCAGCCTGCCTCTTCATATTTGAAAAGTGTACGAATTAGAACAAGCCGAAGAAAGCTTTAGCACCCGAGACATTATCGGTCTCAATAGCGCCTTTTTCGATGGCGTCGGCGAAACTGATTTGTCCAACCAGGACACCAATCATCGTTCTTCGGTCGACTGTTATGGCATTGGTTGTTGGATTTGGATGTCCCGCAACTGGCCGGACGGTCGCGACACCTTTGCGGACAGTTATCATATTGGTTTCATCTTCGCCTTTGAACTTAACAATCCAGCTTTCTTTAACATTGGCACTGTCTTTCATATTGACGCGAGGTGTCAGTGCTTCGACCAGTTTGATATTTTCGACGCTCCCCAAAAGTCCGCCCACATCCAGAAGCGGTTTCTGTTTGGAGCGGTCAAGCTCGTCTCTTAGCATTAGGGCCTCTGTGAGGAGGTAGTTTCTTTGGCTCGTGCTCTCTGAGGCATAGGCGGCGCTGTTGAGCGCGCTGACTAAGATCTCTTCGGCGTCTTTATCGTCGGGATTGATGATTGTTGCGGCCTGCGCCAATTTTGAAGCCCAGCCAAAGTCGCCTCTGTCATAAGCATCTTTAGCGGCGCTGAGCATAGCATCTCGACCACCGGCTAGTAACATCAAATTTTCAGCCACTTCATTGGGGGTGGTTTCGATAAGCTCGACAGGATCATCCCCGTACCAACCGCCAAGGCGGCTGTAGAGACCACGCCAGACATAGCCCATGGTATGATAGTGCCATTGCAGGTCGGGATCATTTTTAAGATGAGCGGGAATCTCAAGATTAGCTAGCGCTATATCACGAGGCGTACCGCTATTAATGGCGCGCACTACAGAGTCTGTCAGGAACTGGATCATATCGCGGGCATTCATGAGGCTTTTTCTGACGTCATCCGCGCCCAAAACAGCGCGGCCATGGCCCGGGATCATGGCTTCAGCGGGATAGTCGAGGAACATATCAAGGGAACGAATAAAAGCGTAAGGGTCTCGGCCCAATTCATTACGCGGCGTTGAGGCATAGGGGCCCGTACCGCCCCAGGCATCACCAACCGCCAGAACTTTGTCATCAGGGAGCCAGATACCATATTCATCGTCAATATCGGACGGCGCATTAATAATCTCTATGCGCACACCATCAATGTTGAGCTTCTCGCCGCCCGCCAGTAATTCGCTGGGCGGGAAATAGGTGGCGCGTCCATCCATTGTTGTAATACCTATTCCTGACCCAACATTATCGGGCAGTAACGGCCCCATCTGATCTACGGCACGTTTGAGGATAAAAGGCATGCGCGACGACACGGTTTCATTACGGTAACGCTCATAATTGACATGACCGTAAATCGGTATGCTGCCGTCCGTAAATGCAGCGACACCACCTACGTGGTCTCCGTGGCCATGTGTATAAAATATATGCGTGATAGGCTTATCTGAGATTTTTCGAAAGTCCGCCAGTGCTTTCTCGGCTGGTCCCGTCCACCAACCCGTGTCGATCATGATGATACCATTATCAGCCTCAACGAAAGCAAAATTGGAATAGCTATAACCTTGCGCCATATAGACCCGATCGCTCATTTTCACGAGTTGGGGCTTGGCGAACTTTTCCATATGCTTTGCAAGCTTGGAGTTGACAGCAGGCGTTGGCGCTGCGATCGAAAAATCTGTCTCAGATGTTTCAGTATTTGCTTTACACCCAGCCAGAACCAATCCGCCAACGGCGACCATAAAAACCAGTTTTTTCACAATTTCCTCCCCGGAAAATTTACATATTTTTCGGATTAATCCCGAAAGCCGGAACCATGGCGGGATCATGGCTTAGATGTTCGTCCAGCTTCGAATTCCAGATTTTTCGCATGCGGTAAAAGGGTACAGCCGGATAGAGATGATGCGTTAGGTGGAAATTCTGATACATCAAAACCGGCGACCACAACCAGTAAGCGCCTTCGCGGTTATTGGTGGCTTTATAAGGGTCTTCTTTTTCAGAAATCGTATGGGGTGTATGCGGCAGATAGACAAAAACAATGGCCATAAAAAATATCGATATGCGCTGCGGGATAATCCATAAAACCAGTAACTCCCAGCCATAGCCAGCGAGCGTAATCCCGCCCCACAAAATGACGGTGAAAATAAACATGAGAACAATATTGCGCTTCTCGCCTGCGGGACGAACTTTCCAAAATTTCAAATATTGCCACCCATAGGACAGATCCAGAAACGGCCAAACCAGAGGGCGTAAAAAGGCAGGCTTGATTTTAACGATGGCGTCGGCTTTGTCCTCGGGACCATTGGCATGACGATGATGTCTGAAATGAATGAAGCGCACGACTTCAAACGGCACAACTGTCGAAAAATAAAACAAGGAGAGCCGCCCGATCCAGTCATTGACGTGTTTGTTCTGAGACACGGCGCGGTGCAAACCGTCATGGAGCGGTGTAAAGTAAATATAGCCGACAATGCCGTTGATAAAACAGGCGAGCCATATGGAAATCTGTCCAGAAATCGCCGCATAGCTACTGCCAAGGAGCACCCCAAGGCTTACAACAAACATAATAATAGTGGGCCAGGCATAGCGCGGCGGTTGTCGCAATTGCGCGAAAAGTTCTTCATTGTTGATCGCATTGGACATAGCGCTGACTCCTGCTTGATTTCATAGATAATTAAAAATAGGCTGTAAAGCCTATTGGGAGATAACGGATGGGATCAAAATTTTTGGCGATTGGATTCGTCGTTGCTATCATTGGGATTGCGGGCTGCACAAAAACCGAGACCCATTCTGCGGCTCCGCCCCAACATCCTTTTTTGATGGCCGATAGCGTCTATCCCATGATCCATTTTGATGCGGCACAAACGGATTACACAGAGCTTCCCATGTGGACAGGTACAGAAACCATTGATCCGTCTCGCATAGCCTTCGCCCCGACAGGGATTGGCAATATCGGGTTTGCTCACCGAACCTATCCCAATGGGGATGAGGTTGTTTTTCTATCTGGACCCAGTCACGTCGCCAAATATCGTCTCCCGCCCAAAGGCGGCCTGGAATATATTGACGAGATCACTATTCCGGGATTTGAGCAGCACTATATCTCTCCGGAAGAGACAGGCGCGCTTGTGGCCGACCTTGATGCTCTTGCCCGCGATGAACCTGCCTTTATCGAACGTGCACAAAAGACCTTACGGGAAAAAGACATAACTCTGCACAGTTATGCCAGCGGCGTTTACACATTAATGGATAAAGACGGGCATTATTATGCCGGTTACGGCACCAAGCTCATTCGGGTTTCTGATGTGACCAAGGATGATCCGTCTTCCAAAATCCATATTTCCGGCCGCCGTGATTTACGAGACGATATGCCCAAAGAGCTGAGAGATACCATCAGCCGTTTCATCGGCATGAATATCACCTGGGATGGTCATATCGTTGTGGCCTTATCCGGTGCTGTGGCAGTTGTGGATCGAAATATGCGATATGCAAAAGTCGCTCCCATTACTGGCGAATTTGTCGATAACTCAATTACAGTTGATGATCGAAACGGCATTTATCTGGTAACCGATCAATATATGCGAAAGCTGGTCTGGACGGGCGAGCGGCTCTCCTTTGATGAAAAAGACGGGGCCTGGAAAGAAGGTTATGACTGGGTCAAAAAACCGACCTCACTGTCTCGCGGTGCGGGAACAACGCCGACCGTCATGGGGTTTGGAGATGATGACCGGCTGGTGATTATCGCCGATCAGGGTGACCCGGTGAAAGCCGTTGCTTTCTGGCGTGACGAAATCCCGGCCGATGCCCGAACAGTTGAAGGCGCTCCATCCAAACGTACAGCCGGGCATTACGAACTGACCATTCCCGTTAAATCGACGGTCGAATGGTCGCCCCATGTCAGCGGGTATGGCGTCATGATGTTTGGGTCTGACTTTCTGGATCCGGTACGTTGGGAGCACGGCTTTGATCTCGTCTCAACCTGCGTCACAAGCGGGCTAACACGGCCCGCCCCTACAGGGGCTGAGAAATTTCATTGGGACCCTGAGGAGAACCGCTTTGTCGGCGACTGGAGCTATGCCGATAAAGGATTTACCTGGTCACTGGCACCCGTTTCCGGCGCTTCCAATTCCGTTCATCTCGCTACCATTGAAGACGGCGTTTACAGCTTGACGGGATTTGACTGGAGAACAGGGAAGCCTTTAGGTGAAATCACTCTGGGCAAAAGCGTCAAGTTTAACACCTGCGGCGCATTCCACATCCCAATGCCTGACGGGTCGCTTTACATGACGTCATTATTCGGTGGTGTCCGGATCATGCCGAGATGATTAGGCAAACAGACTAAATAATCTGTCAGACGTTTTCTTATCCAGACTGTGAGAAATCAGACTGAGATATTGCCTGAAAGCCTTACGTACAGCTCCGGTATTGCGCCCGGTCTCTTGGCCTACTTCCCGCAGATATTCCAAACCAAAGCGAACAATGATGACGGTGTTAACCGACAAATCAGTAAGACGATCTTGAGGGTAATTCATATGACCTGCCTCGATCAAAGCTTTGTAGAATTCGACAAATTGAACACGGGTCTCTTCATAAAGCTTGGGAATTTCGCCCATAAATCGCTCATTATGCTCGCCATAATCGGCCTGATCCCGATAAAGAAAACGATACTCCCGAAGTTCGTTGGAATAGGCCGCCAAAAATGTACAGAAATCGTCGACGACCATATCCGCGCCACTTGGCCGGATTTTGGCACGTTCCAACAGGTCTGCCGTAAACTGCTCCGTGATGGCTTCGATCAAATCCTGCTTAGTCTTGAAATGATACCAAAGATTGCCGCGAGCAATGCCGATTTCACTGGACAGCATTTCAATAGTGACCTTGCCAAAGCCCTGTTCATTAAACAGGCGGCGGGCCGTCAGCAATATTCTATCTTTGGTTTTTATGGCAATTGCCCCTCACTGATCAGAGGTCTTTGTAGTGATCTCCGAACATTTTGCGCAAGGGTTTTTTGTCAATTTTACCTGTCGCGGTCAGCGGCATATCCTCAATAAAGACCACGTCATCCGGCAGTTGCCATTTGGCGTGTTCTTCGGCAATTTTGGCAATGATGCTTTCCTTGCTAGGGTTCATACCTTCCTTTTTGACAACGACCAAGAGAGGCCGTTCTTCCCATTTTTTATGGGCGATGCCAATGCAGGCCGCAATTTGGACTTCTGAGTGACCAACGGCCGTATTCTCGATATCGACTGATGATATCCACTCCCCGCCTGATTTTATTACGTCCTTGGCGCGGTCGGTGATTTGCATGTTTCCGTGCTCGTCAATATTGGCCACATCACCGGTATCAAACCAGCCCTCGGCATCGAGCGCGCTTTGTTCTGCCTTGTAATATCGCTCTATCACCCATGGGCCTTTGACCATTAATTTCCCAGATGTCTCACCATCATGCGGCAGGATGTTTCCGTCCTCATCGACAATTTTCATGTCCACGCCAAAGGCTGGTCGGCCCTGCTTGCAGCGCACCTGCATGCGTTCTTCATAGGACAGATCATCCCAATAAGGCAGTGGTCGGTTCATGGTACCCAGCGGACTCATTTCAGTCATCCCCCAAGCCTGAATGACGTCCACTTCATAATCGCGTTCAAATCGTTCAAACATGGACCGCGGAACAGCGGACCCACCGATAAAGGTTTCGCGTAAATGTGGCAGCTTTAATTGATTGGCGTCGAGATAATCGAGAAGCCCTGTCCATACGGTTGGCACGGCACCGGACACTGTACATTTTTCGGCGGTCGCCAATTCATAGACACTTTTGCCGTCCATATGAGGCCCGGCCATGACGAGCTTGGCGCCGACCATAGGCACCCCAAAAGACAACCCCCAACTATTGGCGTGGAATTGCGGCACGATCATAAGAAAGCTGTCTTGCGCGGTAATATTAAAAACGTCGGCCCCGCCAGCTGTCAGGGCGTGAATGATATTTGAACGGTGCGAATAGAGCACGCCTTTCGGATTGCCTGTCGTGCCAGAAGTATAGCAAAGGGAGCTGGCGGCATTCTCATCAAATTCCGGCCAGTCATAGTCTTCTGGTTCATCAGCCAGCATATCTTCATAACATAATACCGGGATAGAAATATGGGATGTGTCCGGCATGTGTTCTCGGTCGGTTAAAAGGATCAAGCCCTCTAGCTTGGGCAGGCGGTCCAGAACATTGGCGATCACAGGCAAGAATGTAATATCCAAACAGATAAAACGGTTCTCAGCGTGATTAACGATGTAATCTATCTGATCCGGGAATAGTCTTGGGTTCAGTGTATGCGATACCGCCCCCATACCCCCAATGGCGTACCAGCACTCCAAATGGCGCCAGCTATTCCAGGCCATTGTCCCAATAACATCGCCATGTTTTATGCCGAGCCGATCCAATGCATTGGCGAGTTTTTTGATACGCTGATACAAAGCATAATACCCGATGCGATGTATGCCGCCCTCTACCGTGTTCGTGACCACCTCTACGTTCGGATGCCAACGGGCCGCATGTTTCATGATGCTGATCAGATTAAATTTCTCAACCTGCATATTTCCTTGGATCATAGAGCCTCCTTTGCCTTTAGGCTATTTAACCTAATCTTGGACAGCTTGTCTACGAACATCCAGAAAGATGCATTTAATGTCAGGGCTCGGGAAAACGATGAGCCAGTAAAAAGGGTACGCGTTATCAAGCGGCTGAGAGCTGCCCCTCATAACCTTCTGCGTGCAGTGCCTTCAGAGCGGCCTTATAGGCGACGGGCTCCGGAATATTCATACGCTGCCGAGCCTGGGTTAAGGGTTCTCGCAACAGGTCTACAATATCCTCATGCATCAAAGGCAGGCTATTGCGACCATTAAATCTGGCTTCTTTGATGCTGGACATGACTTTGGCAGATCGCGGCGCGAGCTTAGCCAGCTCCCAAGCGCCAATATAGGCGATAAACAAATTTCCAAAACCGCCATTATGCCCGTGACTAAACGCTAAGACCGATGTCTCTCCGAGCTGATCGCGACCATATCCGGTCAGAACATGCAACAGGTCGTGGGTATCGCGCATCCGGCGACCATAAAATTCAAGATCGTCTTCGAACCGTTCCTGATCGTCCCACCATTTCTCACTCTCTTCGACAAGACCAGCCGCCGATAATCCTTCGCGCTCCATAAACGCGACATAAGCGCGGCCCACAGTGCCCTCTGGCAGGGCCTTTAAAGTTTCATGATCGTCTAAAATTTCGGGCAATTCCCGCCGCGCATCCATCCGCGCTTTACCGCTGTCAGTCTTGACGAAT
This sequence comes from Hellea sp., assembly GCA_020629545.1. Lineage (GTDB taxonomy): Bacteria > Pseudomonadota > Alphaproteobacteria > Caulobacterales > Maricaulaceae > JACOMS01. The sequence goes on from JAHDDC010000009.1 coordinate 26,208, forward strand.
GCTGTGAGTTTTCGTGTCGATGAATTCCCGTTAAGGGCGTCCATGATATGGAAAACCTGTTCTGTATCTTCTTTGTCCGCCAGCAAGGCCCGCATATGTTTGACAGCTTTCAGCGGTCTCAACTTTGGTGTGCGGCGGCGCTCGTCTATATACGGTTTCATGTTATCCTCGATTTTCATCGCTCTTTTATGCCGATGACATGTGCAGGTCAAAACATAATCCTTGATATCAACTATGCAGAATTGAATTAAAAAGCGTTTAGATTCTGATTCATCACCTTGAACCCTAGAGATTATAAATTAAATCTTGAGGGCTGGAAAACATAGATCAAAAAGCAAAGGAAAATCATATGCGCAAAATTTTGCTGGCATCTGTTCTTGGGGTCGCCTTGATTTCGACACCCCTAGCCCTTTCAGAGGGCTTGTTCTCATCACCCAAACTTATTGGACAAAGCAGTGCTCTGACCCTCGACAAAGCCCGGGGCGTTTTGACAATGTCGCCCTTGCTTGAGCGCGTCACCCCTGCGGTTGTCAGCATTCGAACAGAGGGAAAAACAACGTCATCCAGAATGCAGAATAAAGAAGCCGAAGAATTTTTTGAGCGGTTTTTTGGACAGCCACTTCCGGACTCCGGACCGCAGCGCCGCGGCGGATCCATTGGTTCAGGCGTTATTGTTGACGCATCTAATGGTTATGTTTTGACAAATCATCACGTCGTCAATGATTCTGGTGAGATATTTGTGACCCTAAAGGATAAGCGAGAACTGAAAGCCGAACTTGTCGGCGGTGATAAAAAAACAGACATCGCTATCCTGAAGATTGATAGCGATAATTTGCGCGAAATAGATTTCGCGCCCAGCGATTCAACCCGTGTTGGGGATTACGTCATAGCCATCGGAAATCCATTTGGATTTGAACATACGGTCACGTCAGGCATCGTTAGCGGCACAGGTCGCTATATGCAGGGCGGTGATCGGCTTCAGGATATGATACAAACCGACGCCTCTATTAATCCCGGTAATTCCGGCGGGGCTCTGATCAATTCCAAAGGTGAACTAATCGGCATCAATACGATGATCGTCTCCAGATCCGGCGGCAATAACGGGATTGGTTTCGCCGTTCCTGTAAAAATAGCCAAAGCGGTTATGAACCAATTAGTGTCTTACGGCGAGGTTCGCCGCGGACGGATTGGCGTTACCATCAGAGATATTGATCCGGCCTTGCAAGAAGCGATGGGCCTTGGGACTCTCAACGGCGCGCTGGTCAATGATGTTGGTTCCGATAGTCCTGCCGAAAAGGCCGGGCTGGAATCCGGGGATATTATCATCGGCTTTAATGGCGAAGACATTTTAAATTCCAACGATATACGCAACGCCGTCGGATTGGTTGAACCCGGGACACGCGCCGATCTGACCTATCTGCGCGACGGACGGCGCCGGACAACCCGCATAACGGTGGAAGTATCTGATGAACCCTCACAGGTCGCCAGCATTGACAGCGATACATCATCAAAAACGGAAAGTTTTTCAGGCGCCGAGTTGACCGAAATTCCCGAGGACGTCGAACCCCGGGGCGGTAATGATGGGGTTTATGTGGCCCGCGTAACTTCGGGTTCCAATGCATCTCGAGCGGGCTTGCGCCGCGGAGATATCATCCGAAAGATTGCCGGACGAAAAGTTTCAAGCCTGGCGGAATTTGAAGCGGCTATTGATGGGAAAACCGGACCTTTCGCGCTCAGCGTCGAGAGAAATGGCAGCAATCTGTTCCTGGCCGTACGGTAGCCTTAGCGCCCTATGTCGACGCCCCTGGAACATATTCCTTGGGCGGCGGCTTGGGGAGCTCAATCTCAGGAACAGGTTCAATAACTTCCGCATGTTTCTGCAAGATGTGCGGATGCTCCGGGATCACGTCGAATGCATAAACGGATTGCGGTAAGGATTCTTGAGATCCAAACATCAGGAATCCCTCATGTTTGACAATCGATGATAGACTTCTGATGACCCGGATACGCGCCGGCGAAGAATAGTGAGCCAAGCTGTTCCTAAACAGCACGACGTCAAACTGTCCGAGAGAATCCAGTTTTGAAAGCAGGTGAAATTCTTTAAATTCAACCTGAGCCCGTAACTCCGGCTTGATGACCCAGTCTTCACCGACACGATCAAAATATGTGATGAGGTCCTTGATCGGGAGGCCGCGCTGAACTTCAAAATGTGTATATTGCCCGGCTTTGGCCCGGGATAATGCTGGAGAAGGATAATCAACGCCCAATATTTTTACGGATAGGTTTGGATTAGCCTGCAGAAACCTTTGCATCATTATCGCAACGGAATATGGTTCTTGGCCGCTGCTGCAGGCAAAAGACAATATCCTGATAGGGCCCTTGCTGCCCTGCCGGTATAATGTCGGCAACACATAATGTTCGAGCGCTTTCATTCCTGTTGGATCAGGGTTGAAGTGGGTATCTCTTTCCAGCAAAGACGAAACAACCTTGATAGCCAGGCGGGTTTGACCCTGACCAAATAAGTCATCGACCATCTGGTTCAGGCTATTATAGCCCTCTTGCCGCGCCAAAGCGCCAAGACGGGTCTCCACCAGAAATGCATGATCATCGCCAAGATGAATCCCGGCAAGCTCTAGGGTCAGGCGTTTAAGGGCTTCATAATAGCTGGGTTTAAGGCTCAGGACCGTACTCATTAGCCAAGAAGTCCGGCTTGAAGAAATTTGGACGCGACAATATCGCTGTCAAAAGGCTTCATAATATACTCGTCAGCCCCGGCATCCAGTGCCTCGGCTATTTTGGAAATATCCCGCTCAGCTGTGCAAAATAACACAACGGGTTGTGATCCATTTGGCTCAAGACGCAGTGATTTCAAAAAGGTCAAACCGTCCATGACCGGCATATTCCAGTCTAATAAAATAGCGTCCGGCATATTAGCCCGGCAATGGCTAAGAGCTTCTTGACCGTTTCCAGCTTCTTCGGCGTTGAATTTCAGATCAGCCAATATTCGGCCCGCGACACGGCGGATCATTTTTGAGTTGTCCACAACGAGGCAGGTCTTCATGACGCGGCTCCCTGGATCAATTTATCGGGGGATCGTCCATCCAGCGGAATGCCCAGCATTTCTGTTCTTATCTCCCCGTTATTCTCTGTCAGGACAAAGCGGCCTCCTAAGGCTTCAATCTCAGACTGAAGCGCCTGTGACCGGATTTGAGACGGCAGCTTACCCTCACAACTCACAAGAATATTCAAACTGTCATTGTCTAATCGTGTTGTGACAGCCAGATGCGCGGACCGGCTAATATTTTGCGCCGCCCGAATTTCGGGTGTTGAAACGCAATCCTGCACAAGCGAATTCCCGACCCTCAGAATTATTGACTGCAGAGCTTTTAAGGTTTCAACATCTATATTGACGTCATCCGATGCCACAGAGACGCTTATGCTTTTCTGATTGGTTCTGGCCAGACGAAGCCAATGATTGGTCAGTGACGGCATAATCACGCCTACTTTCCGTTTTACAGGCTTTTTCTGCTTCGGTTTATCATTGGCGGCCCGGCTCAACAGACTGATCAGGTTTTTCTGATCCGGTTTATCGGCAAATTTTATGAGAGGTCCAAGGATCTTCGCCGCTTCTGTCTGTTGCGATAGATCTGAAATAATTGCCGGACCTTTTCCGGGGGCTTTTTGAGCGTTTACGGGATTTGTTTTTGCTTTTTTAGGCGATATTTCGGTCAGGCCCTCATCATATTGCCGAATGAGGTTTTGGAGGGTCAAAACTGAACCCACGCATTCAGAAACCGATTGCCGCCGGGTTAAATCATCAATGACAGTCTGAGCCGATCTATATATGGATCGGGCATGCATGAGTTTGGCCTGACTTTGGATATCAGCCAATCTCATAATGACATCAGAAAACGGGATCTTATGGCCAGAGAAAATTTCAGACATGTTTGACTGGCACAGATTCATGAATCTGCGGGCAGCAATCAGATCATCTCCTGTCGCTTCCGTCATACTATCCTCTGGCAAGGCCTGATTCGCGTTCATCGCGCTCAGGCTGAAACTGTTCGGACAGTGCCAACAAATCGTTAAAATCGACTAAAAAATGCTAGTTTTATGGGGTTTTAAAAGGGTTTTACGCTGCGTTTTGCGCCTTTTCGGCCGGGAGAAAAGCGGTGATGGTTACAGTTTCGCCATCGATAGAACTATCGATCCTACCTTGCATCTCCCTCACCATCAAACCCGCATAAAAAGGCTGGATCGTCCGGCCGTCAAATCCGTCCTCTGGCGCCTTACCCGAAAGAGCCCTGCTAAACTCTTCATAAATTCGGGCTTTGGGACCTGTCGCGACAAAACTCATGATTTGAGCACTTGGGCCTTCATCAATTTGGATACTCAGCGTGCCGCCGCGAGGAATAGATTGCAAACTAATCATAACGAGATTGAGCAATAGCCGCGCGTGATTTTTTTCCAATCCTTCGAGGCTGGTCTTCCAGACTAAATCAGCCTTACCCTCGCCATACATATCGTGTACCAAGGCCTTAACCTGATCCATTCCAATCAAGCCGGGCGCTGAGGTTCCGGCTCCAAAGGCCAGTCGTAAGAATTTGAGCTTATTAGTGGCTTGAGCCGCGGAGGTTTTAACAAGATCCATCGCGTCTTCATGCATATCTTCATTGCTCTCATCGCCAAGAACTTCCAACGCCGCCCCCAGAGCCCCAATTGGACTCACCAGATCATGGCAAATTCTCGCGCACATCAAAGCCGCTAGGTCAGAAGGGGTAAGTTTTGAAATTGTTTTGGTCATGAGCCGAATCTTCTTCAAATGTTTGAAGGATTAAACTTCACTGATCCGGTAAATCAAATGTTAAAATTAATCAGATCACCCAATTGTGATCCAGTTTCCTGTACTATCTAGAACTTTTTCACCCGGTTTGGCTTTGGCGACTAATTTCTCGCCGGTAATTGTCGCAATTACGTCAATTTGCACATTCTGTTCACGGGCTTTTTTCGTATATACAGACTTCCTGCGAATATTAATCTCGTTCATTGCATTGACAATTTCGGGACTGGCAGAGCTCCCGGTCAAGGCAAGATATCCAGCGATAGTTTCACCGACCAATCCCGCAGATTTGGCGTTATCAACAATCTGCTTGGCTTCGCTAAGCTGTGCCTGCGCGGGCTTTGATATCACGGGACTCATCGCCAGACTTCCACTCACGAAAGCGGCGCTTAAAATTGTGAAGAATATTTTTTTCATAGTCATTTCTTATCCGATTGCAGACCTAGAATAAATCCGGGTTATCCGCGATAAGATCCTCTACTTCCTGATCCAGCCGGACCCTGACTTCTTGATCAATCTTGACATTAAGGTTGATCTCAATCGGACGTTCCGGAGCAATAATCTGAACCTTCGGCGCACAGGCGCTGGCTAGCACGACCGCAAAGCCCAAGGACCCAACAAAATTTTTCATCATCTGTGCCTACCCTTTTTCGCCTGAACTTGCGATTAACACGCTGTTCATCCAAATCCTACTTTAAAATCAATTGTCCGGCATTGGGCTATCCTGCTGAATAGCCCGAGAGACTTCCTCGGCGATGCGGTCGCCTAACTTAAAGTTCCGGGCGATATTCAATAATTCACCTTCCAGTTTGACATTAAACTTGAATATTGCCCCGCCTAAAACTTTGGGATTAGAGCCTTCAAATTTCAGACGTAACACAATCAGTCCATCAAGCGGTCCGTTGAAAATAGCTTCCAGCTCATCATAATGAAGCTCTTTCAACGCATCAAAAGCATATCCAGCGATTTCATTCTCGGCCGTTGCCGCATCGGTTTGAGACGATTGGTATCGAATGATCCCCCCGTCTTTGACCGCCAATCGACCCTCTTCTACCTCAACATTAACTCCGGAAATCACGACTGGCAAAACACCATTGACATTGCCGGTGGCCTTAAAGTTTTTTGCGCCGAAAAACTCGCCGAGTTCGACATTTTCAATTCGCATTTTCATCCGGTTTTCTGGGGCTGAATATTTCCACTCCGTTGGATCAAGCGAAACGGAACCGGATCCGAGCGGCCATCGGGCTTTATGGATCATGACACCATCAGGCACGGTCTCAAAAGTAACCTCGCCATCAGGCAAGGGGAAACCCGGATCAAATGATTTCAATGTAATTGTCTGGTGACCGTCCGTTACAAGCGGAAAAAAGGACGAGAACTTTAGCTCTGAATTTAATCCGGTAATGGGTCCCGGCAAGGTTCCGAGACTGACATCGTTGAGCCGCGCCCAACCTGAGGATGTCATAGGCTCCCCTTCTGCGAACTCGATATGTATGCGAGCCTGCGCTGTCCCCCGAACATCGGCGATCTTACCCCGAAGCGCCGGAATAAACATTTGCGGCTGTAATTTGCGCGGCGAAAAAATCATTTCCGGAATATCGACATCCGCAATTCCCCTGCCATTTTCCAGAGAGTAAGTAATGTCCAGAGGTGTTTTTGCGCCAAATGGCAGAAAACTATCGGCCTTACCCCGCCACGCATTATCAGCATAATTGACAAAACCGGTCATGTTAAATCCGGGAAGCTCATCATCCCGTAAATCCACAACACCATTTCTATAATCAATTCGGAACTGCTCCGGGACCCCTTCGGCTTTAACCGACAATCCGCGGGCCTTGACCATATCGGTTCTGATATCGGCACTTGGCGTTTCCAGGGAAAAATTCGGCGATTGCCCCTCCCTGATTTCGAGCACAAGGTTCGAGTTTGCCGCGGTCATAACCGTTCCCGCACTTGGAATATTATCTGATGTCATGGTTACAGCTTCGCCAATGACATGCCATTTTTGTTGCCCTGGATTAATCTGGGCTTGAATATCGGCTCTTTCATAAATCAGGTGCATAGACCTAAGGCCGTCCGCGCTCGTGAGGTCAGTTTCAACGCCCCGAATCTGCGCCCGAAGATTTCCGCCTTTATCACTCCGCGCAAATAAAGGGATGTGTTGATCGGGCGTCAGCGTAAATTTAACATTGCTGGCAAGCCAAGGGGCCTGGGTTTCAAATCGCGCCATTGTCACAAGCGAATTCGCCTCCGGCGTAAAATAAACTTTAGGGCCGCCATCTACATCTACGTGCAATTCGCCTTGGGCCTTAAGTCCCATAACCTTGCCGCCCGGAATGTTTCCATCATAAGCAATTTGCCCGATCATTTTGAGATTGCGGTTCTTTCCCCCTTCATAATTGACGCGGGCCTGAGTTGGCATGAGTCTGACCGCCAGCCCATCAGACGTTGAACCCGACCAGGCTCTCGGGAGGCTGACATTGGCGCGAAAGCTATTTACGCCTTTCAGGTTTCGGCCATTTGTTGATCGAATGGCCAAATGCCCGTTTTGGATCTTGAGCGGTAGATCCGCGTCGAGCTCGGCATTGAAGGCCAGGTCGATAAGAGCGTCATCTCGATGATAACGATACACGGCTTTATTTTGAACATTCTGGGCTATGATTTTGTAGCGTTCATTGTACCAATTCAGACTTTCGGACAGATGAATATTTGTCGAGTTCTCATCCTTTGCAATCGTCCCGGATGCGCGGGCTCCCGCGCCTTTCAATAAATCGGACAAGATATTGGATAAGGGTTTTGCGAAATTTTCTGTCACGGGTGCTTTGGACAAAGAGTCGTAAAGCGCCACTCGATCTGCAATAGCCTTACGGCGCGTTCTGTCGGGCATGGCAATTTCGGTGACATCAGCCTGCCAATCACCGACCGCTTCGATGACACCGTCAGCTCGCCGGGGGATTGAAACGCGGCCTTGCCAGCCAATTTGACCGCGCTTTGTGAAGACAGCGCGCCCCGCAAAACTGTCAAAACTGGCCGCATAGTTTCCGGAAATATCGACGCCCAAAGGACCGGTTGCCAAACGGCCGTCACCGGTTAACTTGACGCCTGATCCGGATAATTCCTTATATCGCCAATTCGGCACGTTAAGATCGACTTCATAATCCGGGTGTTCAGCTATTCGTGATATTGCAATCGGCCCGCTAATATTAGCTGACAGGTCTCCATAGGCGATATCAGACGGAGACAAATTGATGCGCGCAGAAAAGTTGTTTTCCGCTTGATACTCAGCGTCGACATCAAGGCTTACAAGACCAATGGGCGATTGAATAATCGCTGATGAATCCTTGATCTCAACCCGTTCAATAGCAGGATCATTCGAACTGTCATTTGACCCAATTTTATCAAGAAAAGACAAATCAGGACGAAGGTCCTCCCCGAGGGTCAAGGTGATCTCGGCTCCTGAAATCACAAGGGTTTTAAACTGACCCTCCATGGCTGAACGCCAGACATATGTGATATTGGCATTTTCCGCGGATAAAAACGACTTTCCCTGATCTCGCAGCACGATATTTTCAACTTGCGCAGAGGTTTCACTCAGCCCTGTAATATCAAACTCGGCATCAATGCCCTGCGCCTCAAGTTGAGACTTCACCTCTTTTTCAATGATCTCAAATCTTTGGCTCCAAAGCCATCCGATCACCAAGAGTGCCAAGGCGATCAACGCAAATACAACCCATAGGGCAATAACCCATTTGGAGCGACGCCTTTGCGGGGAATGCGCTTGGGTTTTTGCTGCGTTATGAACAGGGCGTAACGACATTTTAATTTGCGGGTCCGGGCCTTTTTTGTCTAAAAGAGCTCCGAGATTTAATTGAGTTATCTCGGGGCGGATAATTTTATAAAGCGTTAACCATAGCTAGGGCATTTAGGGAGCTTCTGGAAATGAATTTCTCCGAAAGAATTCAGTACGCATGGTATCCCGTAAAGCAAAATGGTCCGCTTTGTTTAAAGAAGAAGCGCTGGAACCGCTAAAAATACGCCTAGAGGCATTTGTAAATATGAATAACACCCGCATTTATCACGACAAACGATTCAAGTTCATCGGTGCAACAGCGCTCGTGGCAGCGGGCCTTATATGGATAGCGCCCGAAAGCCCTCCGGCGGAAGCAAAAGTCGATACCGATATTGTCAAAGCGGCCACGCCTGCAATTGATCTTAGCCGCGATGATATTTATCTTCTAAGCCATCCAGCGCCAGAAAAAGCCAAAACGCTAACGCTAAAATATGGCGACTCTCTTGGCCCGCTTCTGCAGAAAAATGGAATTGAGCCGAATGAGGCCTATGCGATTACCCAGAGCTTTGCCTCAGTTTATGACCCTCGCAAAGTCAAAGCCGGACAAGACTTTAAGCTTTTTTACGAGAATGGGCAGGTCAGCCACTTAACCTATAAGCCCACAATCGAAAGAACCGTCTATGTGTCGCGGCAAGGCGAAATGGATTTTTCCGCGAAAGATGTGACAGCCGAGTTCAAAATGGAAACGGTCAGCGTCAAAGCCTCAATTGAGAATTCAATCTATCTTGATGCCAACTCGCTCGGGACACCTGACAAAGTCATTCAACAATTCGCAAATATATATGAGTATTCGGTCGATTTTCAGCGCGATATTCAGCCTGGCGATGAGTTCGAAATGTTCTTCGAGGTCGCAAAAGATAATAAGGGCAATATCGTCAAGGCCGGGGATCTTTTGTTCACAAGCTTTTCCCCGCGTGGAAAAAAGCTCGATTATTATCTCTATACCGACTCCAAGGGCCGCGAAAATTTCTATGACGCATCCGGAAAAACCGCAAAACGGAAACTCCGGGCAACACCTGTGAATGGCGCCCGTCTTTCGTCGTCTTATGGGCGGCGACGTCACCCGATCCTCGGATACCGAAAAATGCATACGGGCGTAGATTTTGCGGCCCCAACGGGAACACCTATCATGGCTGCGGGAAACGGCACTGTTGAATATGCCGGGCGAAATGGCGGTTATGGAAATTATATAAGAATTCGCCACACAGATGGTTACAAAACGGCCTATGCCCACCTATCCAAATTTGCGACCCGCAAAGGCCGCTATGTCAAACAGGATCAGATTATCGGTTATGTGGGATCAACGGGCCGGTCAACGGGGCCGCACCTGCATTACGAAGTTCACCATCACGGTAAGAAAATCAATCCGCGACGCCTGTCACAGCTTTCAGGGAAACCGCTTTCAAACAGCGAAATGCCGGCCTTTGAAAAACGTCGCGGCGAGCTTGACCGTCTGCGGGACCAAGCCCCAATACTACAAAAAGAGCCGGTCCAGAGCGTAGAATTAATCAATAGCGAAAGCCCTGAAATACCGGCGATCGATTAGATTTTCAGGCAGTGGGTCAGTTTGAAATTAGGCCCTAGAATATATATGATTTGACCTTATATATCTCTCATGACCAAAATTACATGTAGTTGCGGCGCGGTTTACTTGGAAAAAAAGCACAAACTGACAATGCGAGATAAAGACAAAAAGCACTGTCAGCTTTGCGGTGAAGTTATTAGTTCTTGGAACGGCGCAGTTATGTACACATATGAGCTAATATCGCGACCAGAAAACTCCAATGATTTAAACTTATCAGCAAAATCTATTGTTGATAAAATCACCAAATCTAACTGAAGAGCGGCAACCCCTCGCCAGGCTTATAGGACTTTTTCTTGAATGGGTCGTATGTCATTTTAGGGGGCCGCGCCTTGTCACGAATTTCTAAAATTTGCCGTGAAGCAGTATAATACCTTCCGCGCTTTTCACCATTCGCAATTAAAAGTCCAGCTTCAGCTATAGCTGTAAGGTCTCGACTTCCAGTATTCTCAGATACATCTGCACTTAAAATATATGAGGCGCGGCGCACTTTTAGGCCCATAGAGGCCTCAACTAGCGCCAGTGCACATCTTGGCGGCAAGTTGTTGTCTAAGACGAGTGTGTAAAACTCCTTGAAGGTATTGTTTACCTCTTGAATACGTCTTAGGTGTGTCCCGGCCTGCCTGTAGTGCGCGGTCAAACAAAATCTAACCCACGGTTTAGCGTCGCGCTCAGGATTCCAGCTTCCACCCCCTACTTCCGCCAGTACGTCGTAGTATTCTTGTTGGTTGTGCCCGATATACTCTTCAATGCTAGAGAAGATTGGAGCAATCACACCATCATTGGCCATAACGGCAGTCTGCAAGCCCCTAGCGACACGTCCGTTCCCATCTGAAAAGGGGTGCATTATTGTTAGATTTAGGTGGGTCATAGCAGCCTGAAGCATTTTGGCCTCATTTGGCGCGTTCATATATCTTATCAACTCGTCAAGAAGATCATTTAATATTGCTCTATCTGCCCCCTCGTGAACATATTCGCCTGTGCGAGTGCTTCTCACGCCGATCCAGCCGGGCCTTAGCTGACCCGGACGCGCTTTAAGGTCATGCTGGGTAATCATATAATGGATCGCGAGGATATTATCTAAGCTGAACTTAAAGCTTGGACGTCTTACCTGCTGCAAAATAAATCCCATTGCCTCTTGATACCCGCGAACAGCAGAGTAGGTTTCACGGTCTGCTTCTGATGGGTCAGTATTATCGATGACAGCTAGCGCATCTTCATCCGATACGTGAATATCCTCAATCTCATTTGTTGCACGCAGCGCCTTTGCTCTAGTAATTCGGGATAGCAATCCGCTCCAGCGCCTTGGCTCTTGCTGGACGTAACTTCTAAGCGCTTCCCTCATCTCAAATATGCGGTTTACGACGCGAAGCTCATCCTCATCATAAGAACGATATGTGAACAACATGAGTGTTTCCCTTTTAGTATTTGTCAAGGAGATATTATAATAACAACCAAATGTCAATTATTAATTGACATAACACCAAATGGTGGTTATATAAACACCATGAATAGACCGGACACAAAAGAACGCGCTCAAATCCTGCAGATGCTTTGTGAGGGCATGGCAATCCGCGCCGTCGCTCGCATTACTGGAAGAAGTAAAAATACGATCTCGAAGCTTCTGGTGGATGCTGGCAAGGTCTGTAGCGCTTATCAAGACGAACACTTCCGCGATCTGGAAGCGCGCCGCGTTGAGGTCGACGAAATCTGGTCATTCGTATATACCAAGAAAAAGAATGTAGCTAAAGCTAAGGATGCGCCAGAAGGTGCGGGTGATATCTGGACTTGGACTGCAATCGACGCTGATAGCAAGCTGGTTATGTCTTGGCTCGTTGGTGGCCGCGACGGCGAATACGCATTGTCGTTCATGGACGACATGAAAAGCCGCCTTGCTAATCGGGTCCAGCTTACTTCTGACGGTCATAGAGCGTATCTGGATGCTGTAGAAGAAGCTTTCGGCGCTGACGTAGACTATGCCCAATTGGTTAAGATGTATGGCAATGCGCCGGAAACCTTTAGAGGCCGCTACAGCCCCGCAACATGCACAGGCATCAAGAAAACCCGTATAGAGGGAGACCCTGATACTCATAAGGTCAGCACTTCTTACGTTGAGCGCCAGAACCTGACAATGCGGATGCACAATCGCCGCTTTACTCGCCTGACAAATGCCTTTTCAAAAAAGGTCGAAAATCATGAGGCATCAATCGCTCTTCACTTCATGTACTATAACTTCGTCAAGATCCACAAGACGCTGAAATGCTCACCTGCTATGGCCGCAGGCGTCACCGATAAGCTTTGGGAAATGACCGATATCGTTTCAATGATTGAGCGCGCAGAGGAGCAAGGACGCCCAAAGAAACGCGGGCCATATAATAAAAAGAGGGCGGCGTAAAAATGCCAATTAGTTTTTTCCCAAGAGCAGGGCAAATTTTTACCTGCAACTTTAAAGGCTTTGTTGCTCCAGAAATGGTCAAAATAAGGCCGGTTATTGTTATTTCACCGAGGCTGCCGGGCCGATCTGAAATCGTAGCTGTGGTACCGATAAGCCTTACGCCCCCAAACAAGGAATATCCGTTTACTGTCCGGTTATCAAAAAATTACCATCCAGACGAAGAGGATGATTTACCTTGCTGGGCCAAATGTGATATGATTTTGAATATTTCAAAAGATAGGCTTTCTTCATTTAAGGTTGGTCGAAGGAAGTGGCATACACCGAACGCCTCAGCAGAGGATTTACGAGCGGTTAAGGACGGCGTGATACATGGATTAGGTAGAGGGGACTTGCTAAGTCAGTAAAAAACCCTTATATATTCTGAGTATCCCGGTCTTCGGGCTTTAAGACCTAGATTACTAGGCAGGGTGCTCACCGAGCGATGACAAGCTCAGAGTAGCCTAGATAATGTCAATGTCCTTAACCCTGCTCCGGCAGGGTTTCGTATTTCTGGAAAACAATTTTTCAAACTGACCCACTACCGATTTTCAGGGTGACTTGTAGTTTTGCTTTTTGATCCCTAGATTAAAGACCAAAGCCATCAGGAGCACGCCATGAAAGACTTTTTCAATTTCTTCTTCTCTTTTGACAAGTTGATGAAAGATAAGTTGGTCCCGGCCTTTTATTGGGCGGCCCTTATTTTCCTTGCGATCGTATTCAGCCGGAATTTTCTGGATAAAACAATTGTCTTCAGCTTTGTAGCCAGCATTACCGGGCCGCTAGAATTTATTGCCCGTCTGGTTATGGCATTTGTCGGTCTGCGCTTGGCCTGTGAACTGGCTATCGCAATTTTCCGGATCAATGACAATTTATCCCCGGATGGCGGAAAGTCGGAAACGGCCGATATTGATCCGCTGGCAGAGGCCAGAAAGGCCGCAGAAGAAGCCGCGAAATTAGCGCGTGAAGCCACAAGTAAAGCCGTGGACAAAACCAAATCAGCTGCATCTAACCTGAAAGACGGCACGACGAAAACGGCGAGCAAAGCGGGACGAAAGGCCAGCGATGCCGTCGAAACAGCCGATGATGTGATTGAAGAGGCGGCGGAGAAAGTGAAATCAACCGCGAAGAAAATCGCAACGCCCAAAACAAAAACGACGCGAAAGACGACGGCTAAGACATCAACGACATCGACGCGCAAAAAACCAACTGCAAAAACGTCAACCGCAAAATCATCGACGGCAAAGAAAACGCCTGCTAAAAAAACGGCAACTAAAAAGCCGTCGACTAAAAAATAGATTCCTATTTATGTCACAGGTTTTTCGTCGTCCAAAGGGCTAGCCCAAACAATATGAAATGCGCCGCGTTCATTGCGATAGGGAAGACGTAAAGACCAATCGTTGTCTTGAAGAAATATAGGCCAAACATGATGGCCAGCAGGATTATTGGGCTAAAGAGGGACATCCATTTCGGGAAATTGGTTTTTCCACCTAAGATGAGATAAATCCAAATACCGGAAACCAAAATCATAGCCACCCGGAGCACATTGACGAAGGGTTCATTATGGTCTGAAAACAGGCCAAGCAAAGGTGCCAAAGGCTGACCATTGGCAATTTCATGCACAGTCGAGGCGATGAAAAATCGCTGTCCAATCCAGGCCGTTCCGATGGCAAATGCGTAAGCGCCTATCAAGAAAAATATCGTCCCCAATCGACGGTTGGCGGGTTCCAGCTGTTTTGACAGAAACCAATAGCCGAGAATATATAAGGGGGCGGATAGCACCGCGATGAAATGCCCAAAAGATAGCCGGGAGGCGGAGATGTCGTTGAAATAGGCATAGGCCTTTACATCTTCAATTCCGCCATGAGGGGTGAATTGCATTGAGAACTCACCTATCCCGACCAGAATAGCCCCGAGAAGTCCGGCCCATCCGCAGAGCCTAGTTACAGAGTCGGCCCTCATTTGACTGCTACTTCCAAGGTTGTGCCCGCCGCTATATCAGAGTTCATCTCAGTCTCTCCATTTTGAAACTCTATTTTCAAGGACGCGGAGACTGCGTTCCCTATTCCGAATATCATATCCCGGCCTTGGTCTGAGCCCATACCTTGGGAAGTTAAAAATTGGCGCGTTTGCGTAAGTTCACCATCTGTCACAGTGACCCGTGCATTGATAGAAGACGCTGTATTGGGGAGTCTGACCTTTATCCAATTACGGTTAGCGCCATTATTGATATAAGCCAGGGAAGGCCCATCAAAGTTTGCCCAGACAAGATCGGGCCAGCCATCTCCATTGAAATCGGAGACGATGGGTGCAATTCCAAATTTTGTATTCTTTGCACCTGCCGTTTTTTCTACTGGCGCAAATCGGTCTCCATAATTTAAAAGAATTTTTCCCGGATATTTTGCTAACAATTTATTGGCAGGAAATCTCGCATAGTTTTGCGCAGCTAGAATATCCTCACGACCATCCAGATTCATGTCGGCAAAAATGGTTCCCCAACCGAATCCATAGCGGTCCGCATTCATTTCATTAGCCCGGTCTGTAAATTTGAGCCCGCCATTATTGTGAAACAACATATAGGCGGGGTTAAAAACATCATCGTCTTCCAGATTTCCGCGGAGAATGGCTGGCGGTAAAGTATATCCGACATTCGAAAAATAGAGATCAATCAAACCGTCATTATCATAATCGCCTGCCGCGACTCCCATCGGGTATGAGAAATCTGAAGGATTGGGAATTGACTTAAATTTTTGAGCGCCAGTGTTCTCATACATTTCAACTTTCCCGGTGTCTTGTGCGATAATCAGGTCGCTATCCAAATCATTATCGAGATCGGCAAAGAGGCCAATAAAGGTATTGTGTTGACGCCAAACGCCAGCGGTCTTTGATATATCCTCCCAGTTCCCGTTGCCTTTATTGAGAAACAAATGACTATAACCGCCATAGCCGTTCGAAAAATTCGTTTCGCCTTCGACGCGTTCGATCTTGAGATATCCAGCAACATACATGTCGGCGAGACCATCTTTATTGATGTCACCAAAGCCGATCGAAAGAGGGGTCGTATTTTCTGCGATGGGCAAATTTAGATTTACGCTCCCGAGTTCACCCTGTGTGTTCTCATGGTACCAAATTCCGCTCTCACGTGCGGTAAACAAATCCACATCACCATCATTATCAATATCCATCGAAGCGGCCCCATGAGTCGCATCGGAACGGTCTTTGGTAAGAGAGATTGGAAGGGCTTGAAATCGGCCTTCATTGAAAGTAAATATTTTGTCTGCCTGATCATCGCCGCCGCCTAGGAACAACTCGTCCTGCCCGTCACCATCAAGATCAAAAGCCGCGCTACCCAGGAACGGTAAGGAACCTGTCAGATCGGCTTTATGGATAAATGGGAGATCAACGGATCGGAAAGACAAGTCTGTCTTTCCTTGGGGTCCTTTTTCCGCTTGCCATATTCGCAGCGCTACAAATGCACCAATGATGACAATAACGATTATGGCAAATAGCCATTTTATAAACTTAAACATGACCCGACCTCTCTTGTATAAGAAAGATTAGTGCAAAATTTGGCGATCACTGTCGAGTCACAAAAAAGCGAGACTATCCTGAGCTTAGCACGATCTTTTTGTCTTTGACGTCGACGTGAACCGTTTGGCCATCGGCCAATTTGCCGGCTAATACCATCCGGGCCAGTTCATCCTGAACCTGTTTCTGGATGACCCGTTTTAAAGGTCGTGCCCCATAAGACGGATCATAGCCCATCTCGCCGAGCCGCGCCTTGGCGCCGCTTGAGAGCTTGATCTTGATCTGCCGATCTTTGAGCCAGCTCTGAAGGCGCGCGATCTGGATATCGACAATAGCGCCCATATGCTCGGGCTTGAGCCGTTCAAACAGCAGGATTTCATCCAATCGGTTGAGGAATTCGGGCCTGAAATGCGCGTTGACTTCCGCCATTACGCCAATCCGGGCGGCGTTGACATTATCCCCTTCGGCGAGATTAAGCAGATGTTGAGCCCCGATATTTGACGTCATAATGATCAGGGTGTTGCGAAAATCAACCGTTCGTCCCTGCCCGTCCGTCAATCGGCCATCATCCAAAACCTGGAGCAAAACATTGAACACGTCCGGGTGGGCTTTCTCAATTTCATCAAACAAAACGACTTGATAGGGCCTGCGGCGCACAGCTTCGGTCAAAGCCCCGCCCTCGTCATAACCAACATAGCCGGGAGGCGCGCCGATCATGCGGGATACAGAATGCTTTTCCATATACTCGCTCATATCCATGCGGGTAATGGCGGTGTCATCGTCAAACAGAAACCCGGCGAGCGCTTTGGTCAGCTCTGTTTTACCAACACCCGTCGGACCTAGAAACATAAATGACCCGATAGGACGGGCCGGATCTTTCAGCCCGGCTCGCGCGCGGCGGATAGCATCCGAGACGGCCCTAACCGCATCTTCTTGGCCAATCACGCGTTTTCCGATGACGTCTTCCATAGAAAGAAGTTTTTCCCGCTCACCCTCAAGCATTTTTTCAACAGGTATTCCCGTCCATCGCGATACGACGGCTGCGATGGCTTCGGATGTCACCGTCTCTGCGGCCAAGGCGCTGTCGGATGTTTCGCTCGCTTCCAGCGCGGCGACTTTCTCCTCAAGCTCCGGTATGTCTTCATGTTGCAATCGCCCGGCTTTTTCATAATCGCCGCGCCGCACAGCATCAGCCAGGGCGAAGCGAGCCTGTTCGAGCTGTTCCTTCAGCTCGGCGGCCCCGGCAAGCTTGGATTTTTCGGCTTGCCAAATGGCGGTTAGTTCTGCGCTCTGGGCCTCAAGGTCATTAATTTCGGCCTGGCGTTTCTGGAGGCGGTCCTTGGAGGCTTTGTCGCTTTCTTTCTTGAGCGCCTCGACTTCGATCTTGAGCTGAACCACGCGCCGGTCGATTTCGTCGAGTGCTTCGGGCTTACTATCGACCTGCATGCGAAGACGCGAAGCGGCCTCGTCCATTAAATCGATCGCCTTATCCGGCAAGAACCGGTCCGTAATATAGCGATGCGAAAGCTGGGAGGCCGAGACGATTGCGCTATCGGAAATCCGAATGCCATGATGGACCTCATATTTTTCCTTAAGACCGCGCAAAATGGAAACTGTATCCTCAACACTGGGTTCGTTGACAAAAACGGTCAGGAAACGCCGGGCAAGAGCCGCATCTTTTTCCAAATGTTTCCGATATTCATCCAGCGTCGTCGCGCCGACACAATGCAGCTCGCCGCGCGCCAGTGCCGGCTTAAGTAAATTAGCGGCATCCATAGCCCCGTCGCCTTTACCTGCACCGACCAATGTATGAATTTCGTCAATGAACAAGATGATCTGGCCGTCTGCCTTTTCTATTTCCTTGAGCACGGCCTTGAGCCGTTCTTCAAATTCTCCGCGATATTTTGCGCCCGCGATCAGGGAGCCCATGTCCAGAGCCAATAGTCGTTTATCCCTGATACTCTCCGGGACATCACCAGAGACAATCCGGTTCGCCAGTCCTTCGGCGATCGCTGTTTTGCCGACGCCGGGCTCGCCGATCAGAAGCGGATTATTTTTAGACCGCCGGGATAGCACTTGTATCGTCCGGCGGATTTCTTCGTCGCGGCCAATCACCGGGTCCAGCTTGCCGTTTCGGGCCGCTTCCGTAAGGTCCCGGGCATATTTGGATAGCGCCTCATATTGATCTTCTGCGGCGTCGGATGTCACAGGATCATCCTTGCGGACGGATTTAATGGCTTCGGAGAGATTATCCTTATGGACCTGTCCGGCAGTCAATGCGGTTTGAAGGTCCTTATCCGCGCCCAGCACACAGGCGAGCAAAAGCCGCTCTAGGGTCACAAAGGCATCTCCGGCTGATTTGGCCGATTTTTCAGCATTAGCAAAAATTTTGGTGAGCGGCTTTGATAATGACAGGCCAGAGCCGCCCTCAACCCGAGGGAGTTTATCAAGACCCGCGTCAATAGCGGCCTTAAGCGCCGGAATTTGAGCGCCCGACATTTGTAATAGTTTTTCCGGCAGCCCGCCATCTTCTGCCAGTAGCGCATATGTGAGGTGAAGCGGGACCATTTGTTGATGGTCCCGGGTTATGGCTTCGGTTTGCGCGCTCTGGATCACAGCCCGGCCGCGCTGGGTGTAAGCTTGGATATCCATTTATGTGCCTCTTATAAGAGATTTTAAGTTCCTATCAGAGGTAGGAATAAATTCTCTCTATTCAAGAGGATTGATCGCGGACAAATTTATCCCAATAAAGAGAGCTGCGAAGGTTCTTTCGATGTGATGGCTGGTGACAGATTATCGCTTTGGGGGGATTTTCTACGGGCTTCCATCGCAGCGATCAAATGGACCTCGGCCCGCTCGACCATTTTAACCTGAGGCGCGCGCCAAGCATAGATCCGGGCCAGCTCACTGCCGCGCGGACAATACCAGCGCTTAACACTCGCATCCCAGCGGCCGCCCAGGCTTTTGACTAAATCTTTGTCTTTATAAGCGACGTTTAAATATTGTTTTGCCATGCTCTAACTCCAATCAGAAAAAGAACATAACAAGAACATTTAAATAAATCAAGCCAATTCCGCACGGATTGTTCTGGCGTCCAATCTCGCTTTTGAATAGTGTTCATCAGATCAGTTTGGAGGATCTTATGTTTAGACGCTTGTTAATCGGATTGGCGTGTACAGCCGCATTGACGATGTCCGCGTGCGGAAGTTCAGCCGAGGCCGAACGGCAAGGTGACTGGATATTATCGGGCGACCAGTCTGGCATGACCTATATCACGATCAAATTGGCTGAACTGGCCGAAATAAATACGTTTCGAAATATTAGCGGACGCGTGTCCACGGACGGACAAGCCCGCATCGAAATTGATCTCGATAGTGTGGATACCAATAATGGAACCCGCGATCCCCGCATGAAAGAATATTTGTTCGAAACCCACCGCTATCCCTTAGCCGTTGCGACGACAACATTGGATATGGCCAAATTTCAAACGCTCTCCATTGGCGAAAGCCAAACGGAACTTCTCGATCTCACCATAGATATTCACGGCCAAAGCCAAAATTTTGATTATTACGTCCTGGTCACCCGTCTGGGCGCCAATAAGGTTTCCGTCACCAATAAAGCCCCGCTTTTGCTGGATGCTCGTGATTTTGAAATGGAAACAGGTCTGGCAAAATTACAGGAACTGGCAGGCCTGGACAGCATCACACCCGTGGTTCCGATCACCATGTCATTTGTTTTTGAACGGTAAATGAAATCAAGTGATCTGAACTGCGTTTAGAAGCGCGCCCAAGAGTTTGCACGGAAACCGCGGACGATTCGCTTCCCAATCACGTTCGTTAATGCTAGAACTCAGTTCAATTGTGCCGGGCCTTTAGAACGTCAATCACGTCCGAAAGCCTCACATCCCGCGCCGCTAGAATAACAATCAAGTGATATATCAAATCTGCCGCTTCACCTTTAAGCGCGCGTTCGTCTTCGGCTACAGCGGCAAGTGCCGTTTCTACGCCTTCTTCTCCAACCTTTTGCGCAGCTTTATGAAGAGGCCCAGACAGTAATTTAGCCGTATAAGATGTCGATGGATCGGCTCCTTTTCGCTCATTAATCAAGTCCTCCAAATAGGATAAGAATGACAGAGTTGAATTGGCATCATCACCGAAACAAGATCGTGTCCCTGTATGACAGGTTGGGCCTTTGGGTCTGGCCGTTACCAAGAGGGCATCATGATCGCAGTCGACTCTTATATCGACAAACTCAAGATAGTTCCCGGAGGTCTCCCCTTTGGTCCAGAGCCGGTTTTTAGAGCGCGAAAAGAATGTCACCTTTCCGAGCTCATGTGTTTTTTCCACAGCAGCTTTGTTCATATAGCCCAGCATTAAGACAGTGCCGGTTTGCGCATCTTGAATGATCGCCGGAACAAGGCCTTTGCCTTTTTCAAAGTCTATTGTTTCAATCATAGTCTAATCTCAATGCCCGCATCTTTTAGGGCGCGTTTCAGATCAGGAATAGCGATCACAGATTTATGAAATACGCTGGCCGCAAGTGCGCCGTCCACATTTGCCTGTTCAAAAACATCTTTGAAATGAGACACGGCGCCCGCGCCTCCAGATGCTATCAAAGGCACAGGACACTGAGCTCGAACTGCGGAGAGCTGTTCAATATCATATCCTTTGCGGACGCCATCCTGGTTCATACAATTTAGCACAATCTCGCCAGCGCCGCGATCAACGACTTCCCTGGCCCAGTCCAACATGACCCTGCCGGTTTCGCGCATTTTGTCGGGATCACCTGTATGGGATTTCACGCGATAGACGGGACCGTCTTCTGTCATCTCTTCAAAACTATCAATCCCGATCACGATACATTGCGTACCGAAAGCCGCGACAAGATCATTGATTAATTCTGGACGCGCAAGCGCTGGAGAGTTGATAGAAATTTTGTCAGCGCCGGCCGATAGGCGCGCGCCCGCGACCTCAACACTGTCAATTCCGCCAGCCACACAAAACGGAATGTCAATCTCGCTGGAAATCAAAGAAATCCATTCCGGGCTCACGGATCGATCATCAACACTGGCCGTAATGTCATAAAATACCAGCTCATCGGCGCCCTCATCGCGGTAACGCATGGCCAGCTCCAAAATATCGCCGACATCTTCGTGATTTCGAAACTGGACACCCTTGACCACCCTTCCATCACGGACATCTCGGGATTATTCTCCGCGCTAGCACGCGACGCGATTGCCTCATCGACTGAGAATTTATTTTCGTAAAGCGCTTTGCCGATGATAATGCCATGGGGCTGCAACGCCTTGAGGTCTTTAACATCATCCAGCGTCCCAACCCCGCCGGACGTAATCAGATCAAGTGACGGATAATTATTGGCAATGGCCCTATAGAGGTCAACATTAGAGCCTTGTAAAACGCCGTCCTTCTCAATGTCTGTGACCAAGATCGTTTTCAGTCCCGCCGGTTCATATTCATTCAATAATTGCCACAAAGATTTTTCACCGGTTTCTTTCCAGCCATGCGAAGTCGGAAATGGCACGCCCTCAGCATTCAGTTTCACATCTAGCGCTAGGACTATTCTCTCTGGCCCGAGATCCTCCATCCAGCGCCGAATGAGAATGGGTTCTTTTAGCGCCAGTGATCCGATGACCACTCTCTCTATGCCCCCTGCGAGTAATCGTTCGACTTGTGCCCGTTCACGAATGCCGCCGCCGGTTTGGACCTTAAGGCCGCTCTGCTGTGCAATATCAATAATGAGCTGAGATTGTTGCGCATCAGCATCTTTAGCGCCGTCAAGGTCAACGACATGCAACCATTTGGCGCCAGCAGCCTTAAAGCCCTGCGCGACTTCCACAGGATCCGCATCATAATCGGTACGCTGATTAAAGTCGCCTTTATACAATCGCACGCAGCCGCCATCCATAAGGTCAATCGCTGGAAAAATCTGGGTCATGCGCTAAGCTCCACAAAGTTTTTCAATATCTGCGCCCCGACCTTACTGCTGCGCTCTGGATGAAATTGGCATCCCATGACATTGTCTTTCCGCGCAACAGCGGTGAAAGGATTACCATAATGGCACGCGGCGATTGAATATTCCGATAGAGGCGCGCCATAGGAATGAACGAAATAGGCATAGTCGCCGGGCTCAATATCATTCATCAATGCAAAGTCTGAGACCGGGTATAATTGATTCCAACCCATATGAGGAGATGGCAAGTCCCGCGTATCCAACGCGCCGACATGACCCGGAATGAGCCCCAATCCATCGATCATTTCTCCGCCTTCTTCCAGACTATCATATAAAAGCTGCATCCCTAGACAGATCCCCATGAGCGGCTGTCTGGCTGTTTTGATGATATCAATCAGATTTTTTTCCCTGATATTATTCATGGCATAAGGTGCCGCACCTACGCCGGGTAGAACCAATTTATCCGCGCGGCGAATAATACCAAAATCATCTGAAATTTCGGGTTTGACACCTAGCCTTTCAAAGGCAAATTTCACACTGGAAAGATTAGCGCAGCCCGTATCGATAATGACAAGCCGCACTAAATAACACCTTTAGTCGATGGGATGTCTGTTGTTGGTCCGCGAGAAATTGCTGGACGCAATGCTCTCCCGACACCTTTGAAGCAAGCCTCAATCATATGGTGGGTATTATCGCCTTTCACATCAATTTGGATTGAGGCCCCCAGGCTTTGGGACAGGCTCTGGAAGAAATGCGGACACATTTCGGCTGCAAATGCACCGACATTTTCTGTAGGAAAATTCCCATTAAAAACAAAAGCCGGTCGGCCTGACAAATCTATCGCGACCCGGGCCTGCGTTTCATCCATGGGCATGACAAACCCATAACGACCAATTCCGGCTTTGTTGCCAAGGGCCTGTTTAAGCGCTGTGCCAAAAGCCAAAGCCGTATCTTCGACGCTGTGATGGCTATCGATATGCAGATCACCTGCGCATTTAAGGGTCAGGCCCATGCCGCCATGTTTCGCGATTTGCTCCAGCATGTGATCGAAAAAACCAAGTCCTGTTTCAATGGCGACGGTCCCAGGGTCGTCCAGATTAACCCGTACGGATATATCAGTTTCCTTTGTTGTTCGAAACGCTTCGGCGACACGTTCATTAATTACGGCCTCAGGCGTAATCCCAAGCGCAGATAACAACAGATCATTTTCTTCTGGCATGCCAACGGAAATTCTGAAATGACCCGGAATTTTTGATCTAAAATCTCTAATCTTGATATTAAACCGCGTAAGCGACGCCAGCAATGCGTCGTCATCTTTTGCTTTAAGTAAAATGAAATTTGCATCAGACGGATAGACTTTCGCGATCATATTGCAATCAGGCAGGGCTTCCATAAGCCGGGCACGTTCTGACATCCAAATTGCCATTCGGCTATCGTGAACGGCCATTGCTGATGGCGCGAGAGCCTTCATGACGGCCTGTTCAACCGGACGTGGGACCGGATAGGGCGGCAAGACTTTGAGCATGAGATTAATGATTTGCGGATTGGCCAGTGCAACCCCGGCTCTTACGCCTGCGAGTCCATAAGCTTTCGACAATGTCCGCATTAAAACCAAATTCCGGTTTTTATCGAGTAGATCAGACAAGTTTCCGCGCGCCGCAAACTCACTATAGGCCTCATCAACCATAATCAGAGTGTTTGGATGTTCAGCACATAAACTCTCGATGAAATCCGAGGGAACTGAATTGCCAGTGGGATTATTTGGCGAACACAGCATCGCGATTTTTATTGCATTCGTCTCGAGCGCTTTTTTGACAGCAGCCTGATCGATGTCATAGTTTTTATCCAGAGGCACTTTCACAATACCCGCGCCCTGAACCTGCGCAGCAATATCAAAATATCCAAAGCTTGGCGGGCAGATAAGCACATTGTCTTCGCCGGCTTCACAAAACGTTCGCAGCAACACATCGATCGCTTCATCGGCGCCTCGACCCAAAAGAATATTTTCAGCGGGGACTCCGTAAAGCCCTGAAAGACGCGCCATTAGGACGGGTGGTTGTTGCGCCGGATAACGATTATAATCTTCTTCCCTTGGTCCGGCCGGGGGCGGTGCCCACGGACTTTCATTGGCATCCATATGAAGCGCCTTTGTTGAAGCGCCTCGGGCACTATAAGCCTTAAACCCAGCAATGACCGGACGGGCGAGTTGATTGGCCCACTTAAAATCCTCAACCATTTAAAGCCTCCAATCTGAAGCTGATCGCTCGTTTATGAGCTTCTAGGTCTTCCATTTCTGCCAAAGTTTCAACAATTGGGCCGAGACGCCGCAATCCATCCTCTGTCAGGTTTTGAAAGGAGATAAATTTAAAGAAACTCTCAAGGGTTACGCCGCTATAATTACGCGCAGCGCCATTGGTTGGCAGGGTATGATTGGTTCCGCTCGCATAATCTCCGATGCTCTCGGGCGTCCAAGGCCCCACAAATACAGAGCCGGCATTTACCACTTTCGACGCGATTTCATCCGCGTTGACGGTCTGTAATATTAAATGCTCGGGCGCATAATCATTGATAATCTCGAGAACACTACCAGGGTCGTTGGCGATAATCATCCGGCTTGCCGCCATGGCCTCACGCGCTATCTCAGCACGAGGTAAACTTGCCAACTGCCGATCCACTTCTTTTGAAATGTAATTGGCTGTTTCCGCATCGCTTGCGACGCAAATGACTTGCGCCAAAGTGTCATGCTCAGCCTGAGACAGAAGATCTGAGGCAACAAAAACCGGATTTGCGTGCTCATCTGCGACGACCATGGCTTCGGACGGTCCAGCCGGAAGATCTATCGCAGGCCCGCCCGCAATCTGAGACGCTTTAACCTTGGCCATTGCCACATATGAATTGCCTGGGCCGAAAATTTTATCACATTTTGGAACGGTCTCTGTGCCATAGGTCATGGCGGCAATCGCTTGTGCGCCCCCGCAGGCATATACATCTGTTGCCTCGCAAAGATAGGCTGCGGCAAGTATGGCTGGATTGATTTGGCCGTCTCGGCCCGGAGGCGTTACGATCACGCGGCGCACGCAACCCGCGACTTTTGCCGGAACCGCCAACATTAACGTTGTTGATACCAAAGGCGCGGTCCCGCCCGGAACATATAGTCCTACCGTCTGCAGCGGCCTAGGTTCTCGGCGGCAAACAACGCCTGGCATCGTCTCGACTGAGATAGATTTGGGCGTTTGCGCGATGTGGAATTTTTCAATATTGACCTTGGCCGTTTTCAGCGCGTTCTGAGCCGCTAAAGGCAGTGCGTTCCAGGCTGATTTACATTCGGATAATGGGACGGAAAGAAGCTCCGTATCAGGAGCGTCGAATTTTCGCGTATAGTCAAGTAAAGCCTTGTCGCCGCGCGACTCCACAGCGGACATTATCTCGGCAACAGTTTTTTCGACCGAAGCATCAGTCAAACCTGCCGGACGCGCCAAAGCGGCGAGACGTTCACTGGATGATAGCTTATCCCAGTTCAAAATTTGCATCAGGCCATCATCTTTTCAATTGGCAAGACCAGCACGGCGCGCGCACCGAGGGCTTTTAGCTCTTCTAATGTTTCCCAAAATATATTTTCTGTACATACGGCCTGTAGAGCCACCAAATCCTCTGTCCCGGCCAGCGGCATAATCGTCGGAGCATCAGCCCCCGGCAGGAGCTCGGTGATGGCGGCCACCTGAGACTTGGGCGCATTCATCATGATATACTTCGTTTCAGCCGACTTTATGACACCATCAATCCGGCTCGTCAGCTTGTCATATATTTCCTGCTTTTCAGGGCTCAGGGTTCGAGCTGATTTAATGAGTACAGCCTCAGATTTCAAAATAGTTTCAAATGCCGTCAGCCCATTTGCCTCAAGCGTTGCGCCCGATGATACGAGATCACAAATACTTTCCGCAATATTGATTGACGGAGCAAGTTCGACGGCACCTTTCATTTCAACTGATTTGGCGTTGATATTGTTGTGTTGAAGAAAACGCCCGAGAACCCCAGGGTAGGTCGTTGCTATCCGCGTCCCTTCGAGATCAGCAACGGATTGAATTGAGCCACTTTCAGGCGCGGCGAGACAAAGCTTACACCGCGAAAACCCAAGACGCATTTTGATATCAGCATCAAGTCCATCTTTTGCTGTAAGTTGCTCTTCAACCAAGACGTTTTCACCAACAATCCCAATATCAGCCGCGTTATTCGCGACAAATGATGGAATATCGTCATCCCTAACGAGCAAGAGGTCAACAGGCATATTTTTCACCCTTGCCAATAATCCTCCGCCTCGAATAGCAAATCTTAGTCCGCATTTTTTGAGTAGCGCATAGCTGTCATCTGCGAGCCGCCCCTTTTTCTGCAAGGCGATCCGCAAGCGTTGTTCAGTCATTTTAGTGATCCTTAATTCTGTCCAAAACGATACGATAGCCCTGATGCGGTTCGTCCTTGAGAAATCTTGCAACGCGCCCAATTGTTGTTGTTGAGACACCGGTCTGAGCCGAAATATCACGATACGACATATCGGTTTCGTCAAGTAGACACGCAACATGCCACCGCTCTGATAATGCTCGAAGTTCAGCTGGCGTACACAAATCAACCAGAAAACGCCGTATTTCATCCGGTGAATTCAGCTGACTTAAAGCGCCATATAAGCTCGTATTATGTTTGAATGTATCGGTCATAGCGTATTAACACGCTAATACACTCCAAGCCAAAGATGTCAAGCGGCAAGGCTGTTAAAAATCCAGGAATACGAAGTGGGCCCCTGAAGACGGTGCTCACCAAAAATAGAATAAAAAGAGATCGCCTTTAAAGGGGGCAATCCCTACGGGGAGATAAAGGTAGTCTTTATAAATGTAAGAAAAGACACAGCAGAACCTATGTTGCCGCGACAACCTCGTCTTTTACGCTTTCCCACTTTCCTGTATTGCCGCCGCCCAAAGCCGTTAAGCCTGCGATCATTGCTAGGGTTAGGAGAGCCAAAATAAGTCCATATTCGATGGCTGTTGCGCCCGATTCATCTTTCAAGAATCTTTTTAATTCTGTGTAGCCCTGTTTCATTCATATGCCCGGCCCTTTTGAAGCCGGTCCTTTATTTCTTCTGCAAGCGGGATATCCGCCGGCACAAGATTTAATTGCGTTATGCGATCAGGGAAAACCCACTTGATCACTTGTCCCTCTTTGGGCTGAGCGAACCCATCCCATTGCCGGCACAAATATAAAGGCATAAATAGATGGAACGTCTCATAAGCGTGAGAAACGAAAGAAAAGGGCTGCAAACACCGCTCACACGGTTCTATTCCCAGCTCTTCGCGAAGTTCACGCGTTACTGTTTGTTCGGGACGTTCACCTTTTTCTATCTTACCACCCGGAAACTCCCACATTCCCGAGAACATTTTGCCAGCCGGTCGTTGTGACATCAAAATGCGCCCGTCTTGATCGATGAGCGCGCATGCCGCCACATACAACAGATTATCAGGCATATAGATAAATCCTTAATTTCCTAGTAAGGAAAGGGGAGAAAAAGCAAACAACTCTTAACTTCTGTAATCAGCGTTAATATCTATATAACGATGAGTCAGATCGCAGGTCCAGGCAGTATAACTGCCGCCCCCCAGACCAATATCAACCTTAATCTCCAAATGATCGCGCTTCATATAGGCCGCGCCGTCTGCTTCAGTATAACCTCTGGCAAGCTCGCCTCTTTCGGCCAATAGATGTGGGCCCATCGAGATAGACAATTTTTCGGGATTAGCAGGCTCTCCCGATTTTCCAATCGCCATGACAATACGGCCCCAATTCGCGTCCTCACCCGCAATCGCAGTTTTAACCAGAGGTGAGTTTCCGATGGCCATGGCAATCGTTCGCGCGCTATCATCAGATACAGCGCCGTTCACTTCAATCGCTATAAATTTCGTAGCCCCCTCGCCGTCTTTTATAATTTGATGGGATAGGCCCAGCATCACCTTCAAAAGTGCATTTTTGAAATCGTTAAGTGCCGAGTCGTGAGGATCTGTCATGACTGCATGTTTGGCCGCACAGCTCGCTGCCAGTAATACTGTGTCCGAGGTTGATGTATCGCTATCGACCGTAATGGCGTTAAATGTAAGAGCTGTGAAGCCGGACAATATCGTTTGCAAGGCGGCCTGAGAAATATTGGCGTCGGTAGCAATAAAGGCAAGCATGGTTGCCATATCCGGCGCGATCATGCCTGAACCTTTGGCAATCCCGTTAATCCGGACCTCTGTATCACCTATTTTTGCTGTGGCCGTTGCGCCTTTGGCATAAGTATCTGTAGTCATTATCGCACGGGCAGACGCCTCCCAGAGGTCTTCCGTCATACTTTTTTTCATATCGGGCATGGCGCGAACAATCTTGGCGACATCAAGCGGCTCGCCGATCACGCCGGTCGAAGCCAGCATAACGGCTTTAGCATCTACATCGAATACTTTTCGGGCAACATTTGCCGTCAGCTCTGCCGCCTTGTCACCGCTGCGTCCCGTGAAAACATTTGCGTTTCCGGAATTAACAACAATGACCCGCGGAAGCTCGGGATCGTTTGGCGCGAGCAGCGCACGGCGCGACCAGACCACTGGGGCACCTGGCATAAGACTTCGGGTAAAAACCCCTGCGATCTGCGTGCCAGGCTGACCCCGCAAAACCCAAAGATCATCTCGATCTTTATAGCGAATGCCAGATGCCTTCACGGCCATATCAAATCCCTTTACGGGTGGCATTTCGGGAAAAGACTTGGGCGCAAAAGGCGAAACGTCCATAATTATTCTTCTTTATCGTCTAGTTGGGATGTGTCGTGAGCTTCTGGAGTCGATTTCGGTGACTCCGAATAAACAATTTCCGCCTCTGACTTTAGTTGCTCCATAAAAGTTTGCAATCCCTCGGCTCTTAGCAGAACCTCGATAGCGTTCCGCCTGGTTTCAAAACTTGGTATCGGTTCGATGCGCTGAGATAAAATCTCTACAACATGCCAGCCATCCGGCGTTTCAAACGCTTCCAGCCGTCCATTTTCGGATTTGGCGAAGATTTGTTCGCTCAGGAGAGGATCGAGCATGTCTGAACTTATATAGCCAAGATCGCCGCCAGATTCCCGGCTGGCTCTATCTAGCGAAAAGGCCAGAGCTAGCGACGCAAAACTATCGCCTTTATCGAGCCTACGGATAATTTCTTTAGCGGTCGCAGCATCGGGCAATACAATCTGACGCACTTTCTTTTGAAGTCTCGACGGATAAAGGTCTCGTTCCGCTTTGTAATAGGCCCGTACATCGTCTTCTGTCACTGTAGTGTCCAGATATGTTTCGACCATCGCAGCGGCAAGAATTCGATCCTTTGCCAGACGTAATTCATTGCTGATCTTTGGATCATCCATCAAACCGCGATTAGTCGCCGATTGCGCCAGTAGGCGCTGCTGAATCAGATATTCCAGAAGCTGGGCCTGATCGTCTGCCGGAGGCTCTTCTTTATCTTGATCGCTTTGCCCTGCAAAAGGCCGGACGAGCCGGATTTGGCTCTCATAAATCGGGATATCATTTACACTGGCAAGGATGCGGTCATCTGGTGATGCGACTATCTGGGGCTCGACAATTTCTTCGGAACTCCCGCTAAAAATTGCAATTACACCCAATAACATGACGGCGATTGCACATAGTCCGGCCATCGCCAGCACGCGTTTACGTGGAAAATTCTGATTTTTGTCGATCTCGGACATGATATATTTTGGATTAAGATTTCAGCGATTTATTGACTTACAGTAGCATCGTTCTTAAGTCACCCCCGAAGAATTCAAGAATTTAGGCGAAGTATATTCGTCAGGAGATCACATGCTCGGCATAGCCAAGAAAATTTTCGGCACAGAGAACGACCGGAAACTCAAAAAAATGCGTCCGCTCGTCAATACGATAAACGCGCTGGAGCCAGAGTTCGAGAGTCTATCGGATGAGGGCCTTCAAAACAAAACGAAAGAATTTCGTCAAAGGCTAGCAGACGGCGCGACGTTAGACGATCTGCTCCCAGAGGCCTTTGCAACCGTTCGGGAAACCGCCAAGCGGACTTTGGGTCAACGGCATTATGACGTACAGCTCATCGGCGGCGTTACGCTCCATCGGGGCGAAATCGCCGAAATGCGAACGGGCGAAGGTAAAACTCTGGTGTCCACCCTCGCCGCCTATTTGAACGCCTTAACCGGTAAGGGTGTTCATATTGTGACAGTGAATGACTATCTGGCACGACGCGACTCGGAATGGATGGGCAAGATCTACAACTTTCTAGGTCTGACCGTCGGATGCATTAATAATCACGAGCCATGGGACCCGGCTCGTAAACAAGCCTATGAATGTGATATCACATACGGCACAAATAATGAATTTGGGTTCGATTATCTGCGGGATAATATGAAATATTCCCTGGAAGAGATGCTGCAGCGCGGGCATGTTTATTCAATTATCGACGAAATCGACTCTATTTTGATCGATGAAGCCCGGACTCCTCTAATTATATCCGGGCCAACGGATGACAGGTCAGAATTTTATACGACGATAGACAAAATCATTCCAAGACTATCGGAAGAAGGCTATGAGCTGGATGAAAAACAGCGCTCGGCCAGCTTCAACGAAAAAGGAAATGAAGAGATCGAAGCTATTCTGCGCGCAGAAGGCCTCTTAAAAGGCGAAAGTCTTTACGACATCGATAATGTCACGATCGTTCATCACATCAATCAGGCCCTGAAAGCCCACAAAATTTTTGTCCGAGATAAGGACTACATCGTCAAGAATGACCAAGTTGTTCTGATTGACGAATTTACCGGCCGAATGATGGATGGTCGACGTCTGTCAGAAGGTCTTCATCAGGCAATCGAAGCCAAAGAACAGGTCGAAATCAAGCCCGAGAACGTAACACTCGCATCGGTGACCCTGCAAAACTATTTCCGTCTCTATGACAAACTATCAGGCATGACAGGCACGGCCGAAACCGAAGCTTCTGAATTTCATGACATTTACGGTCTTGATGTGCTGATTATTCCGACCAATCGTCCCATCCAGAGAATTGACGAGGAAGATGTCATTTACCGGACCGAACGTGAGAAGTTCGGGGCGATAATCGAAGAAATCAGGTCATGCCAGAAAATCGGGCAACCTGTATTGGTCGGGACAGTTTCTATCGAAAAGTCCGAAGCTTTATCCACGGCGCTCGGAGAAGCGGGCATCGAACATCAGGTCCTTAACGCCCGTTATCATGAACAGGAAGCGACAATTGTCGCCCAAGCCGGCGTTCCGGGAACAATTACCATCGCAACCAATATGGCTGGCCGCGGAACGGATATTCAGCTGGGCGGCAATCTTGAAATGCGCCTGGAAATGGAAATACCTGAAACGGCGACTGATGCCGAAAAGTCTAGAATAGAAGACAATATTACCACGGAAATTGCGGCTCTGAAGGAACAGGCCCTGGCGGCCGGTGGTCTATATGTATTGGGAACCGAGCGGCATGAGAGCCGCCGGATCGATAATCAGCTACGCGGCCGAACCGGGCGACAAGGCGATCCGGGTCGCTCTAAATTTTATCTCTCAACCGAAGATGATCTCATGCGTATTTTTGGTGGCGATCGCCTTAAAAATATGATGGGCAAAATGGGCTGGGAAGAAGGTGAAAATCTGACAAACCGATTTATGACCAAGGCTGTAGAACGCGCCCAGGTTAAAGTCGAGACCCGCAATTTCGACATTCGGAAAAACCTGCTCAAATATGACGACGTCATGAATGATCAGCGCAAGACAATTTTTGAACAACGCCTTGAATTTATGACAGACGATGATGTCTCTGATGTCATTGAAGACTTCCGGCATCAAGTTTGCGAAGACCTGATCGAAGAATATGTTCCAAAGAAAGCCTTTGCCGAACAATGGAATATTGAAGGCCTCTCAGAAAAAACGCGAGAGATTATGCTCATGGACCTTCCTTTCGGTGAATGGGCCAGCGAAGAAGGCATCGCCGATGAAGAAATGCTCGAGCGCCTGCGCGGGACGGCAGACAAAATGGTCGCTGAACTCTCTGCGACGGTCGATAAAGATCAATACCGGAATGCGGAAAAGCAGGTCTTGTTACAAGTTATCGATACGAATTGGCGCGAACATTTGCAGCATCTTGATGCCCTCAAATCAGTTATTGGCCTTCGGGCTCATGGGCAAAGAGATCCTCTGAATGAATATAAATCCGAGGCTTTTACCCTATTTGATAAGCTACTAAGTGATCTCAGAGAAGGTGTTACGCAAGCAATCAACCGGCTCTTGATCAATGTTCAGATTCAGCGTCAACAAGCCCAAATGGAAGAACAGGCGCAGCAAGGACCGTCAGCGGGACAAACCCGTCAGCAACCGCCTGTGGCTCGATCACCAATGGAAATGATGAATCAAGGCCGCGGATCGGCGGCTGAAACTGCCGCCGACGGGTTTGATCTAGCCGCTTTGGAAGGCGTGTCCCGCAATTCAGCTTGTCCTTGCGGATCAGGTAAAAAAGTCAAACACTGTCACGGCAAAGCCTAAACGCACATTTTTTTATCACGAACGCACAATAAGCCGCCTTTGCTTTGCAAGGCGGCTTTTTTCATCACCAATGAGTCGAACTGACTCCGAATTTACGGTTTTTAGGCGCGGCAAACCCGTGCCTTTGAGCATATTCAGGAGTTAGAAATGAAAAAATTATTGAAAGCCGCTTTACTTGCATCAACCATCGCTATGGTAGCCCCTACCGCTAGCGCAGGGGATGTCAGTGTATCCACCTCAATCGACTATGTAACTGATTATGTGTTTCGCGGGGTCAGCCTGGCCGAGAGCGCCATTCAGCCGGGTGTCGAAATAGCGTCTGGCGACTTTTACGCGGGCGCCTGGGCATCAACAGGTATTGGAGAAACCTCGATCTTCGCCGGAGATGAACTAGACCTTTATGCAGGTTACGGATTTTCACTATCCGATACACTTAGCGCAGATGTTGGCGTCACCTATTATCATTATCCGCAAGGCGGCGGCCTATTTGAGACTGAAGACGGGGCGGCCGGAACCTATGAAGTTTACGGCGGCCTATCACTGGATACGACACTAAGCCCAAGCGTAACGGCTTACTACGACCTAACTCTGGAAGCTTTCACAGTTGAAGGCGGCCTTGGCCACTCCGTACCGCTTGGCGAGAAACAATCTCTTGATCTTGGCCTCACGGCCGGTCTCGTGGATGGCGATGGATTCAGCTATGAGTATGGGCAGCTCTCCGCAGCCGTCAGTCACGCTTTTACCGACGATGTGTCAGCTTATGTCGGGGCTAATTATGCTCTGTCATCAGAAGACAGCCTTCTGGATGAGGTCGATCTTGACCGCGACATCGTCGAATTTACTGATAACAAGTTTTTCTTCGGCGCGGGCATTTCAGCCGGTTTCTAGGCCCAACGCGTTTACCTTATAAAAGAAGGCTCTTAACTTATAAAAGCGACCGCCCGATATTGAGGAATTTGTCCTTGCGCTTACGGATTAAATCTTCCGGCGCAAGGCTGCCAAATTCCTCCAGGGCGGTCATAATTTGCGCGCCGACCATTTTGACCATGGTCTCCGGCGCCCGGTGAGCACCGCCTAGGGGCTCTTCAATAATGTGGTCAATCACGCCTAGTTCTTTGAGGTCCTGAGCCGTGATTTTCATGGCCTTGGCCGCGTCTTTGGCTTTCGCGCCATCGCGCCACAATATCGACGCACAGCCTTCCGGTGATATCACCGAATAAATCGAATGCTCCAGCATCATGACTTTGTCTGCTGTTGCGATAGCCACCGCTCCGCCAGATCCCCCTTCACCTGTGATGATTGTGAGAAACGGAACTTTTAGTGATAACCCCCGATCAATGGACCGGGCAATGGCTTCGGCCTGACCGCGTTCTTCCGCGCCGCGTCCCGGATAGGCTCCGGCCGTATCGACAAAAGAGATCAGAGGCAATCCAAAGCGCTCTGCCATATCCATCAGCCTGACTGCTTTACGATAACCTTCTGGCTGAGCCATGCCGAAATTACGTTTGACCCGGCTGTTCGTATCCTTACCTTTTTCGTGACCCAATACGACAACGCTCTGCCCCCTTATCTTGCCGAGTCCGCCCATCAAGGCAAAATCTTCCCCAAATTTGCGGTCTCCGGCCAGCGGGGTAAAATCCGATAGAAGACCAGAAATATAATCGCTGAAATGCGGACGCGCCGGATGACGGGCGACAAAGGTTTTCTCCCAGGCCCCAATTTTGTCGTAGATGGCTCTGAGCTGCTTGTCGGACTTCTCCCTGAGCGCGTTCACATCGGCAGATTCAGGACCTGCGGTCGCGCTGAGTTCTTCAATTTTGCTTTCGATCTCGGCGATAGGCCGTTCGAAATCCAAATAGGTACGAGGCATGCAATAGTCCTTATGGGCGCTCTTTTTGAGGCGCCGCACCATAGCAAAGCCATTCATAAGCGCAAGCATTCAGGGCGCTTAAATTAAAGTATCAGAATTAGCCCAAATTTGTTACAATCATCCTGAATTGGGAGGTGAATATGCGTAAATTAGTCATGAGCTTGTTGATATGTGGGGTTGTCAGTCTACCAATGATCGCACAGGCCCAAGCCGATGAGATTATTGTCACAGCAACAAAACGGCAGGCCTCGGCCCCGGGTATAGTGCTTGAGAAACGCGGTGACTTTTTATTGCTTGAGGTCGATATCGAAAATGATTCCCGCGGTCTCGATGTGCGTATGAAGGAAATATCAGACACTGTTGATAACATCATTGAAGCGGCCGCGGCAGACCCCAGCATTGAACTCAGCATTATAGGTGAGAATGATTTGGTTAGGCCGATGAGCCGGGAAAACTTTCGGACCGGGATTCGCGGCGGCGCGCGTCCTGATACATCAATTGCGTTTCTAAAGGTGAAAACCGCTATTCCGGATACGGTCGCGGATTCTTATAAGTTGGCGACCAAACTTGGATCATTTGTCGAAAACATCGAAGAGGTTGGCAGAACTGAAATCAAAGCCAGCGATGAAATTTCCGTCAGTGTCGTCAATCCTTATCAATACCGTAAAGAGGTTTTATCTCTTGTTCTTGCCGAGATAAAGGACGTGACCTCAACGCTGGGACCAGATTACCGGGCTGTGATCACGGGCATAGATGGGGAAGTGCAATGGGCCCGAAGCGGTGATCTGAGCCTCGCTTTCTATCTGCCTTACGAATATAATATTCTGCCAACGTCATTAAATACGTTATGGCCTGACTATTAATTACGTCTTCTCTGCTAGGGGATGCATATCAAATACCAGAGCCTTCATCCGTTCGTCCAGAACATGGGTATAAATCTGCGTTGTGGCGATATCGGCATGGCCGAGCAGGGTCTGGACGCTGCGCAGGTCCGCGCCGTTTGCTAGCAAATGGGTCGCAAAAGCATGGCGCAGAACATGGGGCGAAATTTTAGACGGCGGAAGAGCCGCTTCGATTGCGAGGTCCTTGAGAATTTGAGCAAAGCGTTCTCGGGTCATATGGCCGGATTTGGATGATGACGGAAACAGGAACTTTTCCGCTCTCTCCTTGGCCTCAATTTTATCCGGTAATGTCGTCTTGCGTATCTTCAACCAGTCTTTAATCGCATCCAATGCCGGCGGCGTGAGCGGGACGAGCCGCTCTTTCCCGCCTTTACCCTTGATCATAAGGCAGCCATCACGTCTTTGAACGCCGCGAACAGTAAGGCTAACCAGTTCGCTAACCCGCAGCCCGCCTGCATAAAGTATTTCAAGCAGGCATAGGCGCCTTATCCCTTTCGGGCTTTGATCTTTTGACGCGGCTTCGAACAATTTATCGACATCGGCTTCTGACAAAATTTTAGGAAGCGGGCGCCCTTGTTTTGGGCCCCTAAGGTTTTGAGCCGGGTTATCTTTGCGAAGATCATCCATTTGCAGGAATTTAAAATATTGTTTGACTGCGGACAATTTGCGCGCGCCCGTCGATGGCGCGAGTCCGGCTTTTGCCCAAAGGCTCAGAACCTGTTCAAGATCTTCCGTCCGAGCCGTAACGAGATCGGAATCTGATTGCGTTAGCGCGGACTGCCATCCATCCAAGTCCCGCTGATAGGCCGCAATTGTATTATCTGATGCGGCCCGCTCTGCTTGCATCATCTCTAGAAAGGCGTCAATTGAACGCGCCGCATTCACGGGTTAACCCGGTAATCCAGAGAGAAAATCCTCCGCTGCCAACTGCGCGGCCTGATCTGTAAGACCAGCGCGGTAGAGCCCATCGATCACGACGAAAATTGTCCCGTCTGATAATTTGCCCTCCCCTGCATTTTCTAAAATAAGCGCGGCGCGGAGAGCGGCTTCGGCTTGAGCTCTGTTACGAACAGCCGCTTCAAACGCGACCATATCGCCGCTGATCCGCCCGATCACAGCTTTTTTATTCAGGGCGGTCAAAGCGAAGTCAGACAGGTTTGCGCCCAGCGCATGGGCAATCAGCGCATCGCGCAGCGCCCGGGCCTTTTGACCGGGCTTTTCCAGCCGGCTATCAATATCGGTTCCCAGAGATCCACCGAAAAACCCATTTCCGAGTGCGTCAGCCGCCAGAGCTATTCGGTCCTGAGACTGAGAGTCATTTTCGAGCTGTGTGTAAATCTGCTGCAAAGCGCCAAGATCAGAGCGCAGAACCGAAGTGCGCGCGATAAGCGGTATGTCGCCGGGCTTGAGATCTGAATATGACAGGGTCAATAGCGACGATTCCAACAAATCTACAAAACGCGGCAAGGCTGACGCCGCCTCGGCGCGGCGTAATAATTCGATAAGGGCCAATTGCCGATCCTCGCCGCCATTGTCGACCAGTGTCAAAAGCTGACTAAATCCTTTTGCGGACTTATCACTAAGTGCGGAATCCAGGTTGGGCGTGGTTGTCTGGCCCGCCAGGCCGCCAACCAAAGCCTCTTCAACGGCATTACCTTCAACATTTAACCCTGCGATAATCTCGCGCATTTGCGCATCAGACAAAGCATTCCCGGCCGCGAATAAGGCCTTGAGCCGATCATCCGGGCTCGCGACACTGCTATAGGCCATCTGGGCTGCAGCCACAGCCGGCGTTGTTCCGCCCGGCCATTGATATCCCGACTTATTCATCATCACAATCGATAGCGGCGAAGCGTCAATTTCGGTCAGGTCTGGCATGCCTGGTACGCCGATCATGGGGAGCATGAGCTGTTCAAAACCCTTATCGGAATGACCGGAACTTTTCAGAAGGTCTAATGTGACTTCTGCGGCCGCCGTTTCGCTCCGTTCCGCATGACAAAATGCGCGCAGCTTCATCCAATAGCTTTCAGAGCGAGCGTCCTGAATTGAATCAGAGATGTCGCAAGCCCCCGCTATATCACCCGATAGTAACGCCATATCCGATTTCAAATTTTGTGAATTTGCAAGTCCGCTTGTGCGATTGGCAATGTCCCGTGCCGCTCCCATTTCGCCCAGCTTGATCACAGCGTTCATTCGATTCGCGGCATAACTGTTATCTTCATCATTACTGGGAGGCGCTCCGGGCGATAGAAGCGCTGAGCGCACCAAATCCCTGGCAACCGAATATCTGTAATGATCCGGAAGTTTGTTGATGAGCGCCTCGGATGTTTCCGCGCTTGTACCCTGCCAAAGACTATTCCCCAGCGCCGCGCTACCAATTGATATGGCGCCCGGTTCATATGCTTGAGCGCTCCCAAGTTCGCTGACCTCTATGGATTGCGCCTGTGCCATTTGCCCGGCGCTTAAAATCAATGCGGCGGATAAGAGTAAGTGTCTCATATTACTTTTCGAATGTGTCCTTGATGTCGACGGTGATAACCTCACTATTGGCATTGTCCGGCCCGCTCTGGCTCAAAAGCCACAAAAAAGCCGCGCCGCCAATCAGCAAAAGAATAAATAATAAAGCGCCTAATTTTTTCATCTTTAGATCCATTGAATCTTGTTTCCTCTTGAGCATAGACGCTTTTGCCGACATAGTAAGAAAAATTTTCACTTGGCGGACCGAAACTGGTTCTCCCGAAAAACAGGAATAGGCACATTATGCGGCCGGTAAATCGCGCCTTGCGCGCTCGTCCCATTGCCCTGGTTGGGTTGATGGGAGTTGGAAAGACAACGGTGGGGCGCCGCCTGTCACGGCGGTTAGGCGTGCCGTTCTATGATTCAGATGAACAAATTGAAGAAGCCTCTGGCCGAACCGTTGCCGGCTATTTTCGGGATCATGGCGAAGCTGATTTTCGGGCCGGCGAAAGACGGGTGATAGAACGCATCTTAGATGGTTCGCCCTTAATTCTCGCAACCGGAGGCGGGGCATTCATCCCCGAGGACACACGTCAGATACTCAAAGACAATGCCTTGACGGTTTGGTTGAAAGGCGATTTTGAAACTATTATGGAACGTGTCAGCCGAAAAGATACGCGGCCTTTGCTTCAGGTTGAAAACCCGCGGGCCAAAATGCAAGAGCTCATGGACCATCGCTATCCTATTTACGCTGAGGCCCATATTACTGTTCCCATCGCCAAAGGTCCTCACATCCGCACAGTCAACAAAGTCATTCGCTATGTTGAGCGCTATTACAAAGCCCAAAACAAAAGTCAGACGTCCGGCGCAACGGCCTCCAGCAACAATGCTGAAAGGATAGCGAAATGATCGAGACGCCGCGGACTGTGACGGTCGACCTAGGGGCGCGCAGTTACGATATTCTGATCGGTACAGATCTGACCCTTGATCTGGGTGAACATTTAGCCGCGACAATAGGCAATGGCCGCGTACATGTCGTGACGGATGAAACTGTTTACAACCTTTACAAAAACAGGCTGTATTCCCTTGAAACCGATATTGCTGTTACCGTCCTTCCTAGCGGGGAGAGTCAGAAAAGCTTTGCCGTTTTACAAAGCCTTTTGAACGATTTGCTTGAGCGCGAATTAAGCCGCAATGATTGTTTGATTGCCTTTGGCGGGGGCGTCATTGGCGATCTTACCGGATTTGCGGCCAGCATATATAAGCGCGGCTGCAAATTCATTCAGGTCCCAACTACATTACTGGCACAGGTCGATAGCTCGGTGGGCGGAAAAACAGCTATCAATGTTCCGCAGGGCAAAAATCTGATCGGGGCATTTTACCAGCCGTCTTTTGTTCTCACAGATATTAATGTTTTGAAGACGTTGCCGGAGCGCGAGCTTAAAGCCGGTTATGCGGAAATCTTGAAATATGGGCTTTTGGGGAATGCGGAATTTTTCAAATGGCTGGAGACAAACGGATCTAAAGTTCTGGCTCTTGACCCCGACGCCATGTCAGAAGCCATCGCGACCAGCTGTATGATGAAAGCCGCAATCGTTGCGCAGGACGAACAGGAACGGGGGGCGCGGGCTCTTCTCAATCTGGGGCATACATTTGGCCATGCCCTGGAGGCCGAAGCCGGTTATAACGGCGATCTATTGCACGGCGAAGGTGTTAGCGCTGGCATGCAAATGGCGTTCGAATATTCAGCGCGCCAGGGATTGTGTCCTTCGCAAGATGCCCGGCGGGTTACAGACCATATGAATGATTTGGGGCTGAACGCGATCAAAGACAGCCAGACCTGGCTGAGCAATACAGATGCGCTAATGAAGCATATGTCCCAAGACAAAAAAAATGAAAGCGGCCAACTCACACTGATCCTGGCCCGCGCGATCGGAGAAGCCTTCGTAAAAAAAGGGGCTTCGACCGAGACCGTTCGCCAATATCTGAAAACTTTGATATAAAGACCCATGATTGAAACCTTGAAAGACCCCGCCGTATTCCTTCCTATGTTGGCGGTATTCGCGCTTTTATTTATCTCGGCATTCTTTTCAGGATCCGAGACAGCCCTGACGGCTGCCTCGCGGGCGCGCATACACGCGGCAGAGCGCGACGGCAATAAAGCTGCCGGCATCGTCGCCAAATTACTCGCTCGGCGCGAGCGCTTAATCGGCGCCTTATTACTCGGTAATAATATGGTCAATATTGGCGCTTCGGTATTGATGGCCGGTGTTATGACGCAGCTTTTCGGGGATAGTGGATGGGCATCGATTTACGCAACCATTGTCATGACGGTTTTGATCCTGATTTTTGCGGAAGTCCTGCCGAAAACTTATGCCATTACGCGCCCGGACAAAGCTTCACTTATGGTGTCTCGTCCGGTCAATATGATTGTCGCTATATTTGCCCCCATAGTCTTTGTCGTGCAGGTAATCGTCAACTGGGTCCTGCGGCGCTTCGGGATAGACAGTGATGCTTCCCCTTGGACAGCAGCCGATGAAATCCGCGGGGCGGTTGATCTCCATCACCAGGAAGGTGGTGTGGCCAAAAGTTCTCGGGACCGGATCATCGGCGTATTGGAACTTGACGAGTTAACCATCGAAGAAGTGATGGTTCACCGCAAAAACATTGTGATGCTTGATGGCGGTCTGCCGCCCGAACAAATTTTGAAAGATGTCTTGGAGAGTGGACATAGTCGTCTACCGGTATGGATAGATGATCCAGATAATGTCGTTGGTGTCCTGCATGCCAAAGATATGCTCAAGGCGATGTCTAAAACCGACGGCGATGTTACCGGCATGAATATCCTTAAGATCTGCCGAGATGCATGGTTTGTGCCGGAAACAACATCAGTTGTGAAACAGCTCAGAGCCTTTCAGCAGAAACGCGAACATTTCGCCATTGTTGTTGATGAATATGGGGCTTTGATGGGAGTCATCACTCTCGAAGATATTTTAGAGGAAATCGTCGGAGACATTCAGGATGAATATGATGACGAATTAGAAGGGGTTGAACGCCATAGTGATGGGTCCATAACAATTGCTGGCGACATTCCGATCCGAGATCTAAACCGGGCCATGGACTGGAAACTGCCAGACGATGAAGCTGTCACCATTGCCGGCCTCGTCATTCATGAAAGCCAAACCATTCCGGAAGAACGTCAGACTTTTTCCTATTATGGGTATCGCTTTGAAGTTCTAGATCGTCAGCGCAATCAAATTAAAAAACTGAAAATCACCAAAAGCCACGAGCCGGATCAACGCGGTGAATAATCAAACCGGCAACGAAAACTCGGCCGGTCATGATCCAGACATGCTGAGACCGATTGCCAACGCCATCCCAGCTGCGAGGCCGATTACAGATCTATATTCGCGTCTTGTATTTATTTTATCTATTATTCTTGCAGTTGTTTCGCTGGGCATAAGCGCCTTTGCGTTTGCCGGTTTTGCCGAAAATGATACGGGTGCGGTTCATTTACTCTCCGCATTTGCAATCTGTTTTGGGGCCGGCGCACTGGCCTATATTCCTTTGGCTATTATTGCGTTTTACGCCCGCCGAGCTATCCATAAGCCTTTGCCGCGATACCGGGCAGTCATCACCCTGCTTCTGGTTTTACCGTGGTTTGTATTGTCTTATAACCTGCTGCGCTATGCGCCCAAAATGCAGGTCTTTGCCGGGATATCGATACTCTCGGCGCTATTTATAACCTTTTGGGCTCTCCGATATTTTAAGACCTGGAAATCCTAAAAGTTCCCTGTCTAAAACAAACTCTCACCGTTTGAAATCGCTGAAATTGCAATTTGGATAAAATTGTGATATGATAACGCTTATAAACAATTGAGGAGGAAATGATGAAATTTGTATGGACTTTGAGCTTCGCTATGACCGCCGTCCTATGGGGATGTACGACCACTCAAATAGTAGATCCAGTCAGTGATTTAGACAGTAAATTTAAGACTTCTACAAAAACGATTTCTAGTAGCGCTATTGAAATGAATGCGCAGAGTTCAGATTTCGACAACCCTCAAAACCTTCAACACTATTTTTTGTTTCAAGCCGCAAACATGGCAAATAAGAAAAATGCATCTTATTTCCAAATCAAAGACCCCAACATGTATCCAACGACGAAAAAATCTCGTTTAGTTCGGTCGCCGGTAGATACAGGCGTGAAATTCTCGACACGAAGCACTGATTGTTTCGATGGCTCTCGTCTAATGACGACGCCCCTTAGAACATCTACAAACAGTAAATGCACTATAAGTCCTTTTAGCAATATCCGTAAGGGTACAACTCAACTTGCCCAACAACTTAATTTGTCAGCGACAGTTGCTTTCGGCTCGGGTCAAATGCCGGCTGAAACAGGGTATTATGACACTCAGTCCACATTAGAATCGTTATCCAACATGCTAGTCGACAATAATTACAGCAGTTTTAATTGAAAATATGATATAAATTCCCATGTTTTCAGCATGCGTTCAGGGACGGAATGCTAACAGAAACCCTATCCTCTTAAAGGAGACCTGCGATGAAAGCTTTGCGTCATCTGGTTTTGGCTGCGTCTGTTACTGTTCTAACAGCCTGCGCATCGACCACACCTTATCAACCCGCATCCAAGCCTGGTGGCTATGACGGATATTCCCAAACCATGCTCGACAACAGCCGCGCACGTATTACGTTTGGCGGCAATTCACTCACGGATCGGGATACAGTTGAAAATTACATGATATATCGCGCGGCCGAGATGGCCGTTGAACGTGGTTTTGATACCTTTGCCCTCGTCAATCGCGATACGGAAAAAAATTCTCGGGTCAATATCAGTCCAGCCTATAATTATGGTCTCGGGCGATATGATCCTTATTTCCGCTATTCATTCTTTAGGCCGCGTTTAGGATGGAGCGCATTTGATCGTTTCAGCTATTTTCGCCGACCCTATCGGAGTCGCGGGTTCGGGTTTATGGGCTATGCCAATGATCCGTTCCATAACGACTTTAATGTGCGTGAAACCACGAAATATCGCGCGACGGCCGAAGTTGTGTTCGGGCGTGGTGGTGTGCCCGGAGCTGACAATACGTTTAATGCCAGGGAAGTTTTGGCCAATCTGGGCCCTACAATCGTTTACCCCGCGCAATAGGTTTCTTCGCGTATATTTCAAACAGCCCGGCTTTAGGCCGGGTTTTTTTATTTCGTGATCAAAACCCCTACCCTATACTCCTCTTCTCTATTGGGGGAATATAATGGATCATTTCAAAGATAAAACCGTTTGGGTAACAGGCGCATCATCCGGGATTGGGAAGGCCTTGGCCCAGTCGGTTTCTGATGCCGGCGCCAGGGTCATATTATCCGGACGACGTATTGCAGCTCTGGAAAGCGTCAAATCCGGCCTGACTACAGACGCGTTCATCCTGCCATTTGAAGCCACAGATTTTGATGATCTGGAAAAACATGTGGAGACAGCCTGGAACTGGCAAGGCAGAGTCGATATTTTAATCAATAATGCTGGGGTCAGTCAGCGCAGTCTGGCCCTCTACACGGATCCACAGGTTTATACGGATCTGATCAATATTGATCTGCTCGCGCCAATCTGGTTGACCCAGCACAATCTGCCTCGAATGGCCAAAGCCGGCGGCGCACAGATCATTGCCATTAGTTCTGTCGCCGGGCGCATTGGCGCGCCGCTCCGAACGGCCTATTGCGCCGCCAAGCATGGCCTGATTGGATATATGGACGCTCTCCGGGCTGAGGTGGAACTCGCCCACAATATCAAGGTCTTGAATGTCCTCCCTGGCTCAGTTGCGACAAATGTGGACGTCAATGCCCTCTCAGGTGACGGCCAAAAATTCGATAAACAAGATCAGAATATTCAACAAGGTGATGATCCGATGGATTGCGCCGCTGCGATCTTGTCAGCCGTAAGA
The DNA here is from genome assembly GCA_020629545.1 of Hellea sp. GTDB lineage: Bacteria > Pseudomonadota > Alphaproteobacteria > Caulobacterales > Maricaulaceae > JACOMS01. The sequence goes on from JAHDDC010000009.1 coordinate 70,172, forward strand.
GCGGGCCAAAAAGAATTAATTTTCGCCGATGGCTTGGAACTGCAAGTGGCTCAAATGCGCCATTCAGACCCCGAACAACTTTTTACCGTGCTCGGGCAGCTTGGCGCACAAACCGCCGCAGCATATGAAGAGGGTGATACTAGCAAAGGATATTCAGCCCCATGATAAAAACACATAATCTAAACCAGATCGAATGGGTTGCGCGCGGATTAATGGCACTTATCCTGCTGACCGCTGGAATAAGTAAGCTATTCAGCAATGGCGGATTTAAGACATACTATTCTGGTTTATTTTCTAATTCTGACCTGCGGCTCAACGCGCCGCAATTTTTGGTCGACAGCTATCTAACAATTATTCCCTTCATCGAGATAAGTCTTGGTCTAGCCTTGCTGGTGACCGCGCTCAAGAAATATACGATATGGGCCTGGTATGGATTTATGGCATCCTTGCTGATCGGGCATTATATCTTACAGGAATGGTCCGTCGTGAACCAAATGCTGCCTTACTTTTTTCTGGGCATGATCGCACATGCTTTACCGACTAGAGCAGCGATAGTTTCTGAAGGTGTTTAGCGCTGACAAGTCTTACAATAAAATGTGCTACGCCCGGTTTGGACAATTCTTATAATGGCGGATAGGCAATTTTCGCAGGGCTCCCCTTCGCGGCCATAGACATCGAAGCTGTGCTGAAAATATCCTAAGTCGCCATCTGTATTCGCAAAATCTCGTAGACTGCTGCCACCTGCGTCGATAGCTTCGCGGATCACGTCCTTGATGTGACGGGTCAGGGTATCAGTATCCGATTTTGTCAGCCGTCCCGCCACACGTTTCGGCGAAATGCGGGCGCGGTATAAAGCCTCGCAGACATAAATATTGCCGAGCCCGGCTATGATACGCTGATCCAGTAGTGCGGTTTTGATCCGGCTTTTTTTGCCCTTTAGCGCGGTTTTCAATGCAGGGCCGGACAGAGCGTTTGATAGCGGCTCCGGGCCCAAATCATCGAGACGTGATGGTTCGCCGGGTTTGATCAACTCCATGAATCCAAACCGCCTGACATCATTATAGGTTACGCGCGCGCCGCTGCTCATGTCAAAGACGACATGATCATGTTTGGGTATCGTGCCATGATTATGGACAAATTCACCTTGCACATTTTCATCTATGGTGAACCGCCCGGACATGCCCAAATGCATGAACAGCCGCTCACCAGAAGAGAGTTCTGCATCTAAGAATTTTGCGCGCCGGCCGAGGCGAACCAAGGTCTGGCCTTGAACCCGGTCTATAAAATCATCGCCGAACGGAAAGCGCAGATCCGGCCGGTTCAGCGTCACTTCGTTAAAGACAAAGCCTTCCATGACGGGCGCAAGACCGCGCCGCACGGTTTCAACTTCGGGGAGCTCAGGCATGGCAGGGTTTCGCAAAATTACAGATCATGATTAGCCTATACACATTTCCTGCGACCCGGTAACCTCTGGTCTTGTGGAAAGTTGATGTGTAGAGACCTTCTCATGAATGATAAAACCATAGATTTTGGCTTTGAGAATATCCCTGAGGCAGAGAAGCAAGGCCGCGTGCGCGGCGTGTTTGATTCAGTGGCGGGCAATTATGATCTTATGAATGACGCCATGAGCCTAGGCATTCACAGGGTTTGGAAGAACATGACCATTACCAAGATCAATCCACAGCCTGGAGAGCTGTTGATTGATGTCGCCGGCGGTACTGGTGATCTGGCCCGACGGTTCATTCAGCGCGCAGATGATGTCCGTGCCCGGCGCGGCGGCGACCCGGCTCGGGCTATTATCTGTGATATTAATGCGGAAATGTTACTGGCCGGAATCGATCCCAAAAAAGACGCACAAATGGATATCAGCCGGGTCTGCGGAAATGCGGAAATGCTGCCCTTTGAAGATGCATCGGCTGATGCGGTGACGATCGCATTTGGTATTCGCAATGTGACCCACCGGGACAAAGCCCTGTCAGAGTTTCACCGTATTTTGAAACCCGGCGGACGGCTGGCCGTGTTGGAGTTTTCGACTCCGCCAACCCAAGCGCTGCGCACGATTTATGATCTTTATTCCTTTAACATTATCCCGCAGCTCGGCGGCCTGCTCGCAGATGACAAAGACAGCTATCAATATCTAGTCGAAAGTATTCGCAAATTTCCCAAACAAGCAGCCTTCGCCGACATGGTCGAAACAGCCGGGTTTAAACGCGTGTCATGGCAGGATTATTCAGGCGGAATTGCCGCCCTGCATTTCGGCTGGAAGGTTTAAATACTCACCTGCCCATTTTTACGAAAATGTATCACGACCCGCCGCTCCCAAGCTTTTTGCCCATGCGGGCCTCGGGCAGGGTTTTGTTGGGGCGGATGGCGATGACAAACACACCCCCCAATGAAATGATCGCGCCGATGATGAGGCGCATTGTGATGGGTTCGCTAAGTAACATAAAACTCAGCACGACGCCCCAAATCGGCGTCATCAATGTTAGCGGCGACAATAGCGAAATATCATATTTCTTGATCAAATGATAAAACGCGCCATGGCCAAAAACCGAGACGCCGATAACTGCAAACACGGTCGCGGCCCAGACCGGCCAACTGCCCGCAAGATATGCACCCCATTGACCTGACTCCAAAAAAGCCGATAGCGCGAAGAGCGGCGCAAATGAAAACAAGCCAATCCAGGCTTGCATTTGCAGGGCAGAGATAGGCGTCATCCATTTCATAAGTATGCCCCCGACCGAGCCGATAAAAGCGGCGATGGCGATATAAATCAGCCCGAAGGAAACGCTGAAACTATCCGGGTCGACGGCGATAATCAGCACGCCGAAAAAGGCTAGTAATATGCCAATGCCGCGACGCCAGCCAATGACCTCGCCCAGAAACACCATGCTCATCAGGGTTGAAAACGGCACGCCTAGCTGACCGACAACAGAAGCGGCAGAGGCTTCGGCATTGGCCAGACCGATAAACAGCAGCGCAAAATGCCCGGCGCCGATAAACATGGAGATGAGAAACAGCGTCTTTAAATCTTTCGGGATGGGCCGCAAAAACGGAATGAGACAGACCGCAACGCCCAGAAAGCGTATGGCCGCAAAAAAAACGGGCGGCACAGCGGCATCGAAAACAACCCACCGTGTCACCACGAGGTTCAGTCCCCAAACAAAGCAGACCGCAAACAGAAGTGTGAAATCGCGGAAATTCATTATCCGCTTTTAGGCGCGTTTTAAAATTAGTCTATGACAAAGGTCCCAAACTATCGTCCTTGAAATAGAGAAAACAAACGTCAAAGGATATTGGCCCAGTGTATAGAGGGCCTAAAACTCGGACTAACAGTTTAAGGACCTATCGGGCGAAATTCGCTGGCGCCTGAGGTAATGGATTTCCATAGATCATCGTCTTCAGCGGGGTCTGGAACGTCGCGGGTCAGATGCCAAAGTGTTCGAATATAGGGACCATTGGTGTCCTGAGTTAACTGGCCAGTCCAGCTGGTCATAGAACCGTAGTTTTTGAAGTTGACCGTAAAGGTGATCTGGTCGGATTCAGCGAATCCCGTCAAAGGAAATTTTTGCGATTTATCGGGCTGTCCCACATTGGTTTGATAGACACCGCTCAGCACACCGTTCTGATTGATGAAGGTGACTTGTGAACCGCGGTCATTTTCCCAGACACCGGAGAACAGGTCTTGTGATGTGACATGGTTTTCAGATACGGTTTCTGGGCCACGCTCTAGTGCTTCCGCGCAGCCTTCAAGACCAAAGGAAAATATAAACGCTAATATCAGAAGGGATGAGAGCGGCCTAACGGCGCTGGCGTTGTTTACGCGCTGCATATTTGGCGTCCCGGCGGGCCTTTTGTTGGCGAGCTAGCTCTTCCTTGGCTTTCTCGCGAGCTTCCGCTTCTAACTTCGCCTTACGTTCGGCTTCAGCTTTCTCAGCTGCCAGACGAGCTTCTTCGATTTTTTTCTCTTCGGCTCGCTTGGCTTCGCGCTCGGCTTTACGTTTATTGCGTTCAGCGCGTTCAGCCAGTTTCTTGGCCTTTACTTCCGGATCCATCTGTCTTTCTTTGGCCCGCTTTAGCATCGCCATTTTGGCTTCTTTCTGTGCCTTTAAGCGGTCATTAAAATTATGGCCTGAAAAGCCTGACATGGATTACCTCTTTTTGGAAACGCGATTTTCTCGCGCTTTATACATATTTTGACATGGACGTGAAGGGCCTTGCCCGAAATTTTTGCACAAATTTCGACGGACAACGTCCTAGAAAGTTCCGCTAATGGAGAAACGGGCATTCAGAGGAGCGCCAACTGAAACCTGATGAGTGCTGTGAGCATTTGGGAAATATAGCTCGTCGCTCAGATTTTCTATATTGATTTGCAGGCGGATATCTTCGCTTACATCATAAAAGGCGCTCGCATCAAATCGTGTATATGCCGGAAGACGGGCTGTGTTTCCGTTATTAATATAGCTGCTGCTCTGATGAGTCGCGCCAAAGCCGATGCCAATGTGATGCGTTAGTTGATAGCTATTCCAAAGCGAGAACAGATGCTTTGGGAGCTCTCGGGGGCGATTTCCGGTGGGACCACTCCGGTCAACGATTTCGCCGTTCAAATGGCTATAGCCGCCAGACATGAACCAGCGGTCTGTAACATGGCCTTGTAGCTGGACTTCAAAACCCTCAGTTTGTGAGTTGATGACATCCAAGGTCGACGGGTCATTGTCTGCGGTTTGCGGCGAGCTTTGCTCAATTTCAAACAACGCGGCCGTCAGACTAAGGTCATGGGCGAAGTCCCATTTAAGCCCGGCCTCAATATTGCTGTAAGTATCCGGATCAAGCGCATTATTATTGCCATTGATATTGGCAAATTGCTCTCCGCTTCGGGGCAGGAAAGTTTCGCTATAACTTCCATAGATCGAGATTTGTTCTTTAGGCTTGAAAATCGCCCCCAGACGCGGCGAAATTTCTTGATCCTTGCGGCTGCGAACCTCACCAGCGACCACATTGTCAACCGTGATATCAAAACTATCAAATCGGGCGCCCAGTACGATATCAAATTTTTCGGAAATTTCTATTTCATCCTGAATATAGGCGGACACAACATCAATATCGACCCGAGTGTCATCATTGATATCAACGCTAAAATCGTTGGATGTCGCGACGCCAGAAGCGTTAATTCCCGTCCCGTTGATAACGCTCAGTGGTCGGTTAACCGCGAAAATCTCATTGTCGTCTTGGGTTGTATTCCAAAATGTGTTGAACCGATCTTGATCAGACTGGGTATGGATAAATTCGGCCCCGGCGATTAGCGTATGATGAAACTGGCCCGTATCCATTTCCCCGATCAAATTGCCCGCAAGCGTTAGATTCTGGCGCTGTGTTGTATCAACATATCCATCAAGCGTCACCTGATCCGGCGTGATCGCCTGGTTATAACCCGAGACATACAGGTTTTGATATAGCTTGTCATAATCACCATAAAAGGCGTTGAAATTCGCTTTCAGATCCGCAGAAAACGCGTGCTGAAATTTGGCCCTAAACAAGTGGGCTTCAAATTCCGTGGTGTTAAGCTCGGGATCCGCAAATACAAAATCAGCGAAGGCCTTAACAGGCAGTCCATCAGACCCTGTTGGAATACCGCGATCGATAAACTGCTCATGATTAGCGTATTCATAAGATAGATTCAGGGTTGTATTCGAGCCCAGGTCCGCTCTTAAACTCGGATTGAGGCCGATCCGGTCTCCCTCAAAGAAATCTCGGTGATTATTCAGCTTTTCGTAAAATCCATTGACCCGCAGGGCGGAGGTTTCGCTGACCTCTATATTTGTATCGAGCTGAAGATCATAAGCGCCAAATGTATCAATCCCAGCCGCAAAAGCCGTGAAGCTCTCTCCGACTACGCCTTTTTTGGTGACGCGATTAAGGATGCCCCCAGTGCCGCCTCGGCCAAATAGCAAGGCATTGGGCCCGCGCAATATTTCGACTTGCTTGAGATTGTAGAGCGGGCGGTAATATTGGACGTCATCCCGCATCCCGTCGATATAGAAATCAGCCGTTGATCTGACGCCTCGGAATACAACCGCATCGCGGTGGCCTTCACCTTGAGAGGTATTCACCCCCGGCGTGTAAGCAATAATATCACCAATAGAGGTGAAACCTTGCTGCTTAATTTGATCAGCCGTTACGATTGTGAGGCTTTGCGGGACGTCAATAATAGGGGTTGGCGTCTTAAGAGCATTGATTTGATCCGCATAGAGATACCGCCCTGTGACGATGATCTCATCATGATCATCAGCCATCGCGAACTGGCCCTGGCAGGAAAGGGCCAAGGCGAATAAGGCAGCGCCGGATTTAAGATGTGACATCATGTTGTTGCAACTCATTCTCAATTAGAGAGGCCGTTTAACGAATGAATCTATAACGCGCAAGTGCGAATTATTCGCAATTGCAGAAATTTGGCGTGCATATTGTCACGGGAGAAAATATTGGTCTTTTGCCCCAGCGTCTGGCAGGAAATGATATGGAAAATCTCTTACAAGCTCCCGCGACTTTAATTTTGATTGCGCTGAACGTCGCCATTAGCTTGCTGGGCTTCTCAAACCGCGAATTTTATCAAAAATATTTATTCGCGGTCGGGCCTATCCGTCATGGCAAGCAATGGGCACGTTTTGTGTCTTCGGCCTTCTTGCACGTCAATAAATTACATTTGTTCATCAATATGTATGTGTTGTTTTCTTTTGGTCAAATTTTAGAGTCAGAGCTCGGCACCCCCGGATTCATCGCGCTTTATGTGATTTCGCTTTTGGCCGGCAATGCTTGGGAATATGTCGATAATTACAATAATCCTAACTACCGTGCTGTCGGGGCATCCGGCGCGACATCGGGCATTATTCTGGCTTTTTGCCTGTTCTATCCTTTTGCCACGCTGTTACTGTTTTTCATTATTCCGATGTGGGCGATTGTTCTGGCAATTCTGTTTATTGGCGGAAGTTATTATCTATCGCAGAAAGACAATACAATGATTGCCCACGGCGCGCATTTGGGCGGGGCAATGGCAGGGCTATTTATGGCCATCTTACTCAGGCCCGATGCCTGGGGCGGATTGCTCCAGCAAATATCGGAAAAATTTGCCGGGTAGAAACAGGCAAATTAGTATTACCCTAACAGATCACGAAAACTAAATTCACTGGTTGGCGCTAAGTCGCTTCAAGTAAATCGCGGGCGATACATTTTTGCACAGGTTTTTCAAGCCGTTGTTTTGGGGGGTCTTATCCTCGTAGAATGCCAGTATATTTTATGGGTGGCAGACGAAAAAAAACGCAGTAACATCTGAAACTCTAATGAATAGCGATAGATAAATGTCTTCAAACTCTGACGGAAAAATAGACCTTGCTTTTACGCGTCAAAAAGGTGGCGCGACTCAAACAGAACCAACATATTCTGGAGCTCTAAGCTTTGCGCGCCGTCGGTATAGCAAAAACTTAGAGGATGTGGATGTGGCAATCGTTGGTGTTCCCTTTGACTTGGCGACTACGTCTCGTCCCGGCGCAAGACTTGGTCCTAGAGCTGTCCGTGAAGCCTCTGCTATGGTCGCATGGGACCGCGTTCATGAATGGAGCTATGATCCATTTTCGCGTTTATCAGTGATTGATTATGGCGATGTTTATTTTGATCACGGTGAGCCTCAAAATATTCCAGTTCAAATTACGGAACAGTTCAAAGTTATTCATAGTCTTGGAACAAAAACACTCATGGTGGGTGGAGATCACTTTGCGACATATCCGGTGTTGAAATCTTTAGCCCAATTTTATGAAGAGCCTTTATCACTTATTCATTTTGATGCCCATTCAGATACATGGTCAGAGGACAAAAAAACAATAAATCACGGGACTATGTTTTATCATGCGGCCAAAGAAGGGCTTGTTGCGCCGGATAGGTCAGTTCAAATTGGTATTAGAACTTATAATGATGAGGACCACGGCTTTAATATTTTCAGTGCGGAAGCTGTGCGGACTCTCGGCGTTCAAAAAATAATAGAGAATGTGCGAAATATTGTATCCGATAATCCTGTTTATCTGACGTTCGATATTGATTGTTTGGATCCTTCCATGGCACCGGGAACGGGAACGCCTGTTGTGGGCGGCTTAACAACCATGGAGGCTCAACAAATCTTGCGAGGGTTATGTGGTATTAAACTTGCTGGCGCTGATGTTGTCGAAGTTGCCCCTTCCTACGACGTCAGCCAGATTACTGCATTAGCAGGCGCGACAATGGCGATGAATATTATCGGGTTATTTGCAGAAGCGTATGCGTCATAACGAAGAAACTGACAGGCTGAACAAGGATCACTTCGCCGTGCAGCTTGCGGCGTTTTTGATCTAAGGCTTCTTTACGAAAGAGGGCCAATTAGCGGCCCTTTGAGACATAAACTTCATCGCCGATGACTATGCGAGTGCCTTTGCGCCAACGTTGATTAATCCGGCTAGTGCATTTTTCGAAATCATCTGCGCAAACCGATCCTGAGAATTTCAATCCCCATAGTTTTCGTAACTGTTGGCTTGTTGGAAGCCACATGTGGTTTTCAAAGTTATAAAGCCGCCATGGACAAGACTGGTTATCGTATTTAAACTCAACACTTGGCTTAAGCCTTTTCATTTGTTCTTTCCAAAAGTCCGTCCGCATGCTTTTCGAAATCAACTGGTTTTCAATTTGATATGAATAAGACCAGTTGCAAAAATTCCGATTTTTACTTGCTAGCTCTGATACATAATGCCTATATGAAAAATCATTTCCATGTAAGCCGATTATAGGTTGTTTTTCAAAAGTAATTTTATCTGCAAAGGGTAAAAGGATTTCGGCACAGTTGGATGTGCACTCGTTATCGACAATCATATGAATAGCATTTGCTTTAATTTTCATAGCGACTTTAAGCGAGGAGCTTGTATACCCACCTCTTGATGAAAGTTTTAGCGGGGTTTTTTCTAACTGAGAAGATTCCAGTTGTTCCAATATGGTCGGAATATTATCATCTATCAACCTGATAGGTGTTGAGGTATGTTCTTTTGAATGACATGAATTTATTATGCAAAAGAAAAAAGAGAACACATACGTTAGCTTAATAAACATATTCAGTCCTTCAGTGGGAAAAGAATCATGCCTATCGTCTTAAGACAATTGGCACGGAATCATTTTATGGGCATTGGCTCACATCATAGATCGCTCTTACACCAGCATACAATATACCAGCCACATTAGTGCCGTCTGCAATACTAATACTACCATCTTCATTGAAGCCCATATTTCTATCAAAATCATCGGAAGCGCTCTCAAGACATGCCTCTCTTTCGGCATTAGAGTCTTCGGCAACGTTATCTGTCGAGGTTTCAGTTGTAGTAGCTTGGTACACTTCTGGCGGCCCTTCGATTATAATGCCGGCTCCACCTTCTGGTAACCCCGCAGCTTCCCAACTATTAATAAAAGTGTAGTTAGATTCAAAAGAGTAGTAAACTGTAGTTCCGGGATCTCGTATTATTAGCTCCAGTAACTTCAACCTCATCTTCATCAGTTCCACCTGACACCATTTCCATTTCATTTAAGTTTAGTTCTCTTAACATGGCTTTCCTTTCTAAAATTTGCCATAGAGCGAAAGGTTTGTTAAGAGCTTCGCCCTGTTTGAGTGGAGGAGTTTGGGGTCCTCCAAGATTGCTATTTGTTTGCTAGCGCGTTCGGATAACGAAGTGTTACCCACGAGCACAATATAAGTGTTTGATATATAAGAAAAAATGGAGCGGGCGATGTGCTCCTGATGATTCCAAAAATATAATAAAAACAATAAGATAGAGGTTTCAAAATTTCCAAAAGAGTCCCAATTTGTGTCCCGTTTGTGTCCCAAATTGAGTCCCAAACAGGTTCGAAGCAGTGAACACTCTGCTCCAATTTTTCAGAGCTTAAAGAGGGGAATTTGCGCCTTTTAGCGATCATTATGAACATATCTGGGTCATTGGGATAGCCCATAACCGCTCTCCAAAGGGAACAATGTCTGCCCCTCTATATAAAACGACACCACACTTAAAGTCATCACCGGTCAATCGCTGCAGCTCTTTTAATCCCTTAAAATCATCACTGGATACTTGGCCCCTTGATTTAACCTCAATAGCCGCCAGTTCGCCGCTGGGCTTCTCAAGAACGAAGTCCACTTCCTTTTGATCGCTGGTACGGAAATGGAAAAGCCCTAGACGGGCCCCGCTATTTGATATGAGTTTGATCAGCTCTGTCGCAACGAAGTTCT
>JAHDDC010000052.1 GCA_020629545.1 Hellea sp.
CTGCTTGTCATTGTGGCCATTCTCTTTGCCACAACCATCACAGGTCCTGCGGGGCATACACATTAGCCTGTAACTCCTGAAGCCGTTTGTCGGGTGGAATGATCCCATCCCACAAGCACTTAGAAAACACTTGAATATACCCCTGTAGGGTATTATATACAACTCTATCGACAAGGCTTTGACACGGCGCTGTAAGATTATGGAAATGAACTGGATGATCCACGATATGAAGTTAAAGGCCCCGCATTGACGCAAATCGAGGCAGCGTCCCGCCCCATGCCAGAGGTCGAAGGCCAGCTTACAGGAGACGAATAAATGAGTGCATCCGTCGATATGATTGTTGAGGAAAAGTCTGACGCCGGTGTTGCCAAGCTATACCGTATGGTGACGCAGGAACATATTTGTCCCTTCGGCTTGAAAGCCAAAGACCTGCTTGAGCGCAAAGGTTTTGCCGTTGAGGATTATTTGCTTGAGAACCGTGAGCAGCAGGACGCTTTCAAGGCCAAACATGATGTTAAAACGACACCGCAGACATTTATCGAAGGTAAAAGGATTGGCGGTTACACGGATCTGCGCGAGCATTTTGGCTTAGAGGTCAAGGACCCGAAAGCAAAAACCTACACGCCAATTATCGCGATCTTCACTATGGCCGCGCTTATGGCTCTCGCCGTGAGTTGGCTGGTCTCCGGGCAAGTGTTTTCCATCCGCACAGTCGAATTATTTGTCGCTATCTCCATGTGTATTCTGGCCGTCCAGAAACTCCGGGATCTGGATAGCTTTTCGAATGGCTTTTTGGGTTATGATCTGTTCGCTCAACGTCATGTACGTTACGCCTATGTATATCCCTTTATTGAAGGCGGCGCCGGTGTGATGATGATTGCCGGTGGGCTCGCAGGACTGATTGCAGCACCTTTTGCTTTATTCGTTGGGAGCATCGGGGCCTGGTCCGTTTTTAAAGCTGTCTATCTTGATAAGCGTGATATCAAATGTGCCTGTGTGGGCGGCGGCAGTAATGTGCCTCTGGGCTTTATTTCTTTGACCGAAAATCTTGGCATGATGGCAATGGCGATCTGGATTTTCATTAAGGCTTTTACTTAGTTCTGTCGTTTTATCTGCGTTATCGGGCATTTCCTTGGACTAATGTTACAGGCCGGGCTGTCGTGAACCAAGCCCGCCCGCAAGGCTTTCGCGGTCTTGGCCGTTAGGCTTCCATCCCTTCAATAATTGAATTGGTGTAGTCAACACGGTTTTTCGTTGTTTTTTGCTTTATTTTTCTTCCTCTTAGGCAGCTTTTTTGGGGCAGCCGCGCCTTGCGCGACCGCGCTCTATTTCCGGCCGACAAGCGGCCTTCAACCAAGCCACGCTTCGCTTATCGCTCGCGGGGTCTTGTCCCATTCGGGTTACGATCGCTCTGCTTTCGTTTGCATTCGCTCTTCTATTCGGAGTCATCCGTATAATTCTGCGCTCCATTATGGGCTTCGATATAGACTGGTCGTCCACGCTGACAGCGCGTGCTCAGGTTAGCACAGGGATCAAATCGGACTAACCGGCAGAGGGATGGCCACGGACTGACCAGAGCCTTTCGAACTCAGACGGCAAAGCCGTTTGGGTCCGTTAGGCTGTTCTTAAACCATCCGGAACCTCCCCAAACTTGAAGTCATCACCCGTCAGCCACATGCGATGCATGATGATGGCAAGTTTTCGGGCAACAGCTACTATGGCTTTTGGTTTCCCAACACGTTCTGAGAGTTTAATGCCCCAGACCTTTAAGGCGCACCATTTCTTTGAGATGAGCAGCATAGATGTGGCGGCTTCGACAAGAAGGTATCGTAGAAGTTTGTCTCCTGATTTTGAGATACGGCCCGATCTATCTGTTTCACCAGATTGATAAATTCGCGGCGTCAGTCCGAGATGTGCCGGGACGGTTTTGGAACTGGAAAACCGTGCTGGATCATCAATCGTCGCTTTAAAGGCTAGGCTTGTTAAAGGGCCGACTCCAGGGATTTGTAAGAAGCGTTTACAGACTTCATCATGGCGGGATTTTCGCCCAAGTAAATTATTCAATTTGCGAAGTTCATCTCGCATCGAGTTCCGAGCAACAAGTAAGGGCTCAATCGCAGGCAAAAGCTCTGGAGCATCCTCACACATTTCCATAACTTTCTCACAGAACTTAAGCCTATGAACTTTGCCAAGTTTCAATCCGCGAATGCGTAGCAGTCCTCGCATTGTATTCTCAATTTGCAGCATCGAAGCCATAAATTGCCGACGGCCCATGAGTATAGCTCGCAGAATCTGTGATTCCTCGCTTTTCACATGAACCGACTTGAAGTGTCCGATGCGCATCATTTCTGCAATACCGCGAGCATCGGTTCTATCCGTCTTATTCGGGCGGCTCGATAGAAAGCGTTGCGTATGGCGTGTCTCAAGGCAGTAGGTTTCATATTCTTCATCAACCAGTGCGCCGTAAATCCATTCAGATAAGGGACAGGCTTCCAAGCCAATCATCGTCACTGGATTTGGAAGGGTGCGGAGTTTCGCAATAATCCGACCGGGTTCTGAGGGCACAACGGCTCTCAATAGTCTTTCGCCGTTTTCGTCAATGCAACAGAGCGCTGTTTTATTTACGCCCAGATCTAAGCCAACATAAATTTTCATGGTCTATCCTCCTGTAAATTGAAACCGGGTGAAGACTATCATAAGCGGCTGGGTTTCAATTATCCCATCTGACGCATCCCTCACAAAATTTTTCCTATGACTTTCTATAAAAGTCACAAGAATGACCACGAATAAATCATTGCGATACTTTGTAGGATTTGGCTGAACTAAGCTCATGCTTCGCGGTTACGGAGACGTTTGCAAAAATTGCTGTGGCACAATTTTCACTGATTTAAGGTGCCAATTGAGGAAATCAGTTAGAAAAATGAAATAAGTTCAGTAACTTAACTGGTTATCTGCAGTGGCAAATTGGTGCCCAATGCAGGCACCGAACCGCGTAATACTCTTTAAATCCAAAATTTTGAGGTTTTTAGGGAGGGAATTGCAAGGTTTAGGGATATCCAGAGATAGTAATAATAGAGAGTAGTGGTGCCCCCACACAGCACGATGCTGCGCAGTAATAACTATATAAAACAATTACTTAAAACAGTCAAAATTGATTTTGTAGCACAGTCAATTACGCTGGTTGTAGCACAAGGAGATAGTACAGCTCCTGATAACGGAGCTTCCTAAAATACTTTGCGAGTTTCGCATGTTCTTGGATTCTTGGGTAAGTAATATTTCAACAATCTGTTTGGGGACGGCTTCTGCAAGGGAGAATAGCGGACCTCAGATGATTAGCGTTTTAATCTAAGATTGGCTCGACAATGAGCGCGGATTCATGTAAAAAAAATGTAAAAATTACATAAATTTGCATTAAGGTACTCACATGGACGTCGCTGCACGGCAAAAGCCTAATTTGCCATGGCTGGCCATTTTCAATATGGCTGTTGGGTTTTTCGGATTGCAGATTGGGTTTGCGCTGCAAAATGCGAATGCCTCCCGTATCGCGCAATCCCTTGGCGCGGATTATGATAAGCTTGCACTATTCTGGCTCGCCGGGCCTGTGACGGGTCTCATTCTGCAGCCTATTGTCGGATATTTGTCGGATCGGACCTGGGGTCGGTTCGGGCGTCGTAGGCCCTTCTTTCTGATTGGGGCATTAATGGCGAGTATCGCGCTCATCTTTATGCCTAACTCCCCTTATCTCTGGATTGCAGCGGCGTCGCTTTGGATATTAGATTCTGCGCTGAATATTTCCATGGAGCCGTTTCGCGCATTTGTTGGCGATAATCTAAACTCAAAACAGCGGACAGCAGGTTATGCGATGCAAGGCTTTTTCATTGGGCTTGGCACTTATGTTGGCTCAAAACTGCCTAAATGGATGGGGCTTTTTGGCGCCGAGAATGTCGCCGCTGCAGGGTCGATTGCGCCTTCTGTGAAATGGGCTTTTGCGGCGGGGGCTTTGCTCTTATTGCTCTCGGTTTTATGGACCGTGCTGACCTCTAAGGAATATTCCCCCGAAGAATTGGAAGGTTTTGAAGCCGCTGATGAGTCCGATATGGCAGCCCTGCGCAAGACGCCGCGCATCGTGCCGGAGCCAAGCTTCTTCTCGCGCTGGGGCGGGATAGCGCTTGCCCTAGCTGCCATTTTGGTTGCGGCGGTCTTTATATTTAACACGGAAAAACAGTTCATCATTTTCGCTGGATTAGTTGCGATATTTGGGGGGTTGTTTCTCTATAATTCAGCACGGCTCAAAGCTGGTAAAGCGCCCGGATTTATCGGTACATTAATGGATGATTTTGCGACCATGCCCAAAGTCATGCGGCGTTTGGCTATGGTGCAATTCACCTCTTGGTTCGCCTTTTTCATCCTTTGGGTTTATCTGACGCCCGCCATCACCTCCCACCATTTCGGAAGCTCTGATACGGCGAGCACAGCTTATGGTAATGGTGCTTTGGCAGTGAATGATATTTTTGCGCTTTACGGCATCGTGTCGATGCTCTTCGCACTGGCTCTTCCGTTTTTCACAAAATTTATGGGCGTGAAACCTTTCTATGCGTTGGCGCTCTTAATTGGTGGCGCCTCATTTGCAGGGCTCTATTTTATGGGTCCTGAGCTGTTTTGGATTAACGCGACAGGTATTGGTATTGTCTGGGCCTGTGTTCTGACATTGCCTTATGTCTTGCTGGCGGATGCATTGCCGCCATCACGCATGGGGACCTATATGGGGATATTTAATTTCTTCATCGTTATCCCGCAACTTGTCGTCGGGACTATAATGGGGGCTGTACTCTCAACATTCCTGCAGAATGAACCCATTCGCACATTAATTTTAGCTGGATGTATTATGGCATTAGGTGCAGTCTTACTGATATTCGTTCCACATAAAGATGTGAAAGATTCTTAAGAATGGCCAAGAAAATCAGGCTCGAAGACCTCGCCCGTATCGCAGGGGTCTCCATCGCGACGGTGTCGCGCGCCCTTAATGACAGCCCGTCTGTGAATGAGCAGACCAAGCGCGAAATTTGGAATTTGGCGCGCAAAAACGGCTATAACCTACGCCCGACCATGCCGACCTCACTGGACCGAGCCGAGGCCACCATAAGCCTCATTATCCCGCCGCCGCAGGGGCGCGAGGGTTGGTTGCGTGACCCCTTTTTCCAAGAGCTGATAGGCGCAGTTGGCGAAGCTGCAAGGGACCGTAATTGTGATCTTTTGGTATCCCATGCTGCGCCGCAGAATTATGATGATCTGTCGCGAATGCTCGAATTTAATCAGTCTGAGGGCGTCATCATTTTGGGGCAAAGTTTTCTGCATGAGCGGCTGAACCGTCTTGTCGGGCATCCAACCCGTTTTGTGGTTTGGGGCGGCGAACTTCCGGGGCAGCGCTATTGCTCTGTGGGCACGGATAATGTGCGCGGCGGCAAACGGGCGACGGCGCATTTGGCGCGATTGGGCCGAAGACGTATCGCCTTTTTCGGAGACACAGAAGCCCCCGAAATCGGACAGCGCTATGATGGCTATGCCATGGCGCTGAAAGAAGCCGGGCTAGAGCTTGATGTTGATTTGGTCTCGCCCGCCCATTTTAAAATTGAGAGCGCAGAGGCCGCCGTGGATGCGATGGTTTCGCGGCGGACGGAATTTGACGCAATTTTCGCCAGTAGTGATATGATTGCGCTGGGCGCTATTCGCGCTTTGCAGCGCCACGGCATTTCCGTGCCGGGGGATGTCTCGGTTGTCGGCTATGATGATGTTTTGCTCGCGCGCTATAATCGTCCGGCGCTCACCACCATTCGCCAAGACTTGTCCAAAGCGGGCAGTATGATGGTCGCAAAACTGATGAATGCGTCAAACCCACAAGACATGGTCTCGGAACGCCTGCCAACTGACCTGATTATGAGAGAATCCTGCGGGGCTTAAAGAGACGCGCTAATAAAGCCGCTATAGCCGGGCAACGTCCCGTCCGTCATGGGCTCTCCAATAATCAGATTAGCAACCACGTTACTTGCTACTGATATAGGGAGTGGTTTCTTCGTCAGATTGAAGCCGCATATGCGGATCTCGGAACCGTAATCACGCTTTATGAGCAAGAGTTCAGGGTCTGAATCCATAAAGGTGATATCACCATATCGCAGGGCAGGGCTAGCATTGCGCAAGGAAATAATCTCGCGATAGAAATTCAGAACTGAGTTTTTATCCGCATTTTGCTTCGCTACCGTCATCTCGATATGACGCTCATCGACAGGGAGCCAGGGTTTTTCCGTTGAGAAACCTGCACAGCGATTGGCTTGCGACCAGGGCATAGGTGTACGCGCGCCGTCGCGGCCAAGTGTCTCCGGCCAATTCGTAATGGCTTCGGGGTCTTTTAGATCTTCAAAGGCGACATGGGCTTGGGGTAGGCCTAATTCTTCGCCCTGATAGACAAAGATATTGCCGCGGAAACTTGCGAGGACAGCGGCTAATAGTTTGGAATAGCGAGCTTCATCACAGCTACCGCGCCAGCGGGTCACGGCGCGCGGAGCGTCGTGATTGGAAAAAGCCCAGCTTGGCCAGCCTTCGCCGGCGCTGCCTGGCCACTCAGCCAAAGTTGTTCGAATGAGCTCTGCTGTTAGTGTATCGGCATAGAGGAAATCGAAGGCATAGGCGGAATTAAGACGCTTATCACCGTGGGTGAAGGCTTTCATCTCATCCATGGGGAAGGGGCCGCCAACTTCAGCGACGGTAAATCGATTAGGATAGTCATCGATAACGCTGCGAATACGTTCCAGAAATTTCGGAATATCTGGATGAGACATGGAATTGACATGGCGCTGAAAATCAAAGGGACGTGTCGGCAGGCGTTTAAAGACCGTTTCAATGGGATTATCTTTCAGCTCTGGGTCATGCATGCCAAAATTCAACGCATCTAAGCGGAAGCCATCCACGCCACGCTCGAGCCAGAATTTTGTAATCGCTAAAATTGCTTCCTGAACGTCGGGATTATGCAGGTTCAAATCCGGCTGTTCGACAAGAAAATTATGCAGGTAATATTGTCCGCGCCGCGCATCCCATTGCCACGCGCCCATACCAAAAACGGATTGCCAATTATTAGGTGGTGTCCCGTCCGGATTGGCATCAGCCCAAACATACCAATCGGCCTTGGGGTTAGTGCGGCTTGCGCGGCTTTCTTCAAACCATGGATGTTGGTCTGAGCTATGCGAATAGATTTGGTCGATAATGACCTTTAGGCCCAGGTCATGGGCTTTTGCTATCAGGCGGTCAAAATCCTCCAACGTCCCGAAAACGGGATCGACATCACAAAAATCCGCAATGTCATAGCCAAAATCAGCCATGGGTGAGGTGAAGAAGGGCGAGAGCCAAATTCCGTCCACGCCGAGCGAGGCCACATGGTCCAAATGTTCGATGATGCCCGGAAGGTCACCGACACCGTCGCCATTGCTGTCCTTAAAGCTGCGCGGATAAATCTGGTAAATCGCGGCGCCTTTCCACCAGGCAATATCGTGGCTTTGGACGGGAAGGGCGATGTCCTCATCCTCAAAGCTCTGCGCAGCGCTACTCATGCCTTCACTGATTGACATTGTTATTTTCCAAACCGTGTTGAGGGAGCGCTCGAGCGGCAGACGGTCAGGCCAAAGGCTGTGATGTCCAAGCTGACAATACCTGATGTTTTCATCACGCCGCAATCGCCGAGCAGTGTTTCCAAATTTTTGGAGCCCGCATCTATTACAACGTTCATAGAGCGGTCAGCTGCTCCTGTATTGGCGACAATGAGATATTCATGCCCTGCCTTGGGATCAAATCTTGAGAAGGCAAAGAGGGCACCATCTTTTTCCGTCAAGCGGGGCAGCATTTCTCCGCGGGATAAGGCGGGATGCGCTTGGCGAATGGCCGCTGTCTCGGCGATATAGCGATAGAGTGGATGTGACCTATCGAAATTGCTTTCCGCCGTTGTGGCGTCCGTACCGATAAGGTCATTGTCATTATAGACTGCCGTGCGGCTCGGGAGCATGTCTTCGCGCGCGCTTTGGTCATTGCCGTCAGAGACAAAGCCCTGCTCATCGCCCGAGTAAATGACGGGAATGCCGCGCATAAA
The DNA here is from genome assembly GCA_020629545.1 of Hellea sp. GTDB lineage: Bacteria > Pseudomonadota > Alphaproteobacteria > Caulobacterales > Maricaulaceae > JACOMS01. The sequence continues at coordinate 8,132 of JAHDDC010000052.1, forward strand.
CATCATGAGGCCATGGGCGAGTTTCGTGCGAGCTAACAGCTCGTCTTGGCTCATCTTAGGGTTTTCGAGTTTTACCATACCCGCGAAACGGCCCATATCATGATTGCCCAGAAATGTGGGTTGGGTGCGGCCATTCTTTGTGGCTTCGCCGTAAAGCGAATCTGCGTCGAGGAAACGATCGAAACGGTCTGTGCCGGTCTTTCCGCTGACCACATCAAAAACGGCGGATTGAAAACCAAAATCCAGGACTTGATCAAAACCGTCCACACGGGTGAAACGGGCCAAGGCCGCCGGGTCTGGGTCATAAACTTCGCCAAACATATAGAAATTGGGGATGCCCTCTTTGGCAGCATGTTCTTTTAGGGCCGGAAGGAACTGTTTCCAGAAATTCGGGTTGACATGGCGGGTTGTATCAATGCGAAATCCGTCCATCTTATAATCTGTAACCCAGCCTTTGAAAATTTCAATCATGCCGTCCACGACTTGGGGATGCTCTGTGAAAAGATCATCCAGTCCCGAGAAGTCACCATAAAGAGAGCTTTCGCCCTCCCATGTTGTTTCGCCTCGATTGTGATAATATTTAACGTCATTCAGCCAGGCCGGAATTTTGACATTCTCTTCTCCGGCAGGGATATAAGGCGTGTAGGCATAATCCTGCCGCGTCAGTTTTGCGAAATTTTCAGCCGTTTGATGATGGTCTTCATCGCCCATAAAGCCTTGGTTTATCGCAGGGCCGTGGACGTCACCCTGTGTCGTATAGGGATAGTCAGCCAAGCTACGATATTTGCAACCATCCGTGACTTTATCATCGCCTTTATAATTTGGGTCGTGGCATTCCTTGAAAGCGATGACATCTGCCGTATGGTTTGTAATAATGTCCAGATAGACCTTCATGTCCCGCTTATGCGCTTCATCGACAAAGGTCTTTAGTTCTGCATTGGTGCCCAAATGCGGATCAACAGAGGTAAAGTCCGTAATCCAATATCCATGATAACCCGCGCTCTCCTGACCAGGGCCGCCTTGAACGGGCTTGTTCTTATATATAGGGCCGAGCCAGATGGCGCTCGCGCCCATACCTTTAATATAGTCGAGTCGTGAGGTTAGGCCATTTAGATCTCCGCCGTGATAAAAGCCTTTATGAGTCGGGTCGAAACCGTGGTCCAATTTGCCACCGGGGAAGCCGCCCGTATCATTTGTAGGATCACCATTTTCAAAACGATCGGGCAGCATGAAGTAAACAACATCGTCCTCTGGCGCGCGCGTCAAATAATTTGAAAAGATGGCTTTCCCAGTAGCTTCCGCGCTCAGTGCTTGGGTCGTGGCCTTGTCTTGCGCTGGCGTGCTAGGCGTCGCCGTTTCCGAAGAGGATTGGCAAGCCATAAGGGCAAGGCAGGCGGCTGTGCCGAATAATGCTTTTTGTGTAAATATTATTTTTTGCGTCAGAATCATGAGGTGAGTCTTCTTTTAGGTCCCTTTTATCGGGTTCTTCTAAGGGCTTTTAATCTAAAAGAAAAGCTCAATGTAAAAATTTACATAAAAAAATTTCGCACAACTCAAATCCCTAACAATAAATATGGACATTAAAATATAATAAAAACAATAACTTGAATGTTATTGAGTGGCTTTCTTGCAACAGTTTTTAGGATTTTGCAAAAATAATTGTAAAACAAATTGCAAAAATAATGCAAAATTGTGTAAAGATATTCTCATAACAGTATCCGAAACTGCGTCTTGCGCAGATTTGGACAGAATAAGAGACGCCATTAAGGCATGTCGTTGAAGGGAAAACACAGATGACATCTACAAATTTCAAACGGGCCTATCTTGCCAGTGCAGCCGCAACGGCCCTAACACTTGCTATGAGCGGTGCAGCCATCGCGCAAGACGCAGAGCTCGACCTTGCAGGAGACGAAATTGTCGCGACAGGTATTCGCCAGTCCATCATCGACAGTTTGGCTGTGAAGAAAAATTCGACATCAATCGTCGAAGCTATCTCAGCAGAAGACATTGGTAAGCTCCCTGACGTGTCTATCGCCGACTCACTTGCGCGCCTCCCCGGTGTTACGGCGCAGCGTGTCCGTGGCCGTGCCCAGCAAATTTCAATCCGCGGTTTAGGCCCAGACTTCTCTATCGCGCTTCTCAATGGCCGCGAGCAAGTTTCTGCTGGTAATAATCGCGGTATCGAATTTGACCAATTCCCGTCAGAGCTCATCTCGCAAGCGCTTGTTTACAAGACACCTGATGCACGTCTGGCTTCAACCGGTGTTGCAGGGGCGGTTGATCTACGCACGGTTCGTCCGCTTGATTTCTCTGAGCGTAAGATAAACACCTCTGCGAAATATGTGATTAACGACAATGGTCAATTGAACCCTGACTTTGGCGACGATGGATACCGCCTCTTCGGGTCTTATATTGACCAAAATGAAGATGGTACATTCGGTATCTCTCTGGGTATCACCCATCAATCAAACCCAACCCAGTTTTTCTCGCGTGAGCTGAAGCCGAACGCAGGTGATTTGCGAACAACAGCTTCTGGCACGCGTTTTCCGTCTGATAACCCACGTTCAGGCGCTGTCTCTCGTGATTTTAAGAGAACATCGGTTGCTGGTACTTTACAGTTTGAGCCAACAGATAATTGGGAAACGACATTTGACGTCTCATATTCTGATTTTGAGGATGCCGGTATTTTCCGTGGCGTGGAAACGCCTCTCGCTATTTGGGCAGGTGTTGATCCGAATGCAGTTCAAGTTACAGGTAGCGGACCCTTTGCTGATTCAGCCAGCTATTCAAGCGTAGGTCCTATCCTGCGGACAGATACAGAGGGCACGCAGGCCAATATTTTCAATGCTGGCGTGAATACGAAATTTAACATTACTGACCGCCTGCGCGGCACAGTTGATATCAGCCGCTCGACTCTTGAAAAAGATGACATTGATTATGAATCTTATGCGGGTACGGGCGGACTTATCTTCCGCCAAGTTGACTGGGATAATGGTGGCGCGCTCTTGCCTGCACGTGATCCGGCTTTGCTTGATACACTGACATATACATTCCCTGAAAATGGCGAGTACTCAATCCAGACAGGTTTGGACTACACAAATCCAAATAATGTCGTACTGACGGATCCAGGCGGATGGGGCCAGGTTGGCTTTATCAAAGAGCCGCGCATCGAAGACGAACTGACACAGCTTCGTGCCGAAGTCGAATATGACCTCGATAAGAGCTTTATTAGCAGCGTAGTTGTCGGTGGGTTGTTAACAACGCGCCAAAAGAGTTTTGACAGCGATGAGAACTTCATCCGCGTGGGTGCAGGATTTAACCAGCCAACAGACGATGCGCGTACCCGTCAAATTGCGGTTCCATCTTCTGCGATTATCGGGCAAACCGACTCAGGATCAATCGGATTTGACATCTTAGCCTATGATCCGTCAGACCTTATCAGCAACGGTACTTATGTTCTTGAAAAAGGTAACTTTGACACGGAATGGCAGGTAGAAGAGGATATCCGCACTGCCTATGTCATGGCCAATATCGATCAGGACGGATCGGTCCCGGTTCGCGGCAATATCGGTTTCCAGCTTGTTGATGTTGACCAGTCTTCTTCCGCCGGTGCCTCATTTGTTGAGGAGAGCTATACAGACTTCTTGCCAAGCGCGAACTTAAGCTTTGAAGTTGCGGAAGATACATTCCTGCGTCTCGGCGCGGCTAAGTCGGTCACGCGTCCGCGCATGGATCAGCTCCGCACAGGTGCTGAGCCTGGATTTAATGCTGCGCTTTGTCCTGACACAAATGGCGATGGCTTACCTGATGCATATAATGGCACTGCGTCTCCAAGAGTTAATGAGACCTGTATTAGTATTGGTGGCGGTAACCCACTCTTGCGTCCATATAAATCGACGAGTTTCGATATTGCTGCTGAGAAATATTTCAGCGATGCAGGCGCGATTTCTCTGGCCGTCTTCCACAAAAGCGTAGCTGATTATGTCCAAGACTCCTCAGAGCTTATCGACAGTAGCGCAGCGGCCAATGCACTTCTCGGCTCAGATTTTGTGAGCTCTAACCCAGGTGTTTCGCTTATCTCAGTCAATGGTCCTAACAATATCGAAAAGGCCAAATTAACAGGCGTTGAAGCCGCCCTTCGTCTACCGCTCGGGGATTTTGTCGACGCATTGGAAGGTTTTGGTATCAATGCGGCTTACACTTACACGGACTCAAACCTTGAAGTAGACGGCAATGATATTTCTATCCCGGGCTATTCGAAAGAAACGATGAGCGGCGAACTCTATTACGAACGTGATGGTTTCCGCGCGCGGCTGAATACACGTCATCGTTCAGGTTTCTTGTCTGAAGTACCGCAATTTGACGGCTCTTTGACTGGAGCGCAGGCTCTGTCTGAAACCGTTCTCGATGCTCAGATCGGTTATGAGTGGGATGAAGGTGCGCTCGAAGGTTTCGGCATCAACCTCGAAGCCTATAACCTCACAGATGAGCCATTCCGAACAGAAAACCAAATCAATGCAAATGGCGACACCTTCATCAGTCGCCGCGAGGATTATGGCACGACCTATAACATCACAGTGTCGAAGAAATTCTAATTTCCTTTCTCCCGATTGGAACAACTTTTGGTGCAATTCCAAGCCTGTCGGTTCCTCCGGCAGGCTTTTTTTCTTGGGGACGTATCGGGCTAATTTGCCGCCTGACATGTGTCTGGATTTTGAGTAAAAAACCCTATGACTGACATGCGCATAAAGAAAATTGTGATTGCCGGCGGCGGCACGGCGGGCTGGATGGCAGCGGCGGCGCTCGCGAAATTTGTCGGGTCTGTCACTGAGATTGTTCTCATCGAGTCAGAGCAAATTGGAACAGTTGGAGTCGGCGAGGCGACAATCCCGCAAATCCAGCGCTTTAACGGCATGCTCGGCATAGAAGAGGCTGACTTTATGCGTGAATGCCGCGCGACTTTTAAGCTCGGCATTGAGTTCAACAATTGGGGACATATTGGCGAGTCTTACCTGCACACTTTTGGTTATTCAGGTATAGATTTAAACCATCTGGATTTCCATCACTATTGGCTGCGCAGTCAGCAGGAATTAGGGTTCAATAAAGGCCTTTGGGATTATTCAGCCCATCACAAAGCGGCCTATCAAAATAAATTTGCGCATATGCCAAAAATTGGGAAGACCGCTATTTCCGGCCTGTCTTATGCCTATCATTTTAACTCCGGTCTCTATGGTAAGTTTTTACGCCGCTATGCCGAAGCGGCAGGCGTCACGCGGCATGAGGGGATTATTGATGAGGTGACCCTAGCGCCCGAAACAGGGTTGATTGAGACCCTAACACTCAAAGATGGCTCTGTTGTTGACGGGGACTTTTTCATTGATTGCACGGGCTTTCGCGGGCTTTTAATTGGCCAGGCTTTGGGCGTGAAATATCACGATTGGAGTGAGTGGCTGCCCATGAACCGTGCCTTTGCTATGGCCAGTGAAAAAGCCGATGAGCTGCTGCCCTATACCAAAGCCACGGCACATGATGCGGGCTGGCAATGGCGCATCCCGCTGCAAAGCCGCACGGGCAATGGCCATGTCTTTTCTAGCGACTTCACGAGCGAGGATGAGGCGCGGCAGACGCTGCTGGATAATTTGGATACTGCCCCGATTGGGGAGCCGCGCCTGCTGAAATTTGTCACGGGCCGCCGCGATAAGTTTTGGCACAAAAACTGTTTGTCTTTGGGACTCTCCAGTGGGTTCATGGAGCCGCTTGAATCGACCTCTATTCACCTCATCCAGGCTAATATTTCAAAGCTGATAGAGCTTTTCCCCAATAAGTCATTTTCCGAAGCGGGCATTGGTGAATATAACCGCCTCATAATCAAAGAGTTTGATCTCATCCGTGATTTCCTCATCCTGCATTACCATCGCACCGACCGAACGGATACGGAGTTTTGGAACTATATGCGGACCATGGACGTGCCCGACTGCCTCAAAGCGAAGATGGATATGTTTGATGAAACGGCGCTGATTTATAAAGATCCTGATGATTTGTTCGGGCAATCAAGTTGGCTGCAAGTTATGGTCGGGCAGGGGCTTTTGCCGGAGACCTATCATCTACGTGCTAATGCTTTAGGTGAAGGACAGCTGACCGAATTCCTCGGCAATGTCGAAACGCTGATTGACCGCGCCGTCGGGCAAATCGGTTCGCACCAAGATTATATAAATCGCTATTGCGCAGCAGAAGCTTTGCAATAGGACGCAATAAAGCTGTCATGGCTGGGCATGGCCTGCGCGCCATCGGCGATGGCCTGCTGAATCTGGGATAATCTTTCTGCGACGGGAACTTGTGGGCGCATTTCCGTCACGGCAGGGGCGCGTTTGGGAATGATATTCTGCCCGATATAAACGGCAATCCAACTGGGGTTTGTGAACAGCTCACGCTCATCTGACATGATGCGGCCGCTCTCTCTGAAATGGTCGATTTTATATTGCAGTGCATCAGGGATTTCCATGTTTTTGCAATAGCGCCAAAACGCCGTGTCCTCGCGCTCGGTCGCGATATAGTGCAAAATCAGGAAGTCCCGAATACGCTCATATTCCGCGCGGGTTAGCTTATTATATTCTTCCGCAAGGAGCGGCGAGACATCCTTATCCGGGAACATGGCGAGCAAGCGCATAATCCCATATTGAATAAGGTGGAGGCTGGTTGATTCCAGAGGCTCCATAAAGCCCGCCGAGAGTCCAATGGCGACGCAGTTTTTATTCCAAAATTTCTTCCGCATCCCCGTAGTGAAGCGCAGATGTTTGGGTTCGACCAAAGGCTTACCGTCGAGACGGTTCATCAAAGTTTCAGTCGCCGTGTCTTGGTTTGTATATTGGCTGCAATAAACATAGCCATTGCCAGTACGGTGTTGCAGCGGAATGCGCCATTGCCAGCCTGCATCGCGCGCCGTGGATTTGGTATAGGGCAGGGTGTCGCCGACCTTCTCACACGTCGCGGCAACGGCGCGGTCACAGGGCAACCAGCGAGACCAATCCTCATAACCCGTCTTCATCTTCTGCTCAATCAAAAGGCCGTAAAACCCGGTACAATCGACGAAAAAATCGGCTGCGATGATGTCGCCATTTTCCATCGTCACGCTTTCAATAAATCCGCTCTTCGCATTTAGCACCGCATCCGTGACCTTGCCTTCGAGACGTGTCGTGCCGCGGCTTTTTGCATATTTGCGTAAATATCGCGCATAGAGCGTGGCATCGAAATGATAGGCATAATCATAGGTCGATTGGATTTGGCGTTTATCCCGTATCGGGTGATCAAAGCGGTGGCCCTTTGCTGCCGCGCCAGCCATAGTGAAGGCGTCAAGTCCATCTGCGCGCCCGGCTAAATATTCGCGCATCCAATAATGATAAAAAGGCACGCTATCAAACTCGGCGCCATATTGACCAAAGGGGTGGAAGTAAGCATCGCCCTTTTTCGCCCAATCTATGAACTCAATACCGAGCTTAAAACTGCCCTGCGTTTCGCGTACAAATGTCGCTTCATCAATGCCGAGTCGTTGATTGAAATAGCGAATGGGCGGGATGGTCGCTTCGCCGACGCCGACCGTGCCAATAGCCTCGGATTCGATAAGCGTAATCTCGCAGCTCTGCCCGATGGCATTAGACAGCGCTGCTGCGGTCATCCAGCCTGCTGAGCCGCCGCCAATAATGGCTACTTTTTTGATACGCCTGTCAGTCATAGCTCTCTTTAGCTCAAAATGTAAAAAATTACATTAAAATAATCAATAAATACAATGATTATTGGAAATCGACTTTCTATATTTTGCATAATCATGTAAACGATTTTCAATAACTATAAACAGGGATTTAGAGGATGTATATGCGTCACGCCGCTCATTTGATGTTGGGCTCGGCACTTGTTTTCGCCGGGTGTCAGCCAAGCTCGCAGCAGAACTCTCAGGTCAAGGCTGAAACCCCTGTAGCAGGCCAGAGCGATGCGCCGCCGCTTTCCGAGCGCGAGGTGCAGACGGTCAGCTTGGCATCCCCCGACGGAAGAAACAAAATCACCCTGCGTGATGAAGGCGGAATGCTCCGCTACACAATCACGCGCGGCGGCGAGGAGGTTATAGGCGACTCGCGTCTCGGCCTGCTTTTTGCCAATCAGTACGGCCTCGATAAAGACTTGCGTATTCTCTCTTTTGAAACAGCGGCCTCCGATACTACATGGGAGCAACCTTGGGGTGAGCGCCGTATTGTGCGCGATAATCACAAAGAGCTGTTGATAAAGGCGGAGCGTGTCAGCCCAAATTTGAAATTTAACATCCGCGTCAAAGCTTTTAATGACGGTATTGGCTTTCGCTATGAGGTGCCGGAGCAAACGGGCCTTGGCGACGTTTTCATCACGCGGGAACTGACGGATTTCAATATTGGGCAAGAGACGAATTCTTGGACCATTCCCGCGCGCATGTATAACCGCTATGAATATCTTTACAGCGAAAAGCCGGTGGGCGAGCTGCAAATGGTGCATACGCCTGCGACTTTTGAAAAAGAAAATGGCATACACCTGTCTATTCACGAAGCTGCGCTGGTTGATTATTCCGCCATGTCGCTGCACCAACAGCGCGAAGGTGTCTTGCGGGTAGATTTGACCCCGCGCGCCGATGGGCATCTCGTGAAAACACAAACGCCGTTCAAAACGCCGTGGCGGACTGTGCAAATTGCCGATGAAGCTATTGGCCTGATTAATTCTGACCTTATCCTAAATCTGAATGAGCCTAATAAGCTCGGCGACGTCTCATGGTTCACGCCCGGAAAATATGCGGGTATCTGGTGGGAGCAACATGTCAAAGAAGGCACTTGGGGCAATACGGACGGCCCGATAAATCACCATGCCGCGACAACGCAAGCGACCAAAGACAAAATGGATTTCGCGGCCAAGCACGGCCTTGACGGCGTCCTTGTCGAAGGTTGGAATGTCGGTTGGGACGGGGATTGGTTTAATAATGGCGATGTCTTTTCCTTCACCGAAACCTATCCTGATTTCGACATTGAGGAAGTCTCGCGATACGGCAAAGAAGTCGGGGTGCGCTTAATCGGGCATCACGAAACGTCGGGTAACATCAGCAATTATGAAAATCAGCTCGAAGCTGCGATGGACTTGATGGAGGCCAATGATGTGCGCGTGATTAAATCGGGCTATGTTGCCGATGCCGGCGATATTAAGCGCGTCGATGAAAATGGTATCGCGCAATATGAGTTTCACGACAGCCAAGCGATGGTTGACCATCACCTAAAAGTCGTCAAGCTTGCCGCCGAACACAAGATTGCCATGAACCCGCATGAGCCCGTCAAAGATACAGGCCTACGCCGCACTTACCCGAATTGGGTGTCTCGCGAAGGCGCGCGCGGACAGGAATTCAATGCGTGGGGCATCCCGCCAAATGGGCCTGATCATGTGCTGGATTTGCTTTACACCAGAATGCTTTCTGGCCCGATGGATTACACGGCGGGAGCATTCGATTTGCGCCCGAATGAGATGCCGGTTGTTGCCGAGGACCTGCAAAGGAATGACTATCGTTCTCGGATTGAACATACGCTCGCTAAAGAGCTTTCGCTTTTCGTCGCCATCTATTCGCCTATCCAAATGGTGATGGATTTAGAGCGTAATTATGAGGCTCGCCCAGATGCCTTCCAATTCATCAAAGACGTCCCGACGGATTGGGAAGAGTCTATCGCGCTGGATGGTGAAGTGGGTGATTATGCCATCATCGCCCGCAAAGATCGTAATTCTGATGATTGGTATGTGGCGGCGCTAACCGATGCAGATGCCCGCAAGCTTATCGTTGACCTGAGCTTTTTAGGAGAGGGGACTTACGAAGCTCAAATTTATCGCGACGGGCCGGACGCCGATTATGAGACTAATCCCTATGACATCGTGATTGAGACGAAAGATGTTACAGCGGCGGATAAATTATCGCTGGCCTTAGGACGGAGTGGCGGGGCCGCTATTCGCCTGAAAAAATCATGATTAGAGCGTTTAGTCTGAGCTTTGCGAGCCTTGGTCTACTGGCCTGCTCTTCGTCGCTATCTGCTGAGCCTGAAGTTGATTGGTCACAAGAAACCGCTGTCGATCCCGACAGTGTTGCAGGAGACTATAAGGGCATAACGGGTAATGTTGTCTATGAGCGGGCTTTTCCGTCGGATTTCGTTGCGCCGCGCGATGTCGAAATCTGGTTGCCGCCCTCCTATGAGGGCTCGCCTGATAAACGTTATCCCGTTATCTATATGCATGATGGGCAGAACGTCTTTGACCCTGCCGCCTCGAAATATTCCGGCTGGGATTGGGGCGTTGATGAAGCTATGACAGCCCTCATTGAACGCGGAGATATTCGCGAAGCCATTATCGTGGCTCCACATAGTATAGATAAATGGCGCAATTCCGATTACTTTCCGCAAAAGGCGGGTGAGCTTTTTGCGCAGGATTTCAAAACGGCGATGCCCGAATTTGACGTGTCGGAATTGCGGGCCGATAAATATCTCAAGTTCCTAACCGCAGAACTCAAACCCTTTATTGATAAGAAATATCGCACACTCACAGGGCCGCAAAA
>JAHDDC010000053.1:0-7546 GCA_020629545.1 Hellea sp.
GTGATGAGCTTTTGAAAGTTTTGGCCCGAAAAATCGGGACAGAACGCAAAAATGTAGACTTTCTATTTGGCGCTCAAGCGCCTGATGACGGAGCCGTCAGAATACCGATATTTCGAAAAACGCCCAAACGCGAAAAAGAATAGCGCCTGTTTCTATAAGAAACAGGCCTTTATCTTTATCCCAAATGGTCCACATCCCATTTCAGTTCCAACCCTACCGAAGATTTAAAGCTGTCCCAAATTCCAAATGACCCTGTCATTGAAAGAGCTTTTTTCAAAATGTCTTCGAAAAATTCGGCTTGATCGAGATTGTCAAAATTACGAAAGAGAATGCTTTTGAAAATTTTAGGTGCCCCGTGTTCGACGGCAAAGCTCTTTCGGTCAATATTACTTGCGATCAGTTCATCTCGGATTGTTTCACATTCCATAGTGAGTTTTTTAACTCCAGCCAAAAGCGCATCTTGGTAATTCTGCAACGCCGCACGTTTTTCCGCATTTAAAATTCCCATCAAGTCATCCGTGTTACCGGAAAGAACGAGTCTTGCGATGTCTTTCTCAAATTTGAAATGACCTAAAAGTTTATGCAGTTGCAGATACCACTCACCCTTAAACTTGGCGAGCGGCCGTCCGTTCATCCACAAAACAGCACCTTCTAGATCTCGAACATCTGTCAGTTCAGTCATTAATTCATCCACGGTTTTCCCAACGTGTTGCAAAGGGGCTACCACCGGAACATTGAACGCAGCAGCTGCTGCTTCAAGGTTTTTGCGGCTATGGTAGTGACCCGTTTCCAAATGCCGAATCGCCAATAGCGTCAATTGCGGCTCTGGATAATCAACCACTATTCTATTGTCCTGTGAGCAGAATTCAAAAATCGCAGTTAAACCTTCCACCGCCAGAGCTTCAATCATGTGCGCGTAATCCGTGCCGTCATATAGATGAGCCAAGCGTTGATGATATGGAAAGGAGCCCCGCATTGATGCCCAATATACAGACCCAAGATCTTTGGACATAAAGGGTGCAATCATGGATCCGTCAAGCTTTTCTAATAGCTGATATCCAGTTGTCAGATCGATGTTTTTCGGGAAGGTTTCTTCCGTCTCACCTATATTGAAAAACTTATGAAACCCTCTTCGCGCGATACGTCCGTCTTTATGAAACAGTAACCCGCGACATTCACGGCGTATGGCGGCAATATCCGGATCTTCATGTCTAAATGTGTGAGAATCCATGATATGATAATCGACCACATCAAAATACTGACTTCCATTGCCTATGTTAAACTCGGCCATGCCTTCAATAGCGGGTAATACTTCCGAAATCGTTTTTATGTTTGGAAATGATGTGTTCGCCATGGTTTCTCCTTTTCGATTGGCGATTAGCCGAAAAAGGTTTTGTGATTTGCCGAAGCGCCTTTCTCGGCGCTTACTTGTTGTGACACGCGCCAGTATTACCGGATAAATGCATTATCCGATTTGATATCAGTGTAATTTCTTACGGCTCGTAACAACATACGGCGCGTTTAGCCGAACTGGCATAGAAGTCAAGGAACCTGCTTTTCGTGCAATCTTCAATCACTACCCTTATCGAAACCGACCATGGGTCGGCGCTGCGTGCGCTGGACCGTCTGGCCTATGAGCAGGATCAGCTGGAATTTACCCAGCGTTTCTTCGCTGTGCGAGAGGGGACGCCCTTTATCACGGCGCCGCATCACCGGGTGATTGCGCGGGCGCTCGATGATGTCTTTGCCGGCAAGATTACCCGGCTGCTGATCAATATACCGCCGGGATTTACCAAGACCCAAATGTGCGTCGTGGATTTTGTCGCGCGCGGTTTGGCGCTTAATCCCCGGGCGCGCTTCATCCATGCCAGCTATTCGGAAAGCCTGGTGGGCGAGAATTCCATGGCCATCAAAGACACGGTTCAGGCCCCGGAATATCAGGCCTATTGGGATGTCAGCTTGCGTCCCGATGCCAAATCCAAAGGCCTTTGGAAAACCCGGGCTGGGGGCGGATTTCTGGCGCGGCCAGCGGGCGGGGCAATCACCGGGTTTCGGGCCGGCCGTATGGAGGCGGGGTTCACCGGCGCGCTCATTATTGATGACCCGCTCAAGCCTGATGACGCCGAGCGGATTATTGCGCGCGGCAAGGTCAATCAGCGCTGGGACTCTACCTTCAAGTCCCGGCTCGCGCGCGAAGATATCCCGGTCATCGTGATTATGCAGCGCCTGCACCGGGATGATTTTAGCGGGTTTTTACTGCGCGGCGGCAGCGGCGATATCTGGGATCATTTACGCCTGCCGGTGATGTTGGAGCCCGGACGGCGGCCGCGCTACTCCCACGCCAGAGCCATTAAACACGGCCTGCCCAAAGGGCCGCTCTGGCCCGATAAGCTCGGATTGGCGGATATCGAAAAACTGCGCCATGACCGTTATAGCTTTGACGCCCAATATATGCAGCGGCCCTCAACCCGAGGCGGCTCTTTGTTCAAAGCCAAATGGCTCCACGACTATGATGTGTTGCCGGATCTGGAATATCGCAAAATCTTTGTCGATACGGCGCAAAAGACCGGGCAGGAACATGACTATTCGGTGCTGCAATGCTGGGGCAAAGAACATGCCGGGCCCAATGTCTATTTGATCGATCAGGTCAAAGGCAAATGGGAAGAACCGGACCTGATTAATATCGCCCGGAAATTCTGGGAGAAACATTCCGGCTATGGCCATTCAGTTCGTGTCGGGCATTTACGCTCTATGGCCATCGAAGACAAGGTTTCGGGCACGTCGCTGATCCAGTTTCTAAAACGTGACAGCATTCCAGTGGAAGCGATCAAGCGAGGGCGAGATAAAATCACCCGCGCTCGCGACGCGACGCCCTCAATGGCTTGCGGCTATGTCCGTTTCCCCAAGTCGGAAGCCTGGTATGCGGATTTCGAGGCCGAGCTTCTGGCCTTCCCAAAAGGCGCGCATGATGATCAGGTCGACCCGGCCATAGACGCCATCACCCAAATGTGCGGTTCCGGAAAATCGATGCTGGATTTGTATTGATACGCCCAATCCGTCTTTCTTTTCGTCAAATATTTCGTGACACATTTTTGGAAATCTAAATATGCAAACTCCCAATATCCTCTTTACTGATAAACTTATCCAGCTCGCATCAGGCGTGGGTAATCCCGCTTTTGATAAAACCGCCGGCGCAGACCTTCACTTTGAGGGGATAGGCGAAGACATTGCGATCAATCTTTACCGCAGCTCCTGGATGGCGCGGGCGATTGTGGACGAGCCTGCCCATGATATGACGCGGGCATGGCGGAGCTGGACTGGCGATCCGGCGGTCGTTGATCGGATTCAATCTGCGGAACGGGCATTACGTCTGCGCGGTAAAGTCCACAACGCCGTACAGCTGGCGCGCCTGACGGGCCGGGCCGCGATTTTCATCGGCACGGGCGGAAATGCAGCCTTGCCAATGCCGGCGGAAATCACAGAAGGCGGGATTGCCTATCTCCATGTGTTTAAAGGCTCAGAGCTGACAGGCCAGGAACCGGACCGTGATCTGTCCAGTTCAAATTTTGGCGGATCGATTTATTATGATTACCAGCCCCCACAAAACGGCGGAGGGTCGCCGGATGCCGTGCGTATTCACCATTCGCGTCTGATCTGGTTTCGCGGCGCGACTGAGCCCGATAATCTATCCGCCGGGCAAAGCGTGCTACAGCATTGCTATCAACCCATTATTGATGCCGAAGTCATCATGGCCCATACGCAGGCTTTGGTCGGCGAGGCCAAGCTCGACGTCATCAAAGTTCGGGACCTGGCGAGCACGCTATCCACGGAAAGCGGCGTGCAGCGCCTGCAAAGACGTTATAACGAAGGCCTGTCCCTGAAATCCATTCTAGGCGTGACGCTGATTGATAGCGGATCAGAGGAATGGGACCGTAAACAGGTGAACTTCGCGCATCTGCCAGAACTGATCCAGCAGCGTCTTGAAATTGTTGCCGCTGCGGCGCGCATGCCCGTCACCAAATTATTGGGTCAGTCACCGGGCGGTCTGAACACCACGGGGGAAGGCGATCTGCGCAATTATTACGACATGATCTCAGGCCGCCAAGAAACGGGCCTTCGCTCTGCGCTAGAGCGTCTGGACACGTTGCTGCTCGCCCATGCCGGTGCCGATATCGCGCCCCACGCCTATGACTGGAACCCGCTCTATCAGCTCGACGAAGTGCAGGCCGCCGAGGCGGCGCTCAAGCGCGCGCAGGCCAAGCAAATAGAGAGCGCGGACAAAACCAACGTTTTATAGAGCGTCGTTAGGCGTTTTTTATTAAAACTCATGTACGACATTCTGAAAAAAGAGAATGTGTGATGCTGGGTACGGAATCAAAAGCAATGGCGAGTAATGCGCGTACGGGCGTGTCCTGGGGGTTGATCGGTGTGTTCACGGCCTCGATTTTCCTAAGCGCTACTCTACTATTTTCGGTTCAGCCTATGTTTGCAAAGCTGGTTTTGCCGCTGCTTGGCGGGTCATCCAGCGTCTGGAATACAGCCATGGTGTTCTTCCAGGGCATGTTACTTGGCGGATATATCTACGCCCATATAATTTCAAAATATCTACGGCTGCAAATGCAGGTCATTGTACACGCTTTTGTAATCGCCGCCGGATTGTTTTTCCTCCCGCTGGCCATCGCCAGTGGCTGGACACCCCCGACAGAAGGCGCGCATGCCTTCTGGCTGTTGGGATTATTTGCTGTCTCTGTCGGTGTCCCGTTTTTTGCGATTTCAGCCAATGCGCCGCTCTTGCAGCGCTGGTTCAGCCGCACAGATGACAAAGACGCTGACGATCCATATTTCTTATATGCGGCGAGTAATGCCGGTAGTTTACTGTCCTTGTGTCTTTATCCTGTTTTGTTTGAACCGCTGCTGAGGCTGAATGAGCAAACAGAGCTTTGGAGCCAAGGCTATCTGCTTTTGCTGCTGGTTATTATTTTGGCTGGATTTGCGGCGGTGCGTCGACAAAAGCCTGGGCAGCCCCAAGTCACGGCATCAGAAACATCGGGCCAAAAAGTCGCAACAAGTCAGCGACTCTTCTGGATATTCCTGGCCTTTATTCCTTCCAGCCTCATGCTCGGCGTGACATCGCATATGGCGAATAATATCGCCTCTGCGCCGTTTCTATGGATAATTCCATTGTCGCTTTACTTACTGACCTTTGTTGTTGCCTTTTCGAAAAAACGTCTGGTCACAACACAGCAATTGGCCCGATTATTCCCATGGGTCATTGCGGTCGCTATTTTTGCGGGTTTCGTTTTCAAAATGGTGGTCATTCCGTCCATTGTTATCAGCCTGATATGTTATTTTCTCATCGCTTTAATGTGCCATATGCGCCTTGTTGATGAGCGCCCGTCAGCCGAATATTTAACGGAGTTTTATATCTGGATGTCATTGGGCGGCGTACTGGGCGGAATTTTCAACGCCTTGATCGCGCCGGTTATTTTCTCCGATGTGTATGAATATCTGATCGTGCTCGCACTGTCGCAGCTTGCTGTGCCGGCAGCTGATGGGCAGAAAAGCGATCTGGGTAAGATCGTGCTAAAAGCGCTGCCATTTGCCGTGTCCGGTTTTATCGTCTTCAAGTTGATGACCCTAATGAATATTGATGTGCGCGCGGCCGCGCTACTCGGCGGCGGTGTGTTCGTTTACGGCCTCAACAAGGCGCGGGGAAATATGAAACTTGTTTTGGTTGATAGCGCTGCCCTTGTCGTTTTAGCGCTTTTCATTCCGACATATTTCAAGGCGCCAGTATTGCAGGACCGATCTTTTTTCGGAATTTTGCAAGTCAAAGCACAGGACAGTGAGTTCGGAAAAGTCCATCTTTTCCGGCACGGCGACACCGTCCATAATTATCAATTTCAGGATCAGGCGCTTCGTAAGGTCCCGCTGGCTTATTACGCCAAGGGTAATACATTTGAAAGCGCCCTGAGCGCCGCCAGAGCCCGAACACCGGATATGGCTATCGCCATGGTCGGTCTGGGGGCAGGGGCCATGGCCTGTTACGAACAGCCGGGCGATAGCTGGACCTATTACGAGATTGATCCGGCCGTTGTGTCTATGGCGACAAATCCAGATTACTTTAGTTACATCAGTGAATGTGCGCCAAATGCAAATATCGTGACGGGCGATGCCCGCATGACGATACTCGCTTTGCCGGAAAAGTCGCAAGATATGATCATGATCGACGCCTTCTCCTCTGACGCCATTCCGACCCATTTGGTCACACGTGAGGCGCTCGCAATCTATCGCTCCAGATTGAAGGACAATGGATTGATTTTCTTCCATACCTCTAACCGGGTGATGGATGTGAGCTCAGTGGTGGCAAGGCTCGCCGAAGATGCAGGTCTTGACGTGCGCTATACGGCCCGGAGCGACTTCTCTGGCGAGCCCTATAAAGCGTACTATTCACCCAGCATTGCAATGGTCATGGGTCAGGCAGAAGATATTGACGCAGTATTTGGGCAGGATAAAAACTGGATGGGCTTCATTCCGGGTAAGAGCGTAAAGACCTGGTCGGATGACTATTCCTCAGTCATCGGCGCCTTGCGATCCCACGCCAATAAAGAATTCAGAGTCGTGCCCGCGAGATAGAATTGTTTGATATTCCAGTTCTAAAATGGCTTCAGGGTCGATTTGGGGGTTTGAAAATATTGAAGTTTTTCACGGTTGAAGATAATTTGAAGTTCGAATGTACCCTTACTTTGCTCGACTTATGAACCCCGTATCTTTTTACTGGGTATTCTTCTGCAAAATACGCTAATTGGGCCGAGCAAATAAAGTTTTTTTCAAAATCATCTGCTGGCTCTGCAATCTCGAATGCAAACTTGCCCCCTACTTTTTCAGCTAATCCAAAAATTAAATTCTCGAACTCAAATTTTCTTTCCGGGGTCAGTTCCTCATTACGTTTTTTGGGCCAGGCCATAAAAATGGATGTGTTACAGCTAGAAACTTCGCCGCTCAAAGGCATGCCAAAAAAGCTTCCCGTAAAACTACTAGTTTTTCTTATTTTTTTTGAGGTATCAAAAATGTTATCTTTGTCGCTTTCCAAGAATGTCGAAAATGAAACCAAATCTCCGTGTTTTGGAAAGATATAGAAATAGCTCCAAACTCCCATTATGCTTCCTCCTTATGAGGAACAAAGCTTTCAACTAAACCAAAATGAAGGCCATGATATTTCCCGGCTTTTATATACACTTTGTTATTTTTCTTCTGCTGTCTTCTCATGCGTAAGCCGATATTTTATACATCCAAAGGCTTTCGGCTAATCCAGATCGTCCATATAAAGATCTTTAACCTTCCAAGCCTAGATAGAAGTATGGGTTCTAAGCCCAATATCACAGGCTTAAAACTCTTACACTAACGAGCTGCATAATCGTTGTCTATTACAACAATGGCGGATTACGAGCGCGCTACGCTTTTCAAAGGCCGCCCAACATCCGCTCATCCCCTCGAAAGAGGGGATCTGAGCCTGTTGACGATCGTGTCGTCATATTTTCCATGA
>JAHDDC010000053.1:7646-15276 GCA_020629545.1 Hellea sp.
GAAGGTCTTGCCCGACACCTGTTCAGATCCCCGTTTTCACGGGGATGAGCGGTAATTTATGGAGAAACTTTAAACCGCAGATTAAGCGGATCTACTATTCAACCACTTCAATCTTTTGTCCTTTGGCTTCAAGCATGGAAATAACACTATCCGGCCCAACGAAGTGAGCTATGCCGCCGGCTAAAAAAATGGTTCCAGGTTCATCTAGCATCTCAACGATTTGACCAGTCCAATTACGATTCCGGTTTACAATAAGGTTTTCATAGATGGCTCGACCACCCATTGTTTCACCGTTGTGCAGCATGTTTCCGAGCCCTATAATGTCACCATCGGCCCATTCACTTACCGTAAGATCGGCAAAGCCAGGCAGAGCCTCTAAACCTTCGGCCGTGAACATTAATTGTTCGACATGGTCCTGAATGGAACCAGCGTCAGTCGCTTTGATTTGCTCTTCAACGCGCTCCAGATACTTGAACGTTTTTCCCGCGGACGTTCCTTCTTCGATGAGGATCATTTCCACACCTGAACTCATTTCATAGCCAATTTTTTTTAACTGCCCATACATAAGGTCTTCGGAAAAGTACCAGAGCGGCTTTGATGAATAATCCTCAATATCTAAGCCGACTGTTTCTGCTACCGTGGCAACTTTCACATATTCTGATTTCGACAAAATGGATTTGAGCGTTTTTCCATCTTTCAGTTTGAAATATTTCTCCGTAAGTGCGTTCATAGTTTCGGGATCCGAATATTCGTTTAAGTCACCCTCCAAATAGATGGTGTCCGATGCGCTTAGCGCGGAGTTAAATGCGCTCGTGCGCCACTCTACATCCGTAGGAAGGGTATGTATGGTCCCAAACATATAAATAGTGGTGTCATCATCGCTCATTTTCCAGAGGGCGGGATTTCCGTCGCCCTTTGTCTTTGTGGCTAATGCGGAGTAATATTCGATTTTTTCGAGAGTTGTCGCGTTTTCAAGTGGGTCGAAATTAGTTTGAGAAGGCTTACACGCAACAAACAGCATAGCGGTCATCCCCGCAATCGTTACATCTCTAAATATTTTTGACATCGCCATATTCCCCAATCTTTTTCAACGAGGGAGAATTTTAGGTCAAATATCTCTAGGAGGGAAGATGTAATGTTGCTCTAATCTAAACGTTCAAGGGCGGAGCGCGTTGAGTTTTCCGCCGCTATAAGTACCAAGATGTCATAATGTCCGGATTTGGAATCAGGTTACGATTTTCTGCGGCCGCCGCCGACATCCGCTCATCCCCTCGAAAGAGGGGATCTGAACCTGTAGACGATCGTGCCGTCATATTTTCCATGAGAAGGTCTTGCCCGACACCTGTTCAGATCCCCGTTTTCACGGGGATGAGCGGTAACTTCGGGTGAAGCTTTTAATCCGCAGATTAAGCAGCTTAGACAAAGCCGATTGAGATGGAGTCAAAAGCGCCGCTAACATGGGAGCCGTTTTCGCGTAGAATCGGACGCCGGACGAGCCAGTCGTTTTTTAACCACATACACTTCGAGCCATTTCAGCTAGCCCCACTTCGACGGTGTCCAAGCCCATGGCAGCGCGGCGCTTATTCACACCCTCCGGATTTTCAAGCGGTTGCAATGTTAAATTTCCTTCAGGCGTACATTCCCAAGTCGGCTGAGTGCCATAGCGTTGTTTTTTACCGGTGTTCACGGCGACACGGTCCCATAGAAAAGCATAATTGCCCTTATCGACACCCCCATTGTCGAGGTAAAGTTCCATTCGGCTCAGCGCCAGCTTTTGCAGCTCTACGTGGTTATCCGCGTGCTGCACCATGAGCCAAGCTGCCATTGAAACCTTTGGGCCAAAACGATGGATGTCGATCCAATCATATTCAGCCAACAGCGCCTTCATAAAGCGCGTCGAATTTGCATCCGCGCTGGCGGTTTGAACGCCTGCCAATTGCCGCGTCCAATAATTAGCCCCAGCATTATCCTCTGTTCTCGTCGCTAAATAGACGCGCCTTGCCGCCTGATCATTTACCCAGTGCTGAGAGAATTTCTCCTGAACAGCGGCAATTTCAGTATCAGTGGATTCTTGATACGTTGCCTGTTTCCAGTGACTGGCGAGAGATTTTTTATATTTTCGTTCAAAGTTTCTAGTGCCTTTTGCAAAGATCTTGTCACATCTCTTATGCGTTTTCGAACTTTGGGCGATCCGAGTTCCCGCATTCACAAGGGCCGTTGCCATCCACTCATCCGGCGACAAAGACGTTGTTCTACGCTCAAGCTGGGCTTCGTAATCTGGCAAAATCTGTTCTTTTCCGCCTTGTTTGAATGCCCATTGGCAATAGTCATATGCGCGAGCTAATTTTGGTGTTTTCTGTAATGTTGAAACATCATGAGTTTGCTCAACATCAGCTGCGGCCACACTATTGCAGGCTTGAACGAAAAATGTGGATAGCAAAATACTCCCGCACACAAAGATATTTCTAGATAACATTTTCATCTCCATAAAGTAACTGAAACAGCTCTTTTCTTATGAAGGGATAAAAAGTGCAGCCTGCAAAGCTGAACTACGTGAACTGGCGCCATCATGCGCTAAATGGCCAAACTGAAGACCAAATACCTATTCGCGAAGCGCGAACTGGCATGGCTTGAACTAAAGCCACCCCTTATTGCGAACACGTTTTAGCGCATTTCGGCTTACGGGCACTTTAAGCTTGTTCTTTAATGTTATCTCAGCGTTTCGGTCTTTGGCTTTTATATGCTCAATCGCTGCCTGAGCGACCCACCAAGATCGGTGAACCTGCAAGCCTTCAACATCACCGGTTTCCGAAATCGCATCGGAGAAACGCATCAAGATGATATTTTCGCCTTTGGATGTGTGCACGCGAACATAATGATCCTCGGCCGAGAGCGCGTATAGCTCCGATGATTGCAGAGGGATTGGAAGTCTTGATAAAATTCTAGCAGGCCTACTCGCGTGCGGTTTCTCGGTTGCTTCTTCGATATCATTTTTTGCACTCGTTGTAATCAACTTCGAACCTGCAATAGTCGCACCGGCCAAAATCAAAACCATGACGATCCAAACGAACAAAACTGTGGTACTTGGGCGCGGTATCTCTGCGGCATCATATAATGCGTATAGCGGGATCAACACCGAAATCGTTCCGCAAATTGATTGCAAAATCACCTTCCGCCATCCAACCAAGTTTAACTGAAGAAACATCAAAGTTAGATCGCAAAGGAACATCCCCGCGCCGCCAATTAGACACAGTAAAATCCAGAACTCGATCCGTGCCCCATATCCCATAGTCAAAGTGGCTTGTGGTGAAAAAAAGCTGATCATAGATCCGACTAGAATGCCAACCACAATCAAAATCAGAACCTGGACAAGGAGGTTCCAAACCCTCGTCGAAATGTGTACCGATTTAATTGCCATAGAAATCCATAACACCAAAGTAATAGCCAGGCAAAGCGCGAAAGCCGCACAGCTAATCGATGTTAATTCAGTTCCATGATGATTACTTTGCCAGGAGAGTTTATATTTCATATGCCGAAGGATGAGAGGAGCAAGCGTTATGAAGCCTATTGCTGTAGTCGCTGAAACAACTACGGAAACTGATATCCACACGACTTTCACAACCATCGTCCCGATTGATTTGACGAAGATATTTACGGGGCATTGGTTTTTACCTGCCGTTCAAAGCACCAAAAATGTAACCGGTGCATGGGACGCCGAAGGACAAAGCCGGACAGTTTGCTTGTCCGATGGAAGTGAAGCGCAAGAAGAACTTGTAAGTTATACTCTCCCGAAATCATTCAGCTACAAAATTTCGGGGTTCACCGGGAGTTTGAAATATTTGGCTAAATCGGCCGAAGGTCAATGGTGGTTTGAAACTGTTTCCGATGGAACAACACATGTTAAATGGCGATATGCGTTTAACCCGGTTTCGATATTGACCCTACCAGTTTTGTGGGTTGTCGCGAAGGTGTTTTGGGCGGGTTACATGAAAAAAGCTTTGACAATATGTAAAGCTTATTCGGAACAGGACAGCTAGCTGAACTGGTTGTGGGATCGAGATAGGCAAAGACGGTACCGCCAAAAGCAAAGGAAACGCCGAAAAACTAAGCCCTGAGGAGGAGAAGCGGTAATTTTTGGAGATGGCTAAAGAGCTTGAGTGTGATGAGATTTGTGAAGCACTTGAAAGATTTGTGAGATCCTCACAAATTATAGTTTCGGGGAGTTCCTAACCCTAAACGGAGTAGTGCCCATGCGATTTATTACATCAAGATAATTTGGGTCATTTTCCATTAAATTTTTGATTGCAATCATATCCTCAATGGCAACGCTTAACGGAATCCAGGGAATTGAACCAAGTCTTAATAATGCCTCTTTTGGAATTTTATTCTCTAATTTTAGCCCTTCAAATTTCCTACGAATACTCCAAGCCATAAGATCAGCGGCTTGCAATGGGGTGTTATCCTTATCATCTCTGTGCACAGGTGTATTGCCTACAAAGCTACAGTCTTGAAAAGGTAAGCCATTAAAAACAACCCATCTCCTCATCATATCCCAGAGGTAAGCCACAATCGGCTCGTATCCCATTTGACTATCAAATATTATGTGCTGTCTGGACTTTTGGTTTGTGCGGGACATATGATCGTAAAATCTCTGGATTAGCATAAATACAAGAAAGTGATATGCATCCCTGTCGAAAAGAGTGTCTCCACCCATTAAATTCATTGATCCTATTTGCTTTTTAAAGTCAGCAGGGTTCACATGAACATAGAAACAAGTTTCACAGTGCTTCTTGATAATTTTTGTAAAATTATTAATTTTGTCGTCAACTAACTGGCGATTCCATCCTCGGTCTTTACTAAACTGGCCCCTTAATGACGATGCTTCGGTCGATTTGAAATAGTCCAAACCAATACCCTTAGATAGCTCAGAGTTCCAAGATTTATCAAACCTCTTCCATTTACTTACAGGTGAGTGAAATCCTGCAAGAACAAAATTTGACTTCTGCTTACCGTCTTTAGAGTCATCAACGTAAAGACGGCCAATCATAATATGACCTTTAAGGTCATATATGTCGCAATAAGTTGGTTAGCTGTATTTGTTATATTCACTCACAGTTTTTACTCCAAACACCTTGGGTGTGCAAAGTACAAAAATAGGAAAAATTTCATAATTCCTCTTGTAGGTTTTCATGGCTTTACCTATAAAAGGACATCGTCGGAATTGCGGATAAAATTGTTTACATCAGCATTGATTTGATAAAGCGGATCGCAATTAATCCGTTTAGTATTACAAGATGCACCCAACCACATCTCAACATAAATTCATTGACGGGCCGAATGCTAAAATGCCCGATTTGAAATGCGGTAAGACAAATATAGAGATGGTACCCAAAACCAAGAGGTGTTGACGCCCGCTATATAGACCATGAAACCTATAACGCCGAAGAGCGAAAATAGGGTTCCTACGGTTATGTTTTTAACTGCGCTCTTTAACCTATAATTCAATCAGGTTTTCGGACCCGTTTTCCGAGCCTCTTTCTTAACTGGAAAAATGAAAAATAACCTTAAACGCATCCTTACGGATCGCGACTCTTTGCGCTTGCCGGATGACCAAGTTTCCGGAGAGGGCTATATCACACTATCAGCGCGGATTGCCCGCACAGGCATTCAGATCTATCGCGGCTATGAACTGGCTGAGCATCTGGACGCCGAAATCGATCCGGATAGAACCTACAAGGTCTATCGGCCGGAAGAGGAAGTGTTTGCCGTTGACGCGCTTGAGAGCTTTGCGGGGCTACCCATAACCCTAGGCCATCCCGACGCGGAGGTCAGCGCCGATAACTATACACAATATGCGGTGGGGCATGTGATAGGGCAGCCCGTTCGCGATGGTGACTATATAAGGGCAGAGCTAACCATACGGGACGCTACCGCGATCACACACATCAAATCCGGGGAGCGGAACGAACTGTCCGTCGGGTATCACGCTAGCATCCATCTTGAGAGCGGCGTGACGCCTGACGGACAGTCATATGATGCTGTCCAAACTCATATTCGGGGAAATCATATCGCGCTTGTGGATGCGGCGCGGTGCGGCCCCGCATGCCGCATAACTGATCAAATCACAGATTGCGACTGCGCATCCTGCCAATCTAACAAAGGAAGACCTATGTCTGAAAAACTGGATATGGTTGTGGTTGACGGGGCCGAAATCCCGCTGGCCGAAGCTGTTGAAAAATTGCGTGACACCAATCGCCGTATGGCCGAGGCGCTCAAAGATGCTGAGGCTACCATCGCGACCTTAACGTCCGAGCTTGAAACCAAATCGGGCGAGGTCGAGGCCATGAAAACGGCGCCGACCACAGATGCCGGCTTTGCGCAGCGCGTGCAGGCCCGGGCGGATATGCTGAGCCAAGCCGGGGCGCTATTAGGCGATCATGCCTCGCTTATGACCTTGTCGGACAGTGATATTCGTCGGCGCGTGATCGATCACATTTACGGCGATGGCTTTGCCTCGGGCGCAACCGAACATGCGTTGATCGGCATGTATAAAGTTGCCATCCGCGACAGCGCAGCATCCGCCGACACATTGAACGGCCGGGTCGCGCCCCACATTCAAACTCAATCTAATTTGCAGGCCGCGCTGACGCGCCGAAATGAACGCCTGCGCAATGCCTGGAAAGGAAATGCCTGATATGGCCTCAATGCAAAAAGCTTATGCCGGACTGGTCGCGGACCAGCAAACATCTGTTCGACTATCACGTCTGGCTGAAGATTTCATTCACCCCGGCCGTGTGATCACACAGGGCAGTATGGACAATAAAGCCATTCAGGGCGGAA
Source organism: Hellea sp. (assembly GCA_020629545.1). Lineage (GTDB taxonomy): Bacteria > Pseudomonadota > Alphaproteobacteria > Caulobacterales > Maricaulaceae > JACOMS01. The sequence goes on from JAHDDC010000053.1 coordinate 14,487, forward strand.
CTGGTCCTGTGATTGGAATTGCGATGGCAGACCGAACGCTGAGCCCGGAGCAAGACGGGATTTATCATTACGGCAATACGGTCGGTTATGTATCCCATCCCGCGATCATTTGGTGCGCGGCGCAGGTCGCTGTCACGGCCGGAGCCCCCGCCGCCTATGATCCCGCCACCGGCGAGGTCAATCTGGCCGGAACCCCCATTCCCAATGCGATTTTTGACAGCTCCGGCGCGGCCGGTGAGCTGGTCAAACTCCGCCTGCAATAAGGAGATAGCGCAATGCATCTTGATAATAATTCTCTGGCGCAGTTTCGCAGCCAGCTTGTCAGACTCGAAACCGAAGCCATGGATGAGAGCTTTGATGACCTGCAATATTCAGAGCTGATCCCGGTCGACACATCAGGCCCCGAATGGGTCAAAGGCGTGACCTATCGCTCGCTTGATAAAATCGGTCAGGCCAAATGGATAAATGGCGGAGCGCAGGATGTGCCCAATGCCGATATTTTATCTGCTGAAATCAACAATACGGTCGAGCTCGCCGCCATTGGCTATTCTTACACGCTGGAGGAAGTCAGCCAATCCGTACTGCATAATCTGCCGCTGGAAACCGTACGGATCAGTTCAGCCCGCCGAGCCGCTGAAGAGTTCATCAATGACGTCGCCTTAAACGGTGATCCGGATAAAGGCATGGAGGGCCTGTATAATAGCAGCCGCGTTACGCCTTTCGCTGCGGCGCAAAGCTTTGAAACCGCGACGCTCGAGCAGGCGCTGACCATGGTCAATAACGGCTTGAT
>JAHDDC010000053.1:15376-18143 GCA_020629545.1 Hellea sp.
CAGGTCCTGACCTTTCACATGCCGATGCCGCATAAATTCCTGCCCGTTCAGCAAGTGATTATGGAATTTAAAGTGCCGGGCATTTTCCGCATTGGCGGCACGGAAATTCGCCGGCCCGACGCGGTTGGTTATCAAGACGGTGTCTAGACATGGCGATCTATAAAAACCGATCTACAATTGCTCGCATATTGATCCTGGAGACAGGGGAATATTTGCGGGTCGCGCCCGGCGATGTGACCAGCAATGTCAGCATTGACGTCACAAATCCGGTGATCGCTGCTTATCTGGATAGCGGTGACATTACTGAGGTGAAACCAAAGCCGTCAAAGACAACGACTAAAGCGGCCAAATCCGAAATATGAGCCAGCCGTCAATCAGCGGATTTCTGACCCGTTTTCCCGAATTTGCCTGTGTCGACCATGCGCAGATCATAGCCGTCCTCGCGGAAGCTCCGCTATTCGTGGATGCCAGCTGGGGCGAGTATGAGGAGCTCGGCGCGATGTTATATACGGCGCATAATCTGGCAATACAGGGTTTGGGAGACGGGGCGGCTTCGAGCCATCATAAACCCAAAAGCGTGACCTCGATCACATCTGGCTCTCATAAAGTCGTCTATTCTGATGTGCGGGGCGCCGCATTGGGCTTCGACGCTACCCCCCACGGCACGCGTTTCGAAGCCCTCGCGGCCCGCATAGGCGCAAATGTGGTGAGTGTATTATGAATAATGTTATGGAAAGCCAGCGCAAAGAGCTGGTCGGAGCTTTGGCAGATTTATATGCCAGTGGGGCCCTGCTTAAGGCTAACCGCGTCAGCGATGGCCGCGGCGGGTTTACGGGATTGACCGAGAGCCAAACCGTGCTCCTGCACCGGGAAAATACCCGAGAGGAAACGGCCCGGCGGAATATTTCGCCCGGTAATGCTCTGATCTATGTTCTCAATACGGGGCAGGACATAGCCCCGCTCAGGGGCGATGGTCTGACCATGGACGGCCAGTCCTATATGGTTGTGGATGTCGCGCAGGACCCGATTGGCGTGGCCTATGAGTGCGAATGCGAACATGGCGGCGCGCTGAATGGGTCTGAATAAAGCGGGCCTTAGTCGGTTTATCGACGCAAAAGCTCGGCGGTTCGTTGCCGCCGCGATCGATGCCGCCGCCGATGAACTCGCGGGCCGGAGTGACCTTGAGATAAGGACATCCGGAATTAACGCCTCGGCGAACATCATTTCGGCAGAGCTTCGCGTCCGTGCCAAAGAAACCGACATTCTGCGCGAAGAGCTGGGAACGGAAGGCCACGCGCCGCTGGAAACAGTGGGGCGGCTGGTCAAGGATCCAACAATTCGAAGCCGCATCGTCCGCAAGGCCGCGAAAAGCCTTTAAGAATTTTCCCCTCACCCCGCAGCGGCTAAGCCGCGCGGACCTCTCCCAAAGGAGAGGTTGTTTCACCACGATCGAAAACTATGCTCGACCCTATTGGCGACCTTTATCAATATCTTTCCCATGACCCAGACGTTACCAATCGGCTCGGGGTTTATACCGGAAGCCCGGCTATTTTTGCGGGTAAGATTCCGCCGGATCACGATATAACGGATCCGGTTGTTGTGCTGGATTATCCGCTGGTAAATCTGCGAACGCAGACCAGCAGTTCTATAAACCGGGATATCCAAACCACGCTGAGAGTTTATGCTCAGGTTCAGTTTACCCAAGATGGCGCCAGCTTTTACAATACGGAAGATTTGCAACAGGCGTCAGAGACCATCGCCGCAAGCCTCATCACGGCACGTATTGCCGTAACCGGCGGAATTCTGCGCGGCGCAGATGTGCAGGGGCCAATTCATGGACCGACCGAAAACACAAGTCTCGCCGGGCGCTTAATTACCGTGCGGTGGCGGGTGGAAGAAGTTTAGCAATTACCAATTCTCGCAAGTCTTACGAAGGATCGACTGTCATGGTCATAGACATGCATGTAGGATTCGAGGAGCGCTGCATTGACAGGAATGATTGGGGCGCGTTGTTTTGCAAGCTTACTGAATTGCTCTACAGGTAACGTCATGTCTTCGCTTAATAGCTCAACTTGCCGATTCAGGCGCTCGCACTCATATGTCTTGTAGCCTACCGGGAATTCCGAGAGTTTTTCCGCCTTACAGATATCCGCAGATTTGATGAGGAATTCGATGTCGCTAAAGTCGTCGACCGGAAATTCATAGATCTCAAAATCATTGTTTCGAATAGCGCTGATCGTATATTCAGATGCCATAAAAGCGTGATATTCGCAATCTATGACGTCTTCATAAAGGGGACCTGCTTCGGCAAAATTTCCACCTTTTTGAGACAATAATACCGTACCGTCCATCAGAGAAATTTCCAGAAGTGTGACCGGACTTTCCCCCTCGGAATTCTTGACCTCAGTCAGGACCTGAACTCTTTCACCAAGGGCGGGCCAGTCCAAAGTTTGAACTTTGCTGAGATCACAAGCTTTAAACCTGACCTTTTCGGTCAATGCCTCTTGGCTCTGTGAAGACGCACTACAGAGCATCAACAGTCCGGTCACTGCAAAGCTTTTAAACCGTCTGAACATATGCCCCAATCCCACAATAACTGGGCATGAGTATGACCAAAACAGGTCAAAAAATATCTAAGTAATAACCTTAACGGAGAAATAAATGTCAGGATTAGTCCTTAATCAGGAAGTCGTAAATGTCGAGATTGATATTGGCACGGGCTTTGTCGAATTTCCATGTGTGACCCAGGCGGAGCTGGGCGAGACGT
>JAHDDC010000010.1 GCA_020629545.1 Hellea sp.
AAGTATAATCCGTCTGCCAATGCTATTTTGACGTCATCTCGACGGCTTCAACGGCGGCATCGAAAGCCAGCATAGTCGAAGTGTGACGGGCAGGATAAGAAGCCACCCCAGCAAGTAAGGCGAGGTTTGCAAACCGGCCTTTCGGAGGAAGGCCGCCCTCTTTTAGTATCGCATAAAGCGCGTCCCGCGCTGACGTTATGTCTTCCAACGTCGCTCCAATGATCTTTTCTTGCAGAATAGCAGCGCTCGCCTGACCTAAAGCGCAAGCTTGAACGCGAAGAGCACATTCCAATACTTTTCCGTCAACGACTTTTACATCTATCTCAAGCCAGGAACCACATAATTTGGAAACCTTCCGCGAGCTACCAGAAGGGTTTTCCAAGCGTTCATTTTTTAGCGTCGCGGAAAGTGATAAAATGTCAGAATTATAAAGCTCAGTGAACATGAAATGTATATAGGGCGATTATACCTTTCTTCCAGCCTGAAAAAACATTATAGAAGGTCATCTTTTCCAGAAAATATTATTTATGCGCTCTATCCAACATTATTTATTATTTTTATTAGCCTTCATTTTGATCACTCCTGCAATTGCGGCCGAGCAGTTCCCGAAGCCCTCCGACGGAAAAATCCACGAAGGAACTTTTGTTCAATTCAAACCCACGCCGAGCAATGATCTAATTATCGATCACAGCTACTGGAACGCCTTTTTAGGCAAAACAGTTCTAGATACAGGTCCTTCAACGCGCATCTATTACAATCCACGAATTGCGACCACAGGCACGAATATCCGAACGGGTCATTCCTCCCGTTACGCAATGGAGGGAAATAAAATCAATTTTTACGACTTTGAAAAAGAACACATTGAGGCGGTCCGAATTTATCATAAGTCTTTGACCGAATTCGCAAACACATATGATGTGACCGTTTTCCCAAAGTCAGAACAACTTGCATTTTGGCTAAATTTACATAACTCGCTAGCCATAGGCTTGATCGCTGAAGCCTATCCAATCAGGCAACCCTCACGGATTTTTCTTAAGGAACATGACGAATATTTGCAGAATGCAAAAATTATTACAATTAAGGGTGTTCCGTTAAGCCTAACAGATATCAGAGAGAAAATTGTTTATAAAAATTGGGAAGACCCTGTTGTATTTTATGGGTTCTTCCGGGGCGAAATTGGAAGCCCCTCTATCAACCCTCAAGCATTTACAGGTAATAATGTTAAATATCTCCTGGCGGACAATGCAAAGGAGTTTGTGAATGCATTGCGCGGATATGACAAAGGTAATGTTTCCAAACTCTATGAAGAAATTGCGCCTTATTATTTTAAAAACTACCGCTCGGATATGAAATCACATTTGTCAAATTACATGCGAGACGACGTTTCAGAAGAACTAGACGAGTTTGGCATTATCGGATTCTCTAAATACTCTTATGACATCTGTGATTTATCTAGAGGGACGAGTACTGGGAGTCATCTCAACGTTCAAATTATGAATGGTTTGGAAGGCGTACGTTTGGATACAAGTGGCGCTGTGACCGGCATACAAGGAACAGGCGTGCAGCGTGGCTTATCAATTGGTACCGATCATAATTTTGTCGAAGAGCTCAATAAAAAATTCGAAAAATTGGAGGAGATGGGATTATTAGGCAGCCAAGGTGTTGTGACGATCGAAGACGTTCCAACCAAAGGAAACGTCGACGAATAATATTTGTGGGCTCAACTTAGTCGTCCGCCTCTATCACTTCAATGACAACCTTCCCTCCTGAAATATCGACAACAGGTACAGCTATCCTTGTAAAGGGATGAAACCAATCTTTCTCACCCGGGGTTCGAATTTCAAGTAGGTCTCCGGCACCGAAGTTTTGGATAGCTTTCACATAACCACGCTGTGTTCCGTCATCTAGTTCAACGGCGAGTCCAATCAAATCAGAGTAATAAAATTCATCTTCATCAGGCGTCGGCAAAGCGCTCCGGGGCACATATAGTTTGGTCGATTTTAAGCTCTCAGCCTGTTCCCGGGATTTCACTTCCTTGCAATAGGCCGCGAAGAATTTTTTGACAGGCCGCGACTTGGTCGGGGTTAAAATAATATTCCCGGATAAGTTCATAAAAGGGCCATAGGAAAAACAATCAGCCGGAATCTCGGTAAATGACTTGATTTTCACCTCGCCTTTCACGCCAAAGGCGCCGGCAATGGCGGCTATGCAAATCATCTGTTCTGTTCTGTTTTCATTCATAAGAAACTTGCTAATATAGAATAGAAATAGCACGCGAAAGGATTTTCCATGCGTATTCTGACATCTTCTTTGATCGCCTTATCTTTTTTAGCCGCGCCTATGGCGTTTGCCCATGACGTAAAAAAGGAAACACCAAAAGATCTCTCCGAGCTCAAACTCCCGACCGAAGCGGAAATTGAGCAGATCATAGATGAAATGCCTGACCTTAACGTGCTTATGGGCGCCATGATGAATATTGTTAAGGACGAAGATCTTCACGCTACCATGAAATCGGCCGGTGAAAGCTTTGCCGATCATATGAAAGATTCAGGTCTGACGGATATGGAACTTGAAGATGGTGAACTGCCTGATTTCAACAAAATGATGTCGACAATGCTGCGAACTTTCAGCAATGAGGACGTTATGGGCGGCATGCTTGATGTGATCGAAGAGTTGCAAGAGGCCATCGAAGACAACATCGACGAAGATATGCTGAAGCCAAAGAAAGACTAGAATCAGCTACAACCCCTTTCGGAGCCTGGCTTATTTGCCGGGCTTTATTGTGTCAGACCATAAGCCCCTCATTTCCAAAAGCTTCTAAATGTGTTACGTTAGTTTCTAACTTCATTAAGGTAGAGATTTTTATGCGCATCAATATCGTCTTCTCAACGATCTTATTCTTTTGCACCACTCCGGCATTCGCTGCTGGCAATAATCAGAATGTCGACAATAAGTCACAAAAAATATCTGATGAGGCGCGCGTAGAAGCCTTTATCGAATCCATGCCAGATATGAACATCATAGCTGGAATAGCCAGCTCTGGCGCTGACACAATAAAACGTGCCAAATCCGGCGAAGACAATTGCAAGACTGTTCAAGAGGGGTACAAAACGATGATAAAGTCTGCCCTTGGCAAAGACAGCGAAGCGCCTCAAACGCCAGTATATGACTATAACGCAGCCCTCGCAGCAGCCATGCGAGAGGCAATAGCCGAAGACACTAAGCGCAAATAAATTCCATCAGTTTATAAAAAAGCCCCGTCTAATAAAATATCATATTATTAGGAAAAATTTAGCTTACGAACGCTATTATGCCTCAAAAGTGGTGGGGCATGTTCGACAAAAAATCTATAACATTGTGTCTAGGGCTCGTTATAGCCATTCCGTTATTCCTATGGGCTTTTCCGATACAATCTCCTGATAGCGATGAACCCGTTACCCCGCCGTCAACGACCAAAGAATTGCTGGCCCTTGCTCATAGCAACAAGGCCTCAAATCACATCATAAACTCATTCGTAGAAAGTCAACCCGCGAATTCTGTAGCAACAGAACTCACCTCACATGCAAAATCTGGCGATCAATATGCTCAGACTTTACTATGCTTTTTGTGGTGGGAAGGCCGAAATAGTCTCCGAAATACAGAAGGCGCTATTCGGTATTGTCAAAAATCGGCGGCTCAAGGGAATGCCGCCGCAATGGTCAATCTCGGAATAATGCATGAAAATCAAAATGACCTCAAAGAAGCCCAAAAATGGTATAAGAAAGCCGGAGATCGCGGATGGTATTCATTATGGCGGATGGCGGCTACCGGAAAAATCTCTATGCGTCAAAAGCAAGCAGCCAGCTATTTAAGAGCAGCAGCAAAAGCCGAAGACGCGCACGCACAATATGAGATGGGCCGAATATTGAACTATTCCGGTTCCAAACCTAACGCCAGAAAATGGCTGAAAAAGGCCGCTGAAAATCATGACTATCGCGGGTTCGTCGAACTTGGACAAATATATGAAGCTGGCGATGGTGTGACCAAAGACCGGGCTGCCGCAAAAAGGTTGTTTCTAAAAGCCGCTGAAGCTAATCATCCCGTAGCACTTTTAAGGTTGGGATATTTTCACTCGCCTCATATCAATCCAGACGCAACTATCCATGACTTAGCAGAAGCGATTAAATGGTTTGAACGGGCTGCAAAACATCCCGAAAGAAAACATCGCTTGGAAGCTAAACAGCGCTTATCAACGCTATACAATCATCTAAACGATCCGGAGAAAGCAAAGGAATGGCTATTATCCGGCGCGAGAGATAATAACCCCTCGGCACAGTTCGAACTTGGCCGTATTCTATCCAGTGATCAAAATGCAAGTGACGCCCAAAAACGTGAAGGCGTAAAATGGTTATTGAGAGCAAAGTTGCGCGGCAATAGTTCCGCCCACCATTATTTGTCATCTATGTATTACTACACAGGTTTTCAGAAACCATATGCGCCCTATATCGACTGGCTATCAAAAGACGCCAGAGCGGGGAACTCGTCAGCAGCTCTAGAACTAGCCAAATCCTATCTCGCGAAAAACGGAGTGGATGAGTCGACCTCCAAAGCTATAGAATATTTGGAAATTTCAGCAACCGGCGGACAAATGGAAGCTCACCACCTGTTAGCGGTAGCCCTTCTTAATAAATATAGCGACGATCCAGACAAGCTATATAAAGCAATGCAACATGCGGAGTTAGCAGCTTCGAAAAATGTCACGTCAGCGCAATTGTTACTCTCCAATACGTACCTCCATGGGCGGGGCGTTAATAAGGATGCTGAAAAGGCCTATGCATGGTCTCTATTTGCAGCGGAGGCTGAACCGAATGAATATAATGTAAACTTTAAGAATGAAATTAAAGCGTCGCTAACACGTAGCCAGATTGAGCAGGCCGAACGAAGTGCGGAACAATGCGCCCGAAGTCGATTCAACAATTGCTCATTATTGTTCGTAAAGCTCTAAAAACGCCTTAACTGCATTTAAACAAACAAAAAAAGCCCCGTTCAAAACGGGGCTTTTAGATATTGATTATCAAAGGGCTACTTCATCGCGGCTTTTAGCTCGTCAACGAGATCTGTGCGTTCCCAAGTAAATCCGCCGTCATTATCGGGCTTACGGCCAAAGTGACCATAGGCAGCCGTACGGGCATATACGGGAGCGTTTAGGTTTAAGTGTTTACGGATGCCATACGGAGTCAGATCCATAGCTTTGCGAATTGCATTTTCGATTGCTTCGCCAGAAACAGCGTTTCCGTCAGGTACGTTGACGTAAATTGACGTCGGTTGCGCGACACCAATCGCATAAGACAGCTGAATATCGACCCATGGGGCGAAACCGGCCGCGACGATATTTTTCGCCAGATAGCGAGTCACATAAGCGGCTGAACGGTCAACCTTCGTCGGATCTTTACCAGAGAAAGCACCGCCGCCGTGAGGCGCCATGCCGCCGTAAGTATCAACGATGATTTTACGTCCGGTCAGACCAGTATCTCCGTCAGGGCCGCCAATCACGAATTTACCGGTTGGATTAATATGCCAGATCGTATCATCTGTGATCCAGCCATCAGGCATGACTTCATGAATGTATGGCTTCACCAAGTCCGCCACATCAGCTGACGTCATAGTTTCGTCCAAATGCTGTGTCGATAAAACAATTGCATTTGCCCGAACAGGTTTTCCATCTTCATATTGAACCGTGACCTGTGACTTGCTGTCAGGGCCGAGTTGTGTCTTGCCTTCATGCTTTCTGGCATGTGCCAATCGCTCAAGAATTTTGTGGGACAGGTGGACAGGAGCTGGCATCAGGTCTTCATTATCTTGACAAGCATAGCCAAACATGATGCCCTGGTCACCAGCGCCTTGAGCTTGGTGCAAACCAGCGCCCTCATCGACGCCTTGCGCAATATCCACAGACTGCGCGTGCAATAGAACGTCCACGTCTGCAGTCTTCCAATGGAAGCCTTCCTGCTCATAACCAATGTCTTTAACCGCTTCGCGAGCGACTTCTTCAACCATAGCTTTGGTGATTTTATCAGTTCCGCGAGTTTCGCCGGCGATAACGATCTTATTCGTTGTTGTGAGCGTCTCAGCTGCAACACGAACGTCCCAAGGGTCCATGCCGTCTTTGATGGATTCGCGGAAAAAAAGATCGACGATTTCGTCGGAGATCCGGTCTGATACTTTATCCGGATGGCCCTCTGATACTGACTCAGAGGTAAATTCGTAAGATTTGCGGCTCATGGCACACTCCTCGGTTTTAAGGCTCTTCGCTTTTTATTATTATTGTGCTGGAGGCTTGAAGGTTGAAGCGGCGGGTATCCCGCCGCCAGATTTGTTGTTAAATGAGCTAGTAGCGGTAATGCTCTGGCTTATAAGGACCATCAGCCGACACGCCGATATAGTCCGCCTGCTCTTCTGACATCTTCGTTAGTTTTACACCGATTTTCTCAAGATGAAGGCGAGCCACTTTCTCATCCAAATGCTTTGGCAGCATGTAGACCTTGTTTTCGTAACGCGGCGTGGACGCCTTGCTATCTTCCCAAAGTTCGATCTGCGCGAGAACTTGGTTTGTGAAGGAAGCTGACATCACGAATGATGGATGACCGGTCGCATTGCCGAGGTTCAGTAGACGACCTTGAGATAAGATGATCATACGATTACCTTTGGGGAATGTGACCATATCGACTTGGTCTTTAATGTTCGTCCACTCATAGTTCTTAAGAGCCGCGACCTGAATTTCATTGTCGAAGTGACCGATATTTCCGACGATGGCCATATCTTTCATTTCGCGCATATGCTCGACGCGGATCACGTCTTTATTTCCTGTCGTTGTAATAAAGATATCAGCGTCTTTTACTGTGTCCTCAAGCGTCGTGACTTCAAATCCGTCCATGGCAGCTTGAAGCGCACAGATCGGATCAATTTCCGTGACCTTAACGCGAGCACCCGCACCACGCAGTGAAGCTGCAGAGCCTTTACCAACATCGCCGTAACCCAAAACAACAGCCGTCTTACCGGCCATCATTGTGTCCGTTGCGCGGCGAATGCCGTCAACGAGTGATTCTTTACAACCATATTTATTGTCGAATTTTGACTTCGTGACAGAGTCGTTCACATTGATAGCAGGGAATGGAAGCTGGCCTTTTTCAACCAGTTCATAAAGACGGTGAACACCTGTTGTTGTTTCTTCGGAAACGCCAACAATCTGCTCCCGCATTTTTGTGAACCAGCCTGGGCTCTCTGCCATGCGCTTTTTAATCTGCGCGAAAATAACTTCTTCTTCTTCGGATCCTGGCTCACCTTCGATAAGATGCGCTTCGCCGTTTTCGACACGAGAGCCTAGAATGATGTAAAGTGTTGCGTCGCCACCATCATCAAGGATGATATTCGGACCTTCAGGGAATAGGAAAGACTTATCAAGGTAATCCCAGTGCTCTTCCAAAGTTTGTCCTTTGACAGCAAAAACCGGGACACCAGCCGCGGCGATAGCCGCTGCCGCATGATCCTGAGTAGAATAGATATTACAAGAAGCCCAACGAACATCAGCACCCAGCGCCGTCAGAGTTTCGATCAAAACGCCAGTTTGAATTGTCATGTGAAGTGAACCGACAATGCGGGCACCCTTAAGAGGCTGAGACGCCCCGAATTCTTCCCGGCATGCCATTAGGCCCGGCATTTCTGTTTCTGCAATATCCAGCTCTTTCCGGCCGAACTCAGCCAGAGAGATGTCCTTTACCATATAGTCTTTAGCGCTCATCGATCTTTTCCTTTAAAACAGCCATAGCTGAAGAGTCTTGATTTCGCGCGGCTCTTAGATGGGAATCGTCCCGCGGTCAATAGATATAAAGCATTTATTATATGTTTATATCATGTCTATTCACTCACGAAATCTTGCAGTTTTGATTTGATTGTTTCTGTAGGCAGAACCAATTATTGTGTTAACATATGATCAAACTGAGTGAGGATGTTCCATGAAAAAACTTTTAACTACGGTCAGTGCCGCAATTTTAATGACCGCATGCGGCGCAGCCGAAAATACGGTTAAAGACGCAGGTGATGCTGTAAAGGACGCGGGAAGCAAAACGGCTGCAGTTGCGAAAGATGCCGGCGCAGCCACAAAAGATGCAGCAAGTAAAGTCGCAGATTATGTCGCGGACAAACTCCCTGGCAAACTCGAAGGCGCAGATGCGGGCACATATAGCGTTGATAAAGGCCATGCCTTTCTGACCGCTTCCGTGAGCCATGGCGGGCTATCTGATTACCGGATGGATTTCACTGATTTTGATGCCACAATGACTTTCGATCCCAATGACGCTTCCAAGACATCGATAGAGTTTTCAGTCAACCCAGCAAGTGTCACCACTCATTATCCTGGTGATTATAAAGCAGGCCACGCTAAAACAGGTTTTGAGACATGGGATGAGCATTTAAGCCGGGATGCCCGCTTTTTTAATACCGACAAATTCCCAAAAGCCTCGTTCAAATCGACTAATGTCAGACGCACTGGACCCTATACTGCGAAAGTCAAAGGCGATCTGAGTTTTCTAGGCGTTTCGAAGCCTGTGACTTTTGACGTCACCTATAATGGCGTTGGCAATAAACCCTGGTTTGGAGAACGAGATTTAATCGGATTTAACGCTGACACAACCATCAGCCGTGCCGCGTTTGGCCTTACGGCCCTCAAAGGCGGGATTGGCGATGAGGTCTCCATTTCGTTTTCAGGTGAATTCCTGCAGAACGAGTAGACGCGATGGAAATCACGCCCCAACGTTATTCTGCCGTCGCTATTGTGTTACATTGGCTAATGGCGGGACTGATAATTTTCATGATCTGGCTCGGTCAGAATATGGAAAATCATGAGGCGCGGTTTCAATTACATAAATCCATCGGGATCACGCTTCTGTTTCTGACTTTGGCCCGTATTTTGTGGCGGCTTTATAATAAGCCGCCACCTCTTCCTGCCGATGTTAAACCGCTCGAAGCGCGGCTATCTCACATTGTCCAGTTCGGATTTTATGCATTGATGATCCTCATTCCGCTGGGCGGTTGGGTCATGGTATCGATGTCGCCATTTGCTGTCCCAACAGTTTTGTTCGAAATGGTGAGCTGGCCGAACCTGCCATTGTCCAGAGACGAAAGCGGATACAAAGTTTTGGCCTTCTTACATGGCAAAGGCGCGACAATCGGATTTCTCGGCCTTCTTTTTCTGCATGTAGCCGGAGCCATCAAACATCAGATCAGTGATGAGACAGGTGTTATCCGGCGCATATTACCGGGCAAAGGCTTACCAGCCGCGAAGTCACGGGGCGCAGTATTATCGGCTATTGTTCCCCTTGGCTTGTTTGCGGGCATTGCGATCCTGCCTAATCTGTCAAACGCGGGAGAAACGGTAAAAGTCCCCACGCAGACGGAACAGTTCGTTACCAATTGGACCACCGATAGCGGAAAGATAACGTTTTCGGGCGTCCATGATGGCAATGAATTTTCTGGAACATTTAGCGATTGGGAGACGCAAATAGCTTTTCATCCAGAGGATCTCAGAAAATCAAACGTCATCGTGACCATAGACTTAACAAGCGCAGCAACGGGCACAAAACTGTATGATGACAGCCTGAAAGCCGCAGAATGGTTTGATACCAAAACAAACCCAAATGCGGTCGTGCGCTTAACTGATTTCATATCCACCAAAAATGGATATCAGGTGACAGCTAACCTAACCCTAAAAGACATAACCGTCAGCGCGCCGTTCAATTTCAACCTCGATATAAAAGACGGTATTGCGGTCATGAAAGGCGAAACGGTATTTACCCGCAAAGCGCTCAACCTTGGCCAAGCTTCAGATGCGGATGCTGAATGGGTTAGCGAAGAAATTGTGGTTGATGTGGAAATGCAGGCAACCCAACAGTAACCCTACTCCGCAGCTTCCGCGATATCGACTGGTGGTGTCCATCGCAGGACAGGTTTCCTGGCGGCCTGAGTTTCGTCCAGCCTTCGCATGGGCGCATAGATCGGTGCGGCTTGGAAGCTTTCGGCATCACCGGATTTTGCCCGCTCTGCCAGACTACGCATCGACCCGATAAAACGATCCAGCTCCTGTTTGGATTCGGATTCAGTCGGCTCAATTAACATGGCACCGTGAACGACCAATGGGAAATACATAGTCATCGGATGATATCCCTCATCGATCATAGCTTTGGCAAAATCGAGCGTCGTTACGCCTGTGTCTTCGAGGAAACGATCATCAAACAATGCTTCGTGCATACAGACACCGCCAAAGGCAGGGGTCATCACATCCGATAAGGACGCCTGAATATAATTGGCGTTCAGCACGGCATCTTCGGTGGCCTGCTTGAGACCATCAGAGCCATGGCTCATCATATAGGTAAGCGCGCGGCTATACATGCCCATTTGGCCATGGAAGGCACACATACGTCCGAAGCTGGCTTTTCCAGCACCGTCTTTGTGTTCGACCAGACGGTACTTATCACCGTCTTTAACAACAAAGGGCAGAGGCGCATGATCTTTGAGCGCATCTGAGAGCACAGTCGGCCCTGCGCCCGGGCCGCCGCCCCCGTGAGGCGTTGAGAAGGTTTTGTGCAAATTAAGATGCATCGCATCAATGCCAAGATCCCCGGGACGCACCCGCCCGACAAGCGCATTAAAGTTCGCTCCGTCACAATAAAAATATCCGCCCACGGAATGGATCAGATCTGCAATCTCAATTATATCTGTTTCAAACAATCCGCATGTATTGGGATTTGTGAGCATTATCCCGGCGACATCGTCCCCGAGCTTGGATTTAAGGGCTTCTAGATCAACCCGGCCTTTATCATTGGCCGGAATTTCATCGATCGTAAAACCACATTGAGCGGCTGTCGCGGGATTTGTTCCATGCGCACTTTCCGGCACAAGAACACGGTGCTTATGATCCATGCCGTCCGCGTCAAGCTTGGCTCTTATGGCGGCCATGCCACACCACTCACCATGCGCGCCGGCTTTAGGCGTCATGGCGACGGCCGGCATACCGGTCAAAGTACAAATCCAGTGAGCAAGTTCATGAATGAGTTCAAGTGCACCTTGTGCTGTGCTCTCGGGCTGCAGCGGATGGACGTCCCCAAAGCCCGGCATGCGAGCAACTTTTTCATTAAGGCGCGGATTATGCTTCATCGTACACGAGCCCAGCGGATAGACACCCAGATCAATCGCATAATTCTTTTGTGACAAACGTACATAATGGCGCATGGTTTGGGGTTCCGACAATCCAGCCAGACCAATAATCTCCGTACGATCCATGCCGCCCAAACGGGATTTAACGTTTTTGGGTTCGGCAAGGTCGACCCCAGTTTGTTCCGTATCGCCAATCTCGAAAATCAAATTTTCAGCTTGAGACAACCCTTGATTGCCTGAATAAGTTGGCCGAGCTTCTGATGTTGCTGCCTTAGGTGTGGTCGGGCGACCTTGTTTATTCATGCTCATATTATGGCTCCTTCTTGGAGAAGACGACGAGAACTTTAAGGTCCTCGGTAATAGAATGGAAATGGTGCGGAATGTGCGCCGCGACAAAAATGGTGTCGCCAGGCCCAACCGCCCGGCTTTTGCCTTGGCTATCAAATTCCGCCGAACCAGAAATGATGAAATACAATTCATCTAGATCATGGGGCTTTTGTGGATCGACCTGCCCTGACTTTAATTCGTAAATTTCAGCGCTCATCGTTGGCTCATCCATGAACACATGAAAAGCCGTATCCGCGTCTTGCTTATTTGCTTGCGTGATTTCGTCGAGTGACCAGATGCCGGACTTTAATGTCATGATAGAATCTCAGATAGAGCCGTTTCAAACGCAGCCATATCTTCGTCTGTGACAATCTCGGTTGCGGTGACAAGCAGTAAATCTTTCTGATCACCGGTCAGGCGGGAGACAGGAACCCCGCCCAATATCCCTTTCTCGGCTAGCGCCTCGATAACGGCCGCAGCGTCGCTCGAAAGACGTAAGGTGAACTCATTAAAGAACGTATCATTCACAAGTTCAACACCATCGATAGCTGATAATCGATCTGCAAGCTCACAGGCCTTGGCATGATTAAGCTTGGCTAGCTTTCGAAGGCCGGCTTCACCCAGCAAAGTCATATGAATTGTGAAAGCCAGACAACACAGGCCAGAATTCGTACATATATTCGATGTCGCTTTTTCGCGCCGAATATGTTGCTCACGCGTCGAGAGCGTCAGCACAAAGCCTCGTTCGCCATTAGCGTCTATGGTTTCCCCGCAGACGCGGCCTGGCATTTGCCGAACCAATTTCTGGCGACACGCAAACAGACCTACATGCGGCCCGCCAAAATTGAGACCAACACCAATGCCCTGCCCTTCGCCAACAACAATATCAGCACCTTGCTCGCCGGGACTTTTGATAGCCCCAAGTGCAACAGGTTCATTAAAGACAGCGATCAACAGCGCGCCCTTTTCATGGGCAGCTTTGGCATAGGGCTCAAGATCTATAATCTCGCCAAAAACATTCGGCGACTGCACAACAATACAAGCTGTCTGGTCGTCGATTTGATCAATTGTAGCTGCGTCCTGACCCGGCACGCTCGGATTATCGACAAGCTCAATGCCTAAATATTGCGCAACTGTTTGTGTGGCCGCCGCATAATGAGGGTGAAGCCCAGAAGCTAAGACTGCGCGTTTCTTTTTCCCGCGCGCCACGCGAGATGCCATGACCACTGCCTCGGCGCAGGCCGTCGACCCGTCATACATAGAGGCGTTTGCGACGTCCATGCCGGTTAGCAAAGCGACTTGGGTCTGAAATTCAAACAAAGCCTGCAAAGTACCTTGTGAGATTTCCGGCTGGTAAGGTGTATACGCTGTCAGAAATTCCGAACGCTGAATCAAATGGTCAACTGTTGCCGGAATGTGATGTTTATAGGCGCCGGCACCGCAGAAGAAGGGTACCGAGCTGGCAGAGACAGACTTCGCCGAAAGGCGCGACATATAACGTTCAACCGCTGCCTCGCTTTGATGTTTCGGAAGGTCGATCAAATCATCAAGAACGGCAGACTTCGGCACATCGACGAACAAGTCGTCGATCGATTTAACGCCGACCTTGGCAAGCATTTCAGCGCGGTCATTTTCATTGAGGGGTAAATAACGCATAGTTGTATCCCTTACTCTTGGTTTGATTTTCTAGATAAATAGATTGTGTAACTGCCTGTCAGGCTTAGAAACCCGACAATCGCAAACACCATCCGAAGCGGCGACGATGTTGTCGTAAAACAATTGAAGATCATTATAAGGCCTAAAATAAGCAGTATAATGCTGGAGGCCTTTCTAATCGGGTTTTTTTGATCATTCATCTCAGCCGCCTCTATTCTGAAGGATCAGAAACGCGGTCAGAGCCGCAATGAGAAGCCCAACAATGTCAACCATAGCGATCTTGCCAAGCGGTCCAGACATCTGTCCTCGGGTAAATGTAAAGATCACAAAAGTTCCCATAGAAATGATCCCCCCGATTAGCGCTGGCCATCTAAGTTCCGGCATGTGCGCGGCAACGGCGAGAGTTACTCCGATTAGTCCTAATAAAAGTGCTCGATGCTGAAGCAATGTCATGAGGTCGGCACTCCCCGACGCAATACCATACAAGTCCTGAAGCTTAGATGGCATGACGGCCGAAACGACTGGCAATAGATTAATGATCGCCATCATCCAAAAAAGTATCGGAAGCGCCTTGCTCATCTAAAGACCTGCGCAATATTCCTTGTAGCCCGCCTCATCCATGAGGCTTTCAAGCTCGGACGAATCTGAGATTTTCATTTTGAAAAACCAGCCCGCACCGCCAGCATCTGAATTGACGGTTTCCGGCGCGTCTTCAAGTGTACCATTGGTTTCGGTGATTTCGCCGCCCACAGGCGCGTAAACATCTGATGCAGCCTTAACAGACTCAACGACGGCTGCGTCGTCACCTTTGGCAAAACTGGCACCAATATCTGGCACTTCAACGAATACAATGTCGCCTAGAGCGTTTTGAGCGTAATCAGAAATACCAACGGTTCCGATATCGCCATCCACTTTAATCCATTCATGATCTTCGGTATAATAAATACTCATACGGGTTTCCTCCTATCCGCGATAATAATTGTGGGGCACAAATGGCATCTTCACGACCTTGGCCGGTCGGGCTTTGCCCCTGACGATTAAGTTTAGATCTGTTCCGGCTTTAGCATTAGCCCGTGTTACATATCCCATCGCTACTGGCCCGCCGATAGAAGGGCCGAAACCGCCAGATGTAATCTCGCCGATTGTGTTTCCATCCATGTCCTGAATTTCTGTGTGTTCACGAGCTGGCGCGCGACCTTCGGGTAAAATGCCAACAAGGCGTTTACTTTGCTTGTTCGCCAGGTCAGCCTCAACGCGTGCTGCACCGAAGTAATTTCCGCCTTTGCGACGATGTTTTTGTACCGACCAGATTAATCCGGCTTCTATCGGCGAAACGCTCGTGTCGATATCATGTCCATAAAGGCATAATCCAGCCTCCATTCGCAGACTATCTCTCGCACCAAGACCGATGAGCTCGACGTCATCATGGGCTAATAATTTACCAACGAGCTTTTCAGCGTCTTCATGTTTGACCGCAATTTCATATCCATCCTCACCCGTATAACCAGATCGGGAAACATGGCACCAAAGATCAGCGGCCGTTTCTCCCAGGGGTAAGTCAGTGTGGGTCATGAACACCAACTCTTTGACTTTGGGGTTCAACGATCCGAGTACCTCGGCCGCTTTTGGGCCTTGCAAAGCGATCAAGGATAATGTGTCATCTGTAACATCCAGCTTCACATTTGTAGGCAAATGTTTTTGCATATGGGCAAAATCCTGATCCTTGCAGCCCGCATTGACGACCAAATATAATTTGTGTTCATGACCTTCAAATCCAAGCCTAGAGATCATCAAGTCATCAAGAATACCACCATCTGAGTCTAAAAATTGCGAGTAACGTTGCTGACCTGGCTCCAAGGATTGTATATCGGCAGGGACGAGCTTTTCGAGCGCAACTGCAGCCGTTTCAAACGTCCCGTCATCCGCTGCCAAGAAACACTGCCCCATATGAGACACATCAAAGAGCCCACATTTTTCACGCGTATGGAGATGCTCTTTCATAATACCCAGCGGATATTGAACTGGCATGTCATATCCGGCAAACGGCACCATTTTAGCACCTGATGCGACATGTAAACTGTGAAGTTTCGTTTGTTTTAATTCTGTTTTGTCTTCGGACATAGGACACCTTTCGCGATTGATTTCGCTTCTGTGCCACCAGCTGTCCTTGCAGGCCTGAGAGATTTTACTCCGTCGGCGGGACCTTTCACCTATCGGGTCCTCTTTCCAGCTTTTATCTATCTATCGGTCCGTTTGCCTGAGCGTTTCCGGTAGCGGTTGCGCCTTCGGCGGTCGTTTATGACTGCGACTCTCTCCCGATTGATGAAGTTTCTATAAAGTTCTGAACACTGGGAATCAAGCCCGAATGTCGCACCACTAAGACTGCGTTATTTTAGCATTTCTCTTGAAACATCAAAAACTATTACGGAATTTTGGAATTAAGTCGAAGAATTAGGTGGAATAACCGAGATTAACCATGCCCCTTAATGCAATTATAAGGTGTTTGCTCGAACTTAAATTATAGATTGAAAAGCAGGGCGTTGAACTTTTTTGTGAAAATCATTTCACCGATTTAGGGGCTATTAACTCTTCGGCGCCCTGACAAGGTAGCTATATGACTGAAACGACAACAATTACACATTTTGATAATCTATCAATTCTCATCATTGATGACGACGAACTCAATAGTTCAGTGTTATCAATGCAGCTGAAACAACATGGGATTGAACCTATAGTTTCCAAGAGAGCTTATGACGGATTTCAAGCATTAATCAGAGCAGCTGAAGCTGGAAAGTCGATACCCTTGATAATCTGCGATTTTCATATGTCTGATATGAATGGTTTGGGCCTCATCAAGTTATTACGTGAAAATGCTTTGACTAAGGATGTGAAAATAGTTTTTCTGGCCTCATATGGCCTTGGCGACCTAACCAAAGAATTGGCCAACCTCAATGTCAGCCATATTCTAAAAAGACCCTGCTCAACAGACTCTCTGGTCGAAGCCATATCCGATTGCGTAAAAACGCAGGCGCCGAGCCCGAAAAAATACTTGGACAAGAGCGAGATTAGAATTCTTGCTGCAGATGATGACCCGATAAATCTCGCCGTACTAAAGGGCTTTTTGAACTTGGCCGGTTATTCAGTTGATACTGTAAGTGATGGTGCGGACGCCGTAAAAGCGTGTGAAAATATTCATTATGACCTTATCCTAATGGATATTTGTATGCCGACAATGGATGGCGTTATTGCGACATTGCAAATTCGAACCAATGAAAAACGAAGCAATCGACTTCCTGTTCCGATTGTGGCCGTCACTGCGCATTTTTCACCAAGTCAGCGTGATCGTTATTTAGACGCAGGAATGAATGACGTCATGGCCAAACCTATTCGCAAAGACATTATCGATGAATGTTTACAAGAATGGTGCGTTCGTTATCCCGAAATTCACAATGACAATAAAGTTTTTGCCGCTGCCAATTAAAGGGCTTTATTTATATCGCGTGAGATTCGAATTATTTATCATGCGTCCCCAATACGGGTCATAAGGGTGCACGAATTCAGTTTTGCCAGCAGTATCCACCAATGGCCGCCGATCATTGTGCCAGCCAAAAATTCCACCTTTGAGATTATATATTCTAACCCCGTCGATATTTTTCAGGCTAGATTGAAGCCGGTCCGCCATCGCGGATGAACGCATTCCAACGGAGCAATAGAAAACAACCTCTTTACCGGAAATCACATCTTCATAGCGCGATAGAAACTCCGCAGTGCTTAGGTCGGGGTCAATCCGTATCGCAGTTTGAATGTGACTTACATTATATTCACCAGCCTCCCTGACATCGAAATAAACCGTTCTATCACCCAGATCAGAGACCGATTGGCGATCAATATGATTAACATTTTGAAACCGTTTGGCGATCTTCTCCTGCGTTTTCACGAGAGCTGAGTTTTGCATAATTTGACCCTCGGGCTCAGAACGGATTTTTAGCTTGGCATAAATCGGTAGATGGTCTGATCCAACATCATTCAACTCTGCACTTTGTATGACATCAATATTCTCGCTCACTTTAAAATGATCAATCGGAATACCTAAAATTCGCCCCATTTTAAACCAAGTTGAGCGAAGCCTTGGATCACCGGCTCGTTTTCCCGGTATCTTTGAAAACGCTGGCGTCCATGGAACCGTATTAAAATCACCGAATAGTATAAAATTTTCATCAGTGGAAATTAGTGAACCGAGTTTATCGAATATCAAATTGCGGCGGCGCATTCCTGCGAGTGACAAAGGTATTCGAGGGTGGGTCATAAATATATATATTTGATCATCAGATTGAAGTCGTATTTTTGTGGAGATCACAGATCTTGGCCAACGCGGATAATCTTCTACAAAAAGTTCCGGTTCCGAGAATGGGAACTTGCTGATAAGCGCCATTGTACTACCTAGTTCTCTTCCGTCAGGCGCCATACTAATTTGATAGATGTAAGGATAGTCTGGATAGTATTTTGACAGAACCTTATCGGTCCAGATTGGTGACAATTCGCTGAGCCCGATAATATCAACATCATGTTCATTTGAAATGACATTGACGATCGGCAGAGCCTTTTCCTGATTCCTAATATTCGCGAAAACAATGCCAATGCATTGGTCCGCCTGACAGTCAGAATAACTTCCCAACTTATATTCAGAAAACAAAATGAGTGGCCAAAAGGCCAATAAGATTAAAGTCGTTGAGAATAACCCCATCAGTTTAGAAGCACGAAAACCTAAAATCAGTAGGAATGGGATTCCAATTATGACCTGTCGCGAAAAACTAGCAAATAGTTCAAACGGCCAGTTTGGGTTAAAAACACCAGTATTGGCAATGGCGATTAGAAAAAGGACAATGACATATGCCAATACAACCAGATTAGTAAAACCAGATATCGCGGCTTTAACCACTATTGCTACATCCGCTCCGGAACCTGAATACCGATTATGTTTAAACCTAGTTCAAGTTGCCGCAGAGTTAGATCGGCAAATGATAGACGTGAAGCCCTGACGGGGCCTGAAATCCCATCCTTTAATATTGGGCACTCTGTATAAAATCTCGAGAAACTCTGAGCTAAGCGATAAATATGTTCGCATAATATATGCGGCGCGCGCTTGGCAGCTGCCTGTGAAATCGTCCTATCGAAACCGTCGAGCGCCAAGGCAAGCTGGACTTCAGCTTTGTCAGTAATCGTAATCTCGCCGCTTAAAAACTCACTATCTTTGGCCTTTCGCAAAAGCGATTTTATTCGGACAGCCGCATATAAAAGATATGGTCCCGTTTTGCCTTCAAATGCGGTAAACCGGTCAACATCAAACACATAGTTCGTAGTTCTTTGATTCTGAAGATCAGCAAATTTTAAAGCGGCCATCCCCACTTTCTCAGCAATATCAGCACGCTCTTCTGCTCCAAAGTCCTGGCCAATATTATTCTCCGCTAACTTCTTCGCCGCTGCCTCCCGCATCATTTCAGTCAGGTCAGCAAGACGCAAAACACCGCCATCTCGGGTCGTAAACGGTTTTCCATCTTTGCCGTTCACAGTGCCAAAGCCTAAATGCTCTAATTGCTCAAGATTATACCACCCTGCTTTGTGAGCGGCGCGAAAAACCTGTTCGAAATGCATGGCCTGTCGCTGATCAACAACATAAAGAATTTCGTCCGGGTCAATCTCATTTTTTCGGTCAATTAAGGTTGCCAGATCTGTTGTGTGGTAGAGCACCGCGCCCGTTCTCGCCCGCAACATTACCGGCGGAATACCTTTGCGTTTTTCCGGATCATAATTGTCATCAACCGGAATAATCAGCGCGCCATCACTTTCCTCGGTGATCCCCAGACGAGTCATCTCGGCGATCATCTCGGGAATGAGCGGGTCGACGCTCGCCTCACCTTTCCACAGATCAAATTCGACGCCTAACTCAGCATATCCTTTTTTCAAATATTCAATGGAAATACGAATAAAATGATCGAGCAGTGCCCGATATCCCGGGCGGCCAGCCTGCAGCTCGGCCGTGGCTTGCTGCGATAATTTCAACCTTTCCGGATCAGCCTTAGACTTCGCACTCGCCGCCGGATAGAGCCTAGCCATATCATCCATGGAGACAGGGCTTTCCTTTGGAAAACCATCCGTTTGTGCGGAATCAAAATAAGGTAGATCTGGCTTTTCGGACTCGAGCTCTGAAATAAGGTGCCCCATTTGAAGCCCCCAATCGCCAAGATGTACATCACCGATGACGTTATGGCCTTGAAACCGCAAAAGGCGTTTCAGAGCCTCACCTATAACTGCAGAACGCAAATGTCCAACATGCATAGGTTTAGCCACATTAGCACCGCCATAATCAATAACGATTGTTTTTGGGGACTGTTGGCTCGCACCGGTCCGATCGTCGGCAAGAAGCGTATTGGCGCGCTGCGCCACGATCGTCTCCGATGGCAAAATATTTATAAAACCCGGACCGGCAATTTCGAGGCCTGCAATAGATTGATCTGAACCTACAGCCTCAATGATTTTTCCGGCAATTTCCCGCGGATTAGCTTTTACACCTTTCTTTTTGAGAATTCCGGCTGCCGCCATTGCGCCATTACATTGAAAGGGGGCCAAATCCGGACGGTCAGACTCCCGTACCTGTCCAATTTCAGGCGGAAAATCTAGATCGGAAAAAGCCTTTTCGAAGGCCACGTTTAACGTATGTAAAACAGAGTTCTTCATGGTCGGTCTTTAAAAAACGAATACCAATAAACCGTAAAGTCTAAACAGGAAATCAGCTTAATTTTGACCGGCTGAAACCCGGAAGCGTTTTCCCTCGGCATTAAATTTGCGCTGGGCGTCTGTCACAACAAAGCCAACAACGATCTCGAAGTTAACGCCTGATGTATTTTCTCCGGCACGCGGGATCGAAATCTTGTCAATTTTCTCTGTTCTAGCAACTCTGTTTTGGCCTGCTGGAAATTGAACAGTAATAGGAAAAACCTCTTTATGGATGACCGCAACATTCTTGCGGGTCACGGCAATGAAATATTCGTAAGTTGCCGTATCGCCCTCAGCGACAGGGCCACGCCCAAACTCCATATCGATTTCCAAATCGGCAATAATAGGCTGCTCGCCATAATATCGACATAGGCTCCGAATTTTTCCCATTTCGCCCGTAAAGCCGACATTGGCAAACCGTTCTGGGCCTTTAAATTCGACAATCCGCTGTGCATCGTAAAGCGAAAATGCTCGCGGACACGGACCCGGGTTTTTTTCAGCTGCCTCTCCGATTTGAAATGCCTCTTTGGTTGAACGGCATCCAGACAACGCAATGATCGCGACCAGTGCCGCTGCTGCAAAAACTTTCATTTTTCTCATTATATCGCCTTAATTAGGTTTGATATCGACTCGGCTATAGCCTGCTATCGCGTCGTCTGCTACAGCACGGCTTAGTCAATGTCTACTATCGGGTTACAGGCTAGCCTGCAACGAAGATTAATAAAATGAGGGTTTTTTAATGCAGGCGGCAAAAGACAGGCTTTCCAAAACCGTTTTACTCTCGGCGCCGCGTGGGTTTTGCGCGGGCGTTGACCGGGCCATTCAAATTGTTGAGCGTACAATCGAAAAATATGGTGCGCCGGTTTATGTTAGACATGAAATTGTCCACAACACGCATGTGGTTAGTCGACTGGAAGAATTAGGCGCAGTATTCGTTGAGGAATTGGATGATTGTCCTGATGATCGTCCGGTTGTTTTCTCAGCACACGGCGTTCCAAAATCTGTCCCAGCAGCGGCCCAAGCTCGAAATATGCATTATCTTGACGCGACCTGCCCATTGGTCTCGAAAGTCCATGTCGAAGCCGAGAAACATCGGCGAGATGGACGCCATATTCTTTTAATTGGGCATGCCGGACATCCTGAAGTTATTGGGACTATGGGACAAATACCTGACGGCGCTATGAGCTTGATTGAGGACGAAGCTGATGCCCGGGACTATAATGCTGCGGATCCCGAAAATTTGGCACTGGTGACACAAACAACACTATCCGTTGATGACACGCAGGGGATAATAAAAGTCTTACAGGAACGGTTTCCATCTATTGCCCTGCCCTACAAAGAGGACATTTGCTACGCGACTACAAATCGGCAGGCTGCTGTCAAAGAAATCGCGGCGAATTGCGATTTATTTATGGTCATCGGGTCACCGACGTCTTCCAACTCAAAACGATTGGTTGAAGTAGCGGAAAAAGCAGGTGCCAATTCATCAATATTAGTTTCAGGCGCCGAAGCATTGGATTGGGATCTTATAGAGGGTAGTCCGACCATCGGATTATCAGCAGGGGCCAGCGCGCCGGAATATTTAACGGACGGCGTCATCGCCGCCTTGCGGTCTCGCTATAACGTTACAGTGAATGAAATTAGAGTTACAGACGAGAATATTAAGTTTCATCTCCCCAGAGAACTTCGCACCTAATGCCAAAAGATTTGGTAATTTATACTGACGGAGCTTGTTCTGGTAACCCAGGTCCCGGTGGCTGGGGAGTTCTAATGCGATACGGAACCGCTGAAAAAGAGATTTTTGGCGGAGAAGAAGAAACCACAAATAATCGTATGGAGTTAATGGCCGCCATTATGGCCCTTCGCGCGATTAAACCTGGCTTTAATGGTAAGATAACCCTTTGGACTGACAGCACATATGTACTGAAAGGCATCACAGAATGGATACATGGCTGGAAAGCGCGTGGATGGAAAAAGTCAGATCGAAAACCCGTCGTCAATCGTGACCTTTGGGAAGAACTCGATGCGGAAAACCAAAAGCGCGATATCGATTGGAAATGGGTGAAAGGTCATGCAGGCGAAGAAGGCAATGAACGCGCTGACGAACTTGCGAGACGCGGCGTCCCAAAGGATGAATAATCTAAATCAACACAAGTTCTGAGTCGAAATCTCCATGACCAGACGCGATAACGGGTAACTCATAGTCTATATTCCAGATTTTTGCGGCGAGAACATGGAGTGCAACCTCGCTGATGTGAAGTTCATCATCAGCCTTGGCTATATCAGTCATCGCCGTCAGAATTGAAGCTTTGTCCTCGACATTATTCAACTCATTCAAGCATTCTTTCAGCCATTCCTCGATGTCGTGTTTTACCACACGTCTAAACAAATCTTCCTTATGATTTTCATACCAGACCAAGAGGTCGGCTTCCGTCAGCAACGGGTTCACGAGGTTTTTACTTTGAAGATATTGTGCCGCTTTCACAAACCCAAAAATTTCGGCTGCATAGACAGTTTTATCCGCAAAAACTGTCATTGCGAGCAGACTCAATAGGCTTTCTGTTGTTCGTGTATTCATTAAGTTCACCCTTTGGCGAAACCTAATGGTAAACCTCGTAAATTTCTATGAAAATGACGGAACCGGCCGACTATTTCAGTTTATATGGTAAATGAATTAAAAAGCCTAGTAAGCGCCAAAAACACGACGCAGGATTTCACTGGTGCGTTTTGCTGGATTATCTCGTATCGCTTTCTCTTCAACAGCAATATATTTGAACAAACCACCTAAACCATAGTTCACGCCATGGGCAATTAGGTCGCGCCGGGCATCCGCGCCAAGCTGCGGCGCAAATGGAATATTTCGAAGATCCGATGTTACATCATCGAGCAGCCTTAAAGCGCCAGTTTGGCCCAAAGCATTTTCCATTATCGGCATGAAAAGACTAGCTAACCGACTTCCCGTCGATTTCTGCAAATAGTTAGTGGCTGCATTATCTGGGCCACGAACAATATTAATCGCATCGGTAATCGTGAGCGATGTAATGGCGTCTACAAATATATCTTTTGCAATAGGCGCGGCTTTCTCAGCGCCGCGATTGAGTTGCTGATGGAGTTCATTCAAAATCCCATCGGCCCCAACAACTTTGAGGGCAGATTGAACATCTCGTAGAGTTTTAGGGAGCGGGACCTGGATTTCGCCATTTCTCCAGAACCCGTCAAACACACCGACAGTACCGACAGCATGCCCAATTCCGTTATTAAGCGCCGCTTTGATACCCAATGCTGCATCGGCTTGGGTTAGTCCGCCGAGTCCGCCCAAACCTTCAAGAATAGCCGGATCAAGGGTTTCGCAGGCCGTCAACAGAGTCGAAGACGATAGCCCAAGAATTACAAAACGTCGCTCTAAATCCATTTTTAGTCTCCTTTGTCCCTACTATGATTAACCGTAAAGCCCAATCAAGTTACAAGAGCAGTCGATTATGCGGCCTGGATATAAGGCTTTATAATGCGATCCAATGTCATACCAAGTTTAACAATCCCGCCCGTTCTCCATTCAAGACGCTTAAGCTTATCACAATTCATCGTACCGATATGGTCGGCATTTGCCCGTTTTGGTAGCTCATTTTGACAACCGGTTGCTTTTTGAAGAGGCGTCAGGATATCCTGACGATCGACGATCATATCCATGGCATTAAAAACGCCGCCTGAAACCCTGATACTTTCGGCTTCAATAATTAATAGAACGGCTCGGGCCACATCTTCACCGTGAACTTCGCAGCTTGCGCCTGGGTCAATTGGTTTTCCGCTAAGATAGGCCTGAAACAAAGAATCCCATTTTTGTTGATGTGAATTCATGGCAGGGCCATAGACGCTGGACAGACGCAAACTTGTTGTCGCAAATGCCGACGTTTTCATCGCCTGCAGAATTGTCTCAGTTTCAAGTTTTAGGAGCGCATATAAATTGGTCGGTGCTGCAACATCCGTTTCGTAAAATTGCGCACCGGGTTCACCGCGACCATAAACAGCCTGATCGGACAAAAACACAGCCTTCTGGATGCCAGCTTTTTTTGCTTGCTTGAACAAAGCCGCCGTTCCGGCAAGATTTTTTAGCGCAAATCCTTTGGGATCGTTCCCTTCACCCCCGACATAAAGGCCTGGTTGATGGTCAAGAGCGGCATGGATATAGCAATCTGCCCCCTCAAAAATAGGTTGATAGTTGACGTTCTGACCGAGCACAGCCTGATAAAACTGAACATCCGAAGAAAACATGTTCGCCGCTGGACGATGTCTTCCGATGATGGACACATCAAATCCCGATGCCAACAACTCTTCAGTAATGAATCGTCCGACAAAGCCAGTACCGCCAGATATGACGGCGCGCGGCATCGCGATTAATACACTCTCTTTTTGGGCTTAATGTAATCGATCTCGTCCGTCATCGTATAATCATGAACCGGGCGATAATCGATTTTTACTTTGCCGCTTTCCAAATCACAATAGGCCAGCGTGTGCTTCATCCATTTCTTGTCATCCCGTTCTGGATGATCCTCATGAGCATGCGCTCCCCGGCTTTCTTTTCGATTGTGAGCAGAGTTGACAGTAACCATGGCATTGGCAACAAGATTTTCAAGCTCGAGTGTTTCGACAAGATCAGTGTTCCAGATCATCGTTCGATCCGAAACCTTCACATCTTTCAGTGTCTCATGTATCGCTGAAACTTTCTTCACGCCTTCAGCCAAGCTTTCTTCCGTTCGGAAGACCGCACAATGCTCTTGCATTGTACGCTGTAGACGATCACGAATTACCGCTGTCGGAGTACTGCCATTGGCATTGCGGGCCTTTTCAAGCCGCGCAAAATGCTGATCCCCAGCGTCTTTTGGCAATTCTGGTTGAGACGCATTAGCTTTCAAAGTTTCACCAAGGCGCAATCCCGCCGCACGGCCAAAGACAACTAGGTCAATAAGCGAATTGGACCCCAGGCGATTAGACCCGTGGACGGAGACACAGCCGGCTTCACCTACGGCCATGAGACCAGGTACGACTGCATCCGGGTCTTTGCCTTTTTTGATAACGACTTCGCCGTGATAATTAGTCTGGATTCCGCCCATATTGTAATGGCAGGTCGGAATAACAGGGATCGGTTCCTTAGTCACATCAACGCCCGCGAAAATTTTAGCGGTCTCTGAAATTCCAGGCAAGCGCGCGGCAAGAACTTTGGGATCCAGATGATCTAGATGAAGGAAAATGTGGTCGGCATTTTTACCAACACCGCGACCGTCCCGAATTTCCATTACCATGGCTCGGCTGACCATATCCCGCGGTGCAAGATCTTTAACGCTTGGAGCATATCGTTCCATAAACCGTTCGCCTTCCGAATTTGTTAGATAGCCGCCTTCTCCGCGAGCACCTTCGGTAATCAAACAGCCTGCGCCGTATATTCCTGTTGGGTGAAATTGAATGAACTCTGTGTCTTGAACAGGCAGACCCGCACGAAGAACCATAGCATTACCATCTCCAGTACAGGTGTGGGCAGATGTACATGAAAAGAATATCCGTCCATATCCACCTGTTGCTAGAACAACGGATTGGGCTCGGAAACGGTGCAATGTTCCATCATCGAGCTTCCATGCTGTGATACCCCGGCAAGCGCCTTGGTCATCCATAATCAAATCAAGAACAAAATACTCGACAAAGAATTCCGCCTTACGTCTTACGCTTTGCCCATAAAGCGTATGGAGCATTGCGTGCCCCGTACGATCTGCGGCGGCGCATGTCCGCTGAACCGGCGGACCTTCACCATATTCTGTTGTGTGGCCACCAAAGGGTCTTTGATAGATCTTGCCGTCTTCATTTCGTGAAAACGGCATGCCCCATTGTTCGAGTTCATAAACAGCATCAGGTGCGTGGCGACAGAGATATTCAATGGAGTCTTGATCCCCGAGCCAATCCGACCCTTTTACAGTATCATACATATGCCAGCGCCAATCATCCGGCCCCATATTGCCAAGGGAAGCAGCGATACCCCCTTGAGCTGCGACCGTGTGAGAACGGGTCGGAAAAACTTTTGTGACACAGGCGGTTTTTAAACCTTGTTGAGCCGCGCCAAGAGTGGCGCGCAGGCCGGAGCCGCCAGCACCGACGACAACAACATCATAGGTATGATCAATCCAATTGGTCATATCAGGCTCCTAGTCCCAGCCACATGGTGAGAATTACATAGGCTGCGGCAAGCCAGGCGAGAAAGGCAATTACACGATTGGCCAAAAGGCCGAAACTGCGAAGACCACCATCGGTATAGTCCAGAATGACTTCGTCAAACTCTAGCTTACAATACCAGAGTGCTACGGCTAAAAATAATAGCGATGTAACCGCACCAAAAGTTCCGCTAACCCAGTTTGAGAAACCTTCCGCACGACCAGAGACTGCTAACGTAAACCCTAGCAGAAAAAATGGCAGCAATATAATGGAGGCTGCACCTGTCATGCTGCGCAGGCGATGATGCGATGTTCCTGACCCTTTTGCCATGCTTAGCTCCCTAGCGCCAAATATGTCGTTAGCGCCGCGAGAATCGCCGACACAATAATCATGATCCAAGACATTGTATTATTTGCGTCAGGTTCAAGATAAGCGCCGCGATCCCAAATTAGGTGACGTAGCTGAGCGGCAGCCATAAAAATAAATCCAAAAAATCCAACAAAAAATCCAAGCCATCCCAATGGCGAGTACAGCAGGCCTTCTAGCGGAACTTTTCCGGTCATTTTGAAAAATAACAACCCAAGAGCTATTTTGAGAAGGAATGCGTAGCTTATAACCGCACAAATACGGTGCAAAATCGACGACAACATGGCCGGATGCCATTTCCAAACCTGTAGGTGAGGTGCCATTGGCCGTTTATCATTCCATTGACTCGCCATATAAGGAGCTCCGTTGTGAAGGCGTAAATTACAGCCCGCCCAGCCTAAGTCAATGATTACACCTTCCCTCTTGGCGTACACATTGTCGCGCAGTATAAGACTCGCTTGTCAAGGATCTACAACAATGAAAAAATCATTCCTAAGCGCGGCTTTCTTAACGCTATTTTTGCCTGTATCGGCAAACGCAGAGCAAACACCGTTTTGCGAAAATGGCGAGGTAATTATCCTGGATGGAGCGGAAACCTGTATAAAAAGGGACAGTCTTTTACAGCTGATAACCGACTATCAGGATTATATGGTTTCTAGTAATCCTTATTCCGCTGGCGAGAAGGGTGATAAAGAAGCTTTAAGAAAGCTCCCAGATGTCAGCCCCGAGCAATTCCAAGCTCGAATCGAAACTTTCGAAAACTTTAAGGACCGGCACCAAAAAATAGATGCTGAATCTTTGAATTCAGAAGATCGTTTGAACTATGATCTGTTTGGGTTTGTCTTAAATCAGTTCAGCCGACGAGCCCCATTTGATGAAGCCCGCATTCCCTTCACGAATGATTCAGGTTTTTTTAATGAGCTCAGTTATGTCAGCCGTCAGACTCGGTTTGAAACCTCCTCCGATTATGAAGCCTATGCCGCGCGATTGTCTTTTCTTCCGCAATATTTTGGGCAACATCAAGCGAATATGCGGCGAGGAATTGTGAGTAATTACACGGCTGCAGCAGAAATCTTGACCGGTATAATTGATATGGTCAAAGCATTATCCGAATACGAAGCGGAACAGCATCCATACTTTGCCCCATTTAAGAACATTCCAGACAAAATTGAACCATCGGAGCAAGATAGGCTGAAGGCTCTCGGGGTCGCGGCACTGGATAATGCTGTTCTGCCAGCCTATCGGAACTTACACAAATTTCTGGAAGAAGAATATTTACCCAAAGCCCGGCCAGCGGTTGGAATAGGGACAACCGCCGAAGGACGTGCCCATTACGCGTCACTAGTTCGATATTATACAACTCTCGACATGACACCTGACGAAGTCCATGAGCTGGGTCTTCGCGAAGTCTCACGAATTCGAAGTGAAATGGACGCAATAATCCAAGAGGTCGGATTTGAAGGGGGTTTTGCCGCTTTTCTTGAATTTTTACGCACGGACCCACAATTCTACGCCGAGAGTGAAGAAGAGTTATTAAAGGAAGCCGCGTGGCTAGCCAAACAGGTTGACGGCAAAATGCCAGAGTTTTTTAAGACTCTTCCGCGTCTATCTTACGGAGTAATTCCCGTACCGGCAGAGATCGCTCCAAACTATACGACAGGCCGTTATTGGGGCGGCAACCCAGGACAAGGCAAAGCCGGAAATTATGTCGTAAATACCCATAATTTGACTCAGCGTCCGCTCTATAACCTTCCCGCCTTGACCCTGCATGAAGGTGTTCCAGGACACCACCATCAAATCAGTCTTGGACAGGAACTCGAAAATGTACCTGAGTTCCGAAGAAATTTGTACCCGACTGCTTTTGGAGAAGGTTGGGGATTGTATTCGGAGAAGCTCGGCGTTGAAATGGGTTTGTACAAGACACCTTATGAAAACTTCGGACGACTTTCCTATGAGATGTGGCGGGCTTGCCGCCTAGTTGTGGATACAGGAATGCATTGGAAAGGCTGGACACGAGATCAAGCGGAAAATTGCTTTTTGGAAAATTCTGCCTTGGCCAAACATAATATCAAAACCGAGGTTGAGCGTTACATTAGCTGGCCAGGGCAAGCCTTGGCCTACAAAATTGGAGAGCTAAAAATCATCGAACTTAGGGAGCGAGCCGAAAAAGCACTTGGAGATGATTTCTCAATCCGAGAGTTCCACGACGCCGTTTTGCTTAAAGGCGGCTTGCCCCTAAGTGTACTGGACACCAGAATCGATAATTGGATCGCCGAACAACAGAAAGAGTTTGCAGAAGGCGTTGATATCGTAAAGTCCGTGGAAGGTAGTCCAGAATAAAAAAAGCCGCCTCAAAACTTAGGCGGCTTTAATTTCTATTGTCTAGGTTATTGCCTAGAAGCGGTATCTTCCCCGCAGCATGACAGGAACCGTCCAGCTAGCGCTGCCATTATTTGATCCGGCTAACGGCACACTTGTTGTCAGATCGGACGTATCAGTCTTAAGAAGTCCGGTATACCGAACCCCAGTTTCGAGTCCGAGGGTTGCGCGGTTAAACACAGGTGCTTCAACGCCTACTAAACCGGCACCTGTTGGAACCCAGCCGCCTTCATAGAGGTTGACGTTACCACCATTATACGGGTTATTTCTGTATGTTGCGTTTTCTAAGGCAATGTCATCAACATGAGCGGCACCTACGCGTCCTTCGACATATGGGCGCACAGAACCGAATACAGGTGCTGATGTCGGAGTGAAATACTGGCGTAATCCGACTTCAACGCCATAGCGTTCATAGTCTGATAGCTGACCTGTGACGTTGCGATCGTTGATTGACCCTAAAATCACATCGTTACCTTCGGCTTTGGCGTAATTTCCCATCAGCGTGACTTTACGGTTTGGATTAAGCGCGTATGAACCACCGAGTTCATAACGCATACCATCCTCATAGCCTGTGTCGAAGCTAACGTTTTCAGATGTTACACCGGGGATCGCGTTAATTTCGTCGCCCGTGATGATGTCACCACCAACAATAAATTCCGGCCCGATTGCGCCTTCCAAGTTCCATCTCGCTAGGCGCTTTCCGCCTACGCAGCAAGGATCTTGCTTGTGTTTTGTAGTATGTTGACCACTATAATAGCCTTGATTATAGCCGTTATAGGTAGAACTTGAATGGTGATTTGAACCACCGAGCCAAGAACACCCAGAAAGTGCGATTGCAGCTGCACCTAATAGCAAAGTACGCATTGTTACCATCCATATGTTGTTCTGATTTGGCACAATTGCCGTTCACGTCAGATTTCAGAGCGATCCGATGCAAGGACGAGGCCAAATCTTGTTTATTGGGCTGGATTTAAATGCAAAAAACCCGGCCATTGCCGGGTCTTGTAATCTAAATTGGTAAAAATTTTAGAAAGAGACGCGTCCGCGTAGTCTTACTGGCACAGACCATCGATCATCAGACACGAAGTTAGAGTCTAGATCGTCGGTCCATCGGATGCCGGTTTCAACACCAATCGCTGATCTGTTCCCCATGGCCCATTCCGCACCAATAAGTCCAGATGCAGTTGGAGACCATCCTCCATCGACATAAGTCTGGGTGAAAACAGCTGGGTCAACCAAGGTTGCTGACGCTTGGGTCAGATCAACATCTTTTGTTTTAACAAAACCTGCCGTACCGCCAATATAAGGGCGCATTCCTGTCGGATAGCCCATATATTTACGGAAACCACCTTCGATCGTGTATTGCTCCAAGTCGCTGAATTCGGCGTATAGATCTTCTGTAACCGTACCACCGTCGGTCACTGTGCCGACTTTCAGCGCGTTACCATCAGCTTTCGTATATCCAACACGGCCAAGGAGAGTCATATTGTGATTGACATCATAGGTCGCTGTTAAATCTACACCTTTGGCGTTATCAAAAGCATCGGCATAGCCGATTGGGATGAGGTCTGACACGACCCCAGTAGCTCCAACTGGAGTTGTTCCGCCAGTTCCACCAAATGGTTTTGACACATCTCCAGGGAAAATATCACCACCGACGATGAAATCCTGTCCACCACCGAGTTCCAAACCGAATGGAAGCGATCCGCCGCCAAAGCCACCGCCATAGTTATAGCCGCCGCTGTAACTCTGGGCTTGATAATAGGCTGGATATGGCTGTGGGACATAGATCGGTGCGCCTTGAACCGTTTGAACTGTACCGCCGCCTGGAAGAGTTTGAATTCCACCGACAGCAGCCCCGTAAGGTGCTGCGCTACTTAATGTGGTGATTCCGCCGCCGCCAAATCCTGATCCTGCGCCATATGCGCCAGCTCCAAGACCAGCAACACCTGCTCCGAGGCCGCTAATGCCCGTTCCGCCGCCAAAAGCTCCGGCTCCGCCAGGCGCGTACATCCCTGCACCGCCCAAACCGCCAGCACCTTGCAGTCCAGTTCCATACCCATTTACGCCATATGCGCCGCGAAGTCCTGCTCCGCCAACACCCATGCCTGACCCTGCGCCATACATGCCTGCTCCAGCGCCATATGCGCCGCCGCCTGCTCCGTACATTCCGCCTCCAGCGCCATACATCCCGCCGCCGTGAGCTACGCCATATCCAGCGCCCTGAGCACATCCCCCGGCACTGCCGCCAGCGTATCCGTATCCAGCGTTAGCGAAGTTTGCACTTGCGCCGCCCTGCATACAGCCATTGTATACTCCATTATATCCGTACCCGTAGGAGTCGCCGTAGCTACCTCCACTTCCAAGCCATGAACAGCCAGATAATAATACGGCGGATAGTGCGCAAGCTGCTAATCGCATTTTGGACTCCTCTTCCCTAGTTTTTTTCATTTCGTAATCCTGTTAACCATATGATGCTTAAGAAAAGGTTTTTAAAAAGAAAACAAAACCTTAAGACGTCAAAAACCTTTTGTTAAAAATTGAAATTGGCCGATTGAGCGAAAAGAGACCGCCCCAGGCGGTCAGCTTCGAGTTCTTCAGAGGGAGTGAAATTTTCAGGGTAGCGAACGTGCTTTGCGGTCGCGTTTCATCGACTTTACGAAAACTTACAGTTTGAAATGTCGCCGTTGCGATGTGCATGGTCACTCCGATTGATAATGCGAATTGCATTATGGTTAACAGAGTGATGAACTGCTTTGCTTAACAAGGTGTTTAAAACAGAAAGAAAAGCCAAAAAATAGTTTTTAGAGCAATTTCAATACGTTTTCAGGTGGTCGGCCCAATATGGCTCTACTGTTTTTGATGACGATCGGTCTTTCGATCAGTTTTGGATGTTTGGCCATAGCACTAATAAGGACATCCTCATTATTCTCATCTTTAAGACCCAATTCTTTATATATAGGTTCACCTTTACGAAGCAGGTCACGCACATTTTGTAAATCTAAGGCTTTTAGGATATCTCGAATTTCAACTGCGCTTGGCGGTTCCTGTAAATATAAAATAATTTCAGGTTCAATCCCGGACTCCCTCAACAAGTTGAGAGTTTGGCGAGATTTTGAGCATCTCGGATTGTGATAAATTTTATACATCTTGTCCAAACTCGTCATTCTTTATCAGAGACGCCCTCATATCCTTACGCATTTTGTTAGAATGATTGACATACTCATCTATAATCTCGGCCGCTGTACCAGCTTTTCGGATAACGCCCCTATCTAACCAAATAGCTTTTGCACAATATTGTTTGACAATATTAACATTGTGACTCGCCAAAATAAATCCTCTGGATCCTGTAATCATGTTATTTAAGCGCTTCTCAGCTTTATGTTTAAATCTTTCATCTCCAGCGCCGATCCATTCATCAATCAATAGAATTTCAGGTTGTAGCGACGTGGCAACAGCAAAGCTTAAACGCATGCCCATACCCCTAGAATAAGTTCGAACAGGCTGATCAATAACAGGCTCAAGTTCCGCGAATTTAAATATTCCAGGAACAGATTGTTCGGCTTCGGCGCTACTCTTCCCGCCAATCATACTCATAATAATGGCATTCTGACGCCCGGTAAGCTCAGGCTTCATTCCGATTCCCATATTAAAGAGTCCCTGAATGGAGTTACCAAAGGTCTCAATCACCCCCGCCGATGGCGGATAAACACCGGCTAAAACCCTCAGCAAAGTCGACTTCCCAGAACCGTTCGGACCAATAAGGGCCAGATTTTCACCTTCTCGCAACTCTATGGAAATATTTTTTAGAGCCATAGTATGGCCCATCTTTTGTTGACGAAATAATCCTAGGCCTGTTGTTGTATCAGGATAGGCTAGGCTCAAACGATCTGTTTGTAAGAGTAATTTGGCCATCACCTAAATCCAGAAAGCCAGATTTTTTGATCTGGTTTTCACCAGATATAAAGCTAAGGCCCAGCCAATAATTGTTATACATGTCACGACAATCCACGCCAAACTCGAAACGGCTCCATTGACAAGCGGCTCTCTTATAATGGCCAAATAATGCGTAAATGGATTAAAATCCATGATGAACGCTTTTGGACCCAATTGCTGCGGCAGGTATAAAATCGGTGTAACAAAAAACATCACATGCATGATCGCTCGAACCAAATGCAAAAGATCTCGGAAACGAGTACACAAAATTCCAAAAGCAATGTGCACCCACATCGAATTCAGTACCAGAATCAGAAATCCTGGGATTATAGTAAGCGTAACCCATGACTGATCCCACGAATGAAAAACAAGCAGAGCCAAACTGACCAACGACACTAATCCAAAACCAATCAGATGACGCATAATATTTTCGGCGACAAAAGTCCCCAGGGATAGCTGAGTCCCTAAGATCCAAGACCTCGAGGTAACGAAAACATTACATCCGTCTGTGACTGACGCTGTGATAAACGTCCAAATCGCGTAACCTATCGTCACCCAAAGCGAATACATAGCCGTATCAAGACCAGCGATTTCACCAAAGATAAAAATCTTGACCCCGATAAACATAATAAAAGAGATGCTGATCCAAAATATGCCGATTATGCTTCGGCGATAAATTTGGTTCATGTCGGCCCATGCCAAC
Source organism: Hellea sp. (assembly GCA_020629545.1). Lineage (GTDB taxonomy): Bacteria > Pseudomonadota > Alphaproteobacteria > Caulobacterales > Maricaulaceae > JACOMS01. The sequence goes on from JAHDDC010000010.1 coordinate 33,524, forward strand.
CGCCACCAGAGCGGTACATTTAGAAACCCGCTAAAAAACGATTTTAAGACCATCTCTGTCTTTCCGCAGCTATTTTACGTTAATAGCTTCTCGAATAATGGGGCAACATTTTGATAGGCGTAATTTTCGTTGTGGTAAATGACGCCACTGGTTGATGCTTTTTCCCATTTCTTTTCGTCGGAATAGAGCGCATGACATAATTTTGCAAACTCAGCAGGCTTATTCGCTGCGAAACGAATGTCCTTAAGTCCTTTGGACGCCATGCCTTCAAACGCAATATCCGTTCCAACACAAGGCACACCGGCACCGATACTAGAGGCGACTTTTCCTTTTAATCCTGCACCAAATCGGAGAGGCGCTATCGTTAGTCTGAGCCCTGCTAGAAAATCCTCAAGGTCAGGAATAAACCCATCTATAACCACACTGTCCGACGCAAATTCGTAAAACTCTTTTGGCATATGCGAACCGCAAATGCGTAATTTCGCATTAGGTAATTTCTTTGAGATAGATGGCCAGATTTCTTTCACCATCCAATGTACGGCATCAACATTAGGGGGATGTCGATAGCCACCTATAAACGCGATGTCCTCACGCTTTTCATAACCGCCCCGGCGCTCTGCCTCGTTACGTATTAATGGAATGGTAGATATTTTTGATGCGGGAACATTATGTTCTTTCGACAGCAGGTCTCGTTCGTGTTCACTGATGACGATGATTTTATTGGCTTTCTCGATATAAGATAATTCCTGCGACTTCATACTCTTCGCCGCTTTCATATCAGCCGACTTTCCTGATATTTCTGCCTCACGCATCATCCGTAAAAAATGAAGATCAACAGTATTATAAATGATTTTGGCAGATGGACACTTCTTACGAATGATATCAAGATAGTGTTCACACGACTCCGCTCGAGACAAAACCACGTAATCAAACATATCCCCACGCTCTTCAAGCAATGCGTTCATGTTCGTATAAAATGGCGCATAAATACATTCAACGCCCATCCGTTCAAGATTCTCGGTCGCTTCACCCCAGTGCGCAAAATTCGACCCCGGCACAAAATGAACGCGATGCCCTTGGGCACTTAGAATTTTCATCGTGTAAAATGCGTCAACAGAACCAGAATCTTTGTCTGGCTCGGGTGTTACAGCGTCCACATATAATATGTGTGACCGAGCCATGCGGTCAGATGCAATTTCCGGAGTAGTACCATTGGCCAGGTGAGTACCCAAGGCATCCGCCCATATCCGGCGAAATGTTCCCCGATTAACTTCCTGGTATTTCTTAGCGCCGGATGTAACATCTGTTCCGGAACTTAGGCCTTCAATATGGATAACCGAAGATGCGGGTTGATATAAAACGCGCTGCCGCATTGATCTAACTTTGAAGCAAATATCAGTGTCTTCATAATAGGCTTTTTCAAGTTCAGTATTGAACCCACCTATTTCTTCCCACAGGTCCCGCCTGATCATTAATGACGCTCCGGAAACATAATCGACGTCACGGACATAGTTGTATTTTGGATGCTCTGGATTTTGACCACGGCCCCAATTCCATCCCGATGCATCTTCCCAAATAATCCCGCCAGCCTCCTGAAGAGATCCGTCGGGGAATATAAGCTTCGACCCAACGATGCCGACATCACCATGTTCTTGGAAGGTACGATAAAGCAACTCCATCCAGCCTGGATTGACCAGCGTATCATTATTCAAAAAGATAATGTAATCGCCGCGAGCCAATTTAGCATTCTCATTACAGTTATTCAAAAATCCGAGGTTCTCAGGATTTCTATTATACCTTAATCCCGGAATGGTTTTCAAAATCGTATGAAATGGATCTGGCGACGTGTCATCTGCCAAAATAACTTCGTAATCGACGCTCACATGCTGTTGGCTAATCGATTTAAGACAGGCAATCGTCTGTGATATTTCATTGTAAACCGGAACAATAATAGAGACCACAGGCTTATCGGTTTCCACAAAGGAAAACTTGATTTCGGTGTTTTCAATATCGATATCTGAATCAGGTTTGGGAATTCGATTGCTCTCAGGCGCGCCGCCTAACCGGATTGCAACACCCGTCATTTTTCTGGCCATACGCAATTTCATCAGTTCAGGGAGCGGCATGGCATGTCTGACATATCGAAGCGTATTATAAGCGGCGCGTTTTGTGGTCGCGCGAATAGGATGTTTTTCGTAATAGTCGAGTTTGTGCGTCAGATGTGTGTTGACTATGCTCAGATCTTTCTCGACCATCTCCGTACGTTTCGTATTCAGCCGACTCTTAAGCTCATTTGATTCATGTAGCTTTCTGAATTGCGTATTTTCATTTTCGGCAACGTTAAGTTTTTCTCTGACATCATAGAGCTCTTCGCCCATTGATTTGAGTTGAGCTTTGAGTTTCTCAAATTCTGCCTCGATTTTGGCGCTGCGTTCAGACGTTTTGGAAAGCTTCGCCTTGAGTGTACGCAATTCTTTGATTAATTCTGCTTTGGTCTTTTTGGTCATTGTTAGCCTCGGGCGCCTATTTTGAGGCCCATAATTCATCTTTTACAAAATGGTATAGCTCCATATCAAGAGCGTTTAGCTGCATCAAATTTATAAATGTCAGTCGACCAATTTTCTCTTCGAACGTTTTTAACTTCTCATGGACTGTTTTGCCCTTCTTCGTCATCGCATTAGCTCGAACATTTAATAACTCAAAATCCGGAAAATGAGGGCGAATAAGTTCTCCAAACTTTATCATAGATTCATCGAATCGTTCTACCAAACCAACGACCGGGAGGCTTTTGAGGGCCTCTATAGATCTAGGCCGAAAATGTTGTGGCTCTCTGTTCAACGTATCAACCCGAAAATCCTTGAGCCTAACGGCGTGAAAATTGACGACTTGAGTCAACATAGGTGTTGATAGGCGCCACGCGAGATAATGTGCAAAATCACCAGCTTTTGCTGCCTTTGATCCTGGACTATCTGAATCCTGAACGCGCTCGAACTCATAAGCAGATTGAATGCGCCCAAGCGGATGCCGGAAGAAAAAGATCGGTAAGATCTGAACACCCGGAATTTCGGGCAGACGTACCACCGCTGTATGAGAAGAAATCGCCTTCTTTTCTGGATTGTCCAGAATATATTCTGTCATCATTTCAGGCGTTAACTTTTTATTGTTGGGCCCTTCGATTTCCGCCCATTCCGAGCCAAAATTGTGCTCAAGAATAGCGTCAACTGATGATCCAGCATTTTTAAATAAATGATAGTGTATGATGACACCACGGTCCGTCACGTCTTGCTCCCAGAATTTCGCCCCTGTAATGAGGGCCAAATATAGGAAATGAACGATATGTAAAGTGCTAGGCTGCATAAGAATTTTATAAGGGGAATAAATGGCGCCATATTCACCGGAGAATAGCAAGGAAGACGAACATGATTGCAAAAGCTCTCGAGACCGAAATTGAAGCGATACTCAATGAATATGGTCCGCTAACTGGACGGAAATTGGCGGAAAAACTCGGAGACTGCGAGCCTATACTCCTTTGGAAAGCGTGTTACCAGTCAAACAAGTTCAGGGTCATTAACTTCGCGCGATATTATTTGCGGTACGACGTTACGCGCGAGGATTTGATTCGTCTCAGTCCATCTGTCCTCCGAGACTTTTTATCCTTCACACTGATCTATAAAACAGGGCAAAGAAGCGATGCAACAGATGAAGCCGCTATCCTTGCCAATAAACACCGCTTAATCAGCCTAAAGAAGCTGAAATTTGCCCGTAACACCCTGCTTTCACTCTCCCCAGAAAGTTTAGAAATGCTCCATTATAAGTCCTGCTGTTTTATCGCAGGGGATATTTCCTACTTTCTGGCGCATGAAGAACCGCGCATACATGCCCCAACCGGTGCGAAATTATATGGCTCGGATATTGATATTATCGTTGTCTATGAGAATGATACAGACCCAGATATCATTCGGCGCGCAGAACAAGAAGTTCTGACCTATAAGCATCGCTGCATCAAAGACCCGGGAATCGGTCAGGAAATCGATTTTATCTTCAAACCCGTCCAGAAAATGCTCAGCCAGTTCTCTTACGCTGACATTCACCAAAAAATTGCCTGCAAGATTCTGTATGAAAGTTTCTTTTTATATGGACGGCTTGATCTCTATGAAAAACTGACAACGGATCTCGATTTTTCTGGAACGGTCAGAAAAATCGAAGACGATTTCGCCAAAGCCCTTGCCGGCCGAAAAGCAACGATAAAGAAGATCCTGAAACTCGAACAAGATGAGCTCGATAAAATGGATAAGAACACTCAAAGCCTGTTCTTCTTCTCCCAAGAGCGTCTCGAGTTTCAGTAGCAAGATTGCATTTCGCGTTTGCGCTCAAAGCTATGCGCAGCGCTTAAACATTCATAGCTTTCCTTTTCATAGTTACTGCTCTTCTGTTGAAAATTGACAACATCGGAGTTTGCTTTACATCCAGTTAGATGACACCATTGAAATCTGGCTTACCTGTTATTTTGAGTGCAATTGTCCTGTCCATGACAGCTTGCAAAGGAATGTCGTCAAAACAGGATCCTATCAATACAAGCCCCGTTCGTTTTGTGACCGAAGACGCTGAACGCTTCGCAGAACTCTATACCAGACACGGAAATGCTCTGACAGCCGAACAATTACAATCCGGTTATCTCGACGCTGGGACACAAGGCGTCGTGATTTTCACCCCCAACAGAATTCATAGCGCAGAGAACCTAGCCTATACTGTCGCGAATGATCCGGCTCTTTATCAACGGGCCATTAAGGTCTGCCTTCCGGCGGCGCAGAATGCCGGCCCTGAACTGGCAAAGATATATCAAAAATATTCGGACCTTCTCGATTCACCCGAAATGCCCAAAGCCTATGCGGTTATTGGCGCAGATAATTCTGGCGGAACGGCCGCGGACGGCGCTTTTGTCATTGGGCTCGAGGTTATATGTAGATTGACCGACGGCGATGAACAGGATGTATCCACTTGGCTCAATCGGTTTTTTGCCCATGAAACCGCCCATGTCTTCCAATCCCATTCCCGTACACCGTCTCTACTCGCGGGCGTCCTCAGAGAAGGCGGCGCAGATTTTATCGCTGAATTGGTCTCTGGCGGTACACTCAATGAAGACACGGCGCGCTGGTATCACAACAACAAAACCAAAGTCTTGAACCGGTTCGAAACCGATATGGCATCTCTGACCGGAAATGAATATGGCCTCTGGCTCTATGCGGGCGAAGATGACCGACCCGCTGGATGGCCTATGGATCTCGGCTATGTCATAGGCGCCGAAATCGCTCGAAGTCATTACGCAAAAGCCTCTGATAAAAAACAAGCCATCAAGGAAATATTATCAGCAGAACTCAATCCTGAAAAATTTCTGCGCGATAGTGGCTATCTGGAAACCATATCAAAAGAATGAAATCAGGCCTATGCCAGAGGATTAAATCATTCGGCACCAATCAGAGGGACCATTCCCACAAATCGCATAAAACCCTCACATTTCCTCTTCACAAACCTTTCTTAATCCGCTAATCGGCCTCGAATCTGCTTATCGTGGGACGGTTCCCATCGGATAAATCGCCTCACATGAGGGATTTATCCCACAAAGGATCGCCCAGACACTGATAAGCCCCTAAAACGAGGACCGACAATGGATATTCAGGATTTGGTGACACGGGCGGAGGCCCTGGCGGAGACGAGCGGGCAGTCGCTCTCGACCGTATCGCGGAAAATTTTAAATGACGGCAAGGGCCTGACCCGCCTTAAGGAGGGCGGACAGTGCACGCTCAAGACTTTTGACAGCGCCATGGCGACCCTCAAGAAACTCGAGGTAGAGGCGGATGTGAACGCCTCGCTCAACCTGACCCACCTTCAACGTCTGGAAGCCGAGAGCATCCATATTATGCGCGAAGTGGCCGCCCAGTGCGAAAACCCCGTCATGCTTTATTCCGTTGGTAAAGACAGTTCGGTTATGTTGCATCTGGCCGAGAAGGCTTTCTTCCCGTCCCGTCCGCCATTTCCGCTTATGCATGTGGACACGACCTGGAAATTCTCTGAGATGATTGAGTTTCGTGATCGCCGCGCCAAAGAGGTAGGCATGGAGCTGATTGTCCATATCAACCAAGACGGTGTGCGCGATGGGGTTGGCCCGTTCAGTCACGGCTCAGCCGTCCACACAGACGTTATGAAAACACAAGGCCTGAAACAGGCGCTGGATAAATACCGCTTTGACGCGGCCTTTGGCGGCGCGCGCCGAGACGAAGAGAAATCCCGCGCCAAGGAACGGATCTTCTCTTTCCGGAATGAAAACCACCGCTGGGACGCGAAAAACCAGCGCCCTGAGCTTTGGAATATTTACAATACACGCGTTCAAAAAGGTCAGAGCATGCGGGTCTTCCCTATGTCTAACTGGACTGAGCTTGATATCTGGCAGTATATTTACAAAGAAAATATTCAGATCCCATCGCTGTACCTGTCTAAGAAGCGCCCGGTCGTCGAGCGCGACGGTGTCTTAATCCTGGTCGATGATGACCGCCTGCCGCTAAGAGATGGTGAAACACCGATGGAAAAAATGGTCCGGTTTAGAACGCTGGGCTGTTATCCGCTAACCGGCGCTGTCGAAAGCGAAGCCGCCACCCTGCCCGAAGTCATTCAGGAAATGCTCCTGACCAAAACATCCGAACGTCAAGGCCGGGTCATCGATTCCGATGCCGGAGCCTCAATGGAACAGAAAAAAGAAGAGGGATATTTCTAATGTCACACCTCGACTCGCTTATTGCCGAAGATATTATTGCCTATCTGGACGCCCAGGAAAATAAGAGCTTCCTGCGCTTCATTACCTGCGGTTCCGTTGATGACGGTAAATCAACACTCATTGGCCGCCTGCTTTACGATTCAAAACTGATTTATGAAGATCAACTCGCCGCTATTGAGCGCGATAGCAAGAAGTCAGGTACGCAGGGCGACAAAGTCGATTTAGCTCTGCTGGTGGATGGTCTGGCTGCCGAGCGCGAACAGGGCATTACCATCGATGTTGCCTATCGTTTCTTCTCGACGGACAAGCGTAAGTTCATCGTCGCCGACACGCCTGGCCACGAACAATATACCCGCAATATGGCGACAGGCGCATCAACGGCTGATGTAGCTATATTGCTGATCGATTGCCGATACGGCGTTCAGGTTCAAACCCGCCGCCACGCCTTTATCGCCTCGCTTCTGGGGATTAAGCACGTCGTTTGTGCGATCAATAAAATGGATCTCGTCGATTTTGACCAAAAAGTCTTTAACGACATCGAATATGAATTCCGTGAGTTTTCCAAAGACATGGGATTCCAGGAAATCACTTGTATTCCGATGTCCGCTTTGGACGGGGATAATGTCACCACATCGTCGGAACGCGCATCATGGTATAAAGGCCCAGCGCTTTTGGAATATCTCGAAGATGTCGACGTTGATAGCGCCGATCTGGAACGTCCCTTCCGCCTGCCCGTTCAGTGGGTCAACCGCCCAAATCTGGATTTCCGCGGATTTTCCGGAACAGTTGCTTCTGGCATCATCGAAGTCGGCGACGAGATTATGGTCGTTCCGTCGGGCAAACGCTCCACGGTCAAGTCCATTGTGACCTATGACGGCGAGCTCGACAAAGCCCGCGAAGATATGGCCATCACCCTGACCCTAAAGGATGAGATTGACATTTCGCGCGGAGACGTGATTTGCAAAACTGATAGCCCGTGTGAACAAGCCGATCAATTCCAGGCTCATATTCTTTGGATGACCGAGAAGGAACTGTTCCCGGGCCGTCAATATCTGGTCAAGACATCCAACAAAACCGTTCCGGCCAGTATCACCAATATCAAGCACCGTGTTGATGTGAACGATCTATCGGAAACGGCGGTCAAGACTCTCGGCCTGAACGAAATCGGTGTGTGTACCATTCAAACCGGCGCGCCTGTCGCCTTTGATGCCTATAAAGATAACCGCAATACTGGGAACTTTATCGTCATCGACAAAGCCACCAATGAAACCGTTGGGGTTGGCATGCTCGATTACGCGCTACGCCGAGCCAAGAATGTGCACTGGCAGGATCTCGACGTCTCCAAAAAAGTTCGCGCCGCCCAGAAAAACCAGAAGCCAGTCATGCTTTGGTTCACCGGGCTTTCTGGCTCTGGTAAATCGACGATTGCCAATCTGGTTGAAAAGCGTCTGCTCGATCTCGGGCGTCATACTTATACGCTGGACGGCGATAATGTTCGTCACGGCCTGAATAATGATCTGGGCTTCACGAAGGCCGACAGGATTGAAAATATCCGCCGGATTGCCGAAGTCGGAAAGCTGATGGTCGATGCTGGCTTGATCACCTTGACATCCTTTATCAGCCCTTATGCGCAGGAACGCCGTATGGCGCGCGACCTTCAAGGCGAGGGTGAATTTATCGAGATTTTCGTTAACACGCCGCTCGAAGTCGCCGAAAAGCGCGACGTCAAAGGTCTTTATGCCAAGGCCCGTGCCGGAGAGATCAAAAACTTCACCGGGATTGATAGCGAATATCAGGAACCGGAAAATGCTGAGATCACAATCAACACGGTTGATATGACCGCGGACGAAGCCGCTGAGCAGATCGTGACCTATCTGACCGATCACGGCTATCTGGAAGGCGAAGCTTAAATATGGCCGCCTTCGATGTCTTTAATGGTGACGCTGACGGCGTCATCTCATTGGTCCAAATGCGTCGCGCGGATCCGCGCCCGGAGGCCAAATTAATCACGGGCCGAAAGCGCGACATCAATCTTTTGAAGCGCGTAAAAACCAAAGCCGGTGATCAGGTTACTGTACTAGACATTTCTTTGCGCTCAAATCTTGATGACCTGAACCGGATCCTGACATCCGGCGCGTCTGTATTTTACGCCGATCATCACAATGCGGACGGACAGCCAGAGCATGACAATCTGCAAGCCTGTATCGATGTTTCGCCGGAAGTTTGCACAGCTCTGATCATCGATGATTGTCTTGAAGGCGCTTATAGAGCCTGGGCCGTCACAGCCGCTTTTGGCGATAATTTCCCCAAAATAGCCAAGGCCAAAGCCGCCGGTTTGGACCTTCCGCTGGAGCAGCTGGAGCGGCTCGGCATGCTCGTCAACTATAATGGTTACGGCGCGGACACCTCTGACCTGCACTTTCACCCAGCTGATCTTTACAAAGCGCTCGCGCCTTTTGATACGCCCATGGAATTCCTGGAAGGCAACAAAGAAGTCTACCAAAAACTCGATGATGGTTATGAATCTGACCTGAGCGCGGCGAAGTCTGCAAAAGTTTTAGATGAAAGCGTAAAAGGTCTCGTGATTGAGCTCGCTGATGATGCCAGTTCGCGCCGTATATCTGGCGTCTATGGCAATCAACTCGCACAAGAAAATCCGGGTCGCGCGCATGCCGTTCTGACACGCACTGGTGAGAATTATCTCGTTTCCGTCCGCGCGCCGCTATCCAACCGGACCGGCGCCGACAAGTTATGTCTGCAATTTGAAACAGGCGGTGGCCGCGCCGCAGCCGCCGGCATCAACGTCTTACCTGAGCGCGATGTAGACAGATTTATCGACGCCTTTATCGGCGCATTTTAGGGCAAAATTGGGGTCATGCCGTTTGTATAAATCTAAGCTTTTAGACTTTTAATCTTCGGAGGAATGGCTACTCTCCGCACTGTGAGGGACCTATGAAGAAATCTCAGCTAGTTGTTTTAAGCTTGATCTATCTGGCTATCGTTATAACGGGGCTATTCTTTGCTTTTAAGGTTTTTATGACAGGAATCGAAGAAGGCGTATCTGGTGTGGAGGATGCTGTCGAAGCCGAAAGTCAGATGGAATTAAATTCTGACGACGCAGAGCCTTAAGTTAGCCCATACCATGATCGAACAATGTCGTAGATTTTGAGATCCACGGCATTTTTATCGCAATATTTCTGGAATAACTCTTCCCCTATATCCGCGCGTATCACGGCAATCCGGTCCTCTGTCGAAATGTTGAGATCTGAGTTCACATTATCCCTCTGGTCCGAAACTTTCAGTTCCAGCCCATACCGAGAAACCTGCTTGGCCAGCATTTGAAGCGATAGCTCGAACTTCTCAACAAATCCGATAAACGGCAAACGATTTAGCGCTTCCAATGCCAAAGCTTCCATGTCGTCTTTTTCCGTTACTCGGCCCCGTTCTGGGCGCAATAAATGCGTCAGTCGGTTAGCCTGAAAGTTTCGGATACTGGAATCAAGCGGTCGCCGGATACGCCAGCGAATATAATCGCCAAAGTCAACCTTCTTAGCCATGATTGCGCCGGGTGTCTGAGCGTCCTGATTGACCTCATAACGATAGCCCGAATAAAGCCTGATCAGAGGATGCCGGATAAACATAACGGGAATAATGTTTACATCCTCAATATCCGGCATCGGCAATCGCGCCGTATGAGAAGAATACGCCCGCATATCCGTGGTGTCCCGGATCCAGTTTTCGATTTCATCATAGGGAAGCCGCTTACGCGTAAAGCGAAACTCTCTCTCCTCCCAGCGTCCAGGAAAACTTTCCCTCAGGACACTGTCAAACGAGCTGCCAGCGTTTTTGAATAGGTGAAGATGAAATATAACGTGCCGCATTGAAATAAAGTTCTAAACGGGCTTCGCCTTGTCGGATAAGCCCACGGTATTTTCCAAAATTTCGGAGACTAGATGTCCTCTTGCTTCCCAGGTGATAGCTTGCAACACCGCATTAAATTCTTTTCCGGATTGCTTAGGGGCCTCCAGACTTGCCTTAAGTAAAGTCGCGAACTCACCTCCATTTTTAGCAAATTGAATAAAAGGAGTCATTTCATGATCGATATCTTGAACCTCTGTCACGACAATCGACTTTTGGCTTGCAAAATAACTGTAAATCGTCGTCAGTCCGCCCCCTTTAAGACCTGTTAAGTAAGGAAGAATGCAAACATCGAAAGCCGCAATAAAGGCATCAAACTTCTCCGGCGAAATATTTTCCATTACCTTGATGTTTTCTCTTAGATCTTCTCGCTTGATGTCGCTGTTCAGCATGCCGTTCGCCGCCACTACAAATGTAAAGTCCGAAGCATGATAAGCTGCTTCGGTGAGAAGCTCCCAATCTATTGCATCAAACGTGTGCCCGACAAAACCAGCTATTGGGGATTTTAATGATTTAAGTGCCTTATATGGTTTAACATCACCGGGAATATCCGTCCCGTTGGGGACAAGATGAATTGACAGTTCTTGGGCTTTCAAAACTTTCTGAACGTCATGTCCGAGCGAGTCGATGGCCCGACTGGTGAGGACACAATCCGCTTTGGGTAACAAACGACTTAGATTCTTATTCAATCGCTCAACAACCGCTTCGTCCTGCTCATAGATGTTAAAGGTAGCATCTGAAATATCCAAAACAAGGCTATCAAACGGCACCTGTGCCGCAACATTTGGAATTGAAAACACAGGTAGAGAAATCCAAGCAACCGTGTTTTCCGGCACCAATCCCATGGCTTCCATCTGTTCCATTATATAAGCCGGATATACATCCGTCGTTGTACCGTCGATAAAGGCTGGTCTGGATTGATGATCACTCCAGAAAAATCGGCGCTTGAAGAGACGCTCAGTGTCATCTTGATGGTACTTTAGACGAAATTCCTCAGTAACATTTCGCGTATTGACCCCGGATATACGTAAACTTGCAGCTAGGGTTTCAAAATTTATCGGCGCTCCAAATTCCAAAATACGGCCGAATTTATTGCTGTCCAGGAAATGCTCCGCAAATTTCTCTGATCGTTTCTGATCAGCAAAAGCGTCATGCTCAGCGGAGAAAATTACCAGATCCTTTTTACCCTTTCTAGGCTTTATGAGACGTTTAACTCTGGGGTCAGCCATTTCCCGATAGGTTTCATCAAGGCTGGCGAGCAAATGGACCAATCCGGACTTTAAGGGTTCAGATTTTCGCCTTGCTGTTTGTATGACATTATCAAGTCGAACGCGGTTGATCCGATAGCTCATCTCTGTCTCAAAACCCAACCGCCTGTGGGATCGCTTTTTTTCCGCATCCTCCGTATTCTGCAACTCATACAATTCCAATAAAGTGTCGGCAAAATAATCGGGATGAATTACATCTATATACCCTAATGTCTCTAGATCATAGAGAGGCCTTAGCTCAGTCGCGACGACAGGAACTCCAAAACTCAGAGCATCAGAAATTTTGGACGGCACTTCAAAATGTGAGGCATTATGCTCATCATCCAGCAAAGCTGGAACAACATCAGCCCCGGAGAGATAATGCGGTAATTCATCAAAACGGCATGGCGGAAAAAATAAAACGCGCGCGTTGGTTAAGCTCTCGAGGTCAGATTGAAGCTGAGGTGGCTCGACGTCCCCGACAACACACAACACAAATCTGTCATCATCCATTTCATCAAGAGTCTCAGCAACCTTTCGAAGGCCTTTATACTCATCGGTGGAACCGGCATACAAAATGCAAAAATCGCGATCCGTTAATCCCATCTTTTTTCGTGCGATCTTCCTATCGTATAACTCTGGGTTAAAAAGGTTTTCGTCACGGGCATGCCGGATTACGGCCCCACCATACGCTTGCTGCAAGACGGAATTAGATACGCAGAGTCCATCAAATTCGTGGATCAATTCCCGACAAATCTGCGTAGCTTCCGGCGTGAATGGAGTTTTCAATAACTTCCGTAACGCACTCTTTCCATATTTGGGCGGTGTCTCATCGTCTTCTAGTGCGTCAAACCGTTGATCATCAATATCCAGAACAATGGGACAATCACTATGATTTTTTATCATTGCTCCCAAAGCGAAAGCCGGAACGCTTGGTTTTGAGATCAGGGCCAAATTATAATGATTGGACTGCGCGAAAATATTCGCTTTGGGATAAAAGTCCCTTAGATCTTTACATTCGAGCAAGCGTATATTTCGCCAAGACTTCTCGATTGACGTCCAGATTTTCGAACCGTTCTTTTGCCATATGGGGGCAATCAATTCGACATCCCAATCTACGGATAGCAAGTCGTAAAGGGAAGCGGCGCGAGCGGCTTCGGTTGAAGAAAGATCAGACGCAATAATGGCGGCGCGACCCTTTTTCATTTGCTGCGCCGACTGCTGAGTGAGCGCGTTTCCAGAAGCTGCAAATCTGTCCCTGCCTAAAACTTCATCTAGCTGTTGTGGATCGGCAATATTTTCTCGTAAATATGCCTCAAGTTCTACGAGACGGGACTGCAATATTTCAGCCTCATGGTTTTCAGATAAAATAGTGTCATATAATGGCTTGGGGATTGAGACCGTTTGATCAGATTTCGGTAATAATGTTGGCTGACTTGCAACAGACTGAGTGCGCTCCAAATACTCAGGGCGTTGCAAATATCCACGGATAAAGGGTTTAAGCTCCGCAATCGTCAGTCCATCCGAATGGTCGTTTACCGCCTTTAGGTAATCGTTGTGCAATGGCGAGGACAGCGCTTTTTGACGTCGGTCCCCTCGGATTATTTGATCAATCTGATTGACAAGATTTGTATTTACGACACTATCAAATCGACCCGAAATTTTAGTTAACTCCAAAAGAAGATTATAGCCATCAAGTCCGATCAACTTTTCATAAATTAGAACGCTATCTAAATCGCTTAACTGAGACATTGCGGTCGCGAGATAAGTTAATGCATTGAGACGCCCATCAATCAACTCCAGACCATTTCGGCGATGAAGCGAAGCCGCAATCGACTCAGGGGAACGCACAATCAAAACCTTTTTCAGCGGTCGCCCCAGAACTTCTGCGACCCGTTCCCAAATCGGTAAAAATATGCAAATTCTTGGATCTTTGATCAGAGTCGGGTCCCGCTCATCAAAATCAGTTTCCAAAATGTCTATTATTTGCTCTACTGCTGACTGCGCCGCAGGGCTATCGGACCAGTTTTTGGGTAGAAAGTTGGCGGTCGTCCAATCCTTATCAAAGGTTTTGAGAATACCTTCATGGACGGCGACAATTTTTTGATTCTCCCAAAATCCTCGAGGGTTATCAAATGACGGTAACATCAATGACCGACCTAGATCTTGGCCTGTCACACTTAAAACTTTAGCTAAAAAAGAAGTTCCAGATCGGTGGGCTCCGATGAGGAGTGTTATAGGCATGATCTGTTCACGACGTGCCGGCTTCGCAAACCCCGCATCGGCTAACGCTGCAAGATCGTCTTCCCGCAATTGATCGATACTCTCAGCCGTTTGAGATCCAATTCGTGCAATAGCTTGTTGAAGATTATACTTCAGCATTTTTATTTTTTGAGACTCGGTCATATCATTCTAATCAAGTCCCCTGCCGGAAACCAGTCAAGCATGTCTGGATTAAATTCTACGAGAATTGCCCCCAATCTCCGGTCATCATCATTATTGTTTTCCGGATACTCACACTGAATTCTCAAATCGGCCCGACCATAAAACTTATCCGGAATATCTATCCAAATTTCTGTTGTCTCGCCTCTGGGCAGCATGGCAGTTTTTACAGGATCATTGCAAAGCAGAAAGTCAACTTTCTTTTCGCTCAGATTATTGTCTTCTGGTACGAACATTCGCAATCCGAGCGTTTTAAAATTTGACATGACGAATTCAGAATTGACGTCAATCCAGCGGTCTTGGTGGACACCGAAACGCGGTTCTAGAATATGGTAGTCAACATATTCTGATGTTATTTTGACGGTTTTAGAAATAATTGTCGGATCATTTGATTGCAGTGTTACTACACAACCATTGGGTTCTATTGTTTTAATGAGAGCTGTCCCCAAAACCTGCCTATCGGTTCCAAGATCAATCATATTGGTGAAATGGATCTTTTGAAGGCTGGAAAGTTCCGAAACATCCGAGACTAAGGGAATAGTCCAATATCCTCCGTCGGTATCAAGGAGCCATTCCTTGTTATCCGAATTATATAAGAGCCTGTCATTATTGGGCACTTGTAACCTCTTTGGGAATTATCAGGCTTTCAAAGATATAGCCCTGTACGGCCTGTTCCATGCCTTTTTATAGGTCTAGTCAATTCCCAAAGCCAGCAAATTCTCTGCAGATCAACACTTGTTTCAGATCGCTTTTCATCGCATAGGGCAAGAAAACTAAAGGTGGGCAAAATGAGCCGTAAAGGTATAATTCTCGCAGGCGGTAGTGGAACAAGACTTTACCCCAGCACAATTTCAGTCTCGAAACAATTAATGCCGGTTTATGACAAACCGATGATTTATTATCCTTTATCAGTTCTGATGAGCGCAGGCATGCGGGAAATTATGATTATTACAACACCGCAAGATCAAGCGGCTTTTCAGAACCTCCTTCGTGATGGATCACAATGGGGTATCGAAATCACTTGGGCCGTACAGCCGAGCCCAGACGGACTTGCGCAAGCGTTAATAATAGCCGAAGATTTTCTGGACGGTTCCCCGAGCGCGCTCATACTGGGTGATAATTTATTCTTTGGCTCGGAATTTGATGACGTATTGCAATCGGCCAAAGATGTCACTGAAGGCGCGACCGTTTTTGGCTATCATGTCAATAACCCTGAGAGCTATGGAGTAGCCGAGTTTGATGCAAATCAGAAGGTGATTTCAATTGAGGAAAAACCGGAAAATCCAAAGTCCAATTATGCAGTGACCGGGCTTTACTTATATGATGGCCATGCCCCGAAATATGCCAAGACGATAACACCATCTGCCCGAGGCGAATTGGAAATCACAGCGCTCAATCAGATCTACCTGCAACGAGACGAGCTTCAATGCGCTATGTTGGGTGAAGGCACATCCTGGCTCGACACAGGCACTCATCGGTCACTCCTTCAAGCGGCTCAATTTGTCAGCGTTATGGAAGAACGTCAGGGGCGCCGAATTTGTTGTCCGGAAGCTCACGCTTATCAGCAAGGCTGGATCACACGCGAGGAATTACATGAATTAGCTACCCCCCTGAAGAAAAGCGGTTACGGCGAATATTTATTCAAAATTTCCCAGGCAGATTCTAAATAACACACCTTGCGACGCTTAGACTGCGCCGTTAAACGTCCCCGATTATGAATAGGGTACTCGTTATATCTTCGCTCGTAGCCGCCAGCTCTGTTGGCGCCAATAACAGCGCGTTTTGTCTTCGTCGTCTTGGTATGGAAACAGTTATTCTACCGACCGTTATTTTGGGACGTCATCCAGGATGGGGAACACCTGGGGGCTCCGCGACACCGTCCGCCCTTTTGTCTGATATTTGGGATGGTATAAACGCACAAAATCTAAAATTTGATGCAGTCTTAACCGGGTATATCGGAACACCTGAAAATCTGGATCTAACTGAACAGATTATCCGGCAGATCAAGCAAAAGAACCCCAATGTAAAGGTCATTGTGGATCCTGTGATGGGCGACCACGGAAAACTCTATGTACCAGTGGATGTTGGAGAGGGCATTATTAGCCGGCTTGTTCCTTATGCCGATATTATAACACCTAATGTCTGGGAATTTTCTCACTTGATGCGATCTGACATTACGGGACTGGACGAGCTTGGGGATGCCCTAAGAGACTATGGTGGATGCGCCCTCATTACATCAGTTATTGATGGTGATCGGATAGGGGGTTTAAGTTATCATCCTGAAGGATTATCGTATATCGGTCATGAAAAGTTCGCGTCCGTACCTCACGGAGGCGGAGACGCCATTGCAGGGTCTTTACTAGGCCATATTCTTTTAGGAGATAGCGAAGAGGTAGCCGCTCAAAAAGCTGTTTCTTCCGTCTTTAGGATCATGAGACTTGCCGTAGAAAATGGCCTCGAGGAGTTCCCATTGACAGAAGGGCAAAACGAGCTGGTCTTAGCACCCCAATTGCCTTTGCGAAAACTGTCATGAATAATACCAACATACCATTCTCCGTATCTACGGATGAGCAGTTTTTTCCAGTCGTCGACGTGTTCAAAGCAAATTTTTTTAAGGATTTTGAGCATGGGGCTAGTGTTCACGTCATGCGAGACGGCGAAACACTGATTGATATGCATGGCGGCTGGGCCGATAAATCGAAGAGTATACCCGTAAACAATTCCCATTTGTTCTCTATTTACTCGTCTGGAAAAGCTGCGGCAGCAATCGTAATCGCCCATCTGGCAGAACAGGACATGCTCGGGTACAACCAACTAGTTTCAACCGTCTGGCCCGAATTTTCAGGCGGTGGAAAAGAGTGTCTTACAATCGGCCAGGTTATGTCCCATCAAACTGGGATTCCCGGCATTACTGACCGAAATTTCAAGGCAGCTGACTGGTATAATTGGAATAAAACTGTTCATACACTTGAAAATCAAATGCCTTTGTTTCCGCCCGGAAGCGCCAGCGGATATTCGCCTGTAACCTACGGATTTTTTGCTGGCGAAATCGCGCGCCGGACAGACAAATATGGGCGGCATCTTGGTGATATTCTCCGTCAGGATATTTGCGAACCGCATAATATTGATGTCTGGATCGGAACCCCCGAAACCGAAGATTCACGTTGTGTTGATATGCAAAAACCCCGGCGATTAGCTGATCTTGGGGAAATAAACTCCGCGACGAAAGCTGCATTTTTGGAGAAATGGTCATCACCAGGAACTCTTGGTGTAAAAACCTGGCGCCGCGCACAGCTCGCCGGGTCCAACTGTCATGCTACGGCTAAAGGCATGGCTGAACTTATGCAGGTCTATGTCGATGGCAGGATTAACGGCGAACAGGTTTTATCCGAAGATATATTAGGCTTTGCACGGGCTGAACGGATAAGTGGCCCGGATCAAGTTTTGCCTTTTGATCTGAGCATAGCTGCAGGCGTTATGCGCAATTATCCCAATTTTTTCTACGGACCAAATCCCGAAACCGTTGGACACAGTGGATGGGGCGGCTCTTGCGTATTTGCCGATCCCGACACGGGTATTACCTTTTGTTACGCCATGACTCGGCAAGATAACTCACTTATGGGAGATCCACGTCCGGTCCGTATCATTGAAGCCCTTTATGACGTTCTATAAATAGACGATTGTGGTATTTTCGGCACATTCAACCATAAAAATCGCTGAAATCGAATTAGATAAGGTCATTTTCAGCGCTTTTTGCTTTACCTTCTCAGATTCTCCCCCTAAAAGCCGCGCAAGAATGAGGCTCCAAGAGGGGCCTTTATTTATTAAACACACTAGAAAGTAGTTGATATTACATGATCGAGATTTACGTCCGTCAAAACAATGTGGACCAGGCACTCCGCGCACTCAAAAAGAAACTTCAGAACGAAGGTGTTTTGCGCGAAATGAAAGCTCGTAAGCATTACGAAAAGCCATCAGAAAAGCGCGTCCGCGAAAAGGCAGAAGCTATCCGCCGCGCCCGCAAACTGGCACGGAAGCGCGCTCAGATCGAAGGCCTTATCCCTTCCAAAAAGCGTAAGCCTCGCCGGTAAGCGCTGACACAGTCAGAAACCAAGACCGCCTTCACTTGGCGGTTTTTTTATGTCCGGATGATTTTAAGCGTTGTCTTACGCCCGGCTGCATCCATTTTATCACGAATTGTTAGGACTGGATCCCATTTGGCCCGATGGTCAGCGATCAGCACGATCGCCGCATTGGGTTTATCGGCCAATAACCCTTCAACCGCAAAAGCAACCGCTGATAGTTCGATTCGGTTTTCATCTACGGATATTCTGTTTTGGGAATCGATAACAATTTGGATGGCAGGAAGCGGCTTAATGGGGCTTTCAATATTATTGGCCGGAATTTTAAAATCCAAACCGCGTTCATCCAAAAATACGGATGTGACTATGAAAAATATCAGCAAGATAAAGACTATATCCAGCATTGGCGTCATGTTGACCGCCGTATCCCTCTCGATTCTATTGCGTTTTTTAAATGACATACTCTCCTCCTCCTTGCTGAATTTATAACATAATTACATAACATTTTCAAGCGTTGCGAGTAATTACACCTTGCGGCCCGATTCACAATCGATGCTAGAGGATCAATCAAAGAGCTCAGGACTTCCTCTCACCAGATATATTTGGTTGACTCATCCACGCTGTTTAATAAGAAGACGGCCAAAGTCGGGACACTTTCAATGCAATTCACAGCTTTGGACATAGAGGGCGTATTTCTCGTTGAGCCACGCCGGTTTAGCGATGATCGAGGATTCTTTTCAGAAACGTTTCGAGAAAGCGTTTTTGAACGCGAGACCGGAATCAAAGCAGAGTTTGTTCAGGATAATTTTTCCTATTCCAAGCATCGGGGGACGGTCCGGGGACTGCATTTCCAAACGCCGCCGCATGCTCAAGGTAAACTTGTGCGCTGCTTACGCGGCGAAGTTTCGGATGTGGTTGTAGATGCACGCCGAAAGTCCCCCACATTCGGACAACATGTCAAAGTTATTTTATCTGCGGAAAATGGTCATCAGATTTGGGTGCCTGCAGGTTTTTTGCACGGTTTTGCAACACTGACATCTGACTGTGAAGTGGCCTATAAAGTTACCGATTATTATTCTAAAGAATGCGACGGGAGCGTCCGCTGGAATGATCCAATGCTCGGTATTGATTGGGGCATTACAGATGACGAAGCTGTGCTATCAGAGAAAGACAATGTCGCACCGCTATTTGCAGAATTTGATAACCCCTTCTGACGTGATTTCAATGGGGCAAGGGACAGGATTTTAACATGAAAATACTCGTGACAGGCGGCGCCGGATTCATCGGCTCTTCAGTAGTTCGTATGGCAATGGAACAGGGCCATGAGATCGTAAATCTCGATAAAATGACCTATGCCGCTAATTTAGAAAATGTCGCGATGGTCGCGGACAAGCCGGGATATGCATTTGAGAAAGTCGACATTTGTGACGCAGAAGCGGTAGACGCCGTCATTCAAAAACATAAACCTGAGGGCATTATGCATCTGGCAGCAGAGAGCCATGTTGATCGCTCCATCGACGGGCCAGCCGCCTTTATCGAAACCAATGTAATGGGAACTTTTAATCTCCTTCAATCCGCTCGCAAACATTGGGATAGTCTGAGCGGCGCAGCCAAGGATAATTTCCGTTTCCACCATGTCTCAACGGACGAAGTTTATGGTGATCTCCATGTTGGAGATCCGGCATTTGAAGAGACAACACCTTATGACCCGAGCTCTCCCTATTCCGCATCCAAAGCGGCGTCGGATCACCTTGTTCGGGCCTGGGCAAGAACCTATGGATTACCCACGGTTCTGACCAATTGCTCCAATAATTACGGGCCATATCAATTTCCGGAAAAGCTCATACCTGTCGTCATTTTGAAGGCATTACACAAACAGGATATCCCAGTTTACGGAACGGGCGAAAACATTCGTGATTGGCTCTATGTTGATGATCATGCGGATGCGCTTTTAACAGTCCTCACCAAAGGCAAGCTTGGCGAAACCTACAATATCGGCGGCAATAACGAACGAACTAATCTGGAACTTGTCAAAACGATTTGTAATTTGATTGATGATCGCAAGCTGCACAATACGCCTTGTGAAAGCCTAATTACTTATGTGACCGATCGACCGGGACATGACTATCGCTATGCAATTAATGCAACTAAAATCGAGTCAGAATTGGGATGGACTCCATCGGTATCTTGGAACGAAGGGTTTGAGAAAACGATTGATTGGTACCTCAACAATGAGGCGTGGTGGAAGCCCCTCATGAAGAAAAAGATTTTTGGGGAACGGCTCGGCACAAAGGCCTGATCCCATGCAATCCCATGTTATCGTAATCGGGAAAACGGGTCAGCTCGCCCGGGCGTTAATTGCGCGTGCCGGACAGCATGACATTCAATTAACCGCTTATGGCCGAAACGAATGTGACCTATCGAGTGAAACCGCGATCATTACCAAATTTGCCAAAGATATGCCGGCATGTGACGGGATCATTATGGCGGCTGCTTATACAGCCGTTGATGCCGCCGAAGATGATCTAGACACCGCCGCTCAAGTGAATTCGGTGGTTCCAGGAATATTTGCAAGTGAATGCGCCGCGCGAAATATTCCAATCGTGCATATTTCAACAGACTATGTTTTTCCGGGGGATGGGACGCGCCCACTTAAGCCCGGCGAACCAACAAGTCCCGTCAACGCTTACGGTGCAACAAAACTCGGCGGTGAACGCGCAGTCAAATCATCCAAAGCCCGTCATGCAATATTGCGTACCAGCTGGGTGTTCGATGGAACCGGTAAAAATTTCATGACAACTATGCTGCGTCTGGCTGAAAATAGGGATAGCCTTAACGTTGTGGCCGATCAGATTGGACGGCCGACATATGCTGGACACTTAGCTGATGCCAGCCTTTCTGCCCTTAAAAAAATGATCAGTAATCATGAGTTTTCAGGCGGTACATACCATGTTTCAGGTACCGGCCCGGTGATCAGCTGGGCCGACTTTGCGGATGCGATATTCACGCGCGGCGTGGCTCACATTCCGCATACAATGCACGTCGGCCGAATTCCTTCAAAAGATTATCCAACACCCGCCAAGAGGCCAGCCTACTCCGTTTTAGATATAGAGGCCTTTGAGCAGGATTTTGAACATCGCTTACTGAGTTGGGAGGCCGGACTGGATGCTGCTTTTAATGAATGGGTAGAAGCACGCAACACTAATTAGGCGGCACGGGCTCGCCGCCAAGCGCTAGATAGGTATCAATCTGCGCGTCGAGCAAACGACGCTGGGTTGAGATATAAGACGCTAAAATTGAATTTACGCGTCTTTGCACAGTTAAGACATCAAGAATAATACTCTCGCCTAGATCATATTTGATCTTCTCAAGCTCTAACGCTTTATTGGCAGCGAGGCTCCCGCGCTCAAGGGCTTCAAGTGAGCGGCGGGCAGCGGCGATCCGATCAAAACCACTTTCCACGTCCAGCACCGCATTTCGAAGAGTCTCATCATAACTTATCAGCGCTTCGTCAAGACCAGCCCGAGAACTTTCAATCCGAGCATCCTTGCGACCTCCGTCAAACAATGTGGCCGCGAGTGACGCACCTAGGCTGGCAAGGTAGCCATCTATATCAAATAGATCTTGGATTCCGACCCCTCCTCCCGATAATCGTCCGGACAATGACAAGCTTGGCCAATTTAATCTCTCTGCCTGTCTAAAACCAGCAATGCTACCAGCAATACGCGCCCGGCTTGCGGCAACGTCAAAACGACGGCCCAAGACTTCCGCCGGTAAAATCGACAGGTTAAGATTGGCTGGTTTAGGAAGATCGGACGCGACTTTCAGTTCAGCATCAGGATTATCCCCAATCAAGACGGCTAGCGTCCGTCTCAGATTTCTAGCGCTAAGCTCTAGGGATGCGACATTGGCCTCGGCATTGGCAGTTTCAAGCTGCGCCAAAGCAAATTGATCCCTGGCGATATCGCCGGCGGTAAACCTCGCTTCTGAGATACGCAGGGTTTCCCCGATAAAGTCCAAATTTTCATTGGCTAATCGAAGTTGATATTCTGTCTCGATAATTTGAATATAGGTCCTGGCGACCTGAGCCATGACAACCCGTCGTACACGTTCTGTGTTGGCGCGGCTGGCGTCCAATAGACTTTCGGCCTGGGAAATTTCTATACCGTTACGTCCAAACAAACCCGGATCATAACTCGCCGATAACCCATCGCTAAAACTTTCGCGGATATTGATCTCATCAAGACCGCTAACACCGGACATTTGAAAGTCGCTCCGAAGAATTGGCGCCAAAATAGAACGCGTTTCCTTAAGACCTGCTTCGGCTTGTCTTACCCGAATTATTGCCCGGCCAATATCGGGATTTCGGGTTTGAGCGCGCGCCATATAAGACGTTAGCAATTGATCATTGAATAACCCCATCCAGCTTTGAGGGATGGCCCCCTGCCCTAGACTGACCTGCCAGTTATCGGGCAACTTCATTTCAACTGCGGCTTGTTCGGATTTAAACGTTTCAAACGATACTGTCTGACAGCCTTGTATGGCCAAAACAGACGCAGCAAAAAAGAAACCTATAGACTTATTCATTACGAAGTGCCTCCACCGGATCAAGTCGCGAAGCTCTGAAAGCCGGAATGAAACCGGATATTACGCCCGTAAGAAAGGATGAGAGAAATGCCAGACCGGCCCCCATGCGCGTATAAATAACCTTCATGTCTTGCGTACTCGCTAGGTACTCGGCAGCATAATATCCAGCGACAAGCCCAATGACTCCAGATATCATGGCTATAATTACGGCTTCAGAGAGGAATAAAGATAAAATATCGAAGCGACGAGCTCCAAGAGCCTTCCGTAACCCAATTTCTCGCGTCCGTTCGGTTACCGTAGCCAGCATGATATTGATGACGCCCACACCGCCGACGATCAATGCCACTGCCGAAAACAGTTTAAACATAAAATCAATCGTTTGATCAGCTTTTGCGCGGTTTTGTCGATTGGCCGAGAAATTAAAAATCCGGTAGTCCGGAGGTTCATCTGCAGATAGGCCACGCGAGCGCCTTAGGATTAAATCGACATCTTTTTCTATCTGCTTCAGAACACTTTGTGTTTCGCCGACAATTGTGATGCCCCTAACCTGTTGCCGGGCCAATCGGTTATCACCAAAAATTCGGGCACGTCCGGTCGTACGCGGGATCAAGATAAAGTTGTCCTCATCGCGCCCGCGCCATCCTTCACCGCCTTTTTCCTGTGTAAGGCCAATAATTCGAAAAGGGATGTTTTGAATTTTGACCCGTTGTCCAACTGGGTCCTGATTGGGAAACAATGACCGTGCGGCGCTTGAGCCTATAACGGCAACTGCAGCGCTGTTGATGATATCAATATCGGAAATTTCGATACCTCTATCCATCTTTAAATCTTGTGCCTTGAGATAGGAAGTATCGATACCGCGTACATCGGTGTTCCAATCGCTGGCCTCTGTCACAACAGTAATTTGACTATCGAGATTTCCAGTCGCTGCAAATACTCCGTTGAGGGCTTGAATTTCCAGAAGGTCATCTTCAGTGAACGGGCGCCAGGGTCGCTGACGACTTGAGCGACCTGTCCAGTTGGGAAAGATACTCATAGTTCTAGCATTAACGCTATCAAGATTTTTGCGGATTTCTTCCTTGCTGGCCTCGCCCAGAGAGATACTAATGAAGACTGCTGCAACCCCGCACACGATACCCAGCATCGTCAAAAGCGATCGAAACGGTCTTTCGATAAAAGATGCCATGGCCGAACTTATCAGCCCTAATCCAGGTATTCTCACGCGGCAATCTCCTGAGAGGTATCGGAGATGATCTTCCCATCTTTAAGCGTGATTACCCGCTGAGACGCCTGAGCCACTTCGGGATCGTGCGTAATAATAATAACCGTCTGTCCATTTGCATTAAGTTGGTGCAGGAGCGCCATAATGTCCTCGGATGTCTTGGAGTCGAGAGCTCCCGTTGGTTCATCAGCTAAAAGAATGTCAGGTTCCCCCACAAGAGCCCTGGCAATTGCAACGCGCTGCTGTTGACCGCCCGATAATTGGGTCGGCTTGTGATCCATTCTGTCTGACAGGCCGACATCGTTCAGGCATTTAATGGCCCGCTCCCTTTCATTTGCCAGACGGGGTCGTCGGAATTGCAACGGCATCATAACATTTTTAAGGGCCGTACGACGCGGCATAAGTTGAAATTGCTGAAAGACAAATCCAACCATTTTATTTCTAAAATCGGCCAACTGTTTTTGGGAACGCCGAGACAATTCCTGACCACTAATGATGATGCTTCCTTCCGTTGGTCGATCAAGTGCACCCAGCAGATTCATTAAGGTTGATTTTCCTGACCCGGACGAACCAATAATGGCGACAAATTCCCCGGCTTTGATATCAAAGCTGACACCGTCCAAAGCCGCAACTCGAGCGGCTCCTTTCCCATATATTCGAGAAACATTTTTGACAGATAATAGGGGGGCTTCTCTCATAGGTGATCAGGGTTTTTTTCCTGGGCGGCCGCCTGGTCGACCTCCTGGCCGTCCACCTCGCTTGGCACCACCAATTCCCGTAACGACCTTGTCACCTTCGGACAGCCCCGACACGAGTTCCACAAATGCACTATCTGAGAGTCCAAACTTGACCGGAACTTTTTTCATTTTATCAGCACCCGATAAAACCCACAGTTCACCCAGGCGAATATTCTTCTCGGCCTGAACCAGAGCATTATATTTCGAAAACTCTTCCGGGGTTAACTGACTTTTCAAAATGTTCGATGTAAGATCTGCGAGTTGAATTTTCATGGGCGTGTGCATGAATGATTTTGTTGGATCATTGATGATATCCAGAAGCGGCCGGGTAGATTGCTCCAGCACGCGCCGCGATTGATCAATCTTCCCGTTAGGGACGCCCGCCCGTTCCAGCCTTTCATAGACCTGATCAAGTGCGCCGGCTTCTTCAGATTGACTATCTGAATCTTGCCATCTCGCGATTTGTTCTGGTGAAGGGCGAAAACGCTCGGCTGATATTGGCAGCCGCGTTACGCCGGCCCTCACATCAGCGGTTATTTCCAGATTTGCTGTCATCCCCGGCAAGAGGATTCCATCTTCATTACGCACCGAGACAATCGCGACATATGTCACAATATTATTTTCGGTTTTGGACATAAAGCGAAGCTGTTCAACTTTGCCCTCAAACGTAATATCAGGATAGGCATCAACCGTAAATTTGACCATATCGCCTTGATCGAGCCCAGCGACATCGCTCTCAACAATTTGGGCCTCAACCCGCATGTTTGACAAATCCGCAGCGATAACAAAAAGCTCAGGCGCAGAAAAACTCGCGGCGACAGTTTGCCCTGGATCTATCTTTCTTTCGATAATGACCCCGTCAATGGGACTTCTTATAACGGTTCGGCGTAAGTCCGTTTGGGCGTTTCGAATTTGCGCCTTGGTTTGTTCGATTGTCGCTTTAGCGCTTTCCAATCGGGCTTCAGCCAATTTTACATCAGCCTCTGAAACGCCGACCGTACGTTCAGCTTCCTCAAGTCTGGCCTTAGATACGGCTTCCTGTTGAAACAGGCTAGATTGACGCGAAAGCACTTTGCGGTTTTGCTCAAGACTAACGCGAGCGCGATTAATCGAGGCTTGCTGTACTAGGATGTCCGCCTCCGCGCTTTTCAGGCGTCCACGCAATTGTTCAAGAGTATTATTAAATTTCTCGGCATCGATTTCAGCCAG
Source organism: Hellea sp. (assembly GCA_020629545.1). Classification (GTDB taxonomy): domain Bacteria; phylum Pseudomonadota; class Alphaproteobacteria; order Caulobacterales; family Maricaulaceae; genus JACOMS01. The sequence goes on from JAHDDC010000010.1 coordinate 59,737, forward strand.
GACCTGCCCTTTTTTTACCGGGGAATTATAGTCAACCATCACATCGACGACCCGCCCGGATACTTCTGAACCGACCATGACCTGTTCTTGCGGTATGACCTTGCCCGAAGCATTAACGACCCGCGTGACGTCGCCCTTCATAACACCCACTGACTGCAGGCTCATCTGTGCCGCCCCAGCTTCCGCGCCCGGCGGCGGCCCTTTAGTTTTTTTTCCGGGATTACCAGTTTCATTGTTACAACCTGCAAGGCTGAACATTAATGCGGCAATGCCGTAGACTAAGAACTGTTTTGTCATGAACTCCCCACGTCTCTGATCATTTTGGTAATCAGCTATTGCGCTCAAGGCAAATTAATTTCTTTAAAGTTTAGGAGAATGTCATACGCAGAAAAGCAAAAGCCGCCGATCATAGACCGGCGGCTTCCCTAAGCACTTGATGTGTTATGCTGCTACTGTCAAAGTTTTGGTCTCTACAACGGGAAAATCAATGTCCGTTTCCGCAGCGTGGTTAAGGTAATTTGTCAGAATATTTGCCGCGACATTGGCAATAACTTCTGTAACCGCTCCGTCATCATAACCCGCCGCTTTGAAATCAGACAGATCTTGATTTGAAACATTTCCGCGATTGACAACAATTTTTTGCGTAAATTCTAGTAACGCGGCGAGTTTGGGGTCAGATGACTGGCCTGACAATTGTTTCGAAATTTCAGTTTGATCAACCTTTAGAGATTGTGAAATAGCGCTATGAGCGGAGGCACAATAATCACAGCTATTGGCGCCAGCTACAGTCAAAGCGATAGCTTCGCGAGTCTTCGCGTTAAATGAACCTTGCGACAGGGTTCCGCTGATAGATAAATATGTATCGAGCACGGCGGGTTGGTTAGCCATTACCTTCATTAAGTTGGGAACAATGCCCATGCTGGCCTTAACTTTTCCGAGTAACTCGGCCGCTTTTCCAGTAGCTGATTCTAGACTAATGAGATTTAAACGAGACATGATTTTTCCTTTCGTTTCGTTTGAGGATGGATTCAGGCATGAGCCGTAAGTTTTAAACGGGGGTCGAGTTGTCCAGCCGCGTCGAGTTCGAAGAGATCGCTGGCGCCGCCAACATGGAAATCATCAATAAAGATTTGCGGGACTGTTGTCCGACCAGATCTCTCAATCATCTCGCGGGTCAGGGCGGCGTCATCAGTGATTTCAAATTCCGTAAACGTGACGTTTTTGGATTTCAGAAGCGCCTTGGCGCGATGACAGAAGGGACAATGACCCTTTGTGTATAAAACTATATTGGGTTGCATATTATTCTCCTAGATAAAGGGTGAGGTTTGTGTGAAAAAAGCGAACTTGATGAGCAATACATTCACCCCGAGCATCACGCTGAGGGTCAATGATTGAGAAAATATTTTTGAGCTTTCCATCTTACGACAGTGACCCACCGCCCCATAAAACCGAATAAGCTTCACAGTGGACAAGTACGCTACTAAAATTGGAGAGATTGACGTTTTCGGGAATTATATACGTCTGCGACCCCTTGCTTGATTTTAATACATCCAGCTTTAACGCTCCGCGTGTCGCTGTTTTTCCTGAGACATCGGACAGGTTTTGTGGCGATAAAAACACTTTTAGGTCGGGACCATTTGCAGCTTTGAAGTCAGAAGAAAAGATCAACTTGGTTTGACCATTTTCGCGGACGATTTCCCAATCACCTCGGATTGCTTTTTGCTTTTTAGAAAATTTTCCGGCGACAATTTTTGAAGTGTTTATAGTTTGAGCGCTGGAATAGTCCTGCGCTGCGGCTGACACTGAAATGGATTTGCCGGGAAGAGCCGACACGGCACTCAGGATAATAAGGCCTGCAAAGCCGGACTTTAAAAACTGATTAGACATTTGTTTTCCTTTTTATTATTGACCAAACGGTCACTTTTTAGATATGAGTTAATTCGTAATGATTGTGATATAGATATTTGGAACCAAACGGTCAATATTCAAGTTATCACAAGTTTGTGAGGTAAAATGGCAGGTCACGTAGGACGCCCTAGAGAGTTTGATGAAGACGAAATTATTTCCAAAATAATGGGTGTTTTTTGGAAACTAGGTTATGAGGGTACTGGGCTTTCGGACATCATGGAAGCGACAGGACTAAAAAAGGGTAGCCTTTATAAGGCATTTGGCAGCAAGCATGGAATGTATATTAGAGCGTTGAAGCATTATGAGCTGATGGTCGTTGATGGTGGTGTTACTATGCTGACAACATCAACTGAACCTCCTGACGTTCGCCTTAAAACTTTTATGTCTGCACCGATTGAAGCGGCTTGGCGAGAAAATGACTGGCGAGGGTGCTTCCTCTGCAATGCATCGGCCGATCATGCGGCAATGGACGAAATTACCCGGCAACAGGTAAAACGCGGTTATGACAAATTGGAAAAAGCCCTAAGACTACCAATCGCAGAGATACAGCCCGAATGGTCAAGCGAAAAGGTGGCGAAAAACGCTCAGCTATTGTTAAGTGTCTATGCCGGAATGCGTGTCATGGCCCGTTCTGCTGTTGAAAGACAACGCCTTGAAGGGGCCAAAGATATGGCCTTAGACCACGTACTTTAAATCAGTCTAGGCTTTGCCAAAAACCGAATTGGTTTTTACCTTGAAATACGATTGAAAACTTACACAGGCCGGGCAGCTCATGAACCGGATGGGCTAGCTCTGCCCCATCATTAATGGCTGCTTGGGTAGCGTCTTCGATTTTATCTGTTCTAAAGTAGGTGCGGGTTACTGGCTCTTCAGCGTCATGCATAGGCGCTCTCACACCGACTAATCCGCCATCTGGTGTTGAAACGGTATAAGCATTTCCTAATAGCGGGTTTGGCTTATCAAATTTTTCCCCTGTCGACTTCTCAATCATCCTGCAAACATGCTGGACGTCGGGAGTCACTATTTCTAAATAACCGATCCGCATAACTATCCTTGGTAAAAGCCTCTAACGGCCGCGCAAATTGTATCCTGATCTTTTTCCGTCAGATAGGCATGCATTGGGAGCGCAGCCGCATACGACTTTATCCGATTAGTTTCCGTAAGCCCTGAAGACACAATAGGATAATCTAGATAGGCGGTTTGCTCATGAACCGGTCGCGGATAATAGGCTGCAACAGGAAGCCCCTGGCTCCGCATATAAGTCAAAAAGGCATCTCGGTCATCAACCTCAATCGCGTATTGCGCCCAGGTCGAGACACACCCTTTAGCAATCTTAGGCGTCGCTTTTATGATTGAACCCAACTTTCTATCATATCTGTTTGCGACCACATTGCGTTTTTCTATCTCACTTCCAAATATTTTGAGCTTTTCGATCAAAATGGCGGCCTGTATTGAGTCAAGCCGTGAATTAAATCCGATTTTGTCATGATCAAAAGGCGTGGCACTGCGGCCATGAAAAGCTAGTGAACGGATAAGGCCTTCAAGGCGATTAGTCTTTAAAAGAATCGCACCTCCATCCCCGTAGCAGCCAAGTGGCTTGGCGGGGAAAAAACTGGTAGTGGCAATATCAGCATATTCAACCGTGCTTTTCCCGCCGATCCGACTCCCGATCGACTGAGCATTATCGGAAATAAGCGGTAAGGCATACTTGGCAGCAATAGTTGAGAGATCCAGATAATTCGCTGGGTGACCGAACAGATCCACCGCCAAAACAGCCGCGGGTTCATATTCACCACCCTTGATCATATCCTCAATTGCTGTCGCTAAGGACGTGGCAGACATGGTATGACTATCAACATCAATATCGACAAAAACTGGAGTCGCACCAGCCAGCACTATCGCTTCTGCCGTTGCCGTATAAGTATAAGAAGGACAGAATACGGCTTGCCCGGCCCCCACACCTAGCGCTCGAAGCGCCAAAACTATTGCATCTGTCCCATTTGCACATCCAATGACGGCCGAAGCGTTTTCAAACGCGCCAAGCTGCTGCTCAAAGGTCGTTACTTCTGGGCCTAAAATAAATTTTCCATGCTCCAATACGGCCGCGATCGCTGCATCCACAGCAACTGCTATTTGCGCACGTTGCGTTTGAAGATCAATGAATGGGATAGTCATAATATCGCCCAAATAATGAACAGTCCCCCTATCAGAACTATTTCACCCCTGCCATTGGCTTTTACAGCTTGGAAACGAATACTAACGAGAAGTGATTGAAGCGCGTATTTGGGGTTGATTCCGATAAAAAAGTGCTTATTTTGCCCGCGCTTAGCAATAGACCCGAGGAGGTCTTGCGTCAAAAAGGAATTTACCATGCAAAAAGTCCCGATGACCGTTCAGGGCCACGCGGCTCTGGAAGCGGAACTCAAGCAATTGAAAACGGTCGAACGTCCTGAAATCATTCAGGCGATCGCGGTCGCGCGTGAACATGGCGATCTTTCGGAAAACGCCGAATACCACGCTGCCAAGGAAAAACAGGGCTTTATTGAAGGCCGGATCAAAGAACTTGAAAGCAAGCTAGCGCTCGCTCAAGTGATTGACGTCAGCAAAATGAGTGGCGATTCTGTCAAATTTGGCGCGACTGTTACAATAGTTAATGAAGATACAGACGAAGAAAGTACCTACCAGATCGTAGGAGAAGACGAGGCCAATGTGAAAGATGGAAAGATATCGATCACATCCCCGATCGCACGCGCCATGATTTCAAAAGAAGTCGGCGATGCCTTCGAAGTGATCGCGCCTGGCGGATCTAAAGGCTATGAAATCTTAAAAGTGGATTTCAAATAGGACCATGTCTGCGCCGCTATCATGTTGGGTTATATCCGACGGACGGCGCGGCATTGAAAATCAGGCTCTTGGACTAGCCGAAGCCGTGAAAGCCCTGCGCGCGGTAGAAATTAAATCATTTAAAATTAAACACGACTTCTTGTTTTCAGCTCTTCCCGCCTGGATGCAATTCCAACTCCGCAAATTTCCAAAACACTATGTCGGACAAGATCACTGCCCTGATATAGCCATAGGGTGCGGTCGGCAAGCAATCGCGCCTTTATTGGCACTAAAGCGCCAGTTTGGCACTCGAACTTTCACCGTCTACATACAGCACCCCCGACTTGATCCCTCGTACTTTGATATTGTCATTGCACCTGAACACGACATGCTGACGGGCTCAAATGTCTTGTCAATCATTGGCTCACCCAACCGAATTACGGCAGAAAAATTGATTGATAGCGCTTCTTTAATGGAGCGTCCGATTGGTAAAGTTGCAGCTTGGCTTATTGGCGGAAATTCGAAAACGCATAAACTATCGCCCTCATCGCATAAACGACACCTGGAGACATTGCGCGAACTTTCAATGCAAGACTGGCATATTTGGGTGACAACTTCCCGTCGAACCCCAAAAGATATTGTTTCCGACTATCAGCGTCTTTCCGAACAAACCGACACTATACATCTCTATGACGGAAGAGGCCCTAATCCCTACTTTGCGTTTCTCCATCATGCCGATGCTATCTTTGCAACGGAGGATAGTACGAATATGCTGGTTGAGGCCTGCAGCACAGGCAAACCAGTCTATCGTCTTCCTATGGATGGAAAAGCTGGAAAGTTTCAGAACTTATATCAGGTCTTAGAGGATAAATGCGGCGTTTCTTTCTATAACCCAAACCACAAAAGCCGACCTTACCCGGCTTTATCCGAAACCAAACGAGCTGCTATATTCCTTTTGGATAATTACGACAATCGCGTCAGAGACCTTGCGCAAGTCTGATCCCGACCTTATTTTTCCCAGACATATAATGAGAGAATCATGACAGATACTATCCACCACAAAGTTTTCATTATCGGATCAGGACCAGCGGGTTACACCGCCGCCGTCTATGCGGCCCGCGCCATGTTAGAACCCGGGATGGTTGCTGGGCTTCAACCCGGTGGACAGCTCACGATAACTACCGAAGTCGAAAATTATCCTGGGTTTCCTGAAATTATGGGACCGGAACTTATGGACAAATTCAAAGAGCATGCGCTCAAATTTGGCACATCTTTTTATGAAGATGTGATTGTTGACGTTGATTTTTCAAGCCGCCCTTTTGTCATGAAAGGCGATAGCGGAAAGACATACACGTCTGACGCCGTAGTTATTGCTACCGGCGCGCAGGCTAAATGGCTTGGCCTGGAAAGCGAAGAGAAGTTCAAAGGGTTTGGTGTGTCTGCATGCGCAACCTGTGACGGCTTTTTCTATCGCAATAAAGACGTGATCGTCGTTGGCGGCGGCAACACGGCGGTTGAAGAAGCCCTGTTTCTGACAAAGTTTGCATCGAAAGTGACTGTAGTTCACAGACGTGACGAACTTCGGTCTGAGAAAATTCTGCAGAAACGTCTTTTTGAGAATGATAAAATTGAAATGCTTTGGGACACAACCCTCGAGGAAGTGCTGGGCGATAGCAATCCACTTGGCGTAACTGGCGCGCGACTAAAAAATGTGAAAACGGGAGAAGTTTTTGATCGTGATGTCCACGGCGTTTTTATTGCTATTGGTCACAAACCAGCCACTGAAGTCTTCAAAGGCCATATTAAAATGAATGAAGGCGGCTATATCGAAACTGCGCCGGATAGCACCGCAACAAATATTCCAGGAGTTTTTGCAGCTGGCGACGTATCCGACGAAATTTATCGTCAGGCCGTAACAGCGGCTGGACTTGGATGTATGGGCGCGCTCGAAGCCGAGCGCTGGCTATCGGAACACGGAGCTGATGCGAAGATTACAGCCGCCGCGTAAATCATGGACACAATTGACTGGGATAAGCTCAAAACATTTCATGCCGCCGCCGAAACTGGATCTTTGACGGCTGCTGCGGAAAAGTTAGATATTTCTCAGTCAGCCGTTAGTCGGCAAATAGCAGCCCTTGAAGAACGATTGAATACGCCACTGTTTCATCGGCATGCTCGCGGACTGACTCTTACCGAACAAGGTCATATTCTCTATCAAACCGCTCGAGATATGGCGCACAAAGTTGCTCTGGCACAGGCACAGGTCCTGGATAGCCGGGGAAAGCCTCAGGGCAAGCTTCGGGTGTCCACCCCTATCTCGCTTGGCTCAAACTGGCTGATGTCAGTATTGCCGGAGTTTAATAAGGCCTATCCAGAGATCGATCTACAAATCATTCTGGAAGACGAAGAGCATGATTTGTCAGCCATGGACGTAGATTGTGCTTTGCGGCCCTGGCCAACGACCGAAGGCGACGTAATAGAACGAAGGCTAGGGACTATATCGCAAAGCCTTTACGCATCGGATAGTTATCTAGCTAAATATGGAGCCCCCGCTTCTTTGGACGACTTGGACAATCACCGGATAATTGCCTTTGGGGAACTAATTCCCAAGAGACTTCATTCTACAAATTGGGTTTTAAAAGCTGGTCGGGATGAAAGTAATCGCCGGAAACCTGTTATGGAGGTTAACAATCTACACGGAATAATGCGCGCCGCAGAAGCCGGTATCGGGATTGTTGGCATTCCCGACTATATGACTACCCTTTCCAGACGATTGGTTCGTGTCCTGCCCCAGGTTCGCGGCGAACCTTTTGATGTCTATTTTGTTTATCCCAGCGAACTCCGCGGGTCGGTCAAAGCTAAGGTATTTCGCGAGTTTTTGCTTCGCGTTACGAAAAACTGGGAAAACTAACCCGCGAAACCTCTATGCATAATTGCATACCTAAATTGCATGACTATCGCTTCTGAAATCCTTAAAAACTACTAAATAGGTTTTAACACAAGGCGGCGTCCTCCCCTTTTTGCCGCGAGTGTTTAACCGCGTACAATTCCTCCCCGAATGTATTGCGAAGACTTATACCGGGCCCGACTTGTTCGTGGTCCGGTTTTTCTTTTTATTAACGCCGATATTATAAGAAAAGCGCGAATTTTGGGGACAATTGCGCGAAATGACAATAAATTCTAAACCAAACCGTCCACTCGAAGCTTCGGAGAAGCTGGATATGCTGGACCAGGCCTTAGATATTGGCATTAGCATTCTAGACGAAGACCTCACTTATAAATATCTTAACAGCGCTGTTTATCGGGAACTAGGCATCTCCGAAGATGAGATTGGACCCGGTGACTCGCTTCAGACCATGCATAATCTAATGCGGAAAAACGGTTTGCTAACCGATGAAATCATTGAGAAAAACAAGTTAAGTTCCGAGGCTCAGGAAAATAGGGGCCCACTCTCAAGATTCACAAAAATAATGGAATTTGCGGATGGCAGAACCCAAAAGCTCTCACGTACACGACTGGAGAACGGATATACGGTTTCAATCTCGAATGATATTTCAGAACTGGTTGAAAAAGAAAAGCTTTTAGAGAATGCGCTTAAACTTGGTCAATCTGGGTATTGGGAATATAACATTCAGACGGGTGAAATGAAGCTAAGTCAAACGCTAAGGTATAATTTTGGCGAGAAGAAATACGCCGAATTGAAAACTGATGGACTAAAAGCCTTTATGCAACTAGTCCATCCGGAAGATCGTCAAGCACCATTAGCCGCTCTAAAATCCGCAATTGATCCTGATACGCCTAAATATTTTGAATATGAATGTCGTGTAATTAACCACAAAGAAGAATGGCGGTGGTCAAAAGCCTATGGTCAAATATTTAGGGATCAACACGGCAAACCCCAAAAGTTCAGAGTATTTGTAAAAGACATAATGGATGAAAAAATTCAGGCCCGCCGTCTGGAAGAAGCAAAAGATCATGCTCTCGCTGCCTCGCAAGCAAAGTCTGAGTTCCTTGCCAATATGAGCCACGAAATTCGAACTCCCATGAATGGCATTCTGGGGATGGCAGAGCTACTCGCCAATTCGTCAATCGACGATGATAACAAAGAACATGTGAGCGTGATCTATAAATCGGCGAATGCTCTGCTAACTATTATCAACGACATTCTCGATTTTTCGAAGATTGAAGCCGGCGCGATGGAACTTGATCCAACGCCATTCAATTTAAAAGAAATTGTCAATGACGTCGCATCTCTTATGGTTCAACCGGCTCAGTCAAAAGGACTAGAGCTAATCGTTAATTATGAGCCTAATGCTCAGAGACATTTTATAGCTGACGCTGGTCGCATTCGGCAAATTTTGACCAATCTCATTAACAATGCGATCAAGTTTACTGAGACAGGACATATTCTTGTTGATATTGCCGTAAAAGGTACACGACAGACATCAAATATCGTCAGCATTACCGTCAAAGACACAGGAATTGGAATTGATCCAACAAAACTAGCCTCAATATTCGAAAACTTCACCCAAGCCGACAATAGTACAACCCGGCTATATGGCGGTACAGGGTTAGGCCTTTCTATATCAAAAAAGCTTGTTGAGATGATGAACGGACGTATTAATGTCGACTCAACGCTTGGAGAAGGATCAGCCTTTTCAATCACCCTTCCTTTACCTGTAGACCCGGACGCTAAAGTGGAGGCTTACGATACGACTGTCCTAAGACAAAAACGAGTTCTTGTTGTTGACGATATCGAGATCAATTGTTCAATTTTGCGAAAAAGGCTAGAAAATTGGGACATGCAGGTTGTGACTGTTGCCGACGCCTTAGACGCTTTAACCATTTTAAAACAAGGCGAAAAATTTGACATGATCATTTCTGATTACTTAATGCCTGGGATTAACGGACTCGAATTTGCTCACATGATGCGAAACAGTAATGGCATCGATGAAATTCCAAATATCATGATATCTTCATGTGATCAGCCAGTTTCCACAGAAGACCTAAAATCAGTCAATATAAAACGTTTTTTACTTAAACCCACACGGGAATCTGTATTATTTGATGCCATGGTCAAAGTATTATCGGCCCCCGTTCAAACCGAAAACACGCCGCAAAATATAGAGGCAGAGACATTAGATATTCAGGTCGAGACCCTGGACGATACGAAACAAGAAACCGCCGCATTAGATCCGCAAATCCCAAGTAAGATTAATATATTGGTCGCGGAGGACTTCCCTCTAAATCAAGACGTTATTCGTCTCATGTTAGCAGATTCGGAATTCAAGCCGACCTTCGCGAACAATGGTCAGGAAGCATTTGATCTATATGCGGAGAACCCGGAAACCTATTCTGTCATCCTCATGGATATTTCAATGCCAGTTGTCGATGGGTTTGGGGCGGCCGCCATGATAAATGAACACGAGACGAAGCAGGAGCTTTCAAATACGCCCATAATTGCTTTGACGGGGCACGCTCTAAAACATGATCGCGAAAAATGCTTGTCAGCTGGCATGGATGACTATTTACCTAAGCCTGTAAGACAGGAGCATCTTTTAAGTAAGCTGGCGCAATGGCACGCCGCTTCTGAAACAAAAGGCGCTCTTAGGACGGGTTAGGCCCCGCAGTTTTGGCAAAAATTCTCAATGCGAGAAATCGCAGTCTCTAGGCTTTCGTGGCTAGCCGCGAATGACAGTCTGAAATAACCCGGCGCATGAAAGGCCGAGCCCGGCACTAATGCCACCAAGACCTCGTCGAGAATTGATGTCACAACATCGGTATCATTGCGCAATTGCCTACCGGCAGGCGAAGAGCGGCCTATCAAATGCTGGCAGTCAACAAAGGCGTAAAAAGCACCTTCTGATTTTTGGCAGCTCAGCTCTGGCAGTCGATTTAGCTCTGTACAAATCAAATCCCGTCGCGCCTCAAACACTTGACACCAATCGTCTAAAAACGCCTGCGAACCTTTGAGCGCTGACAGCGCGGCATATTGTGAAATCGATGACGGATTGGAAGTAGATTGGGACATAACCTTTCGCATCGCTGATATCAGCCACTCGGGTCCCCCCGCATAGCCCAACCGCCAACCGGTCATCGCAAAGGCCTTGGACATTCCATTCATTGTTAAAGTACGATCGAAAAGTTCCGGCACTGCGCTCCCAATGGTAGCGAATTGGCGACCATCATAAACGAGCTTCTCATAAATATCATCCGTTAGAATCAATATATCCGGATAAGATTTGAGCACCTCGCCCAGCGAGCGCAGTTCGTCTTCAGAATAGCAAGCGCCAGTCGGGTTTGACGGACTATTTATGAGTAGCCACTTAGTTTTTGCTGTAATCGCCTTCGCTAGAGTTTCAGGTGTCATTTTAAAGCCATCTTTGGATGAACACATTACGACCTTGGGAACCCCTCCGCATAGACGCGTCATTTCAGGATAAGAGACCCAACAAGGCGCTGGAATAATAACCTCATCACCCGGATCTAGTGTCGCCAAAAGAGCGTTGAATATTATAGCTTTGCCTCCGGGCGCTACGCTAATCTGAGATGGCACATAGCTCAGGTCATTATCGGATAGAAATTTTTGGCAAATCTGATCTTTGAGCTCTGCAATTCCATCAACGGCCGTATACCGTGTTTTCCCGTTCGCAATCGCCTCAACGGCGGCTTGATTTATATATTCAGGTGTATCGAAATCCGGCTCTCCCATTGATAGCACAACGACATCTTTTCCAGCAGCCAAGAGCTCCCGTGCTTTTTGCGAGACTGCAATGGTTGCAGAGGGCTTAACGGCGGCTAATCTTTTAGAAATCATTCTGAACCCTATCACCAAATAACCTCAATTCGGTCATAGACCCGCCCTATCACAGGTTTAATCAAAACCTAACCATAAGTTTGAACCGGAGAAACTGATGAAAATTCTCTCAACGAGTTTCGAAAAATTTTGCGTGGCGGCCTGCCTTTCAAGCATTGTATTAATGGCCGTCGGGACACAGGCCCAAGCCTTGTCTTTCAATGACGTTATTACACGTCCAATTTCAATCAAAATTCAAATCGTAGCAATGGTTCTAGTGTTTTTGGGTCTAAAACTCCTCAAGCCTACGTCAGACGCTTTCTAAAAATTAATACCTTTAGGCCGATTTTTACAGGCCTGCCCCTTGGCGTAGAGGCCGCAACACCTTAGACTTATTCCCCTGAGCCGGGATTCTGGCAATCTGAATGAGATATTCGCGTGATTTGGCCTAACCCAACAACCGGCTTTTCGCCCTATAGGGACCCTGAGCCACTCAATGAATTTTATGAGGACTTTTCCCGCCGCGGAATGACATCTATCCTGGTGGCAATTCTTGTTCACCTAGGATTGATACTTGCATTACAGCCCAGTTTTGTTTTTCCGGACTTTGAGGACGAAGAACCTCCTGAAACAATTTCAATTGACATCATAAGTTTTGAGGAGCTCGCCCCCGAACCTGAGCCAGAACCGGAACCAATTCCGGCTCCAATTACGCCGCCTCCGCCGGCTGTCACCCCGCAAGTCAAACCCAAACCGACACCAACACCTCCTCCGCCTCCTCGGCCAAAACCGGAACCTGTTCCCGAGCCCATTCCAGAACCGGAACCGGAACCGGAACCGGAGCCTGAACCCCAACCCCAAATCATAACGCCGCCTGAAATTTTGACACAGGACACTATTCAACCTGCCGAACCGGTTTATGAACCGATCCCCGACCCTATTCCAGAACCGTTACCGGAACAGGTTATTCCGCCTGAACCCGTCTACGATCCGCAGCCCGTTTATGAACCGGTTCCAGAACCGGTGTTTGAGCCTCTGCCGGAACCCGTGCCGGAACCCATCTATGAACCACCCCCGGAGATCGTTTACGAGCCTTTGCCCGAACCCACAGTTGAGCCTTATATTGAACCTTTGCCAGAGCCCCTACAAGAGCCACTGCCTGAGCCCCTACCCGAACCAGAGCCATATTTCCCCGAGGCGGAGATAATTCAGGAACCTGTTCTGGAACCACTACCAGATATTGTTGAACCTATTCCAGGAACACCTGATCCGGTTGTCGAGACTTTCGAGCCAACGCCGACTCCTCCGCCGATACAGCAGGAAGATATTACCATTGAACCTGAGCCTGTTATTGCGGAGACAATCGAACCTGAAATCATTGAACCTTTGCCGGAGCCAGACCTGCCGGTTGTGACGACGGCTCCTACTGTTTTAGCCTCCCCAGATGCGCCTGAAACGATTGACGAGCAAGAACGAGCTGTACCGCAATCTCAAGCTGACCAGATGCTGGATCCGTTGCAAAGACCTAGTAATTCGGGCGATGGCGGTAGAAATCCTGTCATAGCCGGACCAACATATGGCGGCGGCGCAACGCCGCCATCGGGCGGCACCCGCAGGGCCAGTCCCGGCGCCGGTGCGGGCGGCTGGACGTTGTCGCCATCAGCAGGATCTCAGCAAGGTGACGGTTGGGGCAAAAGTCTTACGATAGATATGCGCTGCCGAGAGGATCAGCGAACCCATGAAGATTGTCCGGAATATATGGATAAATTTCAGGGTCGAAATTCTGCTGGTTTTGAAACCTTTGGCGCTCATTCGACAAGCGGCATCCAATCGACCACGCGAACACGCGCCACGCGTCCCGTTCAACGCGTAATCGGTGGCAGCAATGACATTTGGAACGGTTCTGCGATTGGAGACAATTCGGTCAATGGCGGAAACCCTGGAACCTCTATTCTTGACGAGGCTGATTTTGGACGACTTGGCACTCCCGATGAGTCCCGTGTACGAGACCTGTTTGGGGACCCTAAAAAACCCAAGACAGGGCTGGACAACCTGATTTTGCCACCGTCATCAGATAATGACGATTAATTCGATTTACCGTCCTCTTGAATCAATTTCACTAAGCTGGCGAGAGATTGATCAAGTCGAGTTTCAAGGTCAGAACGATCTCTTAATTTAAATAAGCGCTGAACATATGGAAAATTCCCAATATCCAAATCAACTTTTATAAGAACCGTAATACTCCCATCGCTGTTTTCTCCAGCCATCAGCGCATAAGTTGCCTCCGCAGATCGTCCATCCAGATTGAGTTCAGTTTGCACAAATTCTGGATATTGAAGAACTGTGATTTCCTGAGTTCCAGCTTGGCAGTTTACGTCAATACAGGTCCATACTGCTTGTTGACCAACCCCTTCATCACCACCACCAACAATATAATCTTGAAATTCCGAACCTTGGCGCCATGGCGACCAAACTTCATGATTGTCGAGATCAGAAAGGTAATCAAACACATCTTCCGGCTGTGAATAAATATCTTTGGAACGTTCAACTGTAATAATTGAAGGGACAAAAAACCCGATAATAGCCGCGATCGCGAAAAGCCCAATTATTGAGCCAAATATCCGAATTACCCATTTCACATCTAGTCCTCAGCTTATAAAACTCAGGTGATTCATGGAAAATGGCAAGACAGCGTCCAGATCAGTTTTCAACAACTTTGTCATGCGCCCAGTGAAAAGGGACAATGTAGTTTCAGACTATTAGCTATTTTCTTTAATGATATCGGCTAATTCATGGGCGATAGATTTAACGTCATCGGCGTTATCACCCTCTGTCATGACGCGAATAACAGGTTCTGTACCTGAGACCCGAATAAGAACGCGGCCTTGATCGCCAAATTTTTCTTCAGCCTTGGCTATTGCAGTTTTGACAATCGGTTTGTCTAGCGGTGAAGCCCCCTCGTAACGCACATTGACCAAAAGCTGCGGCGCTGCCGTGAAGAGTTTAAGCGTTTCGCTCGCCGGGCAACTGCTCTCAGCCAATACAGACATGACTTGAATTGCGGCCAACATTCCATCACCCGTCGGAAGATAATCCGGCATGAGTAAATGCCCGGATTGTTCTCCGCCTAGATTATAGCCGCCTGATTTCATAGCGGCGGCCACATATCTGTCGCCAACCTTTGTACGCAAGAGCTTGAGATCATTCTGTAACATCAGACGTTCCAGGCCAAGATTTGACATGACTGTCGCCACCAAGCTCTCGCCTCGTAATTTTCCTTTGGACTTCCAATCCAGCGCAAGTGCAGCCATAATCTGATCGCCGTCAATCACTTGCCCTTTTTCATCGCACATTATTAATCTGTCGGCATCACCATCAAGTGCGACCCCGATATCAGCACCATGATTTCGAACCGCTTCACACATCAGTTCCGGATGGGTTGAGCCGCAGTTTTTATTGATATTTACGCCATCAGGGCGCGCGCCGATGACATGGAGAGCTTTTGGCTCAAGTTGACGTATAATGTCAGGCGCCGTTTCAAAAGCTGCGCCATGGGCACAATCCAGCACAATCGATAAGTCATTAAACTTGCTTTTTGGCGCCAGTGTTTTCGTCAGCAAATTTATATATGTATGTTTGTGTTGATCTGCTCGTTCGACGGTTCCCATATCAATATTATCGGGAAAGCTCAGCGACTGCGTCATCAATTTTTCCAAGCTATCCTGGTCATTTTCACCAAGCTTTCGGCCGTCAGGTCCAAAAAATTTCACGCCATTATCATGATACGGATTATGTGATGCTGTTATCATAATCCCCAAATCCGCCCCTAACTTGGATGTCAAAAACGATGTGGCTGCTGTAGGCAAAACCCCCAATAAGATAACATCGATGCCATGCGATATGAGCCCCGTCACCAATAGGTTTTCTATCCAATCGCCAGAACGCCGCGTATCTCGACCGATGACGGCGCGTCCCCCAGATTTTTGTCTGGCAATCATTTTGCCGAGCGCAAGCCCAATCTGACCAATTTGAGGCTTGGAAAGTTTACCCTCCCCCGCGCGTCCACGAATGCCGTCAGTACCGAAATATTTCATAGTCACAGATCCAGGCGCCCTAGAGACGATCCGTTTCGCCATTGGATTTTAATCGTGTGACAATCTTTTTGACTGACTGCGCGTGGTCCAAATTGACCACCATGATTTCGCCGTCATGAGCGATCACTGCAACATTGGATAAACCGATAACGCTGACCGGTATACCATCTGTCTGGATCAGACAATTTTCGGCGGATTCAACCATAACAGATCCGCTGATTGCATTTCCAGTTTCGTCACTTTCGATCTCAGCCCGCGCTGCCTGAAGCGATGTAAATGATCCAATGTCATTCCAGCCAATATCACAAGGAACAACAGCCGCCTTTTGCGTATGCTCCATAACCGCGTAGTCAATCGACTCTGACGGACAGGTACTGAATATGGCTGGGTCCAAAGAAATAACATTACCGGCCCGCTGTGCCGCTGCATAAGCTTTTCGGGCCATATCAGCAATTTCCCCGGCATGGCTCGCAGCTTCCCCTAGAAAAGCAGCTGGCGAAAACAGGAAGATACCCGCATTCCAAACATAGTTCCCGCTTTCCAAATAGGCCTGGGCTGTTTCAGCGTCGGGCTTTTCCCGAAAAGCGTCCACTTTAAAACTACCTTCACCAAGTGTTGGACCTTGAGCAATATAGCCATAACCCGTTTCCGGTCCATCGGGCGTAATCCCGAATGTCACAAGATATCCCGCTTCGGCGACAGGAAGCGCGCGTGAAATTGCGTCCCGAAAGGCTTGCGGATTTTTAACATGATGATCAGCGGGCACAAGCATAACGAGGTTATCGTCCGTTTTGGCGGCGTGGACAGCAGCAACAACGGCACAGGGCGCCGTATTCCGTCCGACGGGTTCAACAATTACCGCATCGACATGACGCCCGATTTCATCCATTTGCGTCTGAATGGCATCAACATGAAGAGCATTGCAAATAAAGACCGGGTCACCAAACAGGTCTCCCTCAAAGCGCTGTACGGTTTCCTGAATCATGGTCTCATGGGTGACCAAAGGCAAAAGCTGCTTCGGATTGGCTTGACGGGAAAGCGGCCACAGGCGGCTGCCGGCTCCGCCGGACATGATGACAGGAATAATTTTGGTCATTTTTAAACTCGTATTAGCTCTAGTTTCCGGTTTCCGCGGGGTTAATCGATCCCAGCGGCGCAGCTTTGATCAAGTCCTCTCCCTGAAATGCGAAATATCTAGACACATCATATCCTTGATCTCTTAACATATTCTGGACGCTGTCCTCCCCTAGGAGATGCCCCACACCTACGGCGGCAAATCCGTCCCCGCTTTCGTCCAAGAACTTCATAAATGTCTGAGTCCAGTTTCGGTTTCGTTGCAAAATCAGAGAATTGTACAGTTCCGGCGACCGGTCTTTGAGCGCACTTGCACCTTGGGTTTTAAGCGCTTTGATATCCCCTTTAGCCCAGCTCTTCGCAATCGTTTCTAGTTCATCTCCAATAGTGTTGAATCGCTCCATGGTTTCGACAAATAAATCCATCTGAACATAATCCGGTAAGTCAGAACTTGCCCGGATTTGACTTTCGGCGCTATCGAGAAAGATCACGTTCTTCTTGAGCCGTTTCGCCCGGCTTTTCAATGCTTCATCAGCCGATAAAGACCCGGAAAGGCCTGCATTGGCGGCAGCTGAAATCGTCAAAAGTTCGCTCGCCAGCCAAGGCTTCATGCTCTCAAGTGTGGCAAGTGGAACATCACCATTGTAACTGACAGCTTCCAAAAGTTTGAGCTGATAGGAATCCAGAGTTTCAGACAATCGAGCTCCACCTTTATATTGTCCTAATTCCTGTGTGAGCAGTACAATATCAACTCCGGCCTGCCCTTCGGAATCCAGCTCAAAAAACACGGTGCCAGATTTATCGAATACGTCTTTCATATCATCTTTCTGCCAATCCAAATCTGATGGCAGCAAATGGACAGTTCCAAAGAGATATAGCTTGCTATTATAATCCTCGACCACCCAGATCGGCGGCGCATCGTTACGCTCGTGCGCTTCTGCTACGCGGCGCTGTGCTTCCTGGGTTGGACGGCAGCCGGACAACAGCAAAATAAACATCGAAATAACGGCAATATAACGAATAAGAATAGAGATATGCATGGCCGCGTTTTGAACGGAAGACGTCAATTTCGCAAGCCAAAATGTAAATCAATAACATCGGATATAGTGATAAGTCCCGGCCCTGACCTCATCTCCGAACCGCCGATTTATTACGGCTCCAGCCCGAACGGCAACAGATAGAGCAATCAAACAGTCTTAACCTGCAAATATATCAGGACTATCACTAGCGCCAGAATAACAACTCACCTCAAACCTCATTGGTCAAAACAAAAACGACCTAAAGCCATGGCCCGAGGATAGCCTTCCCTTGCCTGTTCTATATTTTGCTTGATCGTTCTTGACGAAAGCCTTGCACCTTCGTGCTGATTGGCATAGAGAACGCTCCATCGTGAAACGCACCCGTAGCTCAGCTGGATAGAGCGCTGCCCTCCGAAGGCAGAGGTCACAGGTTCAAATCCTGTCGGGTGCGCCATATTATCCTAATAATTCAATATTTTAAGATGCCCACCAGTCAATCAGCACCCAATGTAATAAAGCTGGGGTACCTAGAGGGTACCAACAGAGATAAAAAGGGGTACCAAATCAGGTAACAACATCCAACAATCCCCCACTTCTTAACAAGTGGGGGTAACGGATCGGCTAATCGCCTTTACCACGCTCACGCTATTCCCCACGGTTGTCTGCGTTTTACAACGCGACTTTTTAGCTTTTTCCTGTTCAACTAACGTGAACTGACAA
>JAHDDC010000154.1 GCA_020629545.1 Hellea sp.
ACCCTCATTGGTGGCCGCCTTGATAAAGCGGTTCTTGAGCTTGAGCGGACCGATGGTCACGGGTGTGAAGGCTTTGGATGTATCTGTCATGCCAAGCCAATAGCAGAGCTCGCCGGGCTTCAAAATGAAAATGCGTAATTAAAATCCGGAATATTGACATTTTTTACTATTATCGGGCCATAAACGGTCTTATTGCGTAGAAAATGAGTGATAATACTACGCGGGCAGGGGGAACAAGGGGCGGCAAACGCGGCTATGCTTGGTTTGTGCTAATCATGCTGTCTTTGCTTTATCTCATGAATTATGCGGACCGGACTATTGCATCCGCGCTCATTGATAAAATCAAGATCAGTTATGACGTCAATGACACCTATATGGGGTTTGTCATCGGCCCTGCCTTTGCGTTTGTGTATTGCGTAGCGGCTATTCCAATCGCGCGTTTTGCCGATCGGAGTAACCGGATCCGGATCATCGCTATAGGCGCGGTGATCTGGAGTATATTTACGGTTCTCTCCGGCATGGCCAATACGCCGACGCAGTTTGCTGCGGCCCGTTTCGGGGTCGGTATCGGCGAGGCTGCTTTTCTTGCCCCTGCTTATTCCGTTCTCTCGGATTATTTTCCACCGCGAAAGCGGGGGTTTGCCTTTGCTGTACTTAATCTGGGAGTCTATTTCGGCATTCTAGTTGGCGGGATCGGCGGTGCCCAACTGGCTTCGGCCTATGAATGGCAAACAGCATTTATCATTCTGGGGTTGCCGGGTTTTTTCTTCGCATTCTTGACCTATGTGTTCGTGAAAGAACCGGAACGTGGCCGGCTGGACCCTAAGACGAATGCCACGTTTACCGATCAGCAGGATTTTAAAAAGGTCTTCGCGCTTTTATGGGAACGTCCCAGTTTCCGTAACCTGACCTATGCGGCCATATTGGGCGGGTTTGCGTCTGTCTCTTTTGGTAGCTGGGCTATTGCCTTATTTGAACGTATTTTCGAAATATCAAATACGGATGCAACAAAGCGCTATTTCATGACAACTGTAGCTGCCAGTATTATCGGTGTGTTGGCTATGGGATATTTGTGCGACAGGGGCAGTAAAAAGGACCCGTCTGCACCTTATCGTTACTCTTCCTTGGGCTTTCTGGGTTTCACGCTGATCGCCATTTGTATCTGTTTTGTGCCGGATGTTAATCTGGCGACCTTTCTGGTGTTTCCGGCTGCTTTGCTGGGGGCAGGATGGGTGGTTGCCGTGCAGGCCGCATTGCAGGATCTGGTGCCAGCAGAGCTAAGGGCAACCGCGACAGCAATCTGGGCCTTTGCCTTGACTTTTGCGGGATTGGTCGTTGGGGTTCAGTTCGTCGGCGTCTTAAATGACTTCTTGTATAAGAGCTATGGCTCGCTGGCTATTCGGTTCTCAATGGCCCTGACAATGTCGGTCGCCATCCCGGCCTGCTACGTCATATATCGCGGTGGAACCACTGCTGATGCTGACCGGAAGATCTTGGCTGCGGAGGCAATATCATGAGTGCCACTGACTCAACCACCGCAGCCTTAATGTCCCCCGGTGCCCCTTTCGAGGTCGTCGAGCAAGGCAATATCCGTGCGTTTAAAAACGCCGCGCCTAACATGGCGACCGTGCTCAACCGGTCTCGCGCCTTTGGTGAGGCGGAGTTTATTGTCTCCGGTGACGTGCGTTTGACCTATGACGCGTTTTTTGCGCGGGCCGATGCATTGGCCGCGCATCTCATATCCGAGCGCCATATCAAGCCCGGTCAGTCCGTGTCCATTTGTATGAAAAACTCTCCCGAGTGGATGATTGGATTTGTCGGTGTCGTTTTGGCAGGCGGCGTGGCTGTGCTCATCAATAGCCGCGGCACGGGCGAGGTTATGTTACAGGCCATAAATGATGCGGACAGTGTTTTGGTTTTGGCGGATGCTAAGCGGGCCGCTTTACTGGCTCAGGCCGGGATTGTGACGCCTGTCATGCTGGGCGATGATTTCCCGAAAGGAGCGGCGAGTCCTCAGATTCCGGAGCGATCTTCTGAGGACATCGCCGCCATGATGTTCACGAGCGGGACAACGGGAAGAGCCAAGGCGGCGGCTTTATCGCATAGGGCGCTCATCCACGGGATGATGAATACGCAGCTGGCTATGGCGGTGATCCTGTCGAAAATGGCGGAGCAATATGGGACAGATGTGCAGACGTTGCGGTCTCAATTGCCGCAAAGTTGTACACTTTTGGCCTTTCCCCTGTTTCACACATCGGGCTGTACGTCGACATTTTTGACGACGATTTCGTCAGGTGGAAAGCTGGTTCTCATGCCACGATGGAGTGGTAAGACTGCGTTGCAACTCATTGAAAAAGAACGGGTTTCCACATTTGGCGGCGTGCCCGCCATGTATTGGGATATGTTCGGCGAGCCGGACTATGATGATTATGATTTATCCAGCGTCCGGGCACTATCTTGCGGCGGCGCGGCCTTGCCGATCAACATCCTCGAAGAAATTCAGCGCCGTTTCCCGCAAGCCTTTATCGGCGCGGGTTACGGCATGACGGAAATGAGCGGCGCTGTATCTCAGGCCACAGGCGAGGCTTTTGTGTCGAACCCTACGGCTTCCGGGCTTATCCTCCCAATGACCGATGTGAAGATCGTTGATAATAGTGGCTTGGAGCTGCCCATAGGCAAAGTCGGTGAGATCTGGGCCAAAGGCGCGACCATGATGAACGGTTATCATGGCCGACCCGAAGACACGGCCAAAGCCCATCACGAGGGCTGGTATAAGACCGGCGATGTAGGGCGTGTCGACGATAAAGGGTATATCTATA
>JAHDDC010000054.1 GCA_020629545.1 Hellea sp.
CCAAGGTCGATAACCCTGAACTGTTTAAGTCACTAATGACGAAGCCTCGTGTCGCTTGGCCAACCGTCATTTTATTGGTGGCTGCCTTCACCGTCTTTGGCGCATCGTCTTTCGCTTATGTAAAGGGCGTGTTGCCGCTCGGGTGGGCGATGGTTCTGAATGCTATCGCCTCTTATTTGGCTTTTCCGGTCGCCCATGACGCCACTCACAGCACTGTGTTTTCAAATCGACGGATGAATGATTGGCTCGGGCGTTTAGCTATGACACTCCTGGAGCCGGGGCCATTTTTTCAGGTATTTCGATTTATACATATGAAGCACCACAGATTCACAAATGACCCCGATAAAGACCCGGACGTTTATAGTGGGAAGGGCCCAGTTTGGTTGTTGCCCTATAGATGGCTAACCTTAGATTTTGTATATTTCAAAACTTACCTGAGCCCCGAAGTCTTCAAGAAACGACCCGCGAGTGAACGCCGCGAATTTTATTTTTGCGTCTTGTTTTTTATCGTTATCATAACAGGTGTTACGATCGCCGGTTGGCTGTTCTATTACATTTTACTGTTCTTTATCCCAACCCGCATTTCAAAGTTTTTCATTATTATCGCCTTTGATTTCTTGCCGCATTATCCGCACGAAGCTTATGCCAAAGAAGAACCGTTTCGATGCACCTCAAACCGTGTCGGCCATGAGTGGTTGTTGACGCCGTTACTCCTGTATCAGAACTATCATTTAGTCCATCATCTTTACCCGGCCATACCGTTTTATCGTTACATCAAAATCTGGAATGCGCGGAAAGAACATCACGAAGCTCAGAACCCAGCGATTGTGAATGTGTTTTCACTGACGCCGAGATAGCAAAGATTTCCCTTTAAATCGAAAAAATCATTCGCTCTGGATTTTTCTCCAAATATTGAATTTTAATCCAAGAGCCATATATAGGTTCCATGTCTGGAAAGATCATTTGTGTATACGACGGAGCCTGTCCTTTGTGTACGCACGCGGCGGTAACCTATAAACGCGCAACACTTGAGGGGGATGTGGAACTGGTCAATTCTCGTACCCAGCCTGACCACCCTGTACACAAACGCATAATCGCAAAAGGAATTAATCTGGACGATGGCGGAGTTTTCCTTAAAGACGGTGAAATGTTTGGCGGCGTGACTGCCATGGAGAAGCTTGCGAAGACACGTTACAAAAAATGGACGCAAGCGGGATTGTTTCTAAGGCTGTTTGGGCACGGGCGAGTCGCTCGGGTGACCTATCCCATATTAAAAGGTATTCGAGATATTTGGATCACATGTTCTGGTGCAGGTAAAATCAATCCTCATTGGCCCAAACAAAATAATTGAGCTTTTTACCCATAAAAAAAGGCCCGCGTTAAGCGGGCCAGTTGAAGTTCCGGGGAATACCAATAACCCGGGGAAAGTAACTCTAAAAATTCTTACGTAAATTGATGCCATATGTACGGGGCGCATTCATATAGCCATTGATGACACCGGCCTGCAGTACGCCCGGAAATACGGTCGAGACATATTCATCATTAAAAATATTGCGTCCCCAGATTTGCAATGCAAATCCATCTATTTCGAGGCCCGCAGCAGCGTTAAAAGTATTGACCGTACGGAAGGGTTGCTCTGCACCTGTCGTCGCGAAAATGGCCTCATTGGACTGCACTTCACTTTCATATTGCCAGTCGCCGCGAATATACCCTTTGGCTCTATCGCCAAGGGTATAGAAATAACTGGCGCCTATGTTCAGCGATGTCTCAGGTATACCTGCGGGTCGCTGACCGGATAGATCTGCAATGCCGCCCCCAGGTGCTGGGCCATTGACAAAAGAGTCATAAATAGGGTCAAGGAATGTCCCGGCAAACGTTAGTTCGAGCTGTTCCATTGGGCTAAATGTAGCATCAACCTCAATGCCTTGGGTCGATTGTTCCCCCGCATTAGCCAAAGAGAAACCTGAACCTACGAATATGTTTGACTGGAAACCTTCAATCGTTTGATCAAATAGCGCAATATTGATGGCGCCTTTGTCAAATCTGGCTTTCAAACCAATTTCATAGACAGTTGCCTCTTCAGGACCTGCAAACCGGGTTCCGAAATTGCGAGACGTGGCCGGTGTGGCGCCTACAACATAATTGTTTGGAAGCAAGCCGGCGCCTGCTAAGGCCGCGCCATCAGCGAAAAACGGTCTTGATCCTCGAGACAGATTCCAGGATGAAGATTTAAATCCAGTCGCCGCGCTAGCATAAACATTAATATTGTCGTTGACTTCGTAAACGGCGCGTAGATTCCAGGTTAACTTGTCATCACTGGATTTGCCGTCTTCAATAGCGTTCGGGAAGGCGAGCGCTGGTGGATTAAATTGTAGAGCCTGGAGGCCTGCAATGACTCCATTTTCTACATTAGGTAAAAACCCATTTGTAAACGCGCCTTGCACAACCGGATTCGGGAAAGTTCCTGTTGCCAATTGTCCAAATGTGGCGGGGTCCAATGTCAGCATGAACGGTGCGAAAGCTGCTCCAAAGGCCTGAAAAAGAGGGTTAGTCGGATCACCGACCGCGGCTTGAATTTGCCCTAATGCGAGCAGGTCTGGGCCGGGTGCTGTCGTTAGATCAAGTGCAAACCAAGGATCCGTGGAGTCTTGAAAATATGAAACAGTTTTATCGTCTTGAGTGTAGTTAAGGCCACCGGTCAAAGTTAGGCGTTCTGTCACATCAAAATCGACAGTGCCAAAGACAGAGTAAGCCGTATTATCCTGTTCGAAATTGTCGACGAAACTATGTTGCGGGCCAAAGAAAGTGGACCCGGGTATAAATCCGTTGACGGCTTCTATCGTCTGGAAAACAGCCGGGCTTCCGGCCAGCACGTCAATATAACGACGCGTGTCCGCACCCCAGTTCAAAGTATCAACGGCTTTGACATTCTCATCAAACAAATAACCCCCAATCATCCAAGCCAAAGGTCCGTCACTATTGGACGTTAGGCGCAGTTCTTGTGTGAATGTCCCGATATCGTTGGACGTCGCAACTGTCTCCAAAATCTCAAGCGTGGTAAAGTCAGAGTCAGAATCGAAAAAGGTATCGTTATTTCTATAGGCCGTAATCGATGTTAGATCGGCAAAGCCCAGATCATGGTCAATTTGGACAGAGACACCCCAATCGTCGACTTCGTTCACTGAGTCTTTATTGGAGAAATGCTCCCGTGCAAACGGATCGTCAGCGTCCGCTGTTGTTCCGCCCAGGGCGCGAACCGCATTAATCGCGCCTTCATTTTGGAAATTGGTAATCGCACAGCAAATTTCATCGAGCGTGGAGTAATCTGCGATCGCTCGAACTGTGGTCTTATCCGTAGGTTCAAACAATAGCTGGCCTTGAACATTCCAGCGATTACGGTCGTTCAAATCCGACAGACCGTCGCGGGCTTCGGCGTAACCATCCCTGACGTTAAAACCGCCGCCCAGACTAAAGGCTGCGTTTTCGCCAAGGCCACCAGTGACATAGGCTTTGCCTGTGAAGTTATTATAATTGCCGTATCCGGCTTCGATATAGCCTTCACTTTCATAAGATGGTTTCGCGGAAACAATAGATATAACACCGGCTGAGGCGTTCTTACCAAATAATGTCGATTGTGGTCCTCTTAGGACCTCTATTCGCTCTAGCTTAGGGAGGTCACCAATTCGGGCCGCGGAACGCGAGCGATATACCCCGTCTATGAAAACACCGACAGATGGTTCGACACCGGCGTTATTGGCCCCGTTACCAAAACCGCGGATAATAAAATTTGTATTCGTAGAGGTTTGCAGCTGATTAACCCGAAGAGACGGTACAACCGATTGCAGATCATTTAGGTCAAGTATGCGGGCATTTTCGATCGTAACACTATCTGTAACGGTAACCGCAACTGGTGTTTCTTGAAGCGTGGTTTGCCGCTTCGTTGCCGTGACAATAATTTCGTCATCAACGTCCTGTGCCAAAGCAGATGAAAAAGAAATTGCCGCGACTGCAGTCGTTGCCATTAAGATTGATAGCTTCCTTGCCATAATAAATTCCCCTTAACATGATTATGGGTCAATTATATGGCATATTAAGTGCCAATACAATGACTAATTGGCATTTACTGTGCCAGTTGTGAGCCTTTAGAGTCATTTACATAAAAATACCTGACGGCCAGAGGGTAGCCCATAAGAAGCCAGTCACAGCGTTCTCTTTTATCGGTTAAAACACTCATCTCGCTCACCAATAGTTGATGGTGAATATCGAGCTTCCTACTATATACTCGGCTGAAGTTCAGCTAGGGTTGTTCAAAGGATATTGGGGGATGTGTGAGTAGTTTGTTTTTTTGGTCATGGTTTTTTCTGATCACCTATATCGGGGTGATGTTTGCCATTGGGTTTTTCTCAAGTAAGAGGGTTTCGACGGGCGATGACTATGCGGTTGCGCGCAGATCTTATGGTCCAGTGGTTCTGGCTCTGGCCTTTGCAGCGACAACAGCCAGCGGAGCAACTTTCTTAGGAATTCCCGGGCTGGCCTATTCACATGGCGTGCCGGCGCTCTGGTACCCGTTTCTGTATCCATTAGGAACATATATAGGCGTATTTTTATGTATATCGGCCGTCTCAAAAACCGGGAATCAAATGGGGAGCCGCTCTATCCCTGAATATCTGGGTGATAGATTTAATTCTGAGTTTTTGCGTCTGGCTTTTGCGATTTTTTCGCTGATGCTGGTATTTTATCTGGCTGCGCAGCTCGTGGCTGGACTGGTTATGTTTGAGCAGCTCCTAAGTATGACACGCATGCAGGGACTGGTGTTAACGACCGTTGTTTTACTGGTTTACGTTTTATTGGGCGGGGCCCATGCCGACATTATTACAGATGCTGTGCAGGGAATAGCTATGCTGTTAATTGCGGTGCTGGTGATATTTCTTTTTACTCGAGGCGTTTTGATTGACGGAGAACGCGTTTCGACTCTTTCGGTTTTGAAAAATGCTGACCCCGGTATGGTCGCAATACTCAAGCCGAGTAATCCCATGTTTGGGTCCTGGCCTGTATTGGTTTTGATGCTAATTGCCCATATTCCATTAGGGTTACTTCCACATATAGGGAATAAATTCTGGGCCCTTAAAGACGGCAAAGATCGACGCCGGTTTTTCTGTATCGCTTTTGCCTTCGCCCTTATTCTACCCTTTATGGCATTGGGCGGTCTTTTGTCCCGCGCAACATTGGGGGAGGACCTGCTGCAGCCGGGGGTATCGCCTAATGAAGCTGTTCCTGCATTGTTTATAGAAATTTTCCCGGCGTGGTTCGCCGCTCTGATTTCTGTCGCGATTTTATCTGCTGTTATGTCAACAACCGACGGGCTCGTTGTTGCGGCTTCACAAGTATTTGCAAATGATATTTATCGGCGCAGTTTGGCCAGACGTATCCACGCGAACCACAGTAAAGAACAAATTGAATCAAATGTCCTGATGATTTCCCGTATCGCAACTGCCGGGATATTGATTGGGTCGGCTTTGCTTGCTTGGGTCCTCCGAAACGGAAATATTGCTTTGGTTCTTTGGATTGGCGTAGGCGGAATGAATGCTGCTTTGGCCGGGCCTATGATACTCGGGAGCCGTCTTGAATTTATCACGAAACAAGGTGCAATTGCTGGAATGTTTAGCGGAGCAATTAGCTTCATCCTTTTACATACAGGTATTCTTTCGAAGCTTTTAGGGCTTGCCCCTGATGCATGGCTGACAGTTCAAGCGCCCAATCCTTTTACCTGTACCGGGCTTGGAATTATTATATCGATAATCTTTACGGTCGTGGTGTCACTGCTGTCGCGGAAGGGTAAAAAACAAACAGAAAGGCAACAGTAAAAGTCTTAGCCGTCTATCATTGACGCCGAAGTAACTGATCTGCTTTCCATCCGCCTGTCATTGACCAAAAACAAAAGTTCTGCCGCTGCTTTGGCATCGCACATGGCGCGGTGGTGGGTTGTTAAATCGATGGAAAACTCCCGACATAAATTCGAAAGGCTATAAGATTTCATGCCAGGGTAAAATTTACGCATGGAGGCTACCGTGCAGAGTTTAGGATATCGAAAAGTCTGCCCGATCCGGCCATATTCGGATTTGATAAAGCCGTAATCAAAATTGACATTATGAGCGACGAAAATCGCATCGCCCAAAAAGGCGCGAAATTCACTGGCGATAGTTTCAAACTTCGGCGCACCTTTCACCATATCATTCGTGATCCCCGTCAGGCGTGTTATAAATGACGGAACGTGCCGCTCTGGATTAATCAGCGTTTGAAATTCATCAATGATTTTGCCGCCGCGAACTTTGACGGCGCCGATTTCGGTTATGCGGTGATGGCCGCCTTTGCCCCCAGTCGTTTCGATGTCAACCACCACATAGGTTTGGTCGGCGGTCACATCCCATTCGATCCGGGCAATATCAACGGAGAAACCCGCGGCTTTGAGTTGCCGGATACGGGTGAGTTGATTGCGCCTGATAACATCTCCAGGGGCTTTGACCTCGACAAGCCGAAGTTCATCGCCTGACACGCATATGAGATCAGGAAATCCGTCTTTCATACTGGTATATGACATAGCCATTTGGCGAAAAATTTCAGCCAGACCGGATGAAGGGGCGGTTTTAATCAGAAGCTTAACAGTCTCAAATATGCCTCGATCCCATCGAAAAATCCCATTGGGCGTTCCGTAATTTGCTGTCATAGATTTAAGAAGCATAAGTTGCGTGGATCTTTGATCTGTGAGTGTGTCCAGTTTTCGTTCCAGTCGCGATTGATACTTGTTGTAGAAGCCGCCGTTGCGCAGGCTGGCTGGCATACGGTCAAACGGATTGTGCAGACCGGATCCAGACGACTGAAACAATTCTTCCCAAAACAACAAGCCAAAAGCCATGCGCCAGGGCGCGTTCTCTGCATGAGCGACGACACTATCTTTACTTTCAAAGTGTCTTTTGATGGCATATTCAGGGACGTGTTTAAGACCTTCATCGAGCCGGATAACCTCGCTGTCTCGCAGCATGTCGGTTAGGGCGCTTGTTCGTTTTTTCTTATATTTACGAGCGTAAAAGTCTGAGGCAAAACTGTGAGCCTCATCACTGTCAGGATCATCCATCAGGTGTTCGAGTGCTTGTTTGCACCATTTCGTATCGCCGCGTTGATAGCGGATTCGAATAACGCGCTCTATGCAGGCATGCGATGGTGAATGATCATAAATGAATAGTGCCGTGTCCAAGTCGCCGTGGCGCTCACATATCCTGCCGAGTTCAAAGACGAGTTTTTCTTTGTCTCGTTCAGCTTGATCACCGTCCGCCTCAGGCCAGTTGTCTATGGAGTCGATGAGTGCTGCTAAATCATCAGCTCCTCCAATATTTAAGACAGAGAGTGCATCAGCGAAGAAAAAAGCTGAATGAGCTTCTCGGGCACCATCAAATCGAGCGGAATAATCGGATCGGAAATCCGGAACCTTGATCAGTCCCAGGTCTCGCAACGTAAAGCGCTGAAGATTGTCTTCGATCTTTCCAAAAAACAAAAAGCAGATGAACCGAAGGGCCTGTTGTTGCCCCTGAGTTATAAAGTGATCTGGGATTTGCATCGCCTCAAATGGAACTCTTTCGGTTGCGATCGCAACAAGCCGTTCCTTTTTCCAGCTTTGTTTAAATTCATTGCGCGTTAAATGATCCGAGAGAATTTGAACCAGATCAGACTTGGCGATTGAGCGGAAATAGGTTTGCTGGTCCTCCGGTTTGATCTGATCGATCCAACCTGTTCGCCGCAGCTCGGTCAGCCCGCGTTCAATATCCGGAATTTCCGGATAGTTGAATTTTCGGGTGTCAAAAATATATCCCTTACGACTGGCGATTCGGGCGTAGACACATTGTGCGGACTGGGAAAGTGCGAAAAAGTTCGGAATAAAGTCCCGATAATCTCGGCCGAGTACATGATCATAACGACGCTGTACAAATCTCAGCATATCGCAAAAATGATTATGATAGTAAAATTGAGGTAGCTGCGGTGGAGACCATTTGCGTCTTTTAGCCCGCTTTCCAAGTTCTATGTTAGTCGCAATAGCCATAATGAGGAACAAAGATAGAACATAATATGCAAATAAGTCTACTGAAATATTTATTCTCAGTCATGATGACAAAGAAACTATTGTTCCGAAACACATTAACTGCAATGGAACCTAGCACATGACAAGCAGGCTTACGGATAAGTTTGGGCGGGATATTACCTATCTGCGTCTATCAGTAACGGATCGATGTGATCTGCGCTGCACCTATTGCATGGCAGAGAATATGACCTTTCTCCCGCGCAAGGATCTACTGACCCTTGAAGAGCTTGATGAGCTATGCTCCGCATTTGTGGCGCGCGGCGTGCGCAAGATTAGACTGACCGGCGGGGAACCTCTTGTGCGTAAAGGTTTGGTAGGACTGATCGAGAATTTGTCGCGTCATCTTGAAACCGGCGCTCTTGATGAGATAACGCTAACAACAAATGGCACGCAGCTCGCCAAGCACGCTGAGGCGCTGAAGTCCGCCGGAGTAGAGCGGATCAATCTCTCACTGGATAGTCTTGATCGGGAAGTCTTCCACAAGCTGACCCGTCGCGACGCGATTGATCAAGTCATGAGTGGGATAGAAGCCGCGCTTCGGGCTGGGCTCAAAATCAAAATCAACACTGTCGCGCTCAAAAATAGTAATGCCACCGAAATTTCGTCGATTATGGAGTGGGCCCACAGTTTGGGTATGGATATGACTTTAATCGAGGTTATGCCTATGGGCGATATTGGCGAGGATCGTTTCGACCAGTATTTGCCCCTGACAGAGGTGCGTGAAAATCTCGAGGCAAAATATACGCTGATCGATACGCCGCTAAAAACTGGCGGCCCGGCGCGCTATGTTAAAATCGAAGAAACCGGCGGCGTGCTAGGTTTTATTAGCCCGCTTACAAATAATTTCTGCGCGGGATGTAACCGGGTCCGGGTGACCTGTACGGGCCAGATCTATATGTGTTTAGGACAATCTGATAAAGTCGATCTGCGCGCAGCGATCCGAAGCGAAAATCCGGATGATGCCCTGACTGCGGCACTCGATAGAGCTATGATTTATAAGCCAAAGTCCCATGATTTCAAAATCGATAAGCCGGGAGCAGCTCCGTCGGTTCCGAGGCATATGTCACTGACCGGTGGTTAGAATAGGCGCAAAATTCTAGGCTTAAAGTAAGCTGGCTGGGTTCATTTTAAAAGAACTCGCCATCCTTAATTTCTAAACAAACATTGAAGGCTATCTTTTTTACTGTTAGCCAGTCCTATAAAAATAATCGAGGGACGAATATGCGCTTAATTCTATTGACTGTTTTATCGCTTTTGCTGGTGGCATTAAGCCCGGCTGTCGCGGCAAAGAGCTTATCGGAAGGGGTTAAGTCGTTCGATAAGCGGTCGGGGTTTTTTGATATTTATGTAGATGAAAAAACGAATAAAATCAAAGCATTAATTCCAGTAACATCAAGTGAAAAATTTCAGGCTATTTACACGCAAAGACTTCGCTCTGGTCTTGGTTCCAATCCCGTAGGACTGGATCGCGGCTGGGGCGATCGCGGCGTGGTCATATCCTTTGAACGCTATGGTGATAAAGTAATCATAAAACAGGAGAATTTGACCTACCGCGCCAATCCGAAAAATCCTTTAGAAGCGCTAGCCGTTGACGAGAGTTTTGCAGATAGTTTCCTTGCCAGTTTTGAGATTGAAGCTGAGAGCGATTCCGGCGTCCTGATCGAGATGACAAAGTTTCTAACTCGGGATGGGCTTGGCCTGGTGCAGCACATCAAAGACCGGGGAGAGGGAAGTTTTAAAATTGCTGGTGACCGCACCTTTGTCGACACGTCAAACGTTTTTGCTTTCCCCGATAATGTGGAGATCGATAGCTTCATCACGCTGACGTCGAATGATCCTGGAACCGAAGTCGCAACGACCGCGGCGAGCGGAGTGGATGCGACATTGGTGCAACATCACTCTTTTGTGCGTTTGCCGGATGACGGTTACACGCCGCGAATTGCTGATCCGCGCATGGGCGCTTTAGAGCTGGTCTATCTTGATTATAGCACGCCGCTGACAGGACAGATAGAAAAGAGGCTCGCTCTGCGTCATCGCCTGCAAAAGGACGACGAGGGAAAAACGATTAAGCCAATCACATTTTACATTGATAGCGGTGCGCCAGAGCCCGTGCGCGGCGCATTGATGGACGGGGCGCTGTGGTGGAAAGACGCTTTCGCGGCCGCTGGATTTCCCGATGGCTATGAAGTCAAGCTGCTGCCTGAAGACGTTCACCCGCTCGATGTTCGATATAATGTTGTGCAATGGGTGCACCGCCAAACGAGAGGCTGGTCGTATGGCGGCGGCGTTATTGATCCGCGAACAGGTGAATTTATCAAAGGTCATGTCAATCTCGGATCTTTGCGCGTTCGTCAGGACCGCATGATATTTGAGGGACTTGCGGGGACGGCCAAGACCGGTACCGGCGAAGATGATGATCCTGTAGAACTTGCGCTGGACCGTATTCGTCAGCTTTCCGCTCACGAAATTGGGCATTCACTCGGCTTTGCCCATAATTTTGCCGCCAGTTCATATGATAAAGGCTCGGTTATGGATTACCCTGCGCCTGATGTCAGGATGAAAAATGGGGAGTTGGATTTCTCAAATGCTTATGGCGTCGGTATGGGAGAGTGGGATAAATTCGCGGCAACTATGATTTACGGTGATTTGGATGAAGAGGCGACAGAAGCGGCCTACGCCAAGGCATCTGCAGATGGCCTTCTTTATATTGCTGATAGCGACGGCCGCGGAATAGGGACCGGGCATCCCAATGGCGCGATTTGGGATAATGGCGACGATCCGATTGACGCGCTGAATGAAACTATGGAAGTGCGGAAATATGCACTTGCCAATTTTGACGAGAGCCGCATTCAGGACGGACAACGTCTCTCGGATTTAAACAAGGTCATCGTGCCGATTTACCTCTACCATCGTTACCAAACGGCGGCGGCGGGGAAGCTCCTCGGGGGTATTTCTTTTTCATATGCCATGAACGGTGATCAGTCAGCGGCGATGGAGATTGTAGATTCGGCGCGTCAGCGTGCCGCCCTAACGGCCATATTGGAGACGATTGAGCCAAAACATCTTGATCTATCCGATGATGTGCTGGATCTCTTATCACCGGCTTTGCGAAGTTGGACATTTGTGGATAGTGATCGAGAGCTTTTTAAAAAGACGGCCTATCCTGCCTTTGACTTGATTGCCGCGGCGGATACAGCATCTGGATTGACCTTTGATGTGATTTTAAATCCCACACGGGCTGCGCGAATGATCGAGTTTAACCGGCGAGATCCCGCCAATCTGGGGTTTGAGGAAATGCTGCAAATCACGTCGCGCAAAGTTATGACCCTGCGCCGAACAGGCCGGCAATCTGAAATCGCTGATGCGGTGCAGCGCCGGTTCGCGTTTGGATTGATGGAATTGATCGATAATGCGCAGGCTACACCGGCCGTAAAGACTAAAGCGCAGAAAATATTACGAAACCTCGAAACCGATATGAAGCGCCGTGAGTACAGTAGTGCTGATTATATCTCCGGTGAAATTGACCGGTTTTTTAATCGCCCAGCCCCAGCTTCTCAAGCCATAACAGATGAAAAGCGATTGCCGCCTGGCAGCCCGATTGGAAATTCTTTGCTGCAATACGAAACCTGTTGGTTTTGTGATGAGTAAGAAAATAGCGTAGAATCAATCATCTAAGCGTTCTTTTTCACAGGCTTGAACAGCCTGTTCATGCGGCTATCGGCTTTAGTAGGGAGAACTGATCCACATCTCGCCCATTTGTCGCATATTCTTAGAATTTTGCCGTTGCAAAATCAGGGCAGTCTTTATAGGTTCCGCGCGAATTGCGCCTCTCTTGGGGGTGAGTCTCATGGATGAAAGAAAAGCGCCTCATGTCTGAGTTCTTGTTAGGTTATCTGCCAGTTCTGATTTTGTTTGGCATTGCTCTCGCGCTCAGCCTTTTATTTCTGTTTATTCCTGCCGTGGTTGCACCTAGCCAGCCTGACACGGAAAAGCTGTCGACTTATGAGTGTGGTTTTAATGCCTTTGATGACTCCAGAATGAAGTTTGACGTCCAATTTTACCTCGTGGCCATTCTATTTATTATATTTGACCTCGAAGTGGCCTTTTTGTTCCCTTACGCGGTGTCGATTGGCGAAGCAGGAACTTATGGCTGGATCGTGGTAATGCTTTTCTTGGCAGAGTTAACGGCGGGACTTGTTTATGCTTGGAAGAAGGGGGCTTTGGACTGGAATTAGTCCAATAGCGGGAGTCACTTATGTCTGACGAAATGTTAAAAGCAGGGCAGGGAGCCAGAGATCTGGGTGTCCCGGCTTATGATCCCAAGAAACACGATCCCTTCTTCGACGGATTGTCCGATCAATTGGCAGATAAGGGTTTTATTGTCGCCGCCTCTGATGATCTTGTCACCTGGGCGCGCACCGGCTCTCTAATGTGGATGACATTTGGGTTGGCGTGCTGCGCTGTCGAAATGATGCAGGCTTCGATGCCGCGTTATGATCTTGAAAGATTTGGGTTCGCTCCCCGAGCTTCCCCGCGTCAAAGCGATGTTATGATCGTGGCCGGAACTCTAACCAATAAAATGGCGCCTGCGCTGCGCAAGGTTTATGACCAGATGCCGGCACCGCGCTATGTGATCTCGATGGGTTCCTGCGCCAATGGCGGTGGTTATTATCACTACTCATATGCTGTTGTGCGAGGATGCGATCGGATTGTGCCGGTCGACGTTTATGTTCCGGGCTGTCCGCCAACCGCAGAAGCTTTGGTTTACGGGATTTTGCAATTGCAAAAGAAGATCCGTCGTGAAGGTAATATAGAGAGATAGACGTGCAAGATTTGAAAGAGCATATCGTATCTGCCCTTGGTGACGCTATCAATTCGGTTGAAATCGAATTCGGCGAGATCACTGTTAATGCAAGGCGCGCCGAACTCAAAAACGTCATTTCCTTTTTGAAGGGTGACGCGCAGTGTAAATTCGAAACATTAATCGATCTATGCGGTGCGGATTATCCGGCGCGCGAACGACGTTTTGACGTTGTCTACCATCTCCTGTCTATGGCTCACAACCATCGAATTCGCGTGAAGATCACGACTGACGAGCAAGAGCCTGTGCGGTCCATTGCGGAAATCTTCCCTTGCGCGGACTGGTTTGAACGTGAAGCGTTTGATATGTACGGAATTGTCTTTAGCGAGCATCCTGACCTGCGCCGTATTTTGACGGATTACGGATTTGAAGGTTTCCCTTTGCGAAAGGACTTCCCGCTCTCTGGCTATGTCGAAGTCCGATATGATGAGGAACGTAAGGCTGTTGTTTACGAGCCTGTCAATCTACCGCAGGAATATCGTAGTTTTGACTTCATGTCCCCATGGGAAGGTGCAAAATATGTGCTGCCCGGCGACGAAAAGAGCGAAGACGCATGATAATCAAGGGTTTCATATCCCTATCGACTACGGTGCTGTTGTTCTCGGGAATAGCTTTGGCGCAGGACCGTCTCGGGTTCGTCCATGACGAAGATACGGTTTCGCGTATTATCTCTCAATTGACCGATCTGAATGCATCAGAGGCCGATAGTTGTCAAAAGGCTGAGGACGCTCTGGTCCAAAGTTGTAAGTTTTATGATGACTGCGAATCTGATATTCAAAGTGTTTATGATGCTCGTATTGGGGTCGACTACTTTGAGGATCGTTTTATCGTATTCGACGTTTTGAAAACTGTGTCGGAGACCGAAGAGGTACAGCCAGCCGATAATAGCGACTTTCTGCGAAGTCTCGGGCTAGACCCGAATGCCTATGAGGGGCGCATCATCAAAACCGCTGAGGTCAGTAAAAGTTTCGATATAGAGCTTGCCAAAACAAGCCGCGCGGAGTTTGACCGCGCCATGACTCAGCACAAAATGTGCTTGTCAAAAATTTATTCTGCGGCCGAAAGCCTAGTGCCAATGCGTCGTGATGAGTCAAGCTCAAATCAGATAAGCCAAGAGGAGACTGGGAATGGCAACTGAAGCCATACTCGAAGGTGATGATCGTAAATTTACGATCAATTTTGGCCCGCAGCACCCGGCGGCCCATGGCGTGTTGCGTCTCGTCCTCGAACTTGAAGGCGAAATTGTTGAGCGCGTTGACCCTCATATCGGGCTTCTGCACCGAGGCACGGAAAAGCTGATCGAGCATAAGACCTATCTTCAGGCCATGCCATATTTCGACCGCTTGGATTACGTCGCGCCAATGAACCAGGAGCATGCTTATTGTCTGGCTATTGAGAAATTAGCCGGAATTGAAGTTCCGCGCCGCGCCCAGTTCATACGAGTTTTATTCTCTGAAATCGGGCGGATACTTTCGCACATGCTCAATGTGACGACGCAGGCCATGGACGTTGGCGCGTTGACGCCGCCGGTCTGGGGGTTTGAAGAGCGTGAAAAGCTAATGGTGTTTTATGAGCGAGCATCAGGGTCACGAATGCATGCCGCTTATTTCAGGCCGGGCGGTGTCCATCAGGATCTTCCGCCGCAATTGCTGGCAGATATTGATGCGTGGTGCGATCAGTTCCATGAAAAGCTGGACGATATCGAAACACTTTTGACCGATAATCGCATATTCAAACAACGCAATGTCGATATTGGTGTTGTCTCCAAGCAAGACGCCTATGATTGGGGCTTTTCTGGCGTTATGGTGCGCGGATCAGGTATTCCTTGGGATTTGCGCCGTTCGCAGCCCTATGAAATATATGAAGAACTAGAGTTCAAAATCCCGCTCGGCAAAAATGGCGATTGCTACGACCGTTATTTATGCCGCGTTGAAGAAATGCATGAAAGCGCTCGCATTATGAAGCAATGTATTGCCATGATGCCAGAAGGCCCGGTCATGTCCACGGATAACAAGATTACGCCGCCGCGCCGCTCGGATATGAAAACCAGTATGGAAGCGTTGATTCACCATTTTAAGCTTTACACGGAGGGCTTTCATGTTCCTGCTGGTGAAGTCTATACTTGTGTTGAGGCGCCGAAGGGGGAGTTCGGAGTTTATTTAGTATCAGATGGATCGAACAAGCCCTATCGCTGTAAAATTCGGGCGCCAGGATTTCCGCATCTCGCGGCCATGAACTATCTGAATAAAGGTCATATGCTGGCTGACGTGTCGGCGATCCTTGGGTCGCTCGATATTGTGTTTGGGGAGATTGACCGATGAGCGCGCGCCGCCTTGCCATATCCCAACCTGACAATTTCAAACTGTCGGCGTCTGCCAAAAAGAAGATTGCGTCTTGGGTTAAGAAATACCCCAAAGACCGCCAGCGTTCGGCTTTGATTCCAGCGCTTTGGATTGCGCAGAAAGATGCTGGAGGCTGGATTCCAGAAGCCGCATTGCGGGAAATTGGCGACATGTTAGGGATGGCCTATATTCGCGTTTATGAGGTCGTCACATTTTACACGATGTTCAATCTTGAACCGGTCGGAGAG
The DNA here is from genome assembly GCA_020629545.1 of Hellea sp. Lineage (GTDB taxonomy): Bacteria > Pseudomonadota > Alphaproteobacteria > Caulobacterales > Maricaulaceae > JACOMS01. Next base: position 15,583 of record JAHDDC010000054.1, read on the forward strand.
CATCACATACAGCTCTGCGGCACGACGCCGTGCTGGCTACGGGGTTCAGACGATTTGATCGCTGTACTTGAGCGCCGGATCGGGCCGCGAGGATCCGTATCTGAAGATGGGAAGCTATCATGGGTTGAAGTTGAGTGTTTGGGGGCGTGTGCTAACGCACCGATGGCCCAAATTTCAAATAGTCAAGATGACCTTTATTATGAAGATTTGACTGCCGAAAACTTTGAAGCCTTGCTCGATAACCTCCAGTCTGGGGGCGTGGTAAAAGGCGGTCCACAAAATTCGCGGCATACATCAGAGCCCGAAGGCGGAAATACCACGCTAAAAGGCGAGGGGCCCTATCACGAAGAAAAAATCGTTTATCTGCCCAATGCAGAGAAGAAGACAAAGCTCTCGACGCATGGCGGCGGCGCACCTAAGGCTAAGCGCAAACCGGCGAAAACCAAACCTGCTGCAAGCGCAGCGAAGGGTGTTTCTGCGTCTAAACCTAAAGCCGCGAAGCCCAAGGTCATTTACACGGATGGACCAACTGACGGCGCGCCTGATGACCTTAAGAAGATCAAAGGGATTGGACCTAAGTTTGAAGGCGACCTCAATTCCAAAGGCATTTATTACTTCCGCCAAATCGCGGCTTGGAAAGCGGCAGATGTGAAGATGGTCGAAGAGCTCATCGACTCTATTCCTGGACGTATCAAGCGCGACGAATGGGTTAAGCAAGCCAAGTCATTGGCGAAACAATTGAGCTCACAGGCATCCAAGCAAGGAGCCAAATCGTGAAATCGGATTTTCAAAAACGATTGGAAGCGGCAGGACCAAAACAACTGAAGCTTATGTCTTATGGATTTCCGTTAGTTTGTCTGTTGATGTTTGTGATGATAGTGACATCAAAAGCAGCAGATGGGTCTGGCAATTTTATAAAAATTTTCTACGGCGTTCTCGTATGGAATGCCGTCTTCGGATTTTTCTTGTTTCAGTATTTTGCAAAAAAAGCCGTGAAGAAGGTCGAGGAGTAACAATGGCAGAACTTCTTCAGGATAAAGACAGGATTTTCACCAATCTTTACGGATTAGAAGATTGGCGTTTGGAAGGCGCAAAACGCCGGGGCGCATGGCATGGCACAAAGGAAATGATCGAACAGGGTCATGACTGGGTTGTGGATCAGGTTAAGGCTTCGGGACTTCGCGGCCGCGGAGGCGCAGGTTTCCCAACCGGTTTGAAATGGTCATTTATGCCCAAGGAAGTCGGAAAGCGTCCCCATTATTTGGTCGTAAACGCTGACGAATCCGAACCCGGAACGTGTAAAGATCGCGAAATGATGCGTCACGATCCGCATCTTTTGATCGAAGGCTGTCTTGTCGCATCTTTTGCGATGCGCGCTCACGCCGCCTATATTTACCTGCGCGGTGAATATGTCCTCGAGCGTCAGCGCTTGCAGGCTGCGATCGATGAGGCTTATGCGGCCGGCTTGGTTGGTAAAAATGCGTGCGGCTCGGGTTGGGATTTTGATGTTTATGTTCATCACGGTGCGGGCGCCTATATTTGCGGCGAAGAAACTGCCCTGCTGGAAAGTCTTGAGGGTAAAAAGGGGCAGCCACGTTTGAAGCCGCCATTCCCGGCCAATGCCGGACTTTATGGCTGTCCAACAACTGTGAACAATGTCGAGTCAATTGCTGTTGTTCCAACAATCTTGCGGCGCGGCGCCGAATGGTTCACGTCTTTTGGGCGTGACAACAATAAAGGGACCAAGGTCTTCTCCATTTCGGGTCACGTCAATAAGCCGTGTAATGTTGAAGAAGCCCTATCTATTCCAATGAAAACCCTCATTGAAGAATATGCCGGCGGTGTCCGCGGAGGTTGGGATAATCTTAAAGCTGTTATTCCGGGGGGGTCATCTGTCCCGTTATTACCAAAAGAAATCTGTGACACGGTTCTGATGGATTTTGACGCCCTGCGCGAACATAAGTCAGGTCTAGGAACCGCGGCTGTTATTGTCATGGATAAATCTACGGATGTCGTCAAAGCGATCGCGCGTTTGTCATATTTTTATAAACATGAGAGTTGCGGGCAATGTACGCCATGCCGTGAAGG
>JAHDDC010000011.1 GCA_020629545.1 Hellea sp.
TTAAGAGGCGTCCAGTAATGTTGTCGTGGCCAGTCGCCCAAAATCATTAGCCGCTTGCGGACTCGCGCCCGTAACCAAGCGGCGGTCTTTGTGGCAGGTGGCGTCGGCCTTTTTATTGATGATTTTGACGCCTAACTCAGTGAGCTTTTCTCCGAATTTCCACGGCATGTGACCGGGCATATAGCCAATCATGGGCGTTTGCTTATCCACCGCATCGGGGAAGACTGACATTTCATAGCCGTCATAGATAAACCCGTTATCATCTTTGGCGGCCAGTAAGGCTGCCGGGCCGTGGCAAATCGCGAGCGTATAGAGATCTTTATCGTGAGCCCAGCGCAGAACTTTTCCCAGATCGTGATTGCCGGGCAGGCCTAACATGGCCCCATGTCCGCCCGGAAGGTAAACCGCCGCATAGGGCGAGTTATCGGTCAAAGATGTTTTCGCAAATTCCGATAGACTGCCGGGATTGTTAAGCGCCTCTTCAAAGTCCGCGAACAGCTTTAACACGGCTGCGTCTTTGGCTGGCATGGCCCACTGCTCAATTTTGGCCGAGCCGCCTGTTGGCGTCACCACGTCGATTTCAAATCCCGCCGCCAAGAGATGTAACATCGGCAGGCCCATCTCAACCGGGTGATTGCCAGTCGAGAATTTTTTGCCATTGGCCATGGTCATATGACGCTCTTCGGTGCAAACCATAAGCACGCGGCGTTTCTCGCCTTGGGCTGAGCTCGTATAGGCACCGCCGTCATAATCAGTGGTGTCCGATGTCGCCATTTTAAGCGCCAATTTAGACGGGCTGAATGCCCCGTCTTCGGTGGCGATTGGCTCTGTGCCAAAGAGTTTACGTAAAATTCCCATTTCACCTACTCCACAAAAGAGACCATGGTCTCAACAGACTTGCGCACTTTTGGCATAGGTAACAGCCAGTCCCCTGTGGGATCACGATAGCCGAGGGGCAGAAGCACAACAGAACGCAAGCCTTTCTCTTTGAGGCTTAAAATTTCATCTACCTTGGCCGGGTCAAATCCTTCCATGGGTGTGCAGTCCACGCCCTGGTCTGCAGCGGCAAGCATAGCAAAGCCCAGAGCAATATAGGCCTGACGCGCCGCATGGGCGTAATTCACTTCGGCGTCGCGTGGTACATAGCCAGCTTTCAAATTATCGTAATATTGATGGATCAGCGGAATATCACCACGTAGGTCAAGATTGGCCTGTTTGACCGCATCAATGCGCTCATTGGTATAATTATCCCAGGCCGCAAACACCAACAGATGAGAGCCATCCGTGATAGGCGTCTGGTCGCTGGCAGCCTTGCAAATATCTGCGCGTACCTCTTTGTTTGTGACGACGATCAGTTCAAAAGGCTGGGTACCGCTGGATGTCGGTGCCATGCGAACGGCCTCTATGATGGCATCGACTTTATCTTGGGCGACCGGTTTTGCCGGGTCCATTTTCTTTGTCGCATAGCGCCAGTTCAAAAGCTCATTAAATGTCTTCTCGCTCATAATTTCGTCCTATTGTCGATCCGTTAGATATACGGTATATATTTGTGACTGGCGATATATTAGGAACTGATCAGGGATGCAAGAAGGCACATTTTTTAGCCCGGGTTACAAAAAGGGAACCGCATGACAAATTCAGAAAAATGCCCTGATTGCGGGCGCATCAACGAAGTCCTAACCCGCGTCGGCGATCGGTGGAGCGTGCTTGTGATTATTTCACTTTCCGAATACGAAACACTCCGGTTTAATGAGCTCAAGCGAAATCTGGGCATTTCACAGCGCATGCTCAGCCTAACTTTGAAAAAGCTCGAGCGAGACGGACTGGTCAACCGAACATACCATCCGACTATCCCGCCTAAGGTCGAATATAGCCTGACAGAAATGGGGGAGTCTTTTCGGGAACCCGTGAACGCGCTAGGCATGTGGGCGCTGAATAATCTCTCCGAAATCGACAAGGCCCGCGCCGATTATGATCGGCAAAATGGGAAGGCGGCTTAAGGGGTTTTGGATTGTCTAAATAATCACCAATATTTTCGTCGGTGATATTCTCGGAGCGGACGGTTCGCAAGCGTCTGATTTGGGCGATTTTAAGATACTGGCAGACTCCTACTTTGGCGGGCATTGGAGACATTACTGGGAGTCCAATATATCCAAATCAAAACGTTGTGGGACATAGACTAAGTTTTTAATAATTTTGGAGTACCCTTCCTTAGCATTTAGTTGTACGAATTGAATAGAGACACATGAAGACTAAAAAAACATTTGTTATAGGTGGCTTGTTCCTGATTGCTTTAGGGCTGCTCTTTACCGCGCTGAACACCTATCTTTTGCTAAGTAAGATCACTTCAAATGATGCAAGCGTCTACCCCCTCCTTTTTCGTTCCGTAGTCCTTCCAGTGGCATTTGGCGTGCTACTCTGGAAGCGGCTAAGATTTATTGGTAGAGGCCCGCTATTGACCGCATTCTGTATTGCGGGATGTCTTGCTACGAACCACATGGTAATGATCTTTCAGCCCCCATTGTCAGAAATATTACCTAGCCTAAACCCTGTCGATTCTCTCACGGCTGAAGTTGCCATCTGGTCGAAATCGGGTGTTCAAAACGAGTTTCATTTCACAACGTTAATTAAGCTAAAAATGGTAATCTTCACAGTAACCAATCAAATCTTGGGAAGTTGGACATTATTTGCGGCGCTTTTCTTTGGGACTTTGGATCCACGATCCCCCAGAGGGAGTAGCTCTATTGGCCCCCTATCGAAACTCATGGCTTAATGCCGAAGAAATAACACAGAAGCCTGGCGCCCTAAGACGGCAAACTCTGACTCACAAGCATCTAATGTTGGGCGATTGTCCTCGGTGGCCGAATAAAATCGATTTAGGAGCGATTTAAAGCAGTGCCTTACGTCCCCTCTGCCCCAAAGCAAGCATTGGTATTCATCCGCCGCCACGCATAGAGAGCATTAAGACTAAACCTGAACGCCTCTAAAAATAACTATCCGAAATGTCGTATAAATCAGCCATGACGGACTCTGTCGTGGGCCAGCGACCAGCGCCTTTGCCGCGAATTTTATAGACGTCACCATCATCAAAATGAAAGACAGCGTGGGCTTCTTCGGCATTGGCCTGCGCGATGAAATCAGACTTTGGCAAATCATGAAGCTCGAGCGCCGCGTTTATGTCGCTGCCATTTTTAGATACTTTGGATATGCGCTTAATCGCACCGGCAATCTGCGCGGGCGGCGCAAAGTTTTCGATCGTATCCCGCGGAATATCATCGAGTGTGATTTCCTTGCCAAATCCGAGAAGGGAAACCAGCCTGATCTTGGCGCCGGCATCAGCGCCGCCCACATCTGAACTTGGGTCGGCTTCGGCATAACCTTTATCCTGCGCAATTTTGAGCGCCTCGTCATAGCTTTTGCCGCCGCAGATTTCGCCGAGCATAAAATTGGTCGTTCCGTTCAGCAAGGCCTCGACAGACGTGATGCGTCCCGCTTCGCGGATACACATTTCAAGAACAGGCATGCCGCCGCCGGCCGCACTTGAGAACTGCAATATCCGGTCATGACTTTTGGCGTGGTTCAGAAGTGCCTGCCCCCCGGCCGCAATAGCCTGCTTATTCGCGGACACGACATGGACGCCCCGCGCAAGCATGTCTTTCGTATATTCAAGAGGCGGTTCAATCGGACCGGACACATCGACGAAGATATCAGGCTTAGCATCGATCAAATCCTGATAGTCTGTTGTGAGTTCGCTGTCTTTATAACCCTGGTCCAGATATTTTTGCTTATCCCGAACCATGATCTTGGCCATTTCAAAACGCTCGGGCAGGGCTTTGACCCGGCGGTAAACGCCGCCGCCAACACTGCCGCAACCCATCATCGCGACCCGGAGTTTTTTGGGCTGAGGCGAGGCGCCGACTGGGCCGGTTTGGCTGCCAATACGGGTATAGCGGGAAATACCGGGCATACCGATATCAAACTCCAACTGAGTGCTTTCTGCAAATTCCAAAGCCTTAGGTGAGATTAAAACCTCAGCCTTTTCACGCGCATCCGCCCAGGAAATATTTTCATATCGACCAATGCTAGCCGAGCTCGTATGGGGATCAGCCTCGTAAACCCCGTCCACATCTTTGAGAAGTAGAGCCGGAACGCCGAGCTTTTGCGCTACATAGAGCGCCGTGTAATCCGCGCCGCCATGGCCCAGCAGAGACGGACGGTCATTTTCACCTATCGCAACATAGCCCGGCATAACGACGATATCGTGGTTTTTAAGGTCTTCCGTCAGCTGCTCAACATTGAGGTCAACCAGCTCAGCTTCGGTATTAGGACCTTTGGCTTTGAGGCCCAAATCACGCGCCTGACGCACAAAAGCGGGCGCGCCGACGCGTTCAAGCGCGAGAGCCAAAAGCGCGGCAGATTTTCGCTCGCCGAGCTGTATCAGTTCCGGCAGATTTTTGGCAACGCCATCAGGACCAATCCGGCGCGCCTCCGCAAGGAGGACGTCAGTCTGATCACCTTGAGCAGATGTTACGGCAACAACATTTTTGCCTTGGCGGTAATGTCGGTAAATTTCTGAGGCCGCATTGGTATAATCATCCAGAGTGCGCAGGACGGAATGTCCAAAATTTAAAACGATTATAGGAACGGGCATAGTGCCTCTCTTAGCTAGGTTTTATTAAGCGCCCGCAAGCGAAGGAGCAAATCAGCGCAAAGTATTATTAGGCGCGAGTCACTAGGTGTTCGCGGCCCAAGAGTCAACGCCGGGTTTAACATCAAGTGATGTCAAAGAGTCCTATGGCTCTCATCCCTGATCGCGCATAAGATGAAATCATGAAAACCGATTGCGATTTGATTATTATTGGTGCCGGCTTGGTTGGTATGACGGCGGCATTGGCCTGTGCTCATAAAGGTGCGTCAGTCATTCTCCTCGATGGGCAGAACCCCGAGGACCATATGGACGTCGACTTTGATGGCCGCGCCTCCGCTATCGCGGCCAGCTCGTTTCAAATGTATCGTCACCTCGGGATTGATAAACGCTTGGACGGTCATGTTCAGCCGATTACGGATATTTTGATTACGGACGGCGAGGTTGGACGCTATATCTCTCCGCTAAGCCTGCATTTTGACAGCCGTGACGCTGGGGATCAGCCCATGGGGTATATGGTCGAAAACCGGCGTTTACGCGGCGCCCTATACAATGCTGTTACGGCTTCCGACAAAATCAAAATCATGGCCCCTATTGCGGTGACAGGTTTTGAAGAGATGCCTGCGGCCATGCATGTCCATGTGGGGGATGAAATCCTAAAAGCATCCGTTCTAATTGCCGCTGATGGCAAAAATTCATTTTGCCGAAAATCCGCCGGTATTGCGACGACGCGCACACCCTATAAACAAAAAGCCATCGTTACGACCGTCGTCCATGAAAAGCCCCATAACGGCACAGCCCATGAGCTTTTTCTGCCGGGCGGACCGTTTGCGATTTTACCCCTGACGGAACACCGTTCATCTATCGTTTGGACGGACACACCGGGCGCGGTTGATGCCGCCATGGCCTTGCCGGAGCATTTATTTGCCGCCGAACTCGCGCGGCGTTTTGGCGATATGTATGGATTGGTGGGTCCTTGCGCTCCGCGCTGGTCCTATCCCCTCGCCTTGCAAATGGCCGAGACCTATACGAAGGGCCGGTTGGCTCTGATCGGTGATGCCGCCCATGCTATTCACCCCATTGCAGGACAAGGCCTGAATATGGGACTCCGCGACGCGGCCGCTCTCGCCGATGTCGTCGAGGAAGCCCGAGGTCATGGGCTAGATCTTGGACTTCAGCTCACGGACATGGAAGTCTGGCGGAATTTTGACAATCAAGTCCTCGCCGCCTCGACGGATATTTTCAACCGCTTGTTCTCAAATAATATAGCGCCGATCAAACATCTCAGACGGCTCGGCCTCGGCCTCATGGACAAAGTTCAACCGGCCCAGAGTTTTTTCATCAATGAAGCCGCCGGCCTCCACGGTGATCTCCCAAGTCTTTTGCGAGGTTAACAGGCAAGACAGGTCTTGTATTCCCCAGAATTTTCTATCACAGTTCACACAAATTCGATGGGGGAATTAAACATGTCTATTATGAACGCTTTGTTTGGGCCAGATCAGGTTACGGATCAAAAAACCTTTTGGACCGGTGTTGGTATTTTATTAGGTCTTGGCGCTGTCATCACATATTTGCCCCTGTTATTTATGGGCGAAGGCGGCGGTATTTCCAGTATGATGACAGGCGGGGCCTTGGGCATGCTTTTATACCTTCTGATTTATCCATGGTTTTGTCTGATCGGTGGCCGGTTGCGAGATGCGGGACATTCCCCTTGGTATTACCTATTAGGATTTTTCGGCTATACAATAATATCAGGCGTGTTGGGATTGATGCTGATGGCACCAGAAATGGCCGGAGTGATGGAAGGCATGCTGGAAAACATGCCCGACCCGGAAGCTGAGCCTAGCGCGGCTATGGATCAAATGATGGACATGCAGGCCGAAATGATGCGGAAATCAATCCCAAAACAAATTATTGCAGGTCTCATTGCCTCCATTCTGGTGGCCATTCCCTATGGACTTTTAAAGCCCAAAACTGAGGGCAATCGCTATAATTCCATAACATAAGGGCGACCTGTGACTATTTTTACGCTCGGACTAATCCTGTTTTTCCTACCGCATTTTTATTCAGCGCTACGCAGTCGCGCCGAGTCCAAAGATATCCGCAAAAAAATTGGATATGGGAAATATATGGGCGCCTATTCCCTGATTACGGGTCTAGGACTGGCGCTCTTAATCTGGGGCTATATCAAAGCTCCATCGGGCGCTCTTATATTTGAAGGCCCTCATGACCTGCACCATATGTCATGGATATTGATGCTTCCAGCCTTTGTCCTGTTAATAGCCGCCTATACCCCGGCGGGATATATCAAGAATACGGTCCAGCACCCGATGATGCTCGCTATATTGATCTGGTCCGCAGTTCATTTGGCCATGGGAGGAGATAGTAAAAAGGTTCTCCTATTCGGGCTGTTCACGGCCTATAGCCTTGTCTCGTTATTCTGTGCCTATCGGCGCGGTCGATCAGATTTTAAATCACCGCGCGTCATCGGAGATGTTATCGCCGTTATCGCCGGCTTCGCGCTAACAGGCCTGATGTTACATGGCGGCCACCAAATGCTAATCGGCGCGCCGCCCATGTAAATCAATTCGCCTTCGACACTGTGTAAAAACGTTCGATATTGGCAGAGGCTTTGACCCATTCCGTGCCTTGCATACGGGCTTTGTGGTCGCGAAAAGCCTGTTCGGATTTGAATACTTCAAAGACATGAAATTTGTTCTTGTCTGACAGATCCTGGAAAACATCAAAGCGCAGACAGCCCTCTTCGGCCAGGGTCGCCGACTTATGGCCGGGCAGTTCCCGGCGGACGGCTTCCAGGTCCTGATCGGGGACGATAATATGACCCGCGAGCAGGAAAGCGTCGGGGCCAAATTTTCCTAAACGGTATATTTGTGCGAGCCCGTCGCGATAGGTCGGATAGCGAGGTGTCCAGCCAAGTTCGGTTTTAGCGCGGGTAATATCGATCCGTTTTGTCTCGGTATAAAAACTGCGGGCCATATCCGAAATGTCGGCGGTTTCCCAATCTGCCTCCGAGGCTCGCGGCGCCCCAATGAGATCAGCCGCAAAATGCAAAACATCTTGCGGAGGGGCAGGATTTCCGTCGGCTATATTATAAACCTGACACGGATTCGGACAGGCCATTGAGGCCAGTATAGCCCCCGCAATGTCTTCTGCATGAATGCGATTCACGACATGGCCCGGCTTGATTACAGCACGGGGATTGCCATGAGTTAGGCGGTAAAACGCATTCCGCGCCTGACCAAATATTTTTGGTCCGTAAATCCCAGCGAGACGAAAAATATGAGCGGGCAAACCGCTTTCACACCAAGCCAGCTCGGCCTTAACGCGATTACGGCCCCTTTGAGTTTTGGGATATAAAAGTTCATCTTCAAACGTCCAATGACCAGCCCGATCGCCATAAACCGACGTCGCCGACAAATAGCCTGCCCATTGACAATTCGGGGCTAATCTCGCCAGATCAGGCATAGCGGTCAAAATCGGGTCCTGCCCCTCATCTGATGGCGGAACCGATGACAAGATCATCTCCGCCATGTTGATATAGCGCAGAAGCTCATCGGATGGCGGACCGGATAATGGCAGAATGACCGCCCCCGTAAGTTTTGACAAACGATCGGCTTTCTCTTGACTGCGGACTGTTCCCACCACTTGATAGCCCTGCTCCTGCAGGCGCGGAAGCAAAGCTTTGGCCGAATAGCCAAACCCAAATAGAACCGCAATCTTGGTCGTCTTTGGGCTGCTTTCTGTCTGACTTTTAACGTGAACTGCCATTGCCCTGCGGAAATCCCCCCTATAAAAGTCGGCCCATGAAAAGAACCTTACTCCTAACCGGATTTGCTGCGCTTGCAATATCAATTCCCGCACAGGCCGGTGATAAAACCGCTGCCTTTGACGCCAAGCATAAATCATGCCTTGAACAGATCGCAGTGGATGCGGAGCTGGCCTATGAAGATGCTATGATCTGGCGCAATGATGGCGGCGGACGCCGCGCGCGCCACTGCGAGGCCATGGCATTATTTGCTTTAGGGCATAAAGAAGAAGCCGCACACAGGCTGGATCAACTCGGCGCCATGGTCGGGCAGCTATCTCCGAAAATGCGAAAAAATTACTATTTGGAAGCCGCAAATTTCTGGTTGATGTCCGAACAAACATCAAAGGCCTATGAATCTGCCACGGCCGGACTCGCGATAGACCGCGAAGATACAGATCTTAGAATTGCCCGCGCCAGAGTGTATGCGCTTCTGGATCGCTATAAGGACTCTGAAACAGATCTGACATCGGCCTTGGCGTTTGATCGCAATAATCCGGATGCTTTGCGTTATCGGGCGGATGCCCGTAAGCGGCTTGGGAAGTTGACCCTTGCGAAATCGGACATTGATCGCGCCATGATGTTGGACCCCAAGAGCGTAGAAACTGCTTTGCTGCGCGGCCAAATCATTGAAGCGCAAAGGCTGAAACGGCTAGAATTATCCCAGCCGCAAGTTCAAACTGAACCCATGGCTCCAGCTGATACTGAAACCGTCATCAGTGAATAAGCTTATTTGCATTCATAGTCAGCGCGGGCTTTGACGCCCGTATCTGGAAAATCAAAAAACCCCCCATCAATACCCAGATCAAAATAATGGCGGGCTTCGGCCAATTTATCAGGAAAACGCGAATCCGGTTGATCGTCTCGAAACGTCCAAGGGTGAACCGCCAGCCCTGCCGCATGGGCATTTTTGATAAAGCCTGACGGTTTCAAATCATCACCTGATAGCAATTTCTTATACGGTCCAATCCCGTCAGCAAAACTTGCGATTTCGTCAAACGAAAGCTCTGGAAGATCCTCGCTAAGATATATCAGCCGGATCGACGTTTTTTGCCGCAGACGCCGCAGATTATCCGTTTCGAACGATTGAATAAAAACCGGATCCTTCGCCGACTTAAACCCGTAGGTGTTAAGTGAACTTATGAGGGCATCATCAAACGACAAACCCATGGATTCCAGCGCCGATGGATGTTTGGTTTCAGGGTAAACCCCAATTCGGTTTTTGTGTGTCGATTTATCGACGGCCAGCTTCAGGATTTCGTCAAGAGTTGGAATTTCGTATTGACCGTCAAACTCACGGGAGCGGGACTGCCGTGGCTGCACCGCCCGTAATGTTTTTATCTCTGCAAGCGTAAAGTCTTCGACAAACCAATCAGCCCCGTCATGTCCATTTTTGACAGTTTTCCGGTCTTCAAACTCAGGATGATCAGCGACGTTTGTCGTCGTGGAAAGATAGCGATCATGGCGGGCAACCAAATATCCGTCCTTCGTTATGACAAGATCCGGTTCGATATAATCTGCCCCCATGTCTATGGCCAGTTCATAGCTTTCCAGCGTATGTTCTGGGCGATGTCCACTGGCGCCGCGATGAGCGATAATCAAGGGCGGCTGTCCTGATAAAGTACAATAGGTGTTTGGCATAATGTCTCTGTCTCCACATCCATTCAGAAATACCGCTGGGCCTAATACGGTTATAATCATACGCTTCATTTAACGTCATCCTGTCGATCGAGGAAACGGACTTTGCGAAGTTCCGGGAAAATCACGGCGGATAATGCGGCTATTCCAACGGCCGCAATTCCCCCGCTAACGACTGTAAATATGGCGCCCCATTTGACAGCCATAAAGCCAGCGCGGGCTTCGCCGAGTTCATTGGATGCACCCAGGAAAATCGAATTCACGGCATTGACCCGGCCGCGGACCTCGTCAGGGGTCCAAAGCTGTAACAATATCTCTCGGATGACGACACTCACCATATCAAACGCGCCCACAAGCGCGAGCGCCAAAATAGACAACCAGACGATTTGAGACGCGCCAAACAAGGCTGTCGCAACGCCAAACAGGGCCACACATATCAATAATACAGCCCCCGCATGGTCTCTCACGGGAAACCGCGTGATCAAGATTGCCGTGATAATGGCTCCAATGCCAGGCGCGGCCCTGAGCCAACCATTACCGATCTCGCCGATCTGTAAAATATCATGGGCATAAATGGGCAGCATAGCCACCGCCCCGCCTAGGAGAACTGCAAACAAATCCAACGTAATGGCGCCTAGAACGATTTTTGTCTTCCAAACATAGCGGAACCCTCCCAAAAGTGTTTCTAGATTGGTGGGTTCTTTCGAAATTGTCTGCTCTGGTTTGGGAATGGACAGGATGAGCACGGAAGAGATCGCGAATGTAATCGCAGCCGTACCATAGGCTAGCGGAGATGAAATCGCTTGCAATACGCCGCCGGCCGCCGGCCCGACAATTGATGCCATTTGCCAGGATGACGTCACCCATCCAACCGCATTGGGAAAATCTTCTTTGGGGACCAGATTGACAGCCAGCGACGCCGAAGCAGGTGAATGAAACGCGCGGGCCACCCCAAAAAACGTCAAAATAGATAAAACCCAAACCGGATGAAAAGAGTCGGTTACAGCCAGTGTAAAAATTAAAGCGGCACATATACCAAATGCTATAATGGCGGAGGACATGACAAAACGTCGGCCCAGCTTATCAGCCGCTAATCCTGTAAAAACGACAAGTAAGAGAGAGGGCAGGAACTGCACTAACCCGATCATACCCAGCCAAAGCGGGTCTCGGGTTTGCTCATATATCTGAAACCCCACCGCCGTTGAGACAACCTGGATTGAAAATGCTGTTAAAAACCGGGATGTAAAATATCGGCGATAACTTTTATGGCGGAACGCCGCATATTGATCATGTGTTGCAGTCATAAACCCAAAGAATTACTTTAGAATATTCTTCTTGTCTTGGGATAGGAGCTCAAGCGAAAGACCATGCTTGTCAAGCCAGCCCAAAACCGGGCTATCAGTGCTTCCGAGGTCAAACTCAATAATTCGGTGCCGATCGTCATTGAAAGAGGTCAGCGCACAAAATCGGTTCTCCAGCATGCCTTTGGCCATCAATTCAGAAAGCTTGGACCGACTGTAATCAACAGGTTCGCCCCCGACTTCCATTGGCTCGCCGCACGTAAGGGCCCATTGTCCCATAATACGGGTTTCAGCTGTTTTCGTGGTAATGTCTCGTCCAATTTTTTGGGATAAAACCGTATTAAGAGCGTGACCAAGATCACTCTCAACCACTTTTTTCTTAGGTAATGTCCGTTCAAATTCGGGGCGCGGGCTGGCCGCAGGCGGCAATTTTTTAGTCGCAGATTGAGACGTTGAAACATCAGGCTTGGTCTCTGATGTTCCATCATTTCTGAGTAGCCAAAGTCCGAGTATTGAAATGACTGCAATGCCCAAGAGTAGCAGGATTTTCTTCATGTCAGCCCCCGTCAGAGTCATTAACTACGGAGCGCACAATGACATATACACTCTCAAAAGGCGAAACAAAACTGGAAGGTTATATCAAGACCTTGCTCAGATATCCCGGTAAGTCCCAAAAAGGTTCTAAAGGGAAGAAAGTAAAACTCATCCAGCAATGGCTGTGTTATCATGGGCTAGAGCTACGCGTTGACAGCGATTTTGGACGTGTCACCGAAACCCGCGTGAAAAATTTTCAATCCCAAAGCGGGCTGCCTGAAACGGGTATTATTGATGAGGTCACGCACAACGCTTTAACCGCACCATTGCGCCGCGTTTTAACACCGATTGCCGTCCCGCCCTCAAGTTTTGAAGCTTGCGTCGCCGCCTATGCAAGGCGCCATCTTTTAGAAATTCCGCAAGAAATAAAGGGCACAAATGATGGACCCTGGGTCCGCCTATATATGGACGGAAATGAAGGCGAGGATTTTGCCTGGTGTGCGGGCTTTGTGAAGTTTTTGATGAATCAAGCGGCTGAGTCACTCAATATGACTATGCCTGTCAAAGGGCATTGGGGATGTGATCAATTTGTCGATCAGGCCAAAGAGGCTGGAATTTTTGTAGAGGGGCGCGGTATTGATAAAAGCAAAATCGTTCCTGGTTCCCTGTTTGTAGCGCTCAAAGAGCCCGGCGATTATGGTCATATTGGCGTCGTTACCTTTGCTGGTAGCGACTATTTCGAGACGATTGAAGGCAATACTAATCTGGATCAAAGCTATCATGGGGTCAAAGTATGTGCGCAGCTTAGAAGCTATGGCGACACTTATGATTTCATCGTGTTTGATCCCGATGCAGCCCACGTCAACAATATTATCCCAACCCGTACCGAGCTTGTCGCGAATAAACCGGATGTGGATGTCCGCCGTTATTTTTACGAAGGACTGACACCAAATCCACTAGCTCCAGAATTGCTTCAGGAAGGCTATAGTTATGGATCTCTATTTGCCCATTGGGGCGGCTGGATTACGGCCGGGCATGTTATTTTTGATTCAAACTATAACCCGCCGCCTTTCGCAGGAGGGTCGCTGGAATATCGACCGGGTCAACTTGATGCGGCGCTTGTGGGCTGTACTGTTCCTGACAGCCCTCCAAGTGAGATAAAAGAGCAAGACCCAATCATCGTATGTGGTTTTCCGGCAGGAAGCTCTGTAGCTTCCATACGATCAGGGCGCGCCTATCTCTACCGAAGCCCAGAGGAGGTTTCAGGAAAGAAATATGGACGCTGGTCTGTCGTGGTCGATGAACCGCACGAACCTGTTGTACCGGGCATGAGCGGCGGTGTTGCCGTCAATGGCGATACCGGCGAAATCGTTGGAATAATCACCCATGCCAATTCACCTGGCAATTACGAATTTGGTAATCCGAACCCGGACCCCGAAGATGAGCATTCCCTGGATATCGTCGGCCTTTATGAGCTTTGGCACGCTGTCAAAGGCCTTGAGCTTGACGCCCCAAGGGTTTGAGGAGACTGACATGACAAAACGATGGATTGGAATATTAGTAATTCTTGTAATCGGCTTCACGGTTCCCATGTTTTATAAGGGCGATTTTTCCGCCCCGCTTAATCTTCATGACATATCGTTTAAACAAACGATAAACCTCTTGGCCCAACTCGTATTTTATGCGCTGATAATTGAACGCATAACGGAAGTTTATGTCGACTCGGTCTTCTCGTCTCAAAAGGCAGAAATAAAAGCCATTTACATTAACGAACTGGAAGATCTGGAACGGGAAAAAGAGCGCCTCACGGAACTGGATGCCCAAATGTCAGTTACCCTATTTAAGAAGCAACAAAAGCGTGTTCAATCAGCGCTTGAAAATCTTGATAACAAAAAGGATGATGAGAAAATAAATATACGATGGCTGAATTTAACAAACACGATCCGTGAACACGCCATAATATTTAGTTTGGTTTGCGGAGTACTCCTTAGTCTTGTCGGGATAAACATGCTCAGTTCCCTGACGACTGCAGAGATCGCAAGCGATAGCCTTCAGGCAAGCTTGAGAACAAGCGTTGACGTCATCATGACGGGATTGCTTTTGGCTGGCGGGGCTGCCGGAATTCACCCAATCATTAATAAGCTCAAAAGCTTTGCTGAACCCGCCTAACTCGCCGGGAACACATAGGACTGTTTGACTTTGCCAAAAGCTACGCTGGAGTCAATCGATGCAATGGCCTCGATGCGCTGCATGCGCGTGCGGATCAGGTTCTCATAATGCTCAAGATCCCGGACGATAACGCGCATGAGATAATCAGCATCTCCGGTAATGAGAAAGCAGTCCTGAATTTCATCAATTAACTGAACCTGCTTTTCAAATGTCTTTATGTCGTCCTCTGCATGGGTCCCAAGCTTAACCCGCAAAAAAACGGTCACAGGCAATCCATATAGTTTTTCGTCAATCAAAGCCGTATATCCTTTGATTAAACCACTTGCTTCCAACGCCTTAAGGCGCTTGAGACAAGGTGATGGCGACAGGCCGATGCGATCGGATAACGCCTGATTAGATAAACGCCCATTACGCTGTAATTCTTTGATTATATTACGATCTATATCGTCCATACGCAATTTTGCAGCAGAAAATGCCAAAATTCAATGAAAAACTCATGATTTCGAAATTTTCCACTGACCAATTTGTCTTACATATACTAGGAAATACTCATATTTTTTAGTCACGAGGAAGAATTGATGAGCAGTTCCATACTTCACTTGGCCATTCCAGCCGGCGATCTTAAAACAACCGTCAAATTTTATACTGATATCCTAGGCTGTACGCTGGGCAATAGCGAAGAGGGTCGCTGGGTCGATGTAAATTTCTGGGGAAATGAATTGACCTTACATCAAAGCGAAGAGCAGCTTCCTAATGTCAGACATGATGTTGATATGGGCGCCGTCAAAGTTCCGCATTTTGGCATTCATTTGACACAAGAACAGTTTGATGGCGTCAAGGATCGCATTGCCGAAGCCGGCCTTGAATATATTGACGAGCCCTATCGCCGTTTCAAGGGCGACAAATACGAACAGGAAACATTTTTCATTGGCGATCCAAATAATAATATTCTCGAGATCAAAACCATGAAGAATCCCGAAGTTCTCTGGCCAAGCACCTGAGGTAAACAAGACGCTGCTGCAAGAAATTTGAGATTGCAGAATTTGGCAGGCTTGAATAAAATAAGCCATGCCTAAAACCATATTGATAACAGGCTCCAGTGACGGAATAGGCCTGGAAGCTGCCAAATTACTTGCATCCAAAGGACATAATGTTCTGTTGCATGGCCGTAGCTCCGCTAAACTGGACGCGGCCACAAAAACCTATTCCGAATTATCGGCGTGCCGCAGCTATATCGCGGACCTATCAGATCTTGGCGCAGTGAAACAGATGGCTGCTGATATCAAAAAAGATCAAAACGCCTTGGATGTGCTGATAAATAATGCTGGCGTTTTTCATACGCCCAATCCAAGAACGGCCAGCGGTCAGGATATACGCTTTGTTGTGAATACCTTAGCCCCTTATGTCCTGACGCAATCTTTATTGCCTATCATGAATGAATCCGGCCGAATTTTAAACCTGTCGTCTGCCGCGCAAGCTTCAATCCGTGAAGATGCCATTATGGGAAAGACTGAACTTTCTCCGGGTAGCGCCTATGCTCAAAGCAAACTCGCCATCACTATGTGGTCACGCTACCTCGCAGAGGATTTGGGCGCTGGACCAATTTTTATCGCGATTAACCCCGGATCTTTTTTAGGCACGAAAATGGTCAAAGAAGGCTATGGGATGGAAGGCAAAGACATTGGGATTGGCGCTGATATTCTGGTTCGCGCAGCCCTAGACCCTGAATTTAATGATAGATCCGGTCAGTATTTCGATAATGACAGCGGCCACTTCGCGCTGCCGCACGAAGACGCTATGGATGATGAGAAAACACGAACAGTAATGAGCTGGATAAAAGCCCTTATCTAAGAAAGCCTGGGAATGAGTTTCGGAGTTCTTTCCCGGTAAGCCAGATATTCAGGGTCATCGCCCCATTTTTTGAGTCCCGCCTTTTGAAGCATGGGAATACCGCTGACACGTGTCAGAAGAAAGATCACAAATAAAGGCGAGATGAGCGTAAGCCAGCCCCATCCCGACAAAACCGGAATTGCCATAACCGCAATTCCGCTCCAGAGAAAAATCTCGCCAAAATAATTAGGATGTTGCGATCGCGACCAGAGCCCAGACGTAATGAATTTGTCCTTATTATCTGGGTTCGATCTGAATTTAGATTTCTGATTATCTGCCGTAACTTCAATGCCAAAACCTATGACCCACATTATAAGGCCAATGGTTGCGAAAATATCCCAGGGAGCTTGATCATGAGACGTAACGATCGCCAGGGCACAGGCACTGGTCAGGACAACCCAGGTCCCTTGTAAAGTCCACGTCAACAAGAAGCGCAAAGGATTGACCTTTATTTGCTCAAAGCGCTTGTCGTGTTTGTCCCGTCTGATCCGGGCAAACAGGAAGCTCCCCAGACGCAATGCCCAAATCGCGACAAGACCTGCCACAACCATGGCCCTCAAAGACAGTGGCTGTGATAAGACGGCAGCAAGGGCAAAAGTGGAAAGATAGGTCAAAGAACCTGTGAGATCATAATATTTTTCTGTTTTGAAAATCGCCGCTGGAATGAAAGCAAGCCAGTTCAGCGTAAATGCCCACAACCCGCAAACAAAGAATACCGACATGGTGCTATAGTAATGTCCGTTTTGGCCCGCAAGATAGGCTATACCCAGCCCAAGAGCCGTAAAAAATGCTATGGCAAGAGTAAGTTTAGCTTTTGATGTCATAATATTTCCGTAAGCCAATTTCTCGGCGTCGATTTATTCATACCACATATACGGCGCAAATGCCCGTTTGGTTTTATTGAACTTGAAATTTCATAGTTAATAGGCGCCTTCTCAACACGAATATTTAAGACTTGCCCCCTATAAGCGCCCGATAAGCCGAAAAATCGGCAAGGTGTTAGGTAAAAGGTGGGGGCTTATGAGTGCTCTTCAAAACGGTCTAGGACGGCATCATATCTCGCCGGAGGCAAGATTTGGGTATATTCCAGGCCTGGACGGACTTCGGGCTATCGCTGTTCTTCTGGTTTTGATCGCACATGTTGGTTGGTCTCATATCATTCCAGGTGGTTTCGGTGTCACCGTATTCTTTTTCATCTCTGGATTTTTGATCACGCGTCTTTTGATTGCTGAAAGCGACAAAAAAGGCACCATCAAGCTCAAAGATTTCTATATTAGACGATTTCTCCGGCTCTTGCCGGCGCTCTATCTGATGTTAATCATCACTTGGGGATTCATGGCAGCCACGGGCAAGTCACCACTTCCCTGGGAGGTTTTTGGCGCATTTACTTATACGATGAATTATCACTATGCCTATTT
This sequence comes from Hellea sp., assembly GCA_020629545.1. GTDB lineage: Bacteria > Pseudomonadota > Alphaproteobacteria > Caulobacterales > Maricaulaceae > JACOMS01. Next base: position 17,422 of record JAHDDC010000011.1, read on the forward strand.
GGGCATATATGAAGGCGCCAGATCCGCCCCGTGGGAGCATTTATGGTCCCTAGCGGTGGAAGAGCACTTCTATCTGATGTTCCCGCTCATGTTGCTCTTTGTGAAGAAGAACTGGGCGAAGGCTGTTAAAATCGGTCTTGCGATCTGTGTTGTCGTCCTGTGCTGGCGTCTATTCACCCATTACCAACTTGGCGCGCCGCATGAATATACTTACGCGACAACAGATTCTCGCCTGGACAGTATTATGTATGGTTGCCTGCTATCAATGATGCTGCATGTCTGGCCTAACCATAAGAATTGGAACAAGCTGATTGGTTATCTACCCATGGCGGTAGCGACAGCCATTATGCTCTTTACCTTCCTCTATCGTGATTTTGGGTTCCGCGAGACATTCCGCTATTCCTTCCAAGGTATTGGTCTGTTCATTATTGTGCTTAATCTGATGTTCTGGAAGCCCATGAGTATTTTCGTCAAAGGCTTGGAAAATTCATTGGCGCAATGGATCGGCCGTATCAGTTACGGGATCTATCTCTGGCACATTCCGTTTATGATGGTCGCCTCTGATTATCTGGGCATGGAGCTTGCTGATCCTGACTATGTCGTCTTTGTCATTGGCGCCACATTTATCATGACCTGTATTTCCTATTACGGCATGGAAAAACCGATTGTGAAGCTACGCAAGAAGTTCGGCTCTCACACCCGCGAAGACGGTAAGAAAATGGAAGCCGCCAAAGTCTCAAACGGAAACGGCGTTCCAGCCCCTGCGGAGTAAAACCTTTTTGGGCGATTAATTCGCCCAGGCATCTCGTAGTAATCGTCTGAATAAATCATTCGCGGCATGCAATTTGTCTTTGATCGCGCTATTAAAATCCTCCGCATGATCTTTTGCCCAACCAAACTCGGACAAGCAAAATGCATTTAGATCTGGCCGGGAGGATGATAATCCGATTTCTTTGGTTTTAGCTTTGAGCGCCAAAATACCGTCAATCTCTGACCTTAGCTTTGGCGGCAGGTCACATCCGTCCATCAATTTATGAAAATTCATGGGTGGGAATTGATCAGGGTGCAGCCGAGTCCATCTCACGGCCATAGCCGGACGAAGGACATAGAGTAGCTTTTTGAGTTTAATCTCGGCTTTGTCTTCTAAATGTAATCGATATTGCCGAATGCCCAGACTGCGATAGTGATAAAGACAGGCTTTCGCATGCGAAATTTCTCGCGAGAACGCGATCAACGGATCACAAAGATCGTCTTTCCAGATATAACGTATCGGACTATCGAGCCACTCGAGAAGAACTGGATTTGGCTTTAGCAATAGCCCGAGCGCTTTTTTAATATCCCAGCCATTGATATCCAGAAGATCGTCTATCGGTAGTTCTATGACATCGCGCCCAGGTGTAATAGAAAGATACCAGTCTGGCCGCCTCGCATATACAAACCGCGCGTCATAATCACTATCGGGCGACGGAAATCCCCACGCTCGGCTTCCGCTCTCAATCGCAAACAGGATTTTGACATCTTCACGGACTTCAATTTCAGAAAGCTCGGCGAGGACTTTTCCTCGGTATTCCGGATCCATAGATGCTGTCATTCCCCGAGCGTTTCCACGAAGAAATCAATGATCATATGATCGCGATGGATTTTATTGCTTTTGCGGCGAAAGCCATGCTTTTCCCCCGGATAAGTCATGACGCGCATATTAGACGCGCCGCGGTCCTGCATGGCGTCCATGAATTTAACTGAATGCCTGAAGACGACATTATCATCGGCCATGCCGTGAATAAGCAGTACATCTTCGGTCAGGCCATCTAGATATGGAAAGACACTGCCATTTTCATAGGCGCCTTGAGTATAATTTTCATGGTCGGGATTTGGACTACCCAGATAACGTTCTGTATAGGCCGTATCATATAGAGCCCAATCCGTGACGGGCGCGCCGGAGACTCCGGATTTATAGAGATCTGTCTGGGCGAGCATGTGAAGCGTCATATATCCGCCATAAGACCATCCATAAACCCCCATGCGGTCGGGATCGATATAGTCCTGCGTTTTGAGCCAATTCGCCCCCGCGGTCTGGTCGATGACTTCAGCACGCCCCATGGAGCGGTAGAGATGATCTTCAAAAGCCTTGCCGCGATTGGTAGCCCCGCGTCCGTCAATTTGAAAGACGACAAAACCGTGATGGGCCAGCATGCGGGCATAGTTTTGGCGGGACCAGGATTTCTCTATACGCTGAACGCCTGGCCCGCCGTAAACGATGGTAATTGAAGGCCGCTTTTCGCCCGGCTTTAGATCGACGGGTTTAAACAGTGCATAGTCAAGCAGCGTTCCGTCTTCGGCTTTAATCTGGCCATATTCTGGATCGATATGATTATCCATATAGGGCGCGTAAGGATGGTCATTGTCGAGTTTGTTTTCGGAAAGCCAGGTCAATCCCTTCCCGGTATTGTCAAAGGCTCGGGTCTGCGGCGGGGTTTGTGGGTTGCTAAAATAACCGATATAGCTTGCGCAATTTTCTGCAAAACTAGCGCCATGCTTGCCCTCACCCTGAGACAATTGCGTGAGATTGGACCCGTCTAGATTTATCGCAAATATATGCTGCTCAAGCGGTGTTTTATCCCAACCGGAAAAATAGATAACGCCGGCCGATTTATCCACACATTGAATGTTCTTCACCAATACAGAGTCGGGAGTGATCTGAGCGGCATCCCCATTGGCGGAGATTTTATAGATTTGCCGTTTTCCTGTTTTTTCGGACGACCATAAAAAGCCGCCATCTTTTAAGGCATAATTATCAGATCCAATATTGAGCCAAGTCGGACTGCTATCGGAATAAATCTTTTTTGACGTCCCCGTATTCGGATTTATTTTGTAGAAAATATGCGTCTTATGATTTCGCGCCAGGATTCCGGCATAGAGCGCTTTGCCATCCGCCGACCAAAAAACGCGTGTCAAATAAACGTCCGGGTCATCACCAATATCCGCCCAGACAGTTTTACCACCGCTTCGCGAAACAATGCCCAGTTTAACACTCGCATTATCTGTACCGGCAAAAGGATAACGCTGTGAAATATTTTTAATTCCGTCCGAGCCAAAGTCGATCCGGTTTTCAATCGCGATCGGACTCTCATCAATTTGTGTATAGGCCAGACGATTATCAAATGGGGCCCACCAATATCCTGTCGAGCGATCAAGCTCTTCTTGAACAACGAAACTGGCCGTTGCATTTCGAACGACATCATTCGCGCCCTGGGTTAACTGAACCTCAGTTCCGGTTGAGAGATCAGTTGTATAAAGCTCATTGTCTCTGACATAGGCAATGTGTTTGCCAAGGGGGCTGACTTTCGCATCGGTTTCAAATCCAGCCGTGGACGTAACCTGTTGGGATTTCTGGGTCTCAAGATTATACAAGAAGACATCTCCGCCCAAAGGAAACATGAGGCGATTTTTATCGACCCACTGATACGACACAATACCTTTGCCATATTCACGGGCACGTTCTCGCCGGTTCTTTTCTTCCTCTGATAATGTCTCAGGCTTTCCCAGTAGGTCGGTGGAGCTGACGAGCCGCGCTGCTGCGCCGCTGTCAATATCATAGGCCCACAGATCGAGTTGATCGGCATCATCTTCGCGGCCTCGCAAAACAGTGACCCGCTTTCCGTCCGGAGATATCGCTGCAGAGCGCAAAGACGTTCCGTTAATAGATGGAGACCCTTGCAATATTTCGGGAGATATAAATCCTGCAGGCACTGAGCGTGTCACAGGGCTGGGGCGGTCCGTTTGTTCTTTGGATTTGGGTGAGGTTGTAGCGGGCGCAGTACAGCCAATCAAAAAACCTGATGCGATGATAGTAGCGAAAACTCTATACGTCATAATCATTCCTTATTTTGATCTATGGCTAATCAATCTCCGAGCCGGTTGCAATAATTGTCGAATAATCGTTTGGGTTAAAAACCCCCGTAAAATATAAGAAAACGGCGAGTTCAAATAATTCCCCTTGGGCGAGAATGACGGAGTCGAATTTTTTTTTGGACGCTAAATGCCCTGCTTAATTAGGTTTTTTTTTGTCAACAGCAAAGAGTCGTGAAAATGCATATTTTTGTCGTTGACGAGACAAAAAACGGACGTTTAAAAGGGGGCAGATGGGGTTGTTTAGACGTGCGGGACTACGGGGGGCCAAACGTCAGTTTAGAGTTCATCTAGACTGATAAAAACAACAAAAATGATAATAAAATCAAAGGGTTCCACCGGAACCCTAAGGGCAACTATTGGAGTAAACTAGGTGAAGAGCGGTTCTCCCTCAGGACGAGACGGGTCGTCAGACAAGCCGGACCTCTTCACGGGCGAAACGCCTGTGGAAAGCGCACACAAAACCTGGTCCAAGGTCCAAAATGACCTGTCATATGCTCTAGGCCCGAATGTCCATAGGTCATGGACGGGGCGTTTACACATAAGCTCAGCTAACGAGTTTGTTGTGACATTGGCCGCTCCGACAAAGTTCATCGCCTCGAAGATTGAAAGCTCCTATCAGGAAGAGCTTAAGCGGTTATGGAAGAAACATGACCAAGTCGCCCCGCCCCGCGATGTTATCGTATCGAAGCCCTCTCAGGACAAGGTCGTCGTTCCACCAGCGCGCCATCGCATGCCGGAACGTCCCCGCGTTCAAAAAGAAACAGTCCTGACATCGACGCCAGTGCTGTCGTCAGAAAAATCATCCAATCGCCGAGCCCGCCTTACATTTGAGAACTTTGTCGTTGGGCCGTCAAATGAGTTTGCGTTCGCAGTCGCGCGACAAGTATCTAATTTTGACATAGCGCAATATAACCCGATTGTGATTTATGGTGATAACGGCATGGGCAAGACGCACTTGCTTTATGGAATTTTGACTGAAATCGAAAATGCCGCCAACCCTAAAAAGGTTCTGAAAATTTCAGGCGAGGAATTCGTCAGTGCATTTGTGACATCATTACGCGGGAAAGATCGCGCCGCGATAGAAGCTTTTAAAGCCAAAATCCGCAATGTTGATCTTTTGATGATTGACGATGCTCATTTCGTGGCCAGTAAACCAACTAGCCAAGAAGAGATGTTGCATACGATGATCTCTATGGTCGCAGAAGGTCGACAGGTTTTATTGACGCTAGACCGCCACCCGGATGAACTTGAGAAAGCCAGCCCCAGACTAAGGTCGCATTTAAATAGTGGCCTTGTCTGCAAAATCGGATCAGCTGATTATGAACTGCGAGTACGTATACTTGATCGTCTGATTTCATTGCGTCGTCAGAACGGACATCCAGAACTCACTGTGCCGGCTCAGGCCCGGGATTTACTCGCGGCCAGAATAAATGCGACGCCGCGCGACCTTGAGGGCGCGTTTAATCAGGTTGTCGCGCAGTCCGAATTTTTAGGTACACCGATTACGCTGGAGACCATTCAAGAAACATTATCCGGTAGCAAATATATGGCCGGCATGAGGGTAACGGTCGATAAAATTCAGCGCGCCGTGGCCGAGGAGTTCAAGATTACGCTGGATGATATGGCATCAAAGCGCCGTGCCCGCGCTGTCGCACGTCCCCGGCAAGTCGCCATGTATCTTTGTAAAAAGCTGACGAAGAGATCATTGCCTGACATTGGCCGCCGCTTTGGGGGACGCGATCACACCACGGTTATGCACGCCGTGAAGCGGATCACCCAATTACGTGAGGATGACGCGATTTTGGACACACAGGTAAAACGTCTGGAAGAGACCCTTCGCGGCTAACTATCCCCGCGATCTATGCCGGGCCAATTATCCTTTTTGGGGACTTGGCTTTTTCGCCTGTTACGGTAAAGTGATTCCTGAAACTCGTGCCCTGCTGGCTTGCCGCTGCGGGGCTGATTCACCTTAAGTCGTCCTGGGGGACCCAATGAAAATAGCGATTGAACGCGCAGACCTGCTCAAAGCACTTGGACATGTCCAAAGTGTTGTCGAACGCCGGAATACGATCCCAATCTTGTCGAACGTATTGATGAGCGCGAGCGACGGAAAGTTAAACTTCGTTGCAACTGATCTGGATATTGAAATATCTGAAAGTGCTGATGCCAGTGTGGATGCGCCCGGAGACATCACAGCGCCGGCCCACACGCTTTACGACATTGCACGCAAGTTACCGGATGGAGCGCAGGTTTCTCTGAAGATCAACAATGACGAGCGTTTGGACGTCGATGCGGGCCGGTCACATTTCACATTGCCTTTATTACCGGCAGGCGATTTCCCAAAAATGACCGCTGATGGGTTTACTCACGAATTTGACATGCCCGCCGCCGACCTTCGTCGCCTAATCGATAAAACCAAATTTGCAATCTCCACGGAAGAGACCCGCTATTATTTGAACGGAATATATATTCATGCTCATGACGGCGTCTTGCGCGCAGTGGCCACGGATGGGCACCGCCTAGCCCTCAGTGAAACGCCGCTACCCAACGGGGCTGGTGGTCTACCGGGCGTTATTGTTCCGCGAAAGACTGTAGCAGAGATCCGCAGACTGATTGACGGCATGGATGACGATATCAGTGTAGCGGTATCCGATGCTAAAATTCGTTTCTCTCTTAGCGGCGCGGTTTTGACTTCCAAACTTATCGATGGAACCTTCCCAGACTATGAGCGGGTTATTCCCCGCAACAATGATCGTGAACTTGTTATCGACAATAAAGTATTTGCCGATGCGGTTGACCGGGTCGCAACAATTTCAGCGGAAAAATCCCGTTCGATCAAATTGTCATTGTCCAAAGATAATCTGTCACTTTTAGTCAATAATCCAGAAAGCGGAAACGCCCATGAAGATCTGATGGTCGATTACGGCTCGGAAGATCTGGAGATTGGATTTAACGCGAAATATCTTTTGGATGTGGCAAACCAGATTGAAGGGCGTGATGCGACCTTTATGCTTGATGGTCCGGCCTCCCCTGCTCTTGTGCGCGACAGCGAGGATAAAGACTCTCTGTTTGTTCTCATGCCGCTTCGCGTCTAGGACGACTAATTCCACCGAGGCCCTACATTGCCAAACTCCGTCTAACGGATTTTCGTAACTACCCGCGTCTGGACGTTTCGTTTTCGGGCGCGCCGGTTGTTTTATTCGGTGAAAATGGCGCAGGAAAAACTAATCTTTTAGAAGCCTTATCACTATTATCGCCGGGCCGGGGACTCCGTCGAGCTCGGACAGATATACTCACGCATCGTAACGGCGAGATGGTCGCTCCGGCTTGGGGCGTAACAGCGCAACTTTATCAAGATGATGAACATGTCAGACTAGCTATCGGCCAGATCCCAGAAGCGCCGGGACGCCGGATCATTAAAATTGACGGGCGCACGACGAGCAGTCACGAGCTTTCAAATTATGTCACTATGTTTTGGCTCACCCCGGAGCAGGACCGGCTTTTCCGGGGACCCGCAGGCGATCGCCGCAAGTTTTTGGATCGATTTACCCTTATGCATGCGCCAAAGCATGGCCATGAAGTTGTGGCCTATGAAAAATTGCGAACTGAACGCAATCGGCTTTTAAGCGACGGACAAAATGACATCAGTTGGTATGAGGCCTTGGAGGCCGATATGGCGCGGCACGGTGCCAATATCGCCAAGGCCCGGAGCGATACCGTCGCTCAGTTGATAGACGCTATTGATGCCAGGCCTTCCGGGCCGTTTCCTAAATCCATTATCGTGCTTGAAGGTGACGCCGAAGACGATTTTCAATCCGGACTTGATCACCAGACCGTTGAAACCAAATTACGCATTCGGTGGTCAGAAACCCGCAGAGCGGACATGCGGGCCGGACGGACACTATCTGGAGTTCACAAATCTGATTTACGCGTCACTCATGCCGAGAAAGCAATGCCAGCCGAAAATTGTTCTACCGGCGAGCAAAAGGCTCTACTGATCGGGCTTATGCTGGCTCAGGCCCGTGCGCATTCTGATAAAGACCCTTTTGTCTTGCTAGACGAAGTTGCGGCTCATCTGGACGAGCATCGCCGTGCAGCCTTGGTTGAAGAGCTCATTGACTTGAAACTCCAAACCTTCATGACGGGTACGGACGCGTCGCTCTTTAGTGCCTTTGATGGCCGGGCAGAAATGTTTGAAGTGCAAGATGGAAGTTTATGGTCCAGACGGAAGTCGTGAATCATCATTAACTTATAATATCCAAAAATTTAACAAACATATTTTATAAGACGTTAAGCGCTAATCTCCAAAGGAGGCCAAAATGCTTAGCTCATCGCTTAAAGCGTGTACTATTTCACTACTCATTCCTATCGGTCTTGCTATGCCTGCGAGCGCGCAAGACTCCAGCAACGATACAGATATCGAAACGCTGACGCCCAAAAAGCGCGTAGTTCGCGTTGTCGAGGCGGTGCCCTTATGGGTCCAGGCTGATCGATTGAGGGTTCGCGATAATCCCTATGCCGGCGATGTCGTTGGCATGCTCGAAATGGGGCAAAAAGTCAAAGTTCGAAAAGTTGTCGATAATTGGATACGCATCAGTGCCGACGGAAAACCCGAAAAATGGGTCAATCGCGATTTTCTTACCGACGCGCGGGTCACATGGTCTAATTATGGGTTTTCGCAGCGTGGCTCCCGCAGCTTGGCGGATGCGCCCTATGATATCAGCCTAAAACGGATCAAGATTAAAGGCGTCAAGGATGTAAAAATCTATGCCGCAAACATGAAAGCCGAAGGCGACGGTCAAAAATCAATCATTACACGTCATGAATTCCGCTCCGGCCCATATTATGAAAAACGCAGAGTTCAATGCGCCGATGAGAAAGCCAGTCATGTTAAGGTCCTCGGTGAAGGCTATACGATCATGATGATGGATGCGGACCCCCGAAATCATGATAATGCCTCTACGCTTGGACCCGAAAGTGCCATAGATCGTGCGGATCTTAGCGCGGTGAACAAAGCCATCGCAGCCTTTACTTGCCGGACTAAAAAGCTTTAACATTGCCGCCATGCGGCATTCTATAATACTCACCGGGACGACCGCACTGGTCGTTCTTTTATCGTGTAAAGCACAACCATCGCCCGCGGAGCTATGCGAAGACACCATTCAAAGCTACGGCGTCTTCCGCGACGACCCTGATCAGGCTAGGCCATATGCAGAACTCTTTACACCTGACGGGTCTTTCGCACTTGGCGGAAATGTGACGACAGGGCACGAGGCCTTGATGGCGCGGCATAAAGAGTCCCATGAAAATCAGCGCTGGCAACACATAATGTCTGCCCCCGTTATCTCAATCCAGGATGAGCGGATAATCGCTGTTACGCAGGTTTCCGTAAAGACCGGCCCCAAACTGGGCGAAATGGACACCATCATAATAGGCCAATATCAGGACGAGTTCCAGATTGTATCAGGATCTTGCAGGATAAAATCCCGCAAAACCTCTGTGATTTCGAGAGATAGTCTTTAGTCTTTATGGGTCGCAACGCGGTCCAGTAAATCCAGTTCGCGTTGATATCGCGCCGCACGTAAAAATAGCCACAATATTACAAAACCTAGAATTGCCAGTTCATATTGGGTATCTTGTGTTAATGTTGGCTGTATGCCCACTTGCGGTCCTAAAACTGTCCTTGTTATAAAAGATAGTCATTGGCAAGCGGGATTTCTTACAGTTTATTTTAAAAAATCGATTTACTCGAGTGATGTCTCCGCAGCGTTCAGGAGCACATTCATATTATCTTCCGTATTGGCGCGGATTGCCGGATCAGAAACAGGTAGTCGACGGTTCGGAAGCGTAGATACGATATCTTTCATCATATCTTTCCAAATTTGCGCCGGAATCGAACCGCCGGTTACTTTCGCCATTGGGCTATTATCATCCGCCCCGACCCAAACGCCGGTGACGAGGTCCGGCACATAACCTACAAACCAAGCGTCACGATAATCATTGGTTGTTCCTGTTTTTCCGGCAACGTCACGCCCGGTTATGCGGGCCCGGCGTCCCGTTCCAAGATCGACGGTGGTTTTAAGCACCCGATTGATATGGCGCAGATCTTTGGATGCAACGACCCGTTCTCTGGGTGTCCGTTGATGATAGTAAAGCGGAGTGCCTTCTGCGGTTGATATCGATAAAATTCCAAATGGTTCGACCTTATCACCCCAATTTGCGAAAGGCAGATAGGCTGCGGTCAAAGCCAGCGGATTTGTTGTTTGTGATCCCAGAGGAAGACTTCGGAGAGCTTCCAGGTTCTCAAGTCCATGTGCTGCCGCTGTTTCTATAACGCGATTACGGCCTGTTTCCTCGGACAGTTTTACGGCGATTGTATTGATAGATTGAGCAATCGCCTCTTCCAAAGTCATCTCACCTTTAAACTTTTCGGTAAAGTTTCGCGGCTCCCAATCTCCGATCTCAACAGTTTCATCAACACGCCTATCCCATGGAGTTAGACCCGCATTAAACGCAGCCAGATATACAAATGGTTTAAAGGCAGATCCCGGCTGCCGATCAGCCTGAACGGCACGGTTAAATTCACTACCATTATAAGATGACCCGCCGACCATGACGCGAACACCCCCATCACCGGCGATCGTTACGACAGCGACTTCTGTGGCGTTACGATCCGGGTTGAGGTTTTTAAGTGCTGCCGCTTCGGCCCTATCCTGCATGGATTTATCCAGTGTCGTGCGAACAACGATATCCTTCATTGGCGTACCGATAACAGACTCAATATCAGCCCAAACCCAATCGGCGAAATAGTAGGCGCTGCTTTTATCTTTAGGACGATAGACCGTTATTGTCGCCTTGGCTTCCGCTTCGAGACGGGCTTGATCAATTATGCCTTGATCCCGCATGAGCCCCAGCACGGTTTCACTCCTGTTCGCAGCCCCCTCGGGATCACTGACCGGATTATACCGATTGGGCGCTTTGAGCATTCCGATGAGAAGCGCGGCCTCGGCCATGGTCAGATTAGCTGCTGATTTTTGAAAATAGTGATCGCTCGCCGCCTCAAGCCCCCAAGTTCCGCCCCCAAAATAAACCTTGTTGAGATATTTTTCGAGAATTTCATCCTTGGAGAAAGAGCGCTCAATCCAAAGGGCCAGCATCATTTCCTGGCATTTGCGTTTAAGCGTTTTATCGGGGGTCAGGAAGACGTTCTTAGCAAGCTGCTGCGGAAGGGTGGAGCCGCCTTCTCGCACATAGCCTGCACGGAAATTGCGATACATAGCACGAGTGAGGCCAATCGGGTCCAGTCCAGGATGATAGGCATAGCGTCGGTCTTCCGTAGCAATCAGCGCCTGCGGGATATATTCTGGCAGCTCTGACAACTTTACAGGCGCGGCGTCAATCGCCCCTTTGACGGCTATATGTTTGCCATGACGATCCAGAAACTGAACACTCGGCGGACGACTGGTTTCCCAAAAGGTCGCAACAGAGGGTAGATCCTCCGCAGAGCGCGCAAAAAAACTGGCCAGGCTCATAGACACCCAGTAACCCCCGATCAGTCCCGCTAAAAGCGAGAGCCTTGCGCCGGTTTTCAGGCGTGTCCTCAGGGATTTTTCAGCTTGGCTCATAGGCAGTCAGGGCGCAGACAGGGTTAACGCGGGTTAACCCTGTTGATGCGCCAAATTGATTAAGCTGCCGTAAAAATCGCCTTATTTCGAAGCTTTAAGCTCAGACCTATCTTTGACGGGTCCGAAGGTCAAAACCGCGCCTTTTTCTATTTTTGATCCTTGGCCGGGCTGAACAAACTCAAGACCAGTATCGCGTTTCACCAGCATGAGATCGACGTCCTCGCCGCGCTCTTCCATGAGGTTTTCAATCGGATATTCCTCTGACACATTGGTTGTTTTAAAGCGCCATCCGCTCCACCAGTCTCGGGTTAGAGCATCAAAGCTTCGGCCTCTTGATGACAATGTACGTCCGCGAGAGGTAAAGGCGATTGTATCGGCGTCATTATCCTCTTTATCCTGGCCTGAGACCTGGAATACTCTGTGACGTCCAAGCTCGGGTGCAAATTCAACACAGACCAAAGCATTATAAGCATCATTGGGGGTCGCCGCGATCAAGTAATTAAAAGCGGAGTGATCAAGCCGGTAGTCAGCATTTTCTGATAAGACCTCACCATAGAATGTTGAAAAGCCTTCGAGGCGCGCGCCGCGAAGACGCCGCCAATTCGTATCAGCCACCAAGACACCAACACCCATTTCCTTTAGCGCCTTAGCGAGGCCCAAAGACCAAGGATTGGCGCCAACGATCAAGACACCGTCACCATGTTTGGACGATAATCCCAAGGCCTTTGACATTGGACCGATAGCAAATCCCGCAAATAGAACTGTTGCGAAAACCAGCGCAAAAGCGAGCGGTACAAATTGTTGACCTTCTGGGCGTCCTAGGGCCTGAAGCTCTGCCGCAAAAAGACCTGCAACGGCCACGGCTACAACACCGCGCGGCGCAATGAATGAAAGAAGTACGCTTTCGCGCCAGGTAATACCCGACCATAAAGTAGAAATCATAACCGCAATCGGTCTGACCAATAACATCATTGCCAATACAAATCCGATAATACGGAAAGAGAAGAAGTCCTTGAGAACCTCAGGCGTTAAGGTCGCGGTCAAGACAACGAAGACACCGGAGACCAGCATGATGGCAATCGTTTCTTTAAAGCGGCGCATTTCGACCATTGAGGCAAATTTCGTATTGGCCATAGTCATACCTAAGGCCGTTACGGCTAGAAGGCCGGTTTCTTCGGCCATTGTATTGGCGAGAACATAAATCGCCAGGACCCAGGCGAGAACGACGGGGGCCTTGAGATATTCCGGAATGTGGCCTTTTCTAAACGCCCAGGCGAGACCATACCCGGATATAATACCCACAACCGTCCCGAGTACGGCTGCAAAAATCAACTTACCGAAAACCAGGACCATATTCGCTTCTTGCATACTGAAACGAATGAATTCATAGCCGCCAACCGCAAATAATGCCCCAACAGGGTCATTCACTATGCCTTCCCATTTGAGAACATTGGCTGGCCTTGATTTCAAATGGGCCTGACGCAATAGCGGCATAATCACTGTCGGACCCGTAACAACAAATAATCCGCCAACCATGGCTGCGATATCCCAGGGTAAGCCGACAATCTTATGGGCCGCCAGCGTTCCCAAGCCCCAAGCAATGGGACCAGCTATCAAAACCATTCGTCCAACGGCGTGGGTAGCATCCCCAAGATCCTTAAACCGGAGCGTCATTCCGCCTTCAAACAGAATGATCGCAACAGCGATGCCGATCATAGGTCTGTAAACGTCACCGAAATCATCGACCGGATTGAGGTGGAACATCGTCAAGAGGTTTTCGAGAGGCGCCCAAAGATTAAATCCAAGAATCCAGCCAACCAAAGGACCAAAAATCAATCCTGCAATCGCCATCAGAACGATGGCTGGGCGCTGAAGACGCCAAGCCAGCCATTGTGCACCAATTCCTAACGCACCTATCAGGGCGATTTTGAACGGAAGCATGTTAACGACATGATGCGCGGTGTCAGCGGCAGCCATAAATATCCTTTAATGTTTTCGAGAGTTTAGAAGCTCTACTAATCTTCGATACGCTGGATATCAAATCCAATATCACTTGAGCCATATTGGCCTTCATCATAATTTCGTACACGATCTGTGAACCAGTGATGAAGATGTTGATACAAGCTTTCATTGATATGCTTTAACGTCTCTTCTGAAAGCGGAAGCGCTGCCTCATAAGTATGAGAGTCTTCGACCTGCACATACATTGTATCGCCTTCTTTGCGACAGGTGATGACAAGGCGCATGTAATCACCTTTGCCTGAAATATTGACAGCAAGGCCGAAACTGATCGGTTCCAAAGGTAGAAACCCCTTTCCGGAAACGGAAAAGGCGGCTGATCTATAATTTTGGGCCATGAACGGGCCTTGCGGCGGAACCAAAAATACACATTCCTCGCTATTATCCAGATAAGCGCAGAGCGAATTACGGATTTGTTCAGCGACCGATCTGATTTGAGCATAATTATCAAAACTGCGCTCGCCATAAATTTCGGCAGCTTTGGCCAGTTTTTCCAGTCGACTCTCTTTCATCGGAACATCCCCATCTTGAGGCGCCGTTATAACAGTTGATACGACCTGACCAAGTCCTAAATCAGAATTTTTCAGTTCTATCTTAACCCTTACACAAGGCGTTGACGTCTATCGTCTTATTATTCAAACAAAGACAAGGCGAATTAGGGGTGATTCGCAAAAGATTTGAGTAAGGGGATTACGGCAATTCAGGATTTTCTTGAAATCGTCGATCGACTATTGTCATCCGATTGGGGACGATTAGGTGTCGTTGTTACGCTTGCCTGCCTGTTCTGTTTTTTGATTGTAAGAGTGATTTCGGCAAGCCGTCGGCGAAAACGCAGTCATTCCAGTCCGGAAAACCCTGTTGTGGAACCCGTCAGTCTTGTCCCGCCGGCGTCTATCTTTCCAGAAGCGAAAACTAACGTCGACCGATATATTGACGATATCATTCGGGTCTCCAAGACAGTCGCAGTTACAGCGACGTGCAGAGACGTTCGTGGGCAACAGAAAGATATTTTGCGTAGCGCTGGAAAAGCCAAATTGGCATTGGAAAATTTCGCTGTAATGGCTCGTCTTAATGACGGCAGCCTTAAGCCTGATCTGCATGCCCGTAACTTCAAAAATTCGGTAAAGGCGATCATTACCAAATGGGAATCCCATCTGTCCTCAGACCAAGTCCAGCTTACTTTTCACTTAGATCCAAAACTTCCAGATAGCATATTTACGGATCACGACATTCTCGACTTATGCCTTAATAATTTCCTTTTCCATGCAACCCAATCGACGAGAAAGGGCCGTATACATCTTCATATTACCGGTAAAGAAAACTCAAACGAGGAATGGAGCCTAAATATCATCTGTGCGGATACAGGAGACGGGCTGACGGACGCCCAGTTGACGGATATTTTAGAAATCGAACAAGTGCATAATCCGAAAACCTATGACGAGCATCTTGGTTATAAGATGGCTGCCCTACTTCAAAAAACAATGAAGGGTAAATTCGAAATTTTTTCTAATCATGGCAAGGGAACTGAAGCCGCTATCGTCTATCCGGTCCGCGCCGCAAATATTTTTAAACCGGATACCAACGGAGTCGAAAAAACACCCGAATTTAGACGCCTTAACAAGAAGCGGATTTTGATTGTTGAGGACGATCTATCAAGTCAGAGTGTGTTAAAGTCATTTCTTGAGCCCGCAGGTTGCGAGGTCTTTTGTATTTCAGATGGCGACCAGGCCATTGAAACCCTGACGACACAATCCGCTTTTGATTTAATTTTTATGGATATCCGTATGAATCGTTTGGACGGGATTGAAACCACCAAAGCTATACGCAGATCTGAAGAGAATTTCTCAAAAGTTCCCATAATCGCGATAACGGCTGACACATCGCCCGAAACAAATGCATTGGCCATGATCGCCGGAGTCGATTTATTCCTGACAAAACCTGTCAACGCTAAAGGCTTATTTGACGGAATTAGTTTCGTCTTGGACTTGCAGTCCGAAATTCAAGCTGTTGCCGTTTAGATAGTTGAAGCCAACCCTGCAATTGAACCAGTTATATTTCTCTGGATCCAGGGCAAAGTAAAGCGATCGTCGCCGCTCTTATCTGAGCGTGTCAACAACCATAACCTTGCCTGCTTACAGGATTGGCTTAAGTTTGCATCTCTGATGCAGTGAGGTTCCCTATTCCCCTTATTATTTGGGAAAGGATAAACTACGGGATAATGATTAATTTCTAGCTCAGATTTTTGGTTACCAGCGGGTAAATCACTGGCAACCCATACATTGCCAGCCTAATCGAGCGTTCGGTCCACATACTCAACGGTGAAGCATTCGATCTGGTCACCTTTACGGATGTCTTCATATTTCTCAAATGCCATACCGCATTCCATTCCGGCTTGGACCTTATCCACTTCGTCCTTGAAGCGTTTAAGGGTTCGCAGCATACCTTCGTGAATAACAACGTTGTCCCGAAGCAATCTCACACCACAGGCCCGTTCGACACGCCCTTCTGTTATACGGCAACCGGCAACCTTGCCGACTTTAGAAATATTGAAGACCTCGAGGATTTCGGCGTAACCGATAAATGTCTCGCGGCGCTCAGGCTGTAACATGCCTTGCAGCACGCCCTTCACATCATCCAATAATGCATAGATAATTGAATAATAACGGATCTCTACGCCTTCTTTCTCGGCAAGATCTTTAGCTTGACGATTAGGACGAACATTAAATGCCAGGATTGGAGCCTGCGAAGACTTGGCCAGCATAACATCAGATTCACTGATGGCACCCACGCCGCCGTGAATAACCCGCGCTTTCACCTCATCATTGCCCGCGCCTTCAACGGATGATTTGATGGCTTCAACAGATCCCTGAACATCGGCTTTAACCAATACAGGCATTTCGCTGACTTCCTTGCCCTTGAGCTTGGCCATCATTTGTTCCATCGACGCCATTGCTGTTGGCTTGCTCACCGCATCTTGTTTGGCTTTGCGGACACGATATTCAGTGATTTCCCGCGCTTTGGCTTCACTATCAACCACGGCAAATGGCTCACCCGGCGCTGCGGCGCCGTCAAATCCCATAACGGCAACAGGAACGGATGGACCGGCAGCCTTAAGCTGCGCATTGCGTTCATCCATCATCGCTTTGACTTTACCCCAATATTGACCGGCCACGACGATATCGCCGCGTTTCAGCGTTCCACGCTTGACCAATAGAGTTGCGACCGGGCCGCGGCCTTTCTCAATCTTAGACTCAATGACAAGTCCATCGGCATTGCGATCCGGATTGGCCTTGAGGTCCATAAGTTCCGCCTGCAAGCTTATCGCGTCGGCTAGATCATCAAGACCCGTCTTTTTGAGCGCGGAAACATGAACGGATTGCGTTTCACCGGACATCGATTCCGTTATGATTTCATATTGCAAGAGTTCTGTTTCGATTTTGCGGGCATCGGCCTCATAGGTGTCCATCTTATTGACAGCCACGATGATCGGCACGCCGGCCGCTTTTGCATGTTTAATAGATTCAATTGTTTGCGGTTTAACACCGTCATCCGCCGCTACGACCAAGATTACAATATCAACGGCTTCGGCGCCGCGGGATCGCATCGCTGAGAACGCAGCGTGACCGGGCGTATCCAGAACCGTGATCGTATCTCCAGATTTGAGCTTAAGATTATACGCACCGATATGCTGCGTAATTCCACCGGCTTCTCCAGACGCAACGTCAGTTGATCTTAGAGCATCCAGTAAAGACGTCTTACCGTGATCGACATGCCCCATAATCGCAACGACCGGGGCCCGGCTTTTCAAGCTGCCTTCGTCATCAGGCGATACGGAAATGAAATCATCCTCGACGTCCGCTTCGGCAACACGTTTGACAACATGTCCGAAATCTTCAGCAATCAGCTGCGCCGTATCAGCGTCAAGCGGGTCATTGACCTTGGCCATCGTGCCCTGTTTCATCAGATATTTGATAACGTCTGATGTGCGCTCCGCCATCCGGTTCGCAAGTTCACCAACCGTGATCACTTCTGGAATAGTCACATCGCGAGCAACTTTTAGCTTATCGCCGCCGCCGCGTTGCCGTTCCTTCTCACGTTCGCGCGCACGCTTAAGTGATGCAAGTGAGCGTTGCCGCTCATCATCACCAGATAATGCGCTGACAATCGTGAGCTTGCCTTTGCGTCGGCGATCTGAGGATTTTGATCCACTTTTGGCCTTGGGCCCGCCACCTGTACGTTGTTTTTTAATCCGTCCGCCAGCTTTTTCCAAAGCTGTACGCTCGTCTTTCTCTTCGTCTTCCGCGAGAATTTTCTGCGCAGCCGTTGGCGCGCGCCGAGCCGCTTCGGCTTCCTGTCTTTTCTGTTCAGCCTCTTCTTCAGCGATGCGGCGCAATTCGGCTTCTTCTTCGGCCTTTTTCTTGGCGACGAGCGCCTTGCGCTCTTCATCCATTCGGCGTTGGCGCTCATCCTCTTCGGCCTGACGCAGAGCTTCACGTTTTGATTGTTCCGCAGCGGCCGAATCAAGAGCCTGCTGTCGCTTTACATATTCCGATTTAGATAAACCCAGCTTGCGGGCTTTTTCGGCGACTTCGTCGACCGGGGCTTCAGGTTTTGGTTTTTTAACCGGAGCCGGTTTTTCGGATTTTCCGGGGACGCCAATCAGACGCCGCTTCTTTTTCTCGACAACAACGGATTTTGACCGGCCACCGGAAATATTTTGGCGCACTACACCGGATCCTGACTTTTTCAGGCTTAGCGGCTTACGTGCGCCGGGGTTTTTATCGTTCGTATCGCTCATTCGTTCTCACTTAAGCTCGTCTTCTTAACGGCTAACCTCTGACTTTCAACCTTTATCGCTTATAAAGCGCATAGAAAATTTTGTAACTTCGTGTTCTTTATCGTCCCAGAACTCTGGAACCAGATCGCAAAAGCCGCTTAATCGTCTGGCGGCATGATTAAACGGTTTCGCCATAGGGCCGGTTTTTATAGCCGCATGAACGATGTCATTTCGGCCAAAGGCTTTCCCCAGCTCCGCAGAACTGAAGCAACCGATTACACCGGCTTCTGGTTGATCGAACTCCTTGGCAAAAGATTTTGTCAATACCCGTATTTTGCTCCGGCCGCCAGCTGACCCATCAGATGCCTCGATCCGCCAGGCTAATGGGTTTCCTTGCGCGGCGGACTTAACTTGATCAAATCCGATATAGGCCTGACCAGCTTTCAATGACATGGTCATCAAAGACAAAACCCGGCGATTCAAAAGACTGGTAGTTAAATCGAGTAGCGAATCATCAACCGGGCTTTTGGCTTTAAAGCCCCGGGAAAAAGCGTCCGAATTAATCGCCTTTTCCAGCATTGCTTTTTCCGCACTCACCCAAACACCCCGGCCCGGAAGTTTTTCCATAATATCAGGTACAACATCTCCGGCAGGGCCTTTGACAAAACGGATCATATTTGACGTCTCGCGTGTCTCTCCGCTGGCCACGCAGCGACGCTCCGTCCCTTTATGGCCCCGGCGATCCTCTTGTAACCCTAAAGGATCAGCAGCTTCGCTGCCGGATATGACAAGTTCAGCGTTCAAATCCTAGCTCTCAAATACGCTCTCGGCTGTAGGCTCAGTCGACTCTTCGGTCTCTTCGTCTTCTTCAACAAGGTCAGCTGCATCAATCCAGCCCGCTTTGACGCGCGCCTGCATGATCAGGTCTGTTGCCGCAGTTTCTGACATGCCAAAACCATCCAATATTCCGGCTTCATGAACCTTTTCGCCGTTCTTCATCTCTGTATATCCGCGTAGATCATCAGGGATGAGGCCGGCAACATCTTCGACGGTTTTGACGTCATTTGCACCAAAAGCAACGGCCATTGGCAGCGTCACGCCTTCGATCTCTAGAACGGCATCTTCAACGCCGGCGGCCTTACGTTTTTCGTCTTGCTCTTTCGAAAGGCGCTCAAGATATTCACGAGCCCGGGTTTGAAGCTCGACAGCTGTGTCTTCGTCAAATCCTTCGATCATGGTCAATTCGTCCAGGGCAACATAACCGACCTCTTCAAGAGTCTCAAAACCCTCTGATACAAGTAATTGAGCGATCATTTCATCGACATCGAGCGCTTCCATAAACAGAGTTGAACGCTCCAGGAATTCTTTCTGACGACGCTCAGATTCTTGTTCTTCGGTCATGATATCGATAGACCAGCCGGATAATTGTGAGGCGAGGCGAACATTTTGCCCGCGGCGACCAATCGCCAGTGATAATTGCTCATCTGGCACCACAACCTCGATCCGGTTGTCGTCTTCATCGATCACAACCTTCGTAACTTCAGCAGGCTGCAAAGCATTGACAATAAACGTCGCCGCATCATCCGTCCAAGGAATGATATCGATACGTTCACCCTGAAGTTCATTCACGACCGCCTGAACACGAGACCCCCGCATACCCACACAAGCCCCGACAGGATCGATGGAGTTATCATTTGAATAGACGGCAATCTTCGCACGGCTGCCTGGGTCTCTGGCCACCGAAACGATCTGGATAATGCCTTCATAGACTTCTGGAACTTCTTGAGAAAATAGCTGAGCCATGAATTGCGGATGAGCACGGGACAAGAATATCTGGCTTCCGCGCTGCTCCTCACGAACCTCAAGAATGTAAGCCCGAATACGGTCGCCGCCTTTGACATTTTCACGCGGAAGTGATTCTTCCCGGCGAATAACACCTTCAGCACGTCCGAGATCGACAATGATGTGGCCATATTCCACGCGCTTGACAATGCCGTTGATAATCTCGCCAACGCGATCCTTAAACTCTTCATATTGGCGAGCCCGTTCGGCTTCGCGGACTTTTTGAACGATAACTTGTTTGGCCATTTGGCTTTGAACACGACCAAACTCAATAGGCGGAAGAGGTGTCGTTATCTCATATCCGATTTCAGCTTCCGGATGATCGAGTTTGGCTGTCGGCAAATCGATCTCTGTTGATTCATTCTCTACCTCTTCAACAACCGTCACGACCCGTTTTAAATCCATTTGCCCGCTTACAGGATCAAGTTTGGCACGAATATCGAGCTCGCTACCATAGCGCAGACGCGCGGCTTTTTGGATGGCTTCTTCAATGGCTTCAAGAACGATAGATTTATCGATCGACTTTTCCTGCGCAACCGCATTTGCGATTTGCAGCAATTCAAGTTTGTTCGCACTAATTCCAGCTGTTGACATTTGGTACTCCCTGACAACTATTCCGTTTTGACTTTTTGTGATGCTTCAGCGGCAGCTTTCTGTGCCTGTCCCGCTGCAATTAACTCATCGGTGATTAAAAGCTTGGCCTCACTAATCCAGTTAAATGGGATTTCGGCTCGATCTTCTTCACCATCAAGATCAATTTCTATATTCTCGCCCTCATAACCCGCGATGATACCGCGAAAGCGTTTTCGGCCTTCCACAAACCGATCAAGCTCTATCCGCGCGAGATATCCAGTATAAGTCGCGTAATCCTCGAGGCTGGTCAAAGGTCGGTCCAGACCGGGCGATGAAACTTCTAAAACATAAGCATCGCGAATTGGATCTTCAACTTCGAGAGCCGATGACAGGGCCCGAGATAAATCAGCGCAATTGTCAACACTCATCAGACCATCTGATATGCGTTCCGCCATGATTTGTACGGTCGAACGCTTCCCGCCCATAACACGAATGCGCACGATCCGAAGTCCCAGATCCTTGGCGATCGGGTCCGCTATCGTCAAGATACGCGCATCAATATCAGTTTTGGTCTTCATCTACGTCCATCAATTTTGCCCATAAAAAAAACGGCCCCGCTGGGGCCGCCATCTTGCGTTTAGATACGCTTAGGCGTTTATGTTGAGGTCGATATAGGGATAAACCCAGCTCTTGTCCAGACTCAATTGACAATTAAATCAAGCTGCCGTTTTAAATTGCAGATAATGACAAGGTCGGCCCGCTTTATGTGCTTTGGCCTCATATCGCGTTCCGGGCCAATTTGGATAAGGCGTTCGCCAGCTGCGAGGCGAATCCGGTGCGAATACAATCTTTCCATTTTGCCGAAGTCTTACCAATGTCCAGTCGACATAGTCGATAATATCGCTCGCAAAGTAGAAATCTCCGCCCGGCCGCAAAACCCGGACGACCTCGGTCAGAAACTGTTCGGTGATGATGCGGCGTTTGTTGTGCCGCGCTTTGGGCCAAGGGTCCGGAAATAAAACATACATTCGCGCGAGACTGTGATCCGGCAAATGGTCCATAACATCGCGGGCGTCTCCGTGATGCAGAAAGAGGTTTTCAAGTCCCAATTCATCAATATTGCTAACAGCTTTGGCGACCCCGTTTAAAAAGGGTTCCGCCCCGATAATAGCGACATCCGGATTCCGCTGCGCCAAATCAATCAAGTGATCAGCAGCCCCAAAGCCTATCTCCATCCAAACCTCTTTAAACCCCGATAAATCAAGGTCAGGTCTAAATGCAAATTTGGGATATACGCGCTCCATCAAGGCTTTTTGATTTGACCTTAAGGGGCGACCTTTGGATCGCCCGTATAGTCTTGGCCTATCAGAAGACTGATGGGCCATAATTTATTTGGCGTTTTCCTGTGCAGCCAGAGATCTGGCGAGCTCAAGAATTTGACGGCGAACCGCCCGGTTTTGAATTTGGGTGACAGCGGTCGCCAAAGCCACACCATCAGAGCTATTTATGAATTGATAAATCTCTGGTGGCTGAGCCGGTTCCCCGCCTTCCTTTTCGACCGAATCTGGGAGACCATCGTAAAAGAACTGAACAGGTACTTCCAATACTTTGGAAATTCCCCAAAGCCGACTAGCGCCAACCCGGTTGGTTCCGCGTTCATATTTTTGAACCTGCTGGAATGTGATCCCCAATTGATCACCGAGCTGTTCCTGACTCATTTTAAGTGACTTCCGCCGAAGCCTTATACGCGTCCCGACATGTGCATCGATTGCACTTGCCGCACGCGGAGCGTGTTTAGAAGAGGGCATCTGATAAACCTTTTGCTTTCTCGTTTCCGATCATGCCAATTGTACCACATCACAATCGGTTTATCTTTTCGTCCGCGCCAGACGTTTAATGTGATTAAGTCTGACGTGTTGGCGCGGGTATAAGGACAAACAAGACGGTTATCAAGAACAATAACAGGTTGATATACTTCAGCGGTAAGCTTTCGCCTATTGGGCGAGGAAGGGGAGCATCAATCGCTTTACGCGTATTGGGTCCGGCAAATCGGTCAAATCTGCCATAAGGGTCCAACACACCAGAGAAACCATTGGCAGCCGATCTTATAAGCGGAATTTTTTCTTCGATAGCGCGGTAACGGGCAATATTGGCATGTTGATAAGGACCAACACTTTCGCCGTACCAGCCATCATTGGACTGATTAAGTATCCAGCTTGGGCGCGATCCATCTTTGGGTCGTGGTGTAAAGCCAGAGAATATGACCTCATAGCAAATCTGAGAGCTTCCAAGCGGAAGGCCCGGAAAATTGATGAGCCCTTTGGTTTTCGCGGGCGTGATAGATCCCAAACTTGACGAGATAATCCTTGCGCCCAGCTTTTCGACAATCTGCCCGCCTGGGATAAATTCGCCAAATGGTACGAGGCGTTTTTTGTCATCAAATATGGCGACTTGTCCTGTAGGTTCCCCGTTGTCAAATGTGATGGCGATCGCTGAATTATAATAATGAAGACGGTTGTTTGAATCCCTCTCTGTGCGCAGGCTATTCATGATCCAAACGGGCGGCGTATTATCGGCCGCCAAAAATGTCTCGCCGATAGCTCTACGCAAATTCATATCGGCGACTGCAATACCGTCCATCGCGCCTTCAGGCCAAATTACATGCGTAACCTCTTCAAGGCCCGGTTCCGCTGTGAGGTAGATATGCTCCTGCACAATTTGCAAAGCTTTCAGTGGATTGTCATAATCCATTTTATCTTTCTGCTTGAACGGCACATTGACGATCCGCAGGCGAACATTGTCCACATAATCGACCGTCGCGCCGGAGAGCCGCGCAAATCCAAATGCAAATGTCGCCAGCAACAATGCAGCACCAAAGGCAATCGCAAACCGGTCTTTGAGCCACAAAAAACGCGCCAGACAAGCCGCGCAAAATAGAAACAAAAGTGACAGGCCATAAATGCCAAACAGGCTAGCCGATTGAGACATGGCTCCGCCGCCTTTGAAAACATAACCGGGCAAATTCCATGGAAAGCCGCCAAGCATATGACCGCGGCCAAATTCGGCGATAAAAAGCAATGCTGCGAGTGTCAAATAGGGCCATCGGGTTTGGCCCTTAAATCGACGGAAAAACCAACCGGCCGCGCCCCAAAAGACGGCCAGCAATAGGGCGAGCGCAAAAATCATGGGCGGCATGGCCGGTATGAACTCGGGCCCTCGCGCGATGAAAGCTGAACCGATCCAGTAAACCTGCCCCATATAATAGCCGAGCCCTATAAAGGTTCCGGTCCAAAATGCCCGGCGGGGCGTGGTTGTGAGCCTTAAAAAATGGAAGGTGAGCGCATAAACCAGCATGGTAATGGGCCAGAGATGAAACGGCGCATGTCCCAGAATTCCCAGCAGGCCTAAAACAATTAATAGCCCATAATAACGCCAGCCTGTCAGACCGGCGATCCGATCTAGAAAGTTCATTCTGCGGCTTGAGAGTTTTGCGCTTTGATCAACGCGGACTTGGATAAAATTCTAGCTTTTATGGTTTTGACGCGTCTGGGATCAGCATCCAGAATTTCAAACTCAAGACCATCGGGATGATAAATAATCTCGCCGCGCTCAGGGACGCGTCCGGCCAAGGTAAAGACAAGCCCGCCCAAGGTTTGAACTTCATCCTCTTCATCGGCTGATGCGAAATCCCGGTCGATAGCCTCTTCAAAGTCATCGATCGTCACGCGCGCATCGGCAACCCAATGAGTCTGCTTGCCGGTTTTGACAACGTCAATTTTGGGATCGGCTTCATCATGTTCGTCGTCAATGTCACCGACAATGGGTTCAATTAAATCCTCAATCGTCAAAATGCCATCTGTCCCGCCATATTCATCGACGACAATTGCCATATGTGTCCGGCGGGCCTGCATACGCCGCAATAAATCTTTGGCGAGCATTGATGGAGGTACAAATAATACCGGACGCTTAATTGACGTCAGAATTTTTTTATCCGGGTAGGATTTCGCCGCGCGGCCTTTCGCGTTCAGCATAAGATAGGGCATGACATCTTTGATGTGAACCATGCCAACGGGTTCATCCAGAGTGTCTTTGAAGAGCGGTAAACGAGAATGTCCCGCGTCTTGAAAGGCCTTGGTTAAATCATGAAGCCCGGTCGTAATGTCAACGGCGATAATGTCGACTCGCGGAACCATCACATCTTCTACGCGCAGCAGATGAAACTGCTCAGCCGCATTCACCATACGTTTCGTGTCGGTTTTATCCTGGCTGTCCGGTTCCTCCGGGTTTCCCCGTCCCAGAATACGATCCAGCCAACTCATCGATGAAGGGTCTTCGCTCATCGGTCCTTACTTAGTTACCTTGTTAGGTTCGTGAATATCATACGGGTTGTCAATACCCATTTGCGCGAGAGCTAGGATCTCTATTCTTTCCATTTCAGCGGCCTCGGCGTCATCCAAATGGTCATAATCCAGAAGATGTAAAAATCCATGAATAATCAGATGGGCAAGATGATCCGTCACAGTCTTGTTTTGCGTCTTGGCTTCACGGCTTATAGTTTCGCGCGCCAATACCACATCGCCTAACATCGGATTGTTATCCAGACCATGAATGGGAAAAGATAGTACATTGGTAGGCTTATCCTTGCCGCGATAATCCCGGTTCAAATTTTGAATAGCCGCATCATCCGTAAATGCTATCGACAATTCGCCAACTGGCTGATGATCCAATATCGCCAATGCACCCTTGATCGACTGCTCACATAAAGCCCTCAAATCAATCTCGGTCTGTCGCCAGGCCTCGTCCTGGATCGCGATGTCGATACTGACCGTCAACAGACTTAAAGAATACCATCAGATTTAGACGCATCGGCCTCATAGGCATCGATGATTTTACCCACGAGCGGGTGGCGCACGACATCACTGGTGAGAAACTCCGTAGCAGCAATGCCTTTGATGTCTTTCAAAATTTTTAATGCATGGGCGAGACCTGAAATCTGCCCGCGCGGCAGATCAGACTGGCTGGGGTCCCCCGTAACCGCATAGGTCGCGCGATCGCCTAATCGCGTCAGCAACATTTTCATTTGAGACACCGTCGCATTTTGCGCTTCGTCAATCACGACAAATGCATCTCGCAAAGTCCGGCCGCGCATAAAAGCCAAGGGCGCGACTTCAATCTCGCCAGAGGCTTTACGGCGCTCGGTCTCGTCCCGTCCAAGTACCATATTCAGAGCATCCCAGATGGGCTGCATGAAAGGATCGACTTTCTCATTCATATCGCCCGGCAAAAAGCCAAGACGCTCACCGGCTTCAATAGCGGGGCGGCAGGCAATGAAGCGCTGCACTTCTCCGCGCGCCAGCAGCGATGCTCCATAAGCTGTTGCCAGAAATGTTTTACCCGTACCGGCAGGGCCAACGCCAAAGATAATGGTATCGTCCTGCAACTGCCGGATAAAAGCTTCCTGGCGCGGTGTTTTGGGCACGATGGGGGCGCGGCGCGGAAACGGAATAATCGCATCAACAGCGGCGGCTTTGACCTTGCCTTTGCCGATGGCTTTAATCAAGGCGCGCACATCATTGACACCGCACGGCCAGCCGCGCTCAAGCCGCTGATATATTTCGCGGACAAGCTCTCCAGCCCGCGCCCGCGACCCAGAATCGCCATTGATATGAACACTCGTACCCGGAGCCTCGATATAAACATCAAAAGCTTCTTCGATCAGAGCCAGAATAGCATGGTTCGGTCCGCAGAGTTTCTTGACCAGATCCGGGTCGTCAAATTCCAATATGTCAGTTTGTTTACTCAATGTGCTCTTTCTAATTCACGCTATTTACGCGCCGCCCATTATTTCGGATTTCCGTAAATGTCCAGTTCAACGATCTTGCCGCCCGCAAATTTACTCACCTCATCCCACTGCGTAGCCTTGTCGCCGACAACCACATAAATCATATCGGGTTCAGACAAATATTTGGCAGCAATAGATTTGAAATCATCGAGACTCATATCAACGAGTTCTTGTTGCTCGGTTTCAACAAAGTCTTTTTTCTTGCCATATTTGCTAATCTCAACAAGGGTTCCAAGCTTTGCGCCGAGGCTCTCAAAGGCGCGCGTGTTTTCTTTGATCAATTTCTTTTTGATCATGTCAGCGTTTTCAGCTGAGTATTCAGCGCCGTAATTCGTAACCATATCACGAATAATATCGAGGGACGGCGCAGTTGCATTCGCCCGAACGCTTGTACTGATTTTAAAGGGCTGCACAGTTTTACCCGTCGTGATCCAGGAATAGGCTCCGTAGGTATAGCCTTTGCCGATCCGCAAAGTCTGGGAAAGATCTCCGCTTATGCCGCCGCCGAGTTTCTCATTCGTATAGTTGATTTTATTAGCATCAGCATGTGTCGACGGCACAGTTAGCTTACCAATATTGAGAACACTCTGTTTTGATCCGGGAACATCTATAAAATATACAGTCCCGCCCATATCCTGCGCGGGGGTTTCATAGACCGGAAGGTCTTCCTTTTTAGCGCCGAATTTTTCGGCCAAGGGCTGGAAAGCTTTCGCGGCGCGGCTGGCGGAAACATCGCCGGCGATATGCATACGGATATTACCCCTAATCGCGCGCTGATAGGCGGATGTCATATCGTCAAGTGTGAGCGCGCCGACGGAATCCGTGCTTCCGCTTCCTGGCAGACCCAAAGGATGCTCGCTCCCATAAAGAAGTTTCGAAAAGACCAGAGACGCAATCGATCTTGGATTCGCTTCGCGGCCCTTAATCGACGTGAGCGCCGCAGATTTTACTTTATCAAATTCGGCCTGAGCAAAACGGGGCTCAGACATAATCTCTTCGACCAGCGCGACGGTTTTCTCAAAGTTCTTCGACAGACAGGTTCCGGAAATCGTTAGTTGATCGGAGTTTGAAGACACTGTTATCCCCGAACCTAATAGGCCTATGGCCTGTTCCAGCTCGGCCGGCGTTTTATTCGCCGTGCCCTCATTCATCAGCCGCGCCAAAAGACTGGTCATCCCATTCTTGTCGGCAGATTCGAGCCAGCGACCGCCATCAATAGCGATATTAAAGGCAACCAGCGGTGTTTCCGAATTCTCAATGCCATACAGCGCAGCATGATCGCCAAGTGATTGATCCCAGACATTTGGCATTTTTACGAGGGGAAGTTCGCCAAAAGGCGGCTCCGAACGGTCAAACTTGGTGGGTGTTTTTTCGTAAGTAGCTTCTTCGCCTTCTGAAACCTCTTCATTCGCCACGCCGGATTTCACTTCTTCAATCCAGACACTCGCGAGTTCCGCGTCGCTCAGCGCCAGATCGGTTTGCCCCTTGGGGACAAAACTTGTGAAAATAGCAGGCTTGTCTTTGATGTAACGATTGTAAACCCGAACAATATCATCCGGCGTCACAGATTGAATCTTCTTAGCATAGGCCGTCGTATAGCTCGGATCACCGGCAAATTCATTGTCAGTGGCGAGTTGATTGGACTTACCTAAAATGGTCGAAACGCGGCCATAGAGACTGGTCTCCTGTTCGGCGATTATGCGTGCCAGATCGTCAGGATCAACACCTTCGCGTTCAAACTGCAAGAAAGCCTCATCGATCGCGGCCTTAACATTATCGAGATTGACACCGGCATTTCCCCGCACCCGCAAAACAAATTCACCCGCCAGTTCCATACTATTATGATAGCTTGATACATTGGGAGCGAGTTTGCCGGTTTCGACGACAGCCCGATAAAGCGGTGAATTTTTTGACCCGCCTAATATTTGCCCCAGCAAATCAAGCGCGAGTTCATCATTGTGATAACTTTCGACAGATGGAAAGGTTATACGAAGCTCAGGTAACTTGGCGAAATTATCTTCAAAATATAAAGACTGGGATGATTTAAGACTGACCGGCATTGGTGACATTTTTTCGACATCGGCGCCGCGGCGAATTTCGCCAAACCATTGCTGCACTTTTTCTTTCGTCTCTTTGATATCAATATCACCGGCAATCGCGAGGGTGGCGTTGGACGCACCGTAATACTCGTCATAAAACTCACGCAGGTCTGCAAGAGTTGCGGCCTGAAGATCCGGAAGTGCTCCGATCACCGTCCAGCTATAGGGATGGCCTTCTGGGTAAAGTGCTTTGCGAATAATCTCTTGGGTATAGCCGTAAGCTGCATTATCGACGCGCTGTCGTTTTTCATTTTTGACAACTTGTTTTTCTTTATCGAGTGCCGATTGCGTCACCGTATTGATCATATATCCAAGGCGATCAGAATCGATCCAGAGAATTTTATCAAAGGCGTCTTTGGGCACGACTTCATAATAAATAGTGCCGTCGCTCCAAGTTCCGCCATTACGGCTTCCGCCCCAATCCGGAATAGCTTTTCGGTTCCAGCCGCGCGGAACGTTCTCACTATCATTGAAAGCCATGTGTTCAAAGAAATGCGCAAATCCCGTGCGCCCGGTTTTTTCCCGGTTACTTCCGACATGGACAACTGTAGTCAGCGCGACAATTGGGTCGGATTTATCAACGTGGAGAATGACCTCTAGGCCGTTATCCAGTGTAAATTTTTCATAATCGAGAGTGAAAGATTTGCCGGGAGATGTAGGTGCAGATGGGGATGCAGATCCGGGTAAAGCATCATCTGTTGATGCGGGGTTACAGGCCGATACACCTATGCTCATTGCTCCGATAAGCAGCCATTTTTTTAAACCCACATCTCTCTCCATTCAATTTATTCCGTTTGTGTCCATTCACCCGTCAAGGAATTACGACCGGCGCCTGTAATGGTGACAGGAACAATGGTTCCGATCAAGCTCTCCGGGCCATCAAAATGCGTACCTTGTAAATAGGGTGAACGGCCAAAGAGCTGTCCGCCATCGCGGCCAACACCTTCAACTAATACGTCAAGTGTTCGTCCGATCAGGCTGTGATTAAATTCTGTCTGCTGCTTATAGAGCAGATCCTGTAGGCGTTTGAGACGTTCGGATTTAACGTCCTCGGGGACCTGACGCGGCATAGATGCGCCGGGCGTGCCGGGCCGGATCGAATATTTGAAACTAAACGAGCTGCCATAGCCAATCTCTTCGACGCATTTCATCGTATCTTCAAAATCTGCATCGGTCTCGCCGGGAAAGCCAACGATAAAATCACCCGAGAGCGCTATATCCGGGCGCGCCGCACGGATTTTCGCGATCAGCTCTTTGTAATGCGCATATGTATGATCCCGGTTCATAGCCCGTAGGATTTTGTTGGATCCTGCCTGTATCGGCAAATGCAGATAAGGCATGAGCTTAGGCTCGCTCCCGAGAGTCTCAATCAAATCATCATCCATGTCGCGCGGATGGGATGTCGTAAACCGAATGCGGTCAATACCGCCGATTTTAGCCACATGGCGGATCAAAGCGCCAAGCCCCCATTGCCCCGAACCATCAGGGGCATCAGCCAAATAAGCATTGACGTTTTGACCAATTAAAGTGATCTCGCGCACGCCTTTTTGCGCCAGACTGCGCGCTTCCATCACGATCTGATCAACCGGGCGGGATACTTCTGCGCCGCGCGTGTAAGGCACCACACAAAATGTGCAGAACTTATCACAGCCTTCTTGAATTGTTAGAAACGCGCTGAAACCTTTTGGGTCGCGGGTCGTCGGGAGCTGATCAAATTTTTCCAGCGTATCAAATTCTGTTTCCAGCACGTCACCCTTGGCGCGGGTCACCTTGGCGATCATCTCAGGGAGTTTGTGATAAGTCTGCGGCCCTAAAACCATATCCACAACAGGCGCGCGGCGCATGATTTCCGCGCCTTCAGCCTGCGCCACACAGCCGGCCACGGCAACGGTCATTTCTCCCCGACCTTCGGCTTCTTTTGTTTCTTTCATTTTGCGGACGCGGCCAAGCTCAGAATAAACCTTCTCCGCCGCTTTTTCGCGGATATGACAGGTATTGAGAACCACAAGGTCTGCATCATCGGGCGCGTCAACGGCCGCATAGCCAATCGGCGATAACACATCGGCCATTCGTTCACTGTCATAGACATTCATTTGACAGCCATAGGTCTTGATGAAGACTTTTTTGGTTTGTTTTGCGTCGTTGATATCTGACGCCTGTGCATTACCCTTTTTGGTTCCTTGGGCAATGACCGGAGCCTCGATATCACGGGACGCGTTTTTATCGCGCGGTGATGGGGAGCTCATGATGTATTCCTAACAAATAAGGCGCGGCATATAAGGGAGAATTTCACGGGCCGCAAGAGCTTTAAGTTGCACATGACCCTAGAAAGGTTCATGTTGTAGATATGATAATTTCCTCACAAATCTTCCTTACCCTTTTCGCGCTCTGGCTTATCGGGCTGGGTATCTGGGCCACCATAAAGCCCCAAGCTGCGCTCTTTGCTTTGTCGAAAATGGGGTCGACTGACCTGATCAATTATTCAGAGCTGGGAATACGATTTTTCGTAGGCCTCGCTTTTATTGGCGGAGCGAGCCTGTTTAAACTGGCACAGATTTCCACGATCTTTGGCTGGTTTCTGGTGGTTACGTCTATCATACTTATGTTGATCCCACGGGGCTGGCACCACGCCTATGCCCTTTATTGGTCCGAAAAGCTGACGCCTTTCATGGTGCGCCTCTTTATGCTGTTCAGTATTATTTTTGGGATATTTCTAATGCTATTGCTTTGGCAATAAGGCAGCTAAATACAATCAACCTGCAGAGTGCACACGTGAAGTAATGGCCCAAATATAACGCCTGCAATACCGCTCAGAAACACCATTACAACAAATGATATTTTCAGCGTCGTATTTACGTCTGAACGCCATATCCAAATTCCTAGAAGCAATGGCGTAAAGAAGATCCAAGGCCAAATTGCAATCAAAGAGATTTCTGTCAGAACCTTCTGAATAGGTCTTTGCGTACCATTTAAATTCTCAGTTGCCCACATTACGGGCATCCAGACGATGGCCGATAAAAGAGACCAACTTGCAAATAGCGCAGGGCCTTTAAACTGCCCAAGCCCGCCCATTACTCAAACAATGCTGTGCTCAAATAGCGCTCAGCAAAGCTCGGGATAATCGTCACAATGCGCTTGCCGTCCATGTCGTCGCGCGCAGCGAGTTTCAAGGATGCCGCAATGGCAGCGCCAGAGGATATGCCGACCGGGACGCCGTCTTCGGCGGCTGCGCGCTTGGCCATCAAAAAGGCCTCTTCGCTTTCGATTAGGATAACATCGTCAATCAGATCGGTTGCCAGATTGTCCGGTATAAAGCCTGCGCCAATCCCTTGAATTTTATGGGGACCTTTTTCGCCTTTCGAAATCATCGGACTACCGACTGGCTCAACGGCGATGACTTTGAGATCGGGATTTTTCTCTTTCAGGAATTGACCCGCGCCGGATAGCGTCCCGCCTGTTCCGACGCCCGAAATAAAATAGTCGACCTTTCCATCGCAATCATGCCAGATTTCAGGGCCCGTTGTGCGGTAATGGACCGCCGGATTGGCGGGATTATCAAACTGCCCGGCCTGAACCGCGCCCGGCGTATTCGTAACAATTTCTTCGGCCTTGGCCATCGCCGCTGGGATACCGCCCGAGGCCTCGGTTAACACAAGTTCTGCGCCCAGAAGCTTCATCATTTTACGCCGCTCTATCGACATCTGTTCCGGCATAACAAGGATGGCGCGATAGCCTTTGGCGGCGGCTGCAAAGGCAATGCCGATTCCTGTATTACCAGATGTTGGCTCAACAATGGTTCCGCCGGGCCGGAGCTTTCCTGATGCTTCCAAATCCTCCACCATAGCGATGGCGATACGATCTTTAACTGATGCTATCGGGTTAAAAAACTCAAGCTTGAAACAGAGGTCGGCTTTGATGCCTGCCGTAAGATTTGGCAAGCGGACCAATGGCGTATTTCCCATCGTATCCAGAATTGAGTCGTAAATTTTTCCGCGTAAGAGATCAGTCATTATTCTACCTTTACATTCGTTTCTGCTAATATTTCACCGGCCTTATTATAGGCTTGAATCACATAAGCCCCCGGGCGCAGAGCCAATGGGCGATCGGTTCGAGGTTCTCTGTAAAGATAATCTTCAGCCGCCGAACCCGGCGAACGATCTGTATTAAACGCGTATATTCGTGTGAACTGATCGTCAAACTGAACCTGCTTGGGGACACCAACAAATTTTCGGCCTAAATTATCCCGAAGCCAAAGCGGACGATCTTTATAGGCAATTTCTTTTGGCGGTATTACCGTAATATCAAAGCCTTTATAGGTAACAGCTTTTCCGGTCGATTTAGAGACTGGAAGCGCATAGCCTAATATCCCTGCTTCAAAAACACCGTCGCCAAAACACTCCGTTTGACCAATAGATAGGGGATCAATATCACTCAATTCTTTCAGATAGCTAGCCATCCATTTGGTCCCCGAGTGATTAGGAAGCTCCATTATGTGATGCGGCCCTGTATGGATCAGGAATTTCTCGCTTGGGTGTAACGCAATATAATCTAAAATATGTCGCGCATTACTCGCCTCACGGTGCGCAATCCTGGACTGAGCATTGTCAGGTAAAGGCAGATCGGTTTCATAGGCAAAAAATTCATAGCCACTAGCAATTATGCTCTCAATAGCCTGACCTAAAACGGGTTCGGTATCAACATAAGTCATTTCCGATTCCAATAAGTAGCCGCGACTTGTCATGGTCTGCGATAAATTCGGGTCTTTGAATTTTGAGCTTAGAACTTCACCGCCATAATGAGTGAACCCGTCTTTGGCGAGAATGGCTGCAACTTCTTTTACAAAGACGCGGTGAAGTGGTTTTGAATGAGACTCATTGATCAATACCAAATCATGGTCTTTGGCCATCTTTCGAATAAAGGGTAGCGGATCGACATACTCAATATCAACGCTCACTTGAGGACAAGGATGTTTAGCCGTCACCGATTTGTAACGCGTCGATGTTAGTTCACGAATGCTCCAATCCTCAGGGGTTTGAGTGATATTTTTTAAGGGATCTGAATGATCGACCGTAATCTTGTCTCCGCAACCTAGGAACAAGCAGGTGACCGCCAACATCATTGTTAAAAGCAATACTCTCCACATAAGGTTATATTATTACCTATGTGAGTGACCTGCAAGGATTTACTTCGTTCCCGTACTCCCAAAACCACCCTCGCCTCGGGCCGTCTCAGTTAAGGTTTCAACGGCGACAAATCGCGGCTGGGTTATCGGCGCGATAACCATTTGAGCGATGCGTTCACCGCGTTCGATTGTAAATGGGTCCTGGCCGTGATTGATCAATAGGACTTTGACCTCACCGCGATAATCGGCGTCTATTGTGCCCGGCGTATTCAAGCAGGTTATACCGTGTTTATAGGCCAAGCCCGAGCGTGGCCGGATCTGGGCTTCATATCCAGCCGGTAGCGCCATTGCGAGGCCGGTCGGCACAAGTGCTCGTGCCCCGGGTTCCAAAATCATAGTTTCGCCATGTCCTAAAGCCGCACGCAGGTCGGCACCTGCGGCCAGATCCGTTTCATAGGCCGGGAGCTGCAAATCCCCGAAATGCTCCAGCTTTTTAAACTCAATAGTCAGCGTCATGATTGTCTCTTAATTCAAATAAACAGATGTTTGATTCTAGTCCGGTCCAAGATCAACAACCGGACCGCCATAGGCAAGGCCTAAGTGGAAGCTATTTCTCGCCGAGGCCGTGCGGCTGTAGATTAAAAACAGACATGGCATCATCCAAGCGGGTTTGATCTGTCTCGGACATCTCGGGACCTTTCACAACTGAATGGAATTTGTCTGATTTAAAATAGATCGTGATCGAGGGCGAATCCGAGGCATCAAAATCAGTTGAAAGTGCCATCGGTATTCCCGTGGCTAAAATTTGAAAATCACGCAAGGTCGGAATGACATCGGCACGCTCACATAAAACGGCCTGAATTTTGCGGCCTTCGACAGTTCTAACTATATCTGTTTTGTCATCATATACCGAAGCGAGAAACTCCGTTGCAGGCGCAAATGACTGCATGATTGCCGACTCTTCTGGCCCCTCAACATCGAGGGTCTCAACCATCATAACTTCACAGCTATTCGATGTTTCCTGACTCCAGCCAAGATCAAATACAACAAGGCTCAAACCTATGGCGATGACGTGTTTCATGAAAAATGTTCCGCTATTTTTTCGGCCAGGCGCCGGGCTGCATCGGCTTTGGTCAATCGCGGAAAACTGTCTTCGCCGGTCTCGGTGACGACAATCATAGAATTGTGATCCCCGCCCATCACATCGCCTGAAACGTCATTTGCGACGATCCAATCGCAACCTTTCCGGCCGAGCTTGGCACGGGCATGACTAATCACATCATTGGTCTCAGCCGCAAATCCAATAACCAGATCAGGACGGCTTTGGGCTTGTGACAGGGTTTTCAAGATGTCAGGATTTTCAACCAGTTTCAGCGCCGGAATACCTGATGCGTCCTTCTTAATTTTAACATCGGCGCTGCTATCTGTTCGCCAGTCTGCCACAGCCGCAACCGCTACAAAAAT
Source organism: Hellea sp. (assembly GCA_020629545.1). Lineage (GTDB taxonomy): Bacteria > Pseudomonadota > Alphaproteobacteria > Caulobacterales > Maricaulaceae > JACOMS01. The sequence goes on from JAHDDC010000011.1 coordinate 52,697, forward strand.
ATCAGCCGGAAGCGCATTCTCGCAGGCCTGAAGCATATCCCGGGCGCTCTCAACCCTAATCAGTTCAGCGCAGCTCGGCGGATCAATAGCGACCGGACCCGACACGAGTGTGACCTTGGCGCCAAGACGTCCGAGCGCGGCGGCTATTGCATAGCCTTGCTTGCCTGAGGATCGATTGGATAAATAGCGAACCGGGTCTATGGCTTCTCGCGTCGGACCGGCTGTAATCAGCGCATGCTTCCCAGCCAGTGGTTTTGGGCCGCGCAGTCCGTCCAGACTTGTATCACCCCGCAAAAGGCTTTCAATTTTGTCGGCTATATTGTCTGGCTCGGCCATACGGCCGGGTCCAAATTCTCCGCAAGCCATCTCGCCCTCATCTGGCCCTAGAAAATACTGACCATCATCGATCAGAGTTTTGACATTCCGTTGTGTCGGCGCGCTGTCCCACATGCGGACGTTCATCGCCGGCACATAGAGGACACGTTTATCGGTGGCTTGCAGTGTTGTCGTCGCGAGATCATTGGCGATCCCGTGGGCGGCCTTGGCGATCAAATCAGCCGTTGCCGGCGCGACCACCACCAGATCAGCGTTCCGGGATAATTCGATATGGCCCATTTCAGCTTCGTCTGTCAGATCAAACAAATCCGTGAAGACTTTTTCGCCGGACAGGCCACCGACCGATAAAGCCGTGACAAATTCACTGCCACCTTTCGTCAGAATAACGCGCGTTTTAATGCCACGGCGCGCGAGAACGCGGATCAGAAAAAGCGATTTATAGGCCGCAATCCCGCCGCCAATAATCAGTAATATGCGTTTGTCCACCAGATACCTTTGCGCGCGACATTGTCATCAATTTGGGTCTGCCCGGCATCTATTTTCAGTCCAAGCTAACCCGGATTATTCTGGCGGTAAAATTCCCATTCGTCAATTTCACGGCCATCCGGCAATTTACATATGCCATATTGGCCATAATCGCCAGTCTTGATTAACACCTCACCGCCCTGATCAATACAATAGATCGAAGCTGGATTTCCAATTTCGCTCAATGCGGAATCCTGATCATCGGCACATGCGCTCAGCACTAAAATGGCGCCTAAAGATAATATTGCGGGTCTCATTTTCATTATATTTCTCCTCACCCGTTTATAGTATGGCTTGAACGCGACAAATCCTCAATGACAATTATAAAAATATTGGACTGAAAACCAGGAGATGAGACCGAAATTGGGCGCGGACCTTTGCTCCGTCGTTCATGGCGCTACTGCGTCAACGGCTCGCGAGTCTATAGAAGCGGCTCGGATGCAATGAGAAATGCCGCCCCAAAAAGCTTGTGGAGTTTAAAGACGAAGAGCTTAGTCAGCTTGATTTTGCAGCAATGGGAATTCGGGGTTCTTAGACTTATTTTGCGGACCACCAACAACAGCCTTGATCTCGTCTTCGCTTAATTCCCGCATACCCGCCTCTTCTCTAATGACTTAATCCCCGCTTTGGACGAAGATCTTTATTTGATTTTGCAATAGTTTTGTAAGGCAAGCTCCTTCCCTTTGCGTTTATAGAACTCACAAAAGACGGTAACTTTCATTAACTATGAATTTGAATTCGGTTTGAACGTCAAAAAAACCGCCCAATTTCAAAACGAAACTGAGCGGCTGTTTAGAGACAGTCAGACTCTAGGGCGACTAGCAGAAGGGGGTATAAGAGCCGCCCGATTAAACGATACCGCGTATATGTTTAATACTGTGTGTCGAAATGAGACATGAATCTTAATGGATGTTAACTCATAAAAAAAGGCCGCCCAAGGGCAGCCCCAAATTTTTAAGCTTGTAAAGCTTATTACATTGCGTTGGCTGCTGTCTGGAAATTACCAGAAATCTTGCCGCCAAGGGCCGTTGCGGCACCAATGATTCCAACTGCGATAAGAGCCGCAATTAGACCATATTCAATGGCTGTTGCACCAGATTCGTCTTTGATAAAACGCGTAACTAAATTTTGCATAACTAACTCCCACGTATGCGTCTTGGGGCATCCCGTATGAGAATTCCCTTATGAAAGATGATAAATTAAATACCTTTCGATCGGCTTAAATAACAAGGTAAAGCCAACGTTAAGAAAAGTGTCTAAACGACTTCTAACGCCTGATTTGCGAAAGGATAAAAAAAGCCGCCCGGTTAGGCGGCTTTCTGATAGTCTCGGATCGAGACGCTACATCGCAGCTGCGACAGTCTGGAAATTACCAGAAACTTTCTGACCAAGAGCACCGGCAGCGCCGATAATTCCAACAGCGATCAGAGCGGCGATAAGACCGTACTCTATAGCAGTTGCACCAGATTCGTCTTTGATAAAACGCGTAACTAAATTTTGCATAACTAACTCCCACGTATGCGATTTCGGGAAATCCCGTCAGGGCCAATCCCTGATGTCATTCGTTATAGGGAGAACGTCTTACGATCCCTTTAAATATTACCGTAAAGTTAAAGTAATAATTCATTAGGTAATCGCTTAACCTTTGTTAAGACTTTGGGGCGCTTCAGCTTTTAAATGAGAAATGGCGCACCGGGGAAGATTCGAACTCCCGACCCCTTGATTCGTAGTCAAGTACTCTATCCAGCTGAGCTACCGGTGCAGGCCAAAAACAAGAAAGCGCGTTTAAGCCGAATTCCTTATAGACCGCAAGTGTTTTTTATCGGTAAATTCGAAACCACTATTTCTTGCCCCATTTATGGCTTTTCGTGACAGTTTCGTCCGAAATACTGGTATCAACATAGATTTTTAGGTTTTTTTGCCGGTCCATGACATATCATTTTTTAATGTTGGCTACAGTGTCGGGATAATATTGGCGCTGAGATTGTGTCAAAATTGCAACAAGAATCAAAAAAATCCTCATCCCAACTCTACAATCACAAAACAAGCTTGTGTTGACAAAAGACTTTGGGCGATACCGCCCTGTCAATTAATATAAAGTCCACGAGGAGACCCAATGACAAAATTGTCCCTAAAAACCGCTCTTGCACTGACTGTATCAGCTGCAATGCTGGGCGCGTATGGAACATCACCTGCATATGCTCAAGATGGTGGTGACTCATATGAAGATGAAATTATCACTGTTGGTACGCGCCGGAAAGCGCGATCCGCAGCCGACACGCCGGCTCCGGTTGATGTGATTTCAAACGTCGAATTTACAAAAAATGCGGCTACAGATGTTCAAGATTTGCTTCGAACCGCTGTTCCATCTTTTAACGTTAACACACAACCTATTTCAGATGCGGCATCGATCGTACGTCCAGCCAATGTTCGCGGACTGTCGCCTGACAACGTTCTCGTCCTTGTGAACGGCAAGCGTCGTCATCGCGGTTCTGTTATTTCTTTCCTAGGCGGCGGAATTTCAGACGGTGCTCAAGGTGTTGACATCTCAGCAATTCCTTCAATGGCACTTAAGCAGGTTGAAGTTCTTCGCGACGGTGCATCTTCACAATATGGTTCTGATGCGATCGCAGGTGTTATCAACTTCCAACTGAAAGATGGTTCAGACGGTGGTATGATCGAAGCACAATACGGTTCAACCTATGACGGCGATGGCGACAATTATCGTGTCGGCGCTAATATTGGTTTTGGACTTGGCGATAAAGGATTTATGAATCTAACAGCTGAATATGGCGATACTGAAGGTACTGTCCGCTCTGTTGTTCGTGACGATGTCCAAGCACTTATCGCAGCCGGCAATACTGATGCAGCAGATTTTGCAACCATCAACAGCTACACAGATGAGGCACCACAATATTGGGGACAGCCTGATGTCGATGATGATTTCAAATTCTTCTTGAATTCTGCAGTAGAGATTTCCGACAATATTGAATTATACACATTTGGTAACTACGCAACGCGAACAGTTACCGGTGGTTTCTTCTATCGTAACCCAACAAATCGCGGCGGCGTTTATCGCGGGCCACAGGTCAATCCAGCGACAGGTAATGCGGTTGTTTTTGATGCTGCAACGAGTACTTACTCAGACGCCGTAACTGGCGCACCAGTAGCGACACCGTCTGAATCAGTTCGCGTCGGTGACTTAGATGGTTTGGGAGCAGGCGGATCATGTCCTGTTGGTATTCCTTTAACTGGTACAAATGGCCTGATTCCTGATGCGACTATTCTGGCCCAGGTATCAGCTGACAATAACTGTTTCTCATTTATTGAAGCTATTCCAGGTGGTTTCGTTCCACGCTTTGGCGGTGACAACCGTGATCTCGGCATTACAGCAGGTCTTCGCGGTGAAGTCGGTCTTGGCAATGGTCTCGGATATGACCTAAGCTTGACTTATGGCGCCAACAAGACCGACTTCTTCATCAGAAACACAGTCAACGCGTCTTTGGGACCAATCGCTGGGACGAATAACACTCAAGTTCTACGGGACTTTATTCCGGGCGGACAAGAGCAAAGCGAATTAATCGCGAATGCGGACTTCTCTTATGCCATCCCAACCGGCTTAGCATCTGATTTGAGCATTGCATTTGGCGGTGAATATCGCGAAGAGCAGTTTGACTTGATCGCGGGTGATCCAAACTCATTTGCTTTGGGTCCATTGGCTGATCAGGGTTTCTCATCAAGCTCCAACGGTTTTGGCGGTTTCCCGAACAGCTCGTCTAATTCTCAAGACAGCTATGCGGCATATATTGATCTTGAAGCCGACATTACAGACCAGCTGACCCTTCAAGGTGCTCTGCGCTATGAAGACTACAGTGCTTTTGGTGATACACTCGATTACAAAATCGCCGGTCTTTATAAGATCAGCGATAGTCTGCGTATCCGCGGCACCTATTCTACAGGTTTCCACGCGCCGACGTCTGGACAAGCTAACATTACTAATGTGACGACTCAAAACGTCGGTGGTGTGTTGGTTGACCAAGGGACGCTCCCGCTGTCATCTGCGGCTGGTCAGCTAGCTGCCGACTTTATCGAAGCCCAAGGCAATGGTCGCCCAGGTCTGGGAACAGAAGAAGCGCGCAATATCTCAGCGGGTATCGCACTTGACGTTGCTGGCATGACCTGGACAATCGATGCATATGATATCGACGTTGAGGGCCGGGTTGCTCTAGGCGCGAATGTTGACTTCCTCGCTGCGCTTCAAAACGCTGGTGGAGTTGGCTCAACTGTCAGTGAAGCCTTAACTGATTTGTCATCACGCGGTGTCATTAACCGGAGTGACTTTATCGGATTGGAAGACCTGTCAGAATTCCGTTTCTTCTCGAACAGCTTTGATACGAATACTCAAGGTGTCGATGTTGTTGGTCGGAAGCGCTTTGGTTTCGCAGGTGGTGACGCTGATTTAACTTTGGTCGCCAACTATAACAAAACCGAAGTTACAGATGTTGGTACGCTTAACCCGATCAGCGCTGGACGCGTTCGCGCTCTTGAGGATTTGCTACCAAGCCTGAAAGGCAATATTTCATTGTCTCAAACCTATGATAAATTCCGGACACTTCTCCGTGTAAATTATTACGGCGGTTGGGATGATACAGGAAATGGCGTTGATGATATCGGATCAGAGATCCTGGTGGATGTCGAAGCTGCTTACTCTGTAACGGATCAGTTTGAACTCATCGGAGGCGTTAGCAACCTCATGGATAATTACTCTGATGAAAATCCGGGTGCCGGCGGCCTTGGTCAGCTTTATCCAGAAGCTGGACCGTTCGGCTTTAATGGCGGACAATATTACGTCAAAGCTCGCTATAACTTCTAATTCTTAGAAAATTTATGAGATTTAACCCCGCCTCGTGCGGGGTTTTTTTATGGTTGGATAATCATCCGCGAGCGGCATGCCAAAAATATAATGAATTCTAACTCAAAGAAGATAAAAAAAATCCCGCCTCAGGCGGGATTTCTAAAATGGTTCGTATAAGTAAAAGTTCTTAGGGTCTCTCTAAACACACGGCTGTAGCTTCACCACCACCAATACATAAAGACGCGACGCCCTTCTTGGCATCGCGTTTTTCCATGGCAGCAATCAAGGTTGTGATAATACGCGCGCCGCTCGCACCGATCGGGTGCCCAAGGACGACCCCGCCGCCATTGACATTGACTTTATCATGATCAAGACCGAGTTCTTGCATGGCGATCATCGGTACAACGGCAAATGCCTCATTGATCTCCCAGAGATCAACATCCTCAACGGCCCATCCTGCTTTTTTAAGAGCTTTTTTCATGGCGTCGACTGGCGCAGTTGTGAAATATGCAGGCTCATGCGCGTGGGCGGCGTGAGATACAATTTCAGCCAATATCTCGTGACCGCCCTTTTGGGCCTCCGATTTTCGCATCATAACAAGCGCTGCCGCGCCGTCATTAATGGAGCTGGCATTGGCGGCTGTGACAGTCCCGTCTTTTGTAAATACGGGTCGCAGGTTCGGAATTTTATCTGGACGAGCATTTCCAGGTCCTTCATCAAGCTCGACAACAATATCACCTTTACGGTTAGGAACCGTGACAGGCGTTATCTCGCGATCAAAATCACCATTTTCCTGCGCGGCCTTAGCGCGTCTGACAGACTCAATCGCATAGGCATCTTGAGCTTCGCGCGTAAACTGATATTCACCCGCGATCATATCCGCAAACACACCCATAGCGCCGCCTTCATAGGCATCTGTCAAACCGTCAAACATCATACTATCGACAATCTCAGCATTCCCCATTCGCATTCCCCCACGCGCCTTTGGAAGAAGATATGGCGCATTTGTCATGGACTCCATACCGCCAGCGACCGCCACATCAACAGAACCCGCCTTAATAGCATCGTGAACCATAATGGCAGCCTGCATGCCCGACCCGCACATTTTATTGATCGTAGTGGCTTCGCAGTTTTTCGATAGCCCGGCTTTAATGGCGGCTTGGCGGGCGGGCGCTTGCCCTTGGCCAGCTGGCAGCACGCAGCCCATCACGCTTTGTTCAACGCTATCAGCATCAATACCGGCTTCTTTGACCGCTGCCTTGATGGCGGCGGCTCCGAGATCAGGTGCTGCCACGCTGCTAAATGCGCCCTGAAAAGCACCCATGGGAGTTCGGGCCATGCCCACAATAACAACCTTATCTGTCATAAAGATCTCTTAGATAGTTCAAAAAATAAATCCGCCCCAGTTTATGGGGCGGACTTGAATTTTCAATCCCTGTTTTTTCAGGGGTTTGAGAAATATTATTTCACTTCAAATGTGATATTCATATTGACGCGAAAGGCTGTGACCTTTCCGTCTTTAACGACAACTGACTGGCTGTTGACAAAAGCAGAGCGGATATGATCGACACTTTTAGCTGTGCGCTCGACACCATTTTCAATCGCGTCTTCGAATGACTTTGCGCTGTCAGACATAATTTCTACAGATTTCATGATGGCCATAATAAAGGCTCCTTTATAAAGGTTAGGACTCAACCTTTAATCGGAATATATCTAATACGATGTTAATCGCATAATTACCTAAGCCGTTTCTGTGATCCAGCCTCCGCCGAGAACCCTAGCCTGATTTTCACCAGGGGCGTAAAACACACAAGCCTGTCCGGGCGAAACACCCTCCTCTGGTTTTTCCAGCTGGACGTAAAGGTGATCCTCATCCCAGACTAATCGTGCCGCCTCTGGCGGGCGGGTCGAACGGATTTTCACACCTATGGACAGGCCGTCGAGTTCTTTTCCATAATCACCATCGCCAATCCAATTGACATCTTGCAGGAAAATTAATGATCGGCCCAGGCTTTCTCGCGGCCCCACAATCACTTGCTTCTTGTCCGCATCTATACGCACGACAAATAGCGGGTCTTGCCCTGATCCATCCTTAAGGCCTAATCCACGGCGTTGCCCGATTGTATAATACATAATCCCGCGATGCTGACCTAGAACCCGTCCATCCTCGTGGACCAGGTCTCCGGGGTCCGCTGCGTCCGGGCGGAGCTTTTCAATAACATCCGTATATTTGCCGTCTGGCACAAAACAAATATCCTGACTGTCCGGCTTAGACGCCACACGCAATCCCAGTTCGACCGCCAAACGACGCGTTTGGCTCTTGTCCATCCCGCCCAGCGGAAACCGCAGGAAATCCAGTTGATCTCGCGTGGTGGCGAACAGGAAATAACTTTGGTCTTTGCCGTAATCATGGGCACGATGCAGCTCTGGTCCGTTAGGTCCAATAACGCGCTTAATATAATGGCCGGTCGCCATGCAATCAGCACCCAGATCCTTGGCAACTTTCAATAAGTCACGAAACTTGACCGTCTGGTTGCAGCGCACGCAAGGGATAGGTGTCGCCCCCATAAGATAGGTGTCGGCAAAATCCTGCATAACGCTGTCTTTGAAATTACTTTCATAGTCGAGAACATAATGCGGGAAATTCATCATTTCGGCTACGCGCTGCGCGTCATAAATGTCCTGACCCGCGCAGCAGGCTTTTTCTTTTTGAATGGCAGCCCCATGATCATAAAGCTGCAAGGTCACGCCGATGACATCATAACCATCCCTGGCCAGCAAGGCCGCACAGACAGAACTGTCAACACCACCTGACATGGCAACGACCACCCGGGTTTCGGAGGGCGGCTTGCGAAACCCTAAACTATTTTCTTTTTCAACCATCTCAACTGTTTACGCTCAGGCCAAACCCCAAAAAACCGATGAAGCTATTAACGATTGGGCCGGATTTTATTAATTTCCGAGATCATATAGGAATGAAGCTGTCGCAAGTCGAGACATCAATTTTGGCGAATCCACAAAAAAGCCTCAATAGAATCAAAGGTTTACTTTTTTCAAAGTAGCTTGTTAACCATGATTGACGGCTGTTAACCTTGGTAAACCATTGTTTTTATTCAATATTTTTTCAAGACTTAAAGTCTTTTTAAGACTCCGCGTTTATATTTGCAGTTCACAAGGTGAAACTGAGAATAATAGGGGCAAATAATAATGACCGCTCAGAAAATGAAGAGAGAAAATGTGGTGATCGGTCCGGAGGGGACTCCGCTGACACTCGCCGACCTCCCGAAGCCAAATACAGTGCGATGGGTTATACGACGGAAAGCCGAAGTCGTTGCAGCCGTCAGAGGCGGACTATTGACACTGGAAGCGGCCTGCGAACGATATGGAATTTCAGGCGAAGAGTTTCTGTCGTGGCAACGTTCAATCGAAAGCTACGGGATTCCGGGACTTCGAACGACACGGATCCAACAATACAGATAATTCTATCTGACATTATAAAACGAGTTTGAGCTGCCTTTAAGGCGGCTTTTTTCATGGCAAAACGGCCCTTCTGTTACTCACCCATTCTTAACCATAAAACCAGAAATACCCTTGGGCTGCCTGTTGATTTAGACGCACTTTAATACCTCCAAGTTATAAAACACCCAAGCCGCAAGAGACGGCATTTATAAGGGTGTTAAGAATGGCGCAGCAAAACATGCCACACACTGAAATATCGCCAAAACGGCAATTGGTTCCGGTATTTTCGGCCAATGCCGACTTGGAATTAATGGATATCACAATATCCATGGCGAAGGCCGCAGCCGCCCGCGGAGAGACGGTATTACTACTGGATTGTCAGGACGGTAAACTCATGGACGCCGCTGGGGTAATCTATAATAAGACTCTCGCTGATGTCTTTTTCCAAGGCGCCGATATGCGCGATGTGAAATATGTCACCTCCAATGAACACTTCACAATGGTTGCTGCCGGAAAAATGAGCCTGGATATTCTGCTAGGCAGTTTAGCCGCTTTATCCATGGAATATGATTGGGTTTTCGTTGGTGTCGAGGATGGATGTACCCCGGCTCATGTAAGATTGGCCGGCGCATCAGATGCCAGCCTTTTGTGTTACTCAGCCGAAAGCGACAAATATATGCGCGCCTATTGGATGATGGAAGCTATTCGCCGGCGGCATCCAGATTATGATCCGTTGCTAATGTCCTTTGGCCCCCGTAGCGAAGCCAATGAAGCCGCGCTCCTGCTGATCGAGACAATCAATGAATTTCTGGGCGCTCCCCCGCCCTATCTGGGTCACGCCGATGACCCCTGGATTGCTCCCAAGGCTCTCGTCAATATGATTGAACAGTCCAAGATGTTTAACGCCGCATAACGCCTTATCGGCACATTCTGCTTAAAATCAAAAAATTTTGTGTCATGAGCGACGGATTTTACGGCCTCCCGCGTTTAATGTATTAGACGACTAAAGGAGGTCTTATGACACGTTTGAAGTTAATTGTAGCGGCAGGAATATTGTCTGTATCCACGATCGCTATTTCTGCCCATGCGCGGCCCAATGCCGATACCAATAATGACGGGCAGATCACGCTCGCCGAATTTACCGCTGCAGCGCAAGAGAAGTTTGCCAAAACCGATATGAATGGTGACGGATATCTTACGCAAGAAGAGCGGCAGACATTCCGAGCGAATATGGAATCAGAAAAGCGCGCTATGCGGTTCGACAAAATGGACGCCAATGGCGACGGTTTCGTTTCAAGATCAGAATATGAGGCACAAAGTGAAGCGCGAAGCGAAGCGCGCAATGAAGCGCGAAGCAGCCGAAAAGAAAAAATCATGGGGCAATTTGATACGAACCAAAACGGGCAAATTGATGATTCTGAGCGTGAAGCGATTCGTGAACATATGGCCAAGCTTCGCAGTAATAAACGCGGCCCCCGCTCCGAACGTCGAGGCGACCGGCAAAGCAAGGCAGATCACTGGACAAAAATTGACGCAAATGGTGACGGATTGATCTCGGCTCAGGAACACGCAACGGGCATTAATCAAATGTTTGACCGGATGGATGCAGATGGTGACGGCGTCCTAACAGCAGGCGAGGCACGACGTAAACGTCACAAGAAACGCAGACGGATGTTTAACCGCTAGTCACGTGGCCTTGAATATCAAAAAATCAAAACCATTCGGGGAAGACCCGGATGGTGATTTGCTTCCGGCAATGATGTCAGGGGATCAACAGGCTTTTAGTTTGCTCGTTGATCGGCATATCGGAAAGCTCTCTGCGCTAGCCGCGCAGATGCTCGGCGACGTTCATCTGGCCGAGGATATTGTTCAGACCGTGTTTCTTAAGACTTGGCATTTGTTACCAAACTGGGAAACGGGAAATGCAAAATTGATAACATGGATGCGACGGGTGACGACAAACGCCTGTCTTGACCACCTCCGAAAACGCAAACCTGTTTACACCGACAAAGTTCCCGAAACGCCTTCTCTGGAAAATAACCCCGAGCAAAGCTTTGGGATCCATCAGGAAAATGCCGTACTGCGCGGACAGATCGATGTCATGCCGGAACGGCAAAAGGCAGCGCTAACACTTTTTTACTATCAGGACCTGTCTTTGAAAGAGAGTGCCGAAATCATGGACATTGCGCCGGCCGCATTTGAATCGCTTTTGCGGCGTGCCCGTAAAACACTTAAACAACAGCTTGAACCTATTGAGAGATTATCATGACCCGCGACGACTTTGCCCGACTTATTGAAATTTACGGCGCCAATGAGGCCCGCTGGCCGGATCACAGCCGCGCGGCCGCCCAATCCTTTGTAGAGGCTCATAGTCGTGATGCAGAACAGCTTCTGGATGGCGCGCGCAAAATTGACGCCGCGCTGGAATCAGCCCGGATTGAACCGGGTACCGATATTTTGAAGGCCAGAATTATGAGTTCATTGGGGCATCAAGACGACGCTCCGATCAATATTCAGCCACCCGCTCGAGGTTTCGGTTATAAAGTCATCGCGGCTATGATGGCGATTTCATTCATGATGGGATTTGCCGGATCAAATCTATTGAACCAAGCCGCTGCGCCTGATGAAACGATTTCACTGGTCGCAGAAAATGAATGGGAGACACTGGCTTCAGATTACGGCATGGATGACGTGCTGAGCTGGGTGAATGATAGCCCCGCACCTTAGGCACAAAAAAATGGCGGGCAAGCCCGCCATTCGTCCCCACTTTGACTTAAACCTTAAGCGCCGCGCTTAAGCCGTTTCTCGGCCTGCTGCGCGAGCTGCCGTGCGCGAACCCGCTCAAAACTGTCAAGGGCTTCCAAAGCCATTTGTAACTCATTCGAAAGTTCACCGCTTTGAGCATTGATATCTTCGAGAGAAGACCGAATATTCTTTTTGCGCGCAATAACGGACTGCGCATATGACCCATAAGCCACATATCCGTCTTTTCGCGCGTCTGCGTCGACTTCTTCTTCCGGTACGCTATCGTTTAACTTACGAATTTGACGTTCCAGGTCTTCACGTGTCGCTTCTAAAACGGCAATGCGTTTCTGAAGATCTTCAATCGCAAAGCGTGTTTGGCGGATACTCCGCTCCATTGCCTGACTCATAACTCACCTAATTATTTATATTTTTATCGAGTAAACCTCGTATTTGATGCTGTTGTACATGAACTTAATTACGGTCAGGTAAACAGATGTGAATTTATTTCAGCGGAATTCTGATGCCTTGTTAAGAATTATTGTTAAAAAACCTACATCGTCGTTAACACTTGATTTACGGGATTCCCCTAAGCCTGAAACTAAGTTAACCATATTCCCATTGCTAATGGGGGTGATTCGCCGGGAGGTAAGGGCTTATGCGCGTTCTTCTAATTGAAGATGACAGTGCAACTGCACAGGGCATTGAATTAATGCTGAAGTCTGAGGGCTTCAATGTATATACGACAGACCTTGGGGAAGAAGGGGTCGATCTGGGCAAGCTCTATGATTACGACATAATACTTCTTGACCTCAACTTGCCGGACATGCCCGGTTTTGATGTCTTGAAGACCCTGCGGTTGGCCAAAGTCAATACGCCAATCTTTATCCTTTCCGGAACATCAGACATCGACAGCAAAGTCCGCGGCCTCGGCACCGGTGCTGACGACTATATGACAAAGCCTTTCCACAAAGATGAACTGATCGCTCGCATTCACGCGGTCGTGCGCCGCTCCAAAGGCCACTCCCAATCCATTATCACAACCGGCGATATCAAGGTCAATCTGGATGCCAAGACTGTTGAAGTCGGCGATCATCGCGTTCACCTGACCGGCAAAGAATATCAAATGCTAGAGCTGCTTTCCTTGCGTAAAGGCACAACGCTCACAAAGGAAATGTTCCTAAATCATCTGTATGGCGGTATGGACGAGCCAGAGCTGAAGATTATTGATGTCTTTATCTGTAAGCTGCGGAAGAAGCTCGCATCAGCAACCGGCGGAGACCACTATATCGAAACAGTCTGGGGGCGTGGGTATGTCCTGCGCGAACCGGCTAAGGATAAACTCTCCGCTTAATCTAAAGAGCATTTTTTAAAAACACCCGCTTTCACGGCGGGTTTTTTTATGGCTGAACGCCCAATATAGAGATTCCAAATCTGCCTCAAATATTTCGATTGATTTGAGTCTGTGGGTTTGCTCTTTTATGCTCGCGCTCCTATTGGGGATATTCATGGGTGAGAATTTCAGATATAAAGCCTTCATCAGCTATAGTCATACTGATGAAGCCATAGCCGCGCAATTACATGAACGACTAGAGCGGTACCATCTGCCCAATTCATTAGGTTTGGGCTATAAAAGCCTTAAACCGATTTTTAGAGATAGAGATGAATTAACGAGCGGGTCTAGCCTCGGGGATGCGATTAAGTCCGCCCTCACAAATTCTGAAAATTTGATTGTGCTGTGTTCCCCTCAATCGGCGCGCTCTAAATGGGTGGAAAAAGAAATTCTATTTTTTAAGGCGCAAGGACGCGCTGACAATATATTTACGGCTATTATCGACGGCGAACCTTTCGCCGCATCAAAGGGCCGTCCAGATTTGGAATGCATTCCCAGAGCCCTCAGATTTGAAACCGGAGCTGATGGCAAGGTTTCCGATATTCCCGCAGAACCTTTGGCCGCGGACCTAAGAGAAATGGGCGACGGTGAGAGAATTGGAACTCTGAAACTGATATCGGCATTGGCAGGAGTCGGGCTTGATGCCATTGTAAGACGCGATTTGCAGCGCAAGCGCAAGCAGGCGTTAAGCGCAATTACGGTTGCCAGCGTAATAATGGCGACGATGGGCATTCTGACGGTGAGAGCCAATATTGCTGAGAATAAAGCCGAAATTGCCAAACAAGCTGCCGAGTCCAATAGAGCCCAGGCGGAAGATCTGATCGAATTTATGCTCGGAGATCTGCGAACCCGTCTTGAACCAGTTGGACGCCTTGAAGTCCTTGATGTGGTGGGTGAAAAGGCCTTGGAATATTATGCTCTGTCTAATCCCTCTGATATGGATTTTGAGGCAAAAGGCCGACGCGCCCGAACGCTTCATTTGATCGGCGAAGTCGAAGATAAGCTCGGGCATTCGGACAAAGCGGCCCGAACATTTGAAGAGTCATACGATATGACACTTCAAAATAAGACCGCGGCACCAGACTCCACGCGTCGATTGTTTGAGCATGCGCGCAGTGCCTATTGGCAGTCCGTTCCGCATCGCCGAGCCGGAGATCATGCGGCCGAAATGCCATTTTTAAAAGAGTATGAAGCCCTGGCCATAGAATTGGTTGCACGTGATAATAACAATCCGATCTTCGCGGCAGAGCTTGCCATGGCCAAAACCAATTGCGGACGAGTACAAATGGCGGTGGGTGATGATGTGGACGCGCGAACGCGATTGAAAGTCGCCGCCGGGCTATTCGACACTCTTACACAGGACGATTCATCATCATGGCTAAAACAAAGACAGGCCGAAAACTTTGCCTGGCTCGCCGAAAGCTATCGGCGTTCAAAAGAATATCAACAGGCTTACGAATTGCGGACTCAGCAAGTCCAAATATTAGAAAAACAATATGCCGCCTACCCACAAGACTACCGTAATTTTGAAGAACTCATCTATGCTCAGCTGGGTCTGGGAAGTGCCGCTCGATATTTAAAGAACTATGATGAAAGTTACTCAGTGCTCCATGACGCACTGGATAACGCTAAATTGGCAATTCAACGTGATCCCGGCCGGGAGAAAATGTTAAGAGGGCAAATGGCTGTCATGCTGTCTTTAATGACCACGGCGCTCGAGACAAATCAAAAGGAAGCCTATCAAAAATACCGGAGAGATGCCGCTGAGTTCGCACGCTTTGTCACGTCGAGAGATGTCAAAATGAACAATAAGTTTTGGACAAACAATCTGCCGGAAGTCTTAAAGAAAATGGATAAGACCTATCAGAGTTTGTAGTCAATGGCCTCAGCTTCGTCGTCGAAAACAGCTTCAATCGTGCAATCAAAAAGACGGGCGATCTTAAAGGCCAAAGGCAAAGACGGATCATACTTGCCGGTTTCAATGGCGTTGATCGTCTGACGAGATACATCAAGCTTGTCACCCAGAACCGCCTGCGACCACCCCTGCTCGGTCCGCAATTGCCTCAATTGGTTTTTCATCAGCAGCACTCACCGGATGATCGGGTACGAAAACGGCCAAAACTATAGGCCACACAAAACAATGGAAATATATAGAATACTGGAAATTTCGGTGCGTCAGCCAACATTTCCAGAAATCCCCATCCGGTAGAGACGATCATCAGCAAGGCTATCCCATACATGGCGCCCGTTATTTGACGCGACCGCTCAAATTCATCTGACTCTCTGAAATATCTGACCTGAGCCCAAACTAGCCACCAGATAAACAAAGCGGGAATAATGGCAATTACATATCTGAGCCAATGCGTGACATCATTGGATTTCAATAATAGCGTTGCCCCCAAAGTCGACAGCAAGTACAGGCCCATAGAGGGGATAAAAACGCGAAAATATCGTCGTCTAGCTTCAACGGGTTTCATGATAAACTCCTTTAACATCTTTGTTCGGATTTCGAATAAAGAACATAGAAGCGATCATAATGCTGGCCAGAAAAGCTATATCCATAATCGTCATAACCATGTCGGAATGCGCCAAGGAATCTCTCATCATTATAAGGGCGACGACGGCGCTCAGATAGACGACTATCATACCCAATATGGTCAACACATAATTCTTTGCAGCTTTGCCAAGCTTCATAGCTACCTCATTCTTGTAAAGTTTCCTTTACATAGTAAAGCCTACTTTACATGTCAAGTAGGCTTTACATTTTTCTGTTCTATTTTAGATGTTTTGACAGTATGTCGGATTGCGGGAACAATCAGATTAATAGAAAGATGCGTATATGAATGTGAAATCTTTGATCTTACCTTTGATTCTCCTGTTGTTATGTCTATGTCCGGGAGAAAGTCAGGCATCCGAAGATATGGATTGGCAATGGGGAATAGAGCCAGTCTATAGCCAGGGGGCTGATAAACCGGCCGACGGAAAACTCTGGGGCATAGCTGCCCGAAAAGATGACGTCCAAATCACATTTCGTCTTGAAGCCAAGAATGATTTAACTGCCGGACAATGGATTGGTGATATTCGGGCGCCCAAAAAGTTCTATGCCAAGTTTCGTCTGATCAATCACGACGACCATCAGGTCTATTTTCAAATTGAAGACGCCAAAGCGATTGGCCCTGATGCCGAGTATGGCAGCTGGAAGGACGGGCCTGAAACCGCACCATATCAAACCGTTGCCTTTAAGTTCAACTGGGAGATGGCCTTAAAGATTAGAGATAAGAAGACGCTTATTTTAAACATTGCGAGTGTGGACGCTCCAAAAAGTGGCCGCGACATTCACTTTCCGCTCGATAACTTTAAAGCGAAGCTGTTGGAAATGGAGACCGCTATTCGTTCAGTGCCTGGCGCGGATAAATATTTGCTTACGGATTCTGAAATCAAAAATATGCCTATTACCCAGCTCCCGGTTGAAATTCGTACAGCCCTCAGCCAAGAACTCGACGGGGCTTCAAAATTCCTTGGGCGCGACAAATCCGATCTCATGAAATTATCCTTCACTCAAATCGAAGACCTCATTGATGTTCGTAAACAGGAAAAAAACGCCACAGCGCGGGCAGCCAAAAAGGCCGAATTTCAAGCCATTTATGATCAAAAACCAGATTGGCGGGATCTCAACGTCTGCCCAAAACCGGACGTCAAATATTGTAATCATATCGGACGAAAAGGATATGAGGTCGACAACATGTTTAATATGGAATTTGACTACGGCGAAATCATTGGCGTCGTTTGGCGGTCGGAAGGTTCTATTATCCACATATATGGCGGGGACCTCAATTACGGAATAGAACCAGAAATCGTCAGAGCTAAAACAAACAAATATTATTACGTATTAGAAAATGACAATGGCGTTATTCAAATCAGAGCCGCCAAAACTATGCAATTACGGTAAGTTTAGACTAGACCTCGGGCCCTATGACCCCTAAAGGGCCCGCCAGACTTCATTGCGGCTGGCGCAGAGCGCGCGCGAAAGATATTTATGACAGAGTTTCCAAATGTTCACCCAGCCTTGGCGGGTGCGATTGCCGCGCGCGGTTATAAATCGCTAACGCCCGTCCAAACCGCCGTAACCGAACCAGGCCTTGAGACTGTCGATCTTTTGGTTTCTGCGCAAACCGGATCCGGTAAAACCGTGGCCTTTGGTCTGGCCCTTGCGCCAACCTTACTCGGCGATGACCTAGCCATGGCCCCTGCGGAAAGTCCGCTGGCGATTGCGATTGCCCCGACCCGTGAGCTGGCCCTACAGGTTAAAAAAGAGCTCGAGTGGCTTTATAAACCTGCCGGCGCGAAACTGGCCACTTGTGTTGGCGGGATGGATATGCGCGATGAACGGCGCGCCCTGGCCCGCGGCGCCCATATCGTTGTCGGAACACCGGGACGGCTATGTGATCATATAAAACGCGGCTCTCTTGTGACAGATGATATCCGGGCCGTCGTTCTGGATGAAGCGGACGAAATGCTGAAGATGGGTTTTCGTGAAGAACTCGGCCTCATTTTAGACTCAGCCCCTGAAGAGCACCGCTCTTTGATGTTCTCGGCGACGGTCTCAAAATCGATTGCCCGCCTCACGCAACAATTTCAGCAAAATGCGAAACGGATCAACACCGTTAGCGAAGCCCCGCAACATATAGACATTACCTATCGCGCGCTGAGCGTGAATAAAAACGATCAGGAAAACGCCATCGTCAATGTCTTGCAATATTATGATGCGAAGAACGCGATCGTCTTCGCCGATACACGGATTGCCGTGAACCGTATGACTCAGCGTTTTCACAATCGCGGGTTTTCCGTCGTCACCTTGTCAGGCGAGCTATCCCAAAAAGAACGCAGCCACGCTATTCAAGCCATGCGTGATGGCCGGGCGCGGGTCTGTATCGCAACGGATGTTGCGGCACGCGGACTGGACCTTCCAGACCTGGAACTCGTGATCCATGCTTCCATTCCGAAAAATCGGGAAGCGCTTTTGCACCGCTCAGGCCGCACCGGACGCGCCGGACGCAAAGGCGTCAGCGTGCTGATCGTGCCCCATAATGGCCGCCGCAAAGCCGAGCGCATATTGCGCGACGCCAATGTTACCGCGCAGTGGGATGTTCCGCCGTCAGCGGCCGATGTGATCGCCAAAGACAATGAACGTCTGCTCGGATCTCTCATGCTCGAAGACGAAGTCACAGAGGAAGAGCGCGATATTGTTGTTCAGCTCCTAAAGGCGAGCACGCCGGAAACCATCGCAACGCTTTTCCTGCGCAATTATAGAGCTGGGCGCGCGGCACCTGAAGAATTGCTCGGAGTCTCAAATTACGATCCGTCAAATGATGGCGGTTATCAGCCAAGCTCAGGGCGTGAGCGCAAGGGACGCGGCCGCAATGACTTTGAGGATGGGGTATGGTTTTCACTTAATCTGGGACGGAAGCAAAAGGCAGAGCCCCGATGGATTTTGCCCATGCTCTGTAAATCCGGGGGCCTGAAGAAAGGCCAGATTGGGTCTATTAAAATCAGTGAAACCCGAACCTTTATTGAAATCGCGCCAGATGGCGTCGATAGCTTCATTGAGAATATCGGCCCGGACGGTAAGATTGAAAAGGCTATTACAGCCAGCCGTCTCGAAGGCATGCCTGACTTTAGCGCCCCGGAGAATAAGCCGGAATTTAAACCGCGTGATAAATCGAAATATCCATCAAAGAAACGCGACCGGGAGCGCAAGCGCAGTCAGCGCCCCAAGGGCAAAGATGGCCACAAACCCAAAGACAGGGGTAATGTAAAGCGTAAAGCCGAGAAATCTTCCGGTAAACCAAAGAAATCCGTAAAGAAACTCAAACGCAAAAAGCGCCCGAGTTAAGTCCAGCTTTAATCCTTGCCTTTGAGCACCCGAAGATGTCGGCGCTGACGTTTATCCGGGCGAATATCTTCCCGAGGACGGCTTATTCTTTCGGCGCGGCGGGTTGAACTTACGTCCGCCCGTGCAGCTATGCTCTCTTCTGATTCCGCATAAAGCAGCTGCGCTTCTTTGGCGGGACCCCGGCGATGCGGAATGCCTAAAATTTCAACCGACCAGATATTTTCAAGCCGGATAATATGAAGATTGTCACCTGGCGTAACTTTGTGAGCAGCCTTAACCCTCTGGCCATTGACCTTGATCTTACCGCCATTGACTGCCTTAGTCGCAGATTGTCGGGTCTTGAAAAATCGCGTCATCCACAGCCATTTATCGACACGTAGTTTATCCTCTGTTGGCTCGGTCTGCATTAGCTGAGAAACGTTTTTAGATAGGTCTCGAATGAGGCCTTGATTTCATCCGCGCTTAATCCAAAATCTTCCAGATTGTATTGATGCGGCGCCCGGTGTTCCCGGCGGTTAGCTTCAATCCAGTCTTCCATACCGGACTCAATCTCGGCGCTCATGGGAATACCCGCAAATTCCAGAACCTCTGCACCGACGTCAGTCGGATTATCCAAAAGACGCTTATAGTGAATGTCGAGGAATCGCCCCTGCCCGCTTCCGGCTCGGGCCTTCATATAGTTATCGAGCCATAATTTCAGACGCGGCGCCCAAAACGCCCCAATATCATGATGACTGATTTCAGATGATCCCATTTTATAAAGGCTGGCTTCCATGGAGCAATATGACGGGACTGTGGCGACCGGATCACGATGGGTCGTAATAAATTTGGCCTCTGGAAATGCCTTAAGCGCTGTGGCCATAGATGAGAGATGGCCTGGGGTCTTGAGGACCCATTTCTTCCCGGCGCGGCCCTCATCCTGCCATTGCAGACACTTCAAGATGATGATCAGATCGCGGTAAGCCGGCATCGAGTCCTGCTCATCCAAGAAGGCTGCAAAATCCGGCACGAAGTAAGTGCTTTCAATCATGGAGCTCGAGAAGAGCTGCCCCAGCACAATGACCTCTTCATCGGGCTGAGTCGTGCTCATGGGGTGGATTGACATTAGCTCCGGTATTTTACCAAGCATATAAGCCAGAATGCCTTCGGCGGCGGCAATTCTCGGCGACGGATCACCTTTAACCTCGCCGGGAAGCGGGAGATAGTTTTGCGCCTCATACCACCGCATGGCGGTGAGGTCAGGCGCAGAGGCCAGCATACGGTGGAGCATGGTTGAACCCGTCCGCGGCAGACCCGACAAAACAGCGGCCACATCCACGGTCTCTTCTAAAATTTCAGGATGATCCTTCAGCATTTTCATAAGACGAAGGCGGTTAGACAGGGCGCCCGTAATCATCATCTCCGCGCCGTAAACACCCTCCGGTCCTAGCTTTGCGGTTTTATTGAGCGCCGCAACCAAAGGCTCTATATGCCCGAGCATCCACGGATCCCCAAAATCTGAAAGACCGGTTTGTTCTTGGGCAGCATTGATGAAATGATCTTTGCCTGGCAGCATATTTCCCTCGCCATTGCGTAGCTATCGGCCCATTTACTACGCAGTTTATAGACAAATACCAAGTCCTGCGTTTATCTTCGTAAGAAATTGCGCTATTTACTACGCAAAATATATTATGGGGTCGAGGATGCTACTCAAAGACAAGGTCGTCATTATCAGCGGAGTCGGGATCGGTATGGGCCAATCTATGGCCAAAATCGCGGCAGCTGAAGGCGCTAAAGTCGGGCTGGGCTCCCGCAACGCAGACTTCATCAATCAACTTGTCAGCGATATCCGTGCAGATGGTGGTCAGGCGGTCGCGATGGCATGCGATGTAACCAAGCCGGATCAATGTAAAGCTCTGGCCGGGATCGTCGCCGAAGAATTTGGACAGATCGATGGCTTGGTCAATTCGGCTTATAACCACGGTGACTGGGCGACTTGTGATGTCGCCAATCCTGATGACTGGGCTAGCATTTATGATGTGAATTGTGTTGGCGCGCTGCGCATGGCACAGGCCTGCCTTCCAGCTATGAAAAAGGCTGGCGGCGGCGCGGTTGTCAATGTCAACACCATGGCCACCGTCAATCCATTCCCAGGGGAAGCCGCCTATGCCGCCTCTAAAGGCGGCATGGCGGCGCTTACCCGCCACATGGCCAAGGATTTTGGCCCGTTTGGCGTCAGGGTCAATTCCTGCCGCATGGGCTGGATCGGCGGCGCACCGGTTTACGGCTATATCGATCATCAAGTCTCAACCGGACGGGATCGGGACGAAGTGATTGGTGAGATTAGCAGCCGCATACCCCTCGGCATTATTCCGCCCGAAGAAGACTGCGCCAAATCTGTGCTCTATTTTGTGTCTGACTATGCCAAAGTCGTCAGCGGCGCGACCCTTGACGTCAATGGCGGTCAGTATATGGCGCCTTAACTTGGCCTCGCCGAGCGACATTTGGAAAACCTATTGCCGGGCTCTGGAAGCCCATAGCGATATTATTTTGAACAATTCCCTCAAACCTGATCCTTTGGAGCAGGCCGAAGGCCTACGCTATCTTACACGGCTGAACCGGATAGCATTGGAGATGTTTCTGGAAAATGGCGACCCGGCATTTCCCGGGCTTTATCAGGCCAGTCACGCCACGGCAAAAATCGGTGCCGATAATCCGGATAATTTTTATCAGAACGCGACGATATCTGGCGACCAAGTTTACCGGATTTCAGGCCATCGCGGGACTGTACCCATTTTTTCCTTTGCGACCAAAGCCAATCGATATGCCGTGAACGGAACAATGGCCTCGACAGGTGAGATCGATATCCGCAATGTAGATTGCGACGCTGAAGGCAATTTTGAGATTATTGCCAGTAAAGCGCGGCAGGAATCCAACTGGCTGCCGCTGGAAGATGACAGTTCAATCCTGATCATTCGCCAGACATTTTTTGATAAGAATACAGAAATCCCGGCGCAGGTAAAATTAGAGTGTATCAGCGAGACCGGGAAACCCGACCCCCTTAGCCTCTCTGAACTTGAAACAGCTCTGACATCGGTTCCGGCCTTTGTCGCGGGCACAGCTAAAACCTTTTTGCACTGGGCGGAAACATTCAGAGCGAATAATTTTAATGCCCTGAACACCCATGACCAATCCATGTTCATTCGCGCCGGCGGCGACCCGATGATATATTATCTACATGGATGGTGGGAGCTGGGCGACCGGGAATATCTGAAAATTACCAGCGAAATTCCTGACGGCGAAGGCTGGAACTTTCAGCTCGAAAATATGTGGCTAGAGAGCCTCGATTATCGCCATCACAAAATCTGGGTCAATAATCAGAGCGCGCATTATAATGATGATGGAACGGTGACTGTTCAGGTCGGCGGACCCGAAGGCCACCCAAACCGGCTCGAAACCTGCGAGCATCACCGCGGCGCTATGCTCTGGCGCTGGACGGGCGCGAAAACCCACCCGACGCCAAAAGTCGAAATTTTGAAATATTAGGAGAACACCATGGACATATCCAAACATCCGCAAATCGCTGAGATGAAGGAATTTGATCCCGAAGCTTTTGTCATTTCCAAGACAGTTGAGATCAACGCGCCGGCCTCCGTCGTTTGGGACATTTTGATCGACATGGAAAAATATCCGGAGTGGAATCCTTTCTGCGTCGAATGTGAAAGTACGCTGGAGATGGGCGCCGCCGTCAAAATGAAACTAAAGTCTTATGTCAATGCAGGCCCGGAATTTTTCGAAAACACTGAATTTGTCTGCGCCTATGAACCCGAAAAGCTATTATCCTGGGAACTGCCCATGTATGATGTCTGGCCCTACCCGGCCCGGCGCGATCAAATCATCGAAGCAACTGGTGAGAATTCTTGCCGCTACCACTCAACAGACGCATTTCTCGGCCCTAACGGTATTCATGTCATGCGCTTTGCCGGCCCGTGGGTCAGGCAGGCTTTTGACGACACAGCCGACGCGCT
>JAHDDC010000155.1 GCA_020629545.1 Hellea sp.
TCGACCATAATGACTTCCGCGCCATGGTCGGCCATCATCATGGACATGTGCGGCCCGGGCAGAAAGGCTGATAGGTCGAGAACGCGTATGCCTGATAGCTTGCCTTTGACCCCGGCCGCTGAGCCGGGTTCTCGTGTGTTAGGAGACCCCGGATCAGGTCCGGGGCCAGTATTATTTGATGGTTCGCTCACCCTAAAACCTCATCCGTATCGGCGCCTAGCTCCGGCGCGATACCGCCTTTTAGGCGTTCACCATTAATACGGTAAGGCGATGAGAGGAGCCGGATTTTACCATTCTCCATACCCTCATGTTCCGTCTCATAGACCATATCAATCTCAGTGACATAGGGATTATCCAGCGCTTGGGCGATATCATAAACGGGCGCTGCGGGGACATAGCCCGCGAACTCTTCCATCCAATGGGCAACCGTGTTGGTTTTCATGACTTCTTCCATGACCTGTTGCACGACAGCACGGTTTTCACGGCGGTCTTCCACCGTGACAAAACGCGGATCACTGACCCATTCTGGATGGCCGAGCCGCTCGGCCACGCGCTCCCAGAATTTCTGGGTCTGGCAGCAAAACATGATCCATCCATCGCCCGCCTGCATGAGCTGGCTGGGCACGATTGCGGGGTGCGCGCCGCGCGGCTCACGGCTCGTCACATGACCGGCGTTTAAATACCATGTCGCGGGATAGCTCACTTGGTGAAGCGCCGTATCGAAAAGCGAGACATCCACGTCACAGCCCTTGCCCGTACGGTGCGCGCCCAGCACGGCTGCGACCAATCCCGTTGCCATCATAGAGCCGGTCATAAAGTCGACCATGGAGAGGCCAAAGCGCGCGGGCGGGCCGTCCGGCTCTCCTGTGACGCTGCAAAACCCGGCCTCGGCCTGCATGAGATAATCATAGCCCGGCCAGCTTGCCCGGCTATTGTCACGCCCATAGGCCGACAGATGCGCACAGACTATTTTCGGATTTATTTTCGAAAGTGTCGGGTAATCAATGCCGAGCTTGGCAGGGAGGTCGCCTCGCAAATTATTGCTCACCGCATCGGCGGTTTTGACGAGCTCTTCAAATGCCGCTCGGCCTTCCTCTTCTTTCAAGTTTAGCGAAAGCGATTTTTTATTGCGGTTAAAGGTCTGGAAAAACTGACTGTCCGTCTCGCCGATGCGGTGAGGAGAGACAAAGCGGGACACATCCCCGCCCGTGCCGGGATTTTCAATCTTGATGACTTCCGCGCCCAAATCGGCAAGTAGCTGCGTGCCATATGGCCCCGCGCCATATTGCTCCACGGCGATAATCCGAATGCCTGAGAGGGGGAGATGTTGGGTCATGTTATAATCTCATGGGTCAATATAAAACACACCATATGTCGTATCTCGTAAAAGTATGACTTTATGATCATTGATTTCTACATTTATAAATCTCTCGCGCCCAAAACTTTGCCGAGATATTACCGTCCACCTTTGATTGGGTATATTGACGCGACTTTGCAGAAGTTCTTTTTCATTAGAATAATCGATCAAGTCCGTCGGTAAACTTAAAGAGCCTTCTACATCAATGTCCCTTGCATATATTATAATCCAAGGACGGTTAGGGATCTGTTCAAAATAAGCAATCAATTCTGATTGACTTTGACCGATGCAGATATTCTCTAAGCAGCCTTCAGAATAAATATCTGGACCGCTTCCAAAAGGCTTCCCGATTTTTATGAAAGCGCCTAGTCCTATTAGAAAAGCAAAGAAAATTATCCACGTTGCAATCTTCAAATTTTGTTTCTCGCAATCTGCTGCTTGGCAATGATGATCCGTTGCATTTCATTTGTGCCTTCGCCGATACACATGAGCGGGGCTTCGCGGAACAGGCGCTCGACCGGATATTCCTTGGAATAGCTATAGCCGCCATGAATGCGCATGGCTTCCAGGCTGTTTTCCGTCGCCATTTCGCTGGCGTAATATTTCGCCATTCCCGCTTCCATATCGCAGCGCTCGCCCCGATCATAAGCCTCAGCAGCATGCAGACACATCAGTTCGCTGGCCTTGGTCTTCGTTGCCATTTCACCGAGCTTCAATTGAATAGCTTGGTGCTCGCAAATGGGCTTGCCAAAGGTCTGGCGTTCTTGGGCGTAGCGCGTGCTTTCTTCCAGCGCGCGGCGGGAAATGCCAACAGCACGGGCGGCGATATTAATACGGCCAAGCTCCAGCCCGCCAACGGCCATGTAAAAGCCTTTGCCTTCTTCGCCGCCGATTAAATGGCGTTTCGCGTCGAGGCGGTAATTATCAAAAAACAGCTCGCCGGAATCGATGCCTTTATAAGCGAGCTTTTGCATTTTATTGCCCGTGGTAAAGCCATCATAGGCCTTGCCATTATCCGGGTCGACTTTTGGCGCAATAAGCATGGACATGCCTTTATAGCGCGGATCAGCGTCCGGATCTGTTTTGACCATAAGCGCAACCGCCCCGCCCATAATGCCGTTGGAAATCCACGTCTTGGAGCCATTGACAATATAGTCATCACCATCACGCGTGGCGACGGTTTTAATCGCCTGCAGGTCGGTGCCCGCATTAGGCTCTGTCAGGCCCAGCCCGCCGCGAATTTCACCGCTGGTGAATTTGGGAAGCCAATACTTTTTTTGAAAGTCTGTGCCGTATTTTTCAACGACTGTGGCCATCATCAAATGGGAGTTGAAAATCCCGGTTAGGCTCATCCATTCCTGCGCAATGCGCATGACGATTTTGGCGTAAGTCGTCGCCG
>JAHDDC010000055.1 GCA_020629545.1 Hellea sp.
CCAAGTGGGGGGATAGCTCAATTTGGTTAGAGCCCCCCGCTCATAACGGGGTGGTTGTGGGTTCAAGTCCCTCTCCCCCTACCATCACTTCCGAACAGAAATCCACAAACTGGGCCTTTGCGTTTACTCTGCTGTAACGATACATTTAAGTCTGTAACGAGTCGCAACACTTAAAAAATGGGAATTCTGTTCGAGTGTTCAAATTTTTAAAAGGCATGACGTTCAGCACGCGCTCAATTCATTTCCACAAGACCGGTGTCGACATCCCGATTGATAAGGATTTATTTTATCAAATTTGGAAAATTGGTTCGCTACACGGAATTTTGCGATTGTCGAAAATAAGCCGCGCTTTGACCGGGCGATTGCCGCGGAAAACCATAGCATTTTTCCCACAGCGTCCAGGGCCTTGGTACAATGCCCGCATTGCCGCGGAAATGGCCGGGTTTAAAGTCGTTGATGATATTGACGGAGCTGACTATCAGTTTGTCTTTTCAGACGATACGCATACTGAATTGACTGAGGACATCATCACTAGCATGGATGAGGCCGCCATAAATAAAGGCGCCTTTGATATATCCAAAAGTCATGTGGGTGACGTGTTTTTTGAGATATTTGGCTATGCGATTAACGTTGATCCTGCGACCTTTGTCGGTGATGTTGTGGCCAAGTCAGAAATGAACGGCACGCATGATGGTCAGGTGATACAGTGTCCGATCCTGCCGTCTGAAATAGATCCGCAATGCGCTTATCAGAAACTCATACCCACAGGCCGAGCCGATAATCGGACCGAAGATTTACGGCTGCTATATATCATGAATAAGCCGATTATCGTGTTCCATAAAACAAAGGATAAAGCGGTTCGGTTTGGGATGGAGTATTTAAACGTAATACCCAAGCAACCGGATGATGTTTTTTCCCAAGATGAGATCAGAAAAATCAGTGAATTCTGTGACCGGATTGGACTAGATTTTGGCGCGCTCGATATTTTGCGCTCAAATGCGGATCAGAAAATATACATTGTGGATGTCAATAAAACCGGAATGCCTGTCATGTGTTTGTCGCTTCGCACGCAGTTAAAAGCTTTTCGCTCGATCTCAGATCGCTTTATCTCGGGTCTGGAAGATCGATTTGCCTAAGCCTCCAGGAGTTCTCTTCTTGACCTGTATTTTCTCGATTATGTGATTTGGTTGTGATGTGGGATTGGCCTATAGGTGTATAATGAGAAAATTATTAGCTTTAAGTTCTATCTTGCTTTTGTCGGCCTGCGCAGATGCTCAGACCTATAAGCCAACCCAAGACATCAATCAAAACGCTGAGCCTGTCAGCGCCGAAAATATCGATACGGCTATTTTTGCAGGAGGGTGTTTCTGGTGCATCGAGTCAGATTTTGAGAAACTTCCAGGCGTCATAGAAGCCGTGTCAGGATATTCTGGCGGATTTACCAAAGACCCGACTTATAAATCTGTATCTTATACAGAAACCGGACACTACGAAGTTGTTGAGGTCGTCTATGATAAGACCCGGGTAAGCTATGAAGAGCTGCTCTCTTATTTCTGGGTGCATATTGATCCGACCGATCCCAACGGGCAGTTTTGCGACAAGGGTACAAGTTATCGAACTGCAATATTTGCAAGACCCGATCAAATTGAATTGGCCAACCAATCCAAAGCATCAATTATTCGAAACAAACCATTTGCTGGCGATATTGTAACGCCTGTTTTACCAGCCGCTAAATTTTATAAAGCCGAGGAATATCACCAAGATTACTACAAGAAAAACCCGGCGCACTATAATCGATACCGAAAAGGCTGCCGGCGCGATGCACGCACGCAGCAGCTTTGGGGTAAATAACTATTCTGCAGGCTGGGGATCAGGCTTTTTAAGAATGGCTGCCCCGTATAATTTTGGACTGAGGCTGTCAGCCCAAAACACTTTGCCGACTCCGCGGGCTGTTTTGGCTAGATAAGCGACATAGGCCGGGTGACCGACGAGTTTTAGAAAAAAGTAAACTGGGGCAAACAAACAGGTTTGGATAGCACCCGTTATCATAAACCGGATGACGCCAGGTGCGCCGCGCCAGCCACGATTGGCATGAATATGAGTAGGGCCTTGGCCAAAAGCGAAATTACGCTTCTGGATATATTCTGGCGTAGCGCGATTGGCGGGTACAATTTCCCAAGCTTTGGCAGCTGGTGACCATGCGACTTTGGTGCCGCCCATTTTTAAGTGGTCAAAGAGGATATCATCTTCGCCGCCAGTTTCATTGAGGCTCGTGTCAAAGGGCGGATTTGGCATATCACAGAGATTTAAATCCAGGAGACAGCCTCCAGTCCCGAGTGTTTCGGTCATTAGGCCTTCGTCTTCTTTCTTTGCAATCCGTGAAAAATATGGCTCCATATAGGGATTTCGCGGATCGTTAGGGTCTGGCATTTTTGCGACCGCAGGTCCAAAAACAATGCCAGCCTTGAATTTCAATGATGTGGAAATGAGGGATTGAACCCAACCGTCAAGGGCTTCCATATCGTCATCGAGAAATATAATAAATCGGCCTCGTGTTTCTTCTAAGGCGCCATTTCTCGCGTTTGAAACGCCGGGGTTGGGAACGTGAACATATTTGATATCAAATGGCGAATTTGCCATGTAGGACTTCACCGTGCTTTCAGCACTTCCAGCTGGATCATTGTCGGCGACGACAATTTCGACGAGGCGACCATCCACCTTTTGGGTCATTAAGCTTTCAAGCGCTATTTTTATCCCTTCCGGCCGCTGAAATGTAGGTACGACGATGGATACGCCTTCATTCCAATTCAAGTTATTTGTCTGTCTCATTGTGTTCCCCCGAACATTGAAATCGCATCTTTGATATTAAGTACGTCGATTCCGCTATCCTTCACGGCGTTGATGACCGCTTTCATTGTTTCTGGCGTACATCCATAAGCGGAAGGTTTATCGCGCACATCGTGAGTAAAAAAGGTAAGCCAACCCCCGGTTTTTTTAAGTTTCTTAATCGCAGAAACGGCTTCGTTGACTTTGTTTGTGTAAAGGGGAAGGGATCCGATCTGGTTCAGGTCAACTTGATTGACATGTACCCGGTGATTAATACCGCGAGAGCCTTTAAAACGCTGACCCATGACCTTTTTAAGTCCCGGAAAGGTTTCTCCATAAGGATAGGCAAACGTTTCGCTTGCCGGGATGCCTAAAGCGTTAAGCCGCTCCTGATTTTGATCAATGTCGTCTTGAACCTTGCGAAGGCCGAGTGCGGTCGAATCCTTATGCGAGAATGTGTGTTCACCAATCTCGTGACCGCTCTTGTGCAGAGCAATTGCATCATCCGCGTTCATCATTTTCCCTAAATGATTTAGGACTTCAAAAAGGCCGCAGGAAACATAGATTGTACTTTTCCAGCCTTCATTCTCCAGAACTTTCACGCCGTTATCGATCCCGGAAACAGGGCAATCGTCAAATGAAAAACTGACGACAGCTTTTCCGGCCGGAAGCTTTAATGGTTTTTGGCCCCGCAAAACTGTGGTTCTGCGGCAGATGCGGGAGAGCAGGTCGTGTCGAGGTTCGTATACGCTGATCATGCGAATGTCTCCGCATACCAACTGGCGCGCCAAAGCTTGAGCGCCAGCAGTCGTAAGCGTAAAGGCGCAAACCTGAGTTTGACAATTTGGCGGAGTATCGGACGCGAAAGTTTTTGTCCGGGAACTCTTCGAATTTTATGAACGATTTTATAAAGCGGTAGTGTCTGAGCCAGATCCGGGTGCTTGCCCGTAAATCGCTTATAGTTTGCTCCACTGGTTTTAAATCGCTTCAGTAAGGTATCAGTTGTCTCAAGTCCGAGATGAAAGGCGGGGTTATCCGCATGAACCAATCGAAACTTTTTGAAAACCCGAGCTGCCCACTCACTATCTTCCCAGCCCCATCCTGAAAACTCTGGATCAAATGGTTCTGATGCCAGAACATCTTTACGGACCGCTAGATTAGACGAACACACGAATTGTGGTCCAGCGGACTGGCGTTCCTCGAGCGTAAGGCAATCGGAGACCTCTGATAGAGCCCGGTGCAGTTCCCGGTCGGGATCTTCGGATGTCGATTTAACCTTAAAGCCACCAAAAATGGCATCGGAGACATCGCTTGAAATTAGTGAAATATAATCGGATACGAAAGTCTCGGTTTCGGGTAACATGTCTGCATCGAGAAAGAGAACCCATTCGGCATTCGCCAATTCGGTCAGTTTATTGCGCGCAAAGGACCGGCCCCGATTTTCTTCGGCAATGAATAAACCGACTGGAGCAAGGCAGTTCTTGACTTGTGCAATCGCTTTTCGATTCAGGTCGAGGTCATTGCTCCCGTCATCGTAAATCAAAACTTCGACATCGTTGCGCCCCTCGCATTCGCGAGCCAAAGCCTGGATGAGGGGGACAGGGTTATCATGATAATAAGGAACCAGGATAGAAAGTGCAGGCGCTTTGGGCCGGCCTATCGAGCTTGTATACGGATGTATGATGAAATCCGTTTTCATGATGCTATCTCCACCGGGGTCTTAGGTGCCCCGTTAAATTTCTGGACAAGATTTTTGATGATAATGCGGCATCCGGCGGTGTCTGTGACAAAACACAATAGACCATAAACAGCGATCCCGATTCCGGCTTTGATCAGAATTTCGATAAAATCCGGAATATCGGCTGGAACCGGAATAGCCATAACGACACCGGCCATAACCAGACAGGCAAAGCTAATCTGGAAAAAAGCTTTCACTGGGATGGGAATAGGAAAATATCGTCGTCCGAGTATGAGCGCGAGTGCCAAACCGACGCCATAAGCGATAACAGTCGACCAAACGGCACCCATTAGGCCGTAAATGGGGACTAGCCAAAGGTTTAATCCAATATTCAAAGCCACAGGTGGAACCATGGCCCACACAAACATTTTAGTTTTTCCGCTGAGCATGAAGGCCCGCTGGGCATAATAGGAAATCATGCCGTTCATGACTCCGGCAAAGGCAATCCAGGGCATGATTTTGACAGCTCCCTGGCGAACTTCCTCGCCGAGGATAAAGCCGGCGGGTTCAGCGACAAGCGCAATCCCAGTTGCGGCTGGCATAGCGATCCAAAGCAACCCAGCACCGTAAGACTTTAAAATAGATGTCGACTTTTCCAGCCCTTCTTTCTCAAGTGCGGTGACGGCAATGGGCGTTATCGCCATGCCAATCCATATAAAGAGAATATCAAGACTGCGATTAGCAAAGTTATAGCTGGCGTTATATTCGCCAACGGCCGAGTCGCCCATAATGGCTTTGATAATGTAAATGTCGCCAGAGGATAAAGCGTAAGTCAGTATCAGCGAAACACTGATTGGCATTCCATAAGAAAAATAGCGTTTAGCTCGGTCAATTTCGACTTTTCCGCCTTTCATGTGCTTCCACATGAACGGTAGGTCGATAGCCAGGACGACTAAAGAGGCGATAGCGATACCAATAAAAGGCCCAAGCTCTCTGATCGGCGTCGCCAGGATCAACACAATTCCTATTGTAAAGCTCATCAATTGATGGGTCGCGAAGCTGGCGCTGTAACGCGCAATTCTATGGGCGGCTTTATGAGCTTCCATTCCGAGATTTAGAAAGAGTTGCAGGGTCGTTGAGGTTAAAGCCACGCCCAACAATAAGCGCATGTCAGGCCCGATCATCGATGCCGGGAGGATGTAGAGAACACCCCAGAAAAGAGCCAGCGCAGGAATAGCTGTTCGAAGCGCGTAGACGTATAATGTCTTGACGTGCGAATTCACGTCATGATTGCGCTCCGCGCGCGCTTGATATCTTGCCATCGCGGCTTCGAGCCAGGTGAACATTCCCATGTGGAGGCCCATCATGGTGATCATGGCCACTGCATAGCGGCCATACTCCGCGCTCCCCAGAATACGGGTCAGAATTACAATTCCGCCAAAACTGACAATCAACGAAGCCAGATTTACCGGTATGTAAGCCAGCATGGAGCGGCCCATCATGACCGCTCCTTCCCAGCTTTCGCCTTATGTTGTGAATCTTTGGCTATCGGATATTCTCCGAGTCTCCGAGCAAGCATGGCAAGGTTTTCAGCATTATGATAATGTCGAACCAAACCGAAGCGCGCTCGATATATTCGACATCGAGTTGGACTCTCCGCGCGACGCCTGCGGCGTCATGAAGTGGCCCGCGGGATCCATTAATTTGCGCCCATCCGGTCATGCCTGGCTTTACCTTGTGACGGTGCGCGTATTCTTCAACGAGCTTATAGCTTTCAATATTGCCCGTGCGCATTCCAATCGCATGTGGTCGCGGGCCGACAAGTGACATGTCACCTTTGAGAACATTTAGTAGCTGAGGCAATTCGTCCAAAGAGGTTTTGCGGATAAATCTTCCCACTTTTGTGACACGGTTATCACCCTGTACAACTTGTTGGGCGGCCTGTTTGTCTTCCTGTTCGACGCGCAGTGAACGGAATTTATAGACAAAAAATTCGCGATTGTTAAAGCCGTGTCGCTTTTGTTTAAACAAAGCCGGTCCTGGACTATCGAGTTTGACGGCTAGCGCGATCAGCGCCAGAACTGGAGCTCCAAGAACAAGGGCTACTGAGCTGACCCCAATATCCATCATACGTTTCATGGCCGTGTGACGTCCGCTTTTCGGTTTCCCGGTAATGTCTTGAACGCTGATATGAGCGATCTCGGTTAGACGTTGTTGCAGATGGTTCAAAGTTTCAAATTCATCTACAACAAATGCTATTCTATTAGGGAGGCGACGAATTTGGTGAACAAGCTGGTTTTTACGCGCCTGCGCCATGCTTGGTAGTGTGACTACAATTCTGTCAATATAAGGGAGTTGGTCCCAGGCTAAAAGATCATCGACTTTGCCTACAACTGGTACGCCATGAATATCTACGGGAGCACGGCTAAGTCGATCATCAAATATTCCTAATATATTGAGTTCGCGATTCTTCGCGTTTTCTTCAATCATTCGACGGGCTGATTCCGTTGCGCCGAGCATAACAATGTTAGGGGCGAGGGCGCGACGTTGATGCAAACCTCTAACCTGTAAATAGTATAAGGCATGCAGCAGGAAGAGTGCCACGATTGCGAGTGCGCCCGCAAAAGCCAAAGCATCAGGCTCAAACGTTTCAGGCTTTAATATGAGTGCGGTTGTGAGCCATAGTCCAGCCGCAGAAAACCCGGCAAAAAAGACCTTCTTCATATGTGATATCAGTTTCTCGGCGGGATGAAAAATGTAAGTCCCTGCGGCTGATAATGTACAAATAAATATTACTGCGCCGAGGAACCCAGCGGCTAAAGGTGCAATGGTACCTTTATTATTGGTCCCAATATAGGCGTTCCAAACAACCAGCAAAATCAACGATGTTACCCAGATGACATCGGACAGGCGTAAAGCAAAGCGCAAAGCCGCAACGTTCATTTGACGTTTC
Source organism: Hellea sp. (assembly GCA_020629545.1). Classification (GTDB taxonomy): domain Bacteria; phylum Pseudomonadota; class Alphaproteobacteria; order Caulobacterales; family Maricaulaceae; genus JACOMS01. Next base: position 7,458 of record JAHDDC010000055.1, read on the forward strand.
GGGACTTCAATCGCCCTTATTGACTTCCGTTCGACGGCCGGAACTGGCATGATCGGATTGAGCCGTGCTTCCCTGGAGAGAGGCTCTATTTGTTTTTTTATCGACATCTCATTTCCCACTGTTCACCAACCTTATATTCCAATTGAGCAAATATTGCGTAAACGTATTTGGGAAAATATCCTGCGATTAGCGTGCCGAGTGTATCATTATTGGAATGTTTTGGGACAGGAGGGAAATAGTATGGTTAATAATAGTATAATATTGGAATAAAATTCCGGCATTCTCATTTTGGCACAACGCTAAAACCTGCGTCAAACTTATTTGATGGAACAAATTTATCTCATTGTGAAACATTGTTGCGAGAATCTTGCGTCTCGAGGTTTAAAGCGGTTCATTCTGAAACAAACACAAAGGCATTGTTCGGAAACGACACACAGTTTGAGATTGCGATCCAAAACGAAACAGAAGGATATTGAATGCCTGCAAAAACAGGTTACTCGTTCAAAGCCTCATAGGTCACGAGCCGATATCGATAACTTTCCGCATTTTTCATATTTTGACCTATGCGCCCGTGGACGTCGTCGCTCCAAGCTGTCCATTGATCGACAAAAGAATTGGCTTGGTTGCGATTGCCTTCGTTCTGAATGTCCAGAACTTTTTCTAATAAGGATGATACCGCGTTATCATATTTTGAATAATCAATGCTGACCTTGCCGTTCTTGATATTCAGTAGTCCTTTATCAACATACCAGTTAAATTGAATGAGTTTCATGGTTCCATAAGCCTGAGTGCGGCGCGGACGATTTTTTTGCAAAACTCTTAAGATGCCCGAAGCTTGGAATGATCGCAGCTGATTATCTGTAAAAGCGCCCGATGCATGAAGTCTAGGAGCGGCAAAAAGCGAGACCAAATCAGCTTTCATTTCTTCAAAAAGGTCGGCCGTGTTCTGAAGGGCGGCATCAATATCGCCGCCAGTCTTTGTTTGGTCCGGACCCAGATAGTGACCGATTTCATGCCAGAGGGTTCTGTAGAAATTACCTTCGAGGTCAAGGTCGTCATGATGTTTGGCATGCGTCGCTGATGTGAAACTCGACTTTGAAATTTCGTAAAGCGCGGCATTCCGCAATACATTGGATCTAATAAGAATTGTGCGACCGAATTGGCGGGATAAATGTCCTTCATTGGGGAGAATAGTGGCCGTATTGGTTCCGCGTGCCTGCCCAAAGTCCGCGATGACATTATAGACCGCGACGGGAATGTTGCTGCTAACCGTTTTTTGGGCCTGATAGGGGAGGGCATTTTCGATGGCCTGCAAATCGCCGATAGAGGCCGCCAGTTCCTCGCTTTTAATCTTATCGCGTTTTAAGAGTGACAGACTGAAAAAGCTTTTTACCCCGTAAAGATTATCGTCATAGGTTTCATAGCTTCCAATTTGGGCGTTGAGATTGCCAGTGTATCGCCCCGTTACCCACATCGCATCGCTGCCGTCATAATTATCCGCTAGAAGGTCGCGGGCCCTAAGACGCAGAAAGCGAGCAAATGCAATATCTTCGTTTTCGATATGCTTTGCCGCGGCGTGGAGCCGATCATAAATGAAGAATATATCATCAGCATAGGCGAGCGAATAAGGCAGGCTGAAATAGGTCTGTGCATTTGCGATATAATCACGGATGCCGGGATGCAGTGTTTCGAGTGCTGGATAGCGCTCTAGAACCTGGTAAGCGGCTTGTTTGTTTGCCTCATCTGCGGTTTTCACGACAGCGCGCAAATGAAGGAGTTCATCTTTTCTATCGGGGTTCGCCAAGAGAAATGCATCCATGTCTTCCCGGGTCGTGCCTTGAGGGTAGACATTCTTGGCCGATGTCAATGGCATGACATTTAGAAAGCTCTCGCGATTATTCTCGAGCGTCGTTGCCACGGGACCTTTCATCATGCGGTATAAATCTTTGAGATCTTGACGGCCCGGATAATCTGCGATCTGTTTCTCGATGTCGCGGCCCTGAGGATGGACCTGTTCAAGATATAAGGTGTGAAGCCGCTCCCCGGCTGCAAGTAATTCTTTGACCGCAGCGCGCTCATTGGCCGTCAACTCGTCGCTATCATAATCAAAACGCAGCCGGAGGGTTTTATCCAGAAGTGGCCGGACTTGATCCTCTGTCCAGCTATTGGAAAAGAAATCTGTTTCGGTTGTGTGTGTCGGCGTCTCAATTTTGATCGGAGCGGACGATTCAACAGGCTTCTCGCAGGCACTAAGTGCAAGCGCAATCGCGGCGGAACTTAAAATCCAGATCCGTTTCATAACTGCCTCTTATCAGCGATTTCGTTTAAGTCCGGCAATGTCGGCGAGAACAGCATATGCTGCGTCGAGTACATTTGTGCCCGGGCCAAAAATTTCAGAAACGCCGGAAGCCCGCAAAAAGCCATAATCCTGTTCGGGAATAACGCCGCCCACGACAACTTTAATATCTGAGCGGCCGGCATCGGCTAAACTTTTGATAAGTTCCGGCACAAGGGTTTTGTGACCCGCGGCCAGTGACGATACGCCAACGACATCAACACCCAGCTCCGAAGCTTTCTCGGCCGTTTCAGATGGTGTCGAAAACATATCCGTCATATCGACTTTAAACCCCAGATCGGCAAAGGCTGTCGCGATAACTTTCGCGCCCCGATCGTGACCATCCTGCCCCATTTTTGCGATCAGTACATAAGGGGCTTTGCCGGATGTAGATGTGTATTCGGTAATTTTTTCCTGGACTGACTGATAGGCAGGATCGTCCTTATAGGCGGCGGAATAGACGCCTTTAATGATCCGTGTCACCGGCTTATGCCGCCCAAAGGCCGCTTCCATAGCGTCACTGATTTCGCCAAGGGTAGCGCGGGCGCGGGCGGCCTCAATCGCGCTTCGCAACAGATTGCCGTCACCGTTCATAGCCACATCAGTCAAAGCTGCCAATGCTTGCTGACATTTATTGTCATCGCGGCTCGCTTTGACCTGCTTGATCCGGGTAATTTGTCCGGCGCGAACCTTGGCATTATCTATCTCTAGAATATCAATTGGATCTTCATCATCGAGACGAAATTTATTGACGCCGATGATAACGTCTTCGCCCTTATCGATCCGAGCCTGCCGGTTAGCGGCGGCTTCTTCGATGGCCATTTTCGGGAGGCCTTTTTCGATGGCTTTCGTCATTCCGCCTTCGGCCTCTATCTCTTCGATCATAGCCCAGGCTTTATCGGCTAGATCCTTGGTCAAGGCCTCGACATAATAGGATCCTCCGAGCGGGTCGACTACATCACAAACACCTGTTTCGTTTTGCAGGATCAATTGTGTATTGCGGGCAATGCGCGCCGAAAACTCGGTGGGTAGTGCGATGGCTTCGTCAAAGGAATTCGTGTGAAGGGACTGTGTTCCGCCAAGCGCTGCGGCCATAGCTTCAAAGGCCGTTCGGACAACATTGTTATAGGGGTCCTGCTCGGTTAGACTTACGCCTGATGTCTGGCAATGGGTTCGTAGCATTTTTGATCTGTCAGCTTTGGCACCGAAGTCTGTCATGATTTTTGACCAGAGCTGACGGGCGGCGCGCAGCTTAGCGGCCTCCATGAAGACATTCATGCCTATACAAAAGAAGAAGGATAAACGTCCGGCGAAGGCATCGACATCAAGACCTTTCGCCAGCGCTGCGCGGACATATTCCATGCCGTCGGCGAGCGTAAAGGCCAGCTCCTGAGCCAAGGTCGCGCCAGCTTCCTGCATGTGATAGCCCGAGATCGAAATCGAGTTAAATTTCGGCATATCGCTTGAGGTATATTCAATGATGTCGCCAATGATTTTCATGGATGGTGTTGGCGGATAAATATATGTGTTGCGGACCATAAACTCCTTGAGAACATCATTTTGGATAGTTCCGGATAGAGCCGCCCGGTCAACACCTTGCTCTTCTCCCGCGACAACAAACATGGCGAGGATCGGAATAACCGCGCCGTTCATGGTCATCGAAACCGACATTTTATCGAGCGGAATTCCGTCGAACAGAATTTTCATATCTTCGACGCTATCGATCGCGACTCCGGCTTTTCCGACATCACCCAAAACGCGGGGGTGATCGGAATCATATCCGCGGTGGGTTGCCAGATCAAAAGCCACAGACAGGCCTTTCTGTCCGGCTTCAAGGTTTTTTCGATAAAATGCATTGCTTTCTTCGGCTGTTGAAAAGCCCGCATATTGGCGGATCGTCCAGGGCCGATTAGTATACATGGTCCCGCGAACGCCGCGCGTAAAAGGCGCAAATCCCGGCAATTCCTGGGCCGCGCTATCCGGCACATCGTCAGCTACGTAAACCGGTTTAATGTCAATCCCTTCCGGTGTCAGCGAGGTCAGTTCCTCGACGTCCCGACCGCGTAGTTCCTTTTCGGCCAGCGCGTACCAGTCTTTCATCGTTGGGTCAGACATTATTTTTTCCTATTTGGATCATTATTTTTGCCCTGAACTACCGGAACAAGTCCGATAATAAGATTATGGAGAGATTTAACCCTAATCGTCATTGCCGGGCTTGTCCCGGTAATCCATGACCAAAGAAATCTTCTGGAATAATTTCACCTGTTAATGGGTGCAAGGCCCGCCAATCTGGATTGTATTTTTCAATTAAATTAATCTTCCATTGCCTAGGATATTTCTTCATCGTTTTCTCGCGTTGAATGGCGTCAGTTATCAAATCGAAAGTTTCAAACCATACGAGGGTTTTTACTTTGTATTTCGATGTAAAACCTTTTCGGACTTCCTTTTCATGTTCGTCTAGACGTTTCGCCATGTCACTGGTTACGCCAATATAAATCGTGCCGTTCTTTTTAGACGCCAGAATATATACATACCCTTTCTTCACTTATTTCTCAGCCCTGGATTACCGGAACAAGTCCGGTAATGACGGATTGTAACTCACCCTACTGTTTCCTGAGCAGAATAATAGCCAGGATCGCGCAGACCGCTTCAAGGACCCAGTAAATGACAAGCCTCTGAGACGGCATGCCGTCAATCTGCACAGCCCCCCAACGTGCCAAAGCATAGCCTCCCATATAGGCAATAACAAAATAAAGCGCCGGTCGTTTGAGTGATTCTTTAAATGATGCGATTAACAGCAATAATCCACCGCCTAAACTGGTTCCGCCATAAATGCTGCGAAGCTCATGAATAGCGTCGCTATTGATATTCTCGGCTCCGCCAGCGGCAACAAGATTACCGGGATCGGCAAAGCTATGCACGCCAAAAGCGATGAATCCCAGGCCTAAAATAAGCAGGAAAAATTGCGCGACATAGGTCATTCAAACTCCATAATCACTTCATCGACAGCCAGATTATCACCGGGCCCTGCATTGATCTTTTTGACAACAGACTTTTTCTCAGCCCGTAATGTGTTTTCCATTTTCATAGCTTCGACGACGGCGAGGGCCTGTCCATCCTGTATTTCATCACCTTCAGCCACCAAAATAGAGACGATAACGCCGGGCATAGGGCAGAGCAGCAGGTTACTAGTATCCGGCGGGACTTTTACCGGCATAAGCCTCGCCAGTTCAGCTGCGCGCGGGCTTCGGACAGCGACCTTGTAATCAACACCGCGATGTTTGACTTTGAACCCTTCAGCGCAAGGCTCGGCTTTGAAATTAAATGGATCATTGTCGACTGCCGCATGGACAAGTTTTTGTCCGGGCCGCCAGCTTGTGATGACCTCAAGCTCCAGCGCGGCCTTATCGCCTTCGTCATCCATGATGATTGTGCGCAGGCCTTCATCCCCATTAATATCGGCGGTATAATGATAAACCTCATCATTACTGACCTTTAGTTCGACCGCCCAGATGTCCGGAATATGACGTTCGTGATTGGGGAGAGCGCCTGAAATTTCAGCGGCGCGGTGCTCCTTTATATCATGCATGAGCGCACAAATGGCTGCGATCTTGCGGGCATGGCCGGAATTGACCTCAGCGCCTTCAAATCCTTCCGGATATTCTTCGGCGATAAAAGCTGTCGTAATATCGCCGCGGATAAACCGGTCATGATCATAAACGGCCTGCAGAAAAGGAATATTATGACCAATGCCTTCTAGCTCAAAATTATCGAGAGCGCTGCGCTGCGCTGCAACGGCCACACCGCGATCATCGCCCCATGTGCATAATTTGGCGATCATCGGATCGTAATACATAGAGATCTCGCCGCCCTCAAACACACCTGTATCATTGCGGATTATTGCGCCGGCTGATGTTGTGCCCTCCACGGGTGGACGGTATCGGACGAGACGCCCAATGGATGGCAGGAAGTTTCGATAGGGGTCTTCCGCGTAAATCCGGCTTTCAATAGCCCAGCCATTCAGTTTGACGTCTTTTTGCTTGATCGAAAGTTTCTCGCCCTGAGCGCTTCGGATCATCTGTTCGACGAGATCAACCCCCGTAATAAGTTCCGTAACAGGATGCTCCACTTGCAGACGGGTATTCATTTCAAGGAAATAGAAGTTTTTGTCCCCATCAACAATGAACTCGACCGTTCCGGCGCTATCATAGTCAACGGCTTTGGCGAGGGCTACGGACTCCTTGCCCATAGCCGCGCGGGTCTCTTCGTCCAGAAATGGCGAGGGGGCTTCTTCGATGACCTTCTGGTTACGGCGCTGGATAGAACATTCGCGCTCGCCCAGATAAATCACATTGCCATGCTTGTCGCCCAGAACCTGAATTTCAATATGGCGGGGCTGGGTGACGAATTTTTCGATAAATATACGATCATCCCCAAAAGAGCTGGCGGCTTCATTCTTGGATGACTGAAAGCCTTCGCGGGCTTCTTCGTCATTCCAAGCAATGCGCATGCCTTTACCGCCCCCGCCGGCAGAGGCTTTGATCATAACAGGATAGCCAATTTTTTTGGCGATTTTAACGGCTTCGTCGGCATCATCTATTAGACCCATATGGCCCGGAACCGTGGAAACACCGGCCTCCATGGCTAGTTTTTTCGACGTGATCTTGTCGCCCATCGCTTCAATAGCTTTGGGGTTCGGGCCGATAAAAGCGATCTTGGCTTTCTTAAGCGCTTTGGCGAAATCCGGGTTCTCCGATAAAAATCCATAACCTGGATGCACCGCATCGGCGCCGCTCTCTTTGATGGCCGCCAGGATTTTATCCATGACAATATAGGATTGATTAGCAGGCGGCGGCCCGATGTGAATGGCCTCATCTGCCATCTCGACATGGAGCGCGTTTTTGTCAGCGTCAGAATAAACCGCCACAGTCTTAATGCCCATACGCTGAGCGGTTTTGATCACCCGGCAAGCAATTTCGCCGCGATTGGCAATGAGAATTTTTTTGATCTTTTTAGTCATGAGAAACTCACTCTCTATAACGGCAAATTCGAATGCTTCTTCCACGGGTTCTCAAGCTTTTTATCCTTGAGCATGGCAAAGGCCCGGCAGACACGTCGTCTTGTGGAGTGGGGTTGGATAACTTCGTCGATATAGCCGCGTTCGGCGGCTCTAAATGGGGAGAGGAACATTTGCTCATATTCGCTGGTTTTTTCAGCGATGACATCCGGTTTATCGAGCTCTTTGCGGTGCAGGATTTCTACCGCGCCTTTCGCGCCCATCACGGCGATTTGAGCGCTTGGCCAGGCATAGTTGATATCGCCGCGAAGATGTTTTGGAGCCATGACGCAATAAGCGCCGCCATAAGCTTTGCGAGTGATAACCGTCACCTTTGGAACCGTCGCTTCGCCGTAAGCGTAAAGAAGCTTGGCACCGTGTTTGATGACGCCGCCAAATTCCTGAGACGTGCCTGGCAAGAAGCCTGGAACATCTACCAGGGTCAAGATCGGAATATTAAAGCAATCACAAAAGCGAACAAAGCGTGCGGCCTTGCGAGATGCGTCGCTATCGATACAACCTGCTAGAACCATGGGCTGATTTCCGACAACGCCGACGGTTCGGCCTTCCATGCGAATAAATCCTGTCAGGATATTTTTGGCAAAGTCAGCCTGAATTTCAAAAAAGTCGCCTTCATCCGCGATTTTTGTGATCAGCTCCTTCATATCATAGGGGATATTGGGGTTTTCCGGTACAATGGTGTCGAGGCTGTAATCGATCCGGTCATGTTTGTCATAAAACGTCCGGGACGGGACGCCGTCGCGATTATTGAGCGGCAGAAAATCAAAAAGGCGCCGAATTTCTGCCAGCGCCTCCATATCATTTTCAAAAGCTCCATCGGCCACAGATGATTTTGTCGTATGGGTTTTAGCCCCGCCAAGTTCTTCGGCCGTTACAATCTCATTAGTCACGGTTTTGAGAACATCCGGACCCGTCAGAAACATATAAGAGCTATCGCGCACCATGAAGATGAAATCGGTCAGGGCCGGGGAATATACTGCGCCGCCGGCTGAGGGTCCCATAATGACAGAAATTTGCGGCACAACACCTGAGGCCAGAATATTGTTCTGAAATACATCCGTATAACCCGCCAGCGCCGCAACGCCTTCCTGTATGCGAGCTCCGCCGCTATCGTTTAGGCCAATAATAGGCGCGCCTTGCTTCATCGCCATTTCCTGAACTTTGCAAATCTTCTTGGCATGAGTTTCTGACAGTGACCCACCAAAGACCGTGAAATCCTGCGCAAAAACGAAGGTCTTGCGACCGTTTATGGTGCCCCATCCCGTAACGACACCGTCGCCAGGATAATGCTGCGAGTCCATGCCAAAATCGGTGGAGCGGTGTTTGACGAACATATCAAATTCTTCAAATGAACCGGGATCAAGCAGAAGTTCGAGCCGTTCGCGGGCTGTGAGCTTACCTTTCTTGTGCTGGCTATCAATGCGCCGTTCGCCGCCGCCCTGACGTGCTTCTTCCCGGCGAGCTTCCAATTGTTCCAGAATGTCCTGCAAACTCTCTCTCCCTGATCCCTTAGTCACCCTCATTTCCGAACGCCGTTCGAAAACAAACGCGGAAACTAACGCCTATGCTTCAAAAAACAAGCCTTATCACATTCGCTAATGTGATCGTGCTCAAATATTGAACTGCATTTAACAGGAAATTCAGGTGCAATTCGTTTTGATTTGGCGCAAATAGAGGAAAGAATTGCCAGGAGCCAATTGTGAAACTTAAATTTCGGAAATCTCTTCTAAACCCCTCATTGAGCGTTTTTTGTGTTTTGGGCTTGTTGGCCTTTGGGGCAACTGCGCAAGATTCGGATATCGGTCTTGAGACTCTGGACGAGCAGGAGCAGGAATTGCCGGCGCTGCGCGTACAAGGCCCGATAACTGTCATCCGCTTAGGCGCATTGGTTTTTACGGGGTTTGACACTGACCGAGATTACATTATTAGCCGCGCAGAGGCTTCCGCCGGAAGTCAGGATGCATTTAAACGTGCCGATAAAGATGGCAATCGCCGCATCTCGCTATTCGAACTTGAGGACTGGCGGGAGGCCGCGCTTGGGTCGCTTGATGCTTTACCCGGTAATTTGAGTTTCGATACTGATTACAATAATCAGATAACAGCAACAGAATTTGAAACGGCGATGATGGAATTGTTCAATCGTCACGACGCCGATGACGACGGTAAGTTAAAACACGCCGAGCTCATGACAATCCTCGAGGTCCCACGTCATAAGGATCCTGAAAAGCAAAGACAGACTGACCGGGAATGTGCTGAGCAATTACAGCGTAATCGCAGCCGGTTTTAGTCCGTGCGAAATCTTAAC
>JAHDDC010000056.1 GCA_020629545.1 Hellea sp.
CCTTGAGCAAAGCAAAGGCCCTATTCACGCGCTTTCTTGTGCTTTGCGGCTGTATCACCTCGTCAATATAGCCGAGTTCTGCGGCGCGGAAAGGGCTTAGGAATTTCTCTTCGTAATCCGCTATGTGCTCGGCGGTTTTTTCGGCGTCGCCTAAATCTTTGCGGTGGAGGATTTCTACCGCGCCTTTGGCTCCCATCACTGCGATTTGGGCGGTGGGCCAGGCATAGTTGATATCGCCGCGCAAATGTTTCGGCGCCATGACGCAATAGGCCCCACCATAGGCTTTGCGGGTAATGACGGTGACTTTGGGAACCGTCGCTTCGCCATAAGCATAGAGCAATTTCGCGCCATGTTTAATCACGCCGCCAAATTCTTGGGACGTTCCCGGCAAGAAGCCCGGCACATCCACAAGCGTCAGGATTGGAATTTCAAAAGCATCACAGAAACGCACATGACGCGCGGCTTTGCGCGAGGCATCGCTATCCAGACATCCCGCCAGCACCATAGGCTGATTGGCAATCACGCCAACGGTCTGGCCCTCTAATCTTATAAACCCACAAAGAATGTTTTTGGCAAAGTCGCGCTGTATCTCAAAGAAGTCGCCTTCATCGGCAATCTTCTCGACCAGTTCATGCATATCATAAGGAATGTTTGGATTATCCGGCACGATGGTATCAAGGCTGGTATCAATGCGGTCATGCTTGTCAAAGAACGGACGGCTCGGTGAGCCTTCGCGATTATTAAGCGGCAGAAAATCAAAAAGACGCCGAATTTCCGCCAGCGCCTCCATATCATTATCAAATGCCCCATCCGCGACGGATGATTTCGTCGTGTGAGTTTTCGCCCCGCCAAGTTCCTCCGCCGTAACAATTTCATTGGTCACGGTCTTAAGAACATCTGGCCCCGTCAAGAACATGTAAGAGCTATCGCGCACCATAAAGATGAAGTCGGTGAGCGCAGGAGAATAAACCGCCCCGCCAGCGCTTGGGCCCATAATGACAGAGATTTGCGGCACGACACCGGAGGCGAGAATATTGTTCTGGAACACATCCGTGTAGCCAGCGAGTGCTGCGACGCCTTCCTGAATGCGGGCACCACCTGAATCCTGCAGGCCAATAATAGGCGCGCCCTGTTTCATGGCCATTTGCTGCACTTTGCAGATTTTCTTAGCGTGAGTTTCTGACAGCGAGCCACCAAAGACCGTAAAATCCTGGGCAAAGACAAACGTTTTGCGGCCGTTAATGGTGCCCCAGCCCGTGACAACGCCGTCGCCAGAATAGTGCTGCTTGTCCATGCCGAAATCGGTCGAGCGGTGTTTGACGAACATGTCGAACTCTTCAAAAGAGCCTGGGTCCAATAAAAGCTCTAGCCGCTCGCGAGCGGTGAGTTTGCCTTTGGCGTGTTGGGCCTCTATTCTGCGCTCTCCGCCCCCCATTCGTGCCTCATTGCGCCTATCAATCAGCTGGTCGTTTATTAACATATCAATCCTTTGAATAATTTCTACGCAATCAAACTGCCTATTTTGCCATCAGCCAATGGAATGAATGCCTCAATTCAAGAATTTGGTCTTGTACTTTTTAGTGAAATTGTATAAATGTATTATTTGCTAATCCAATAATGCAAAATTGTAAAAAAACGTGACTAAAACAAAACTGTTTATAGGCCCCAAGATTAGAACAATAAGATTAGAGTCCGGCTTAACCCAAGCCAAATTTGGCGAAAAACTTGGAATATCAACCAGCTACCTTAATCAACTAGAAAACAATCAGCGTCATGCTAGCGCTTCAGTCTTGATGTCTCTTGCCCAAAACTTTTCGGTCGACATTCGCACCCTCTCAGATAATGAAACTGAACGCTTATTAGCGGATCTCATGGAAGTCACAAAAGATGAACTTTTTTCTGGTACGGATTTATCTAATCGTGAGCTAAAACTGGCCGCAACGAACACTCCAAACTTGGTCCGAGCACTATTAGATCTTCACAAATCGACCCAAAATCTAAAAGAGTATTTGGCTGAATATGACGGGAAAACGTCAAAACCCCAGACTCCACTTACGCCTTACGAAGAAGTACGCGACTATTATCACTATCAAGGCAATTATTTTGATGAACTTGATCGCGCAGGAGAAACGCTTGCACAATCTTTAGGTCATACCGAACGCCATCTTTCTGAAAGATTGTCGAAATACCTTTTTGAAGCGCACCAAATAAGTACGAATATCGGCGGTCTTGCAGATTATCCTCAAGCCCTAAGACACTTTGACTCTAAAACAAAGACATTACATTTAAACCCCTATAGCCCTACCACCACACACTCATTCCAGATTGCCCATCATATAGCATTGATAGAAATGCAAAATGTTATCGAAGCTCTTGTGAGTAGCGCCAACTTTAAATCAAAAACCTCGGAAGAAATTTGCAAAATCGGACTTGCCAACTATTTTGCTGGGAGCGTTGTACTTCCTTACTCAAAATTCTTAGAAAGCGCTGAGCTTCAAAGGTATGATCTGGAACTGCTCAGTCACCAATTTAATTCAAGCCTGGAACAAGTATTCCACCGTCTTTCGACACTACAGAGGCCTGATCAAAAAGGCATCCCATTCTTTTTCGCCAGGGTTGATCAAGCCGGGAATATTACTAAGCGACATAGTGCTACTAAATTACAATTTGCTCAATATGGCTCCGCGTGCCCTTTATGGAATGTCCATCAAGCGTTTGAAGTTCCGGGACGCATCATTCGTCAGTTAGCTCAAACACCTGATGGAAAAAAGTATTTATGCGTCGCTACAGCTATAACCATTCGCAGCGGTGGCTTTTGCGATCCTGTAAGGCGGTATGCTTTAGCTTTGGGCTGCGAAACTAAACATATAGACAGAATTATATACGGTGATAATTTAAGTTCAGAACGGGAGGAGGCATTTGAACCGATCGGAATTTCTTGCCGCATTTGCTCACGCAAAAAATGCCATCAACGATCCATACCACCTCTCAGACAAGAGCTAACCGTCAATCCAAATAAACGGAATATTTTACCTTACGACACCTAGTTCTTAACAATAATCGAAGAGCGACAGCGGTCTGAGAGCTATGCATCCTGAATGTGGGCCAGGGATATCTTATGGCGCTCGCCAGACGCGTCTTACCCGGTATCTGCTAAGCAGTTTTGCCAGCCAATCTTCCAGATATTTCAGGATCGATCTCCTTTGAACCCGGCTGTCTGAGCTGAGCTCGCACCTCCGGCGGCGAGCCTCGCATCTGTTTCTCGACCTTGTAAATTCCGCATGCGTTTGACAGCCTCTTCGGCGATATAAGGGCACTCCTTACGATCGCAAGAACAAAAACGCCGTAATTGTCCCTCCAAGCCTTAATAACAAGATAGGCTGGGAAGTGAGTTCAAAACCATGTGAGCAGATCTCAGCGCCTTTAGACCTCTGAAATGCATTCATCCTCATTCCTTCAATGTAAGTTGCTATCGGCAACTTTGGCCCGGACTTTAAACATTTCAAAAATTAGTAATTTTCTTAACATCAATGTGAGATATCTCGGCGTAACGTTGCAAAACGGCACGAACTGTTGTCTTGCAATCAAATACCGTTCTGCCAACTTCAAAGAACAAATATTTAGGAGTCATTATGCAAAGTTCCTAAGGACGTCTCGAGCTATAACCACCCGTTGAATTTCACTCGTGCCTTCATATATAGAAGTCACCCGAACATCTCGCGTATAGCGTTCTAATGGAGTGTCTTTTGTATAACCCATTCCGCCGGTCAACTGTAGTGAAGTATAGCAAATGTCATTCGCTTTCTCTGAAGCGAATAATTTAGCCATTGATGCCTCCTTGCCAAAGGGAAGCCCTTTCTCTTTCAAAGTCGCGGCATTAAAAATAAGCAAGCGAGCAGCTTCTAACTCAGTTACGGCATCTGCGATCATCCATGACGGGCCTTGCATTTTCGCTACGGACTGACCGAATTGTTTCCGTTCCATGGCATAGCTTACGGCATAATCAATTGCCGCCTGCCCTACGCCTAATGCGAGAGAGGCAATTCCAATCCTACCACCCGCTAGTTCAGAGACGGCTATTCGAAACCCATCATTAAGTTCACCCAAAATAGCGCTAGAAGGCACATAGCAATCGTCAAATATAACTGCGCATGTGGAAGATGCGATCTGACCCATCTTATGTTCTGGCGGCATTATCTTAATGCCTTTCGTATCGGCAGGTACAAGGAAGCAAGTAATACCTTTTCCCCTATAAGCGTCAGGGTCCGTTACGGCCCAAACAACGAATACGCCCGCATATTGAGCTGAGGTAATCCACATCTTCGTACCATTTAATACCCATCCATCGCCGTCTTTCACAGCTTTCGTTGCCATGGCGCTAGGATCAGAACCTGCTGCGACTTCCGAGAGACAAAAACCTCCTGCTAGAAATTCGCCCGAACAGATTTTTGGGATATATTCTTGTTTTTGCGCTTCACTCCCGATGGCCTGAATAACCTCTGCAACCATATTCGTCACCGAGACAGTTGTGGCCGTCGATGCGCAGGCTTTAGCAATTTCAGTCACGATCAAGCTAAAGGCCACAACCCCAGCTTCTGTTCCGCCATAGTCGCTTGAAATATTAATTCCCATACAGCCTAATTCAGCCAGTTTTTTTACGTTGCCCAAGAATATGTCCTGATGATCAAGGGACTCTATTTTCGCGGCAACTGGGGCGAGTTGATCCCGCGCGAAATTACGAGCCACATCTTGAAACATTCGTTGTTCATCTGTTAAAAGATGGTCCATTTTACGCTCCGCTTACATTTCGTTGTAGACAAATTGCGGTGGCCTCTCCGCCTCCAATGCATAAAGACGCGACTCCCTTATCAACATTTCTCTTTTCCATTTCCGCGATAAGAGTCGCTATAATCCTCGCCCCTGAAGCTCCAATAGGATGTCCTAAAACAACGCCTCCGCCATTGACATTGACCTTCTCTCTCTCGATTCCAAGTTCGTTCATGGCGAGTATAGGTACAACGGCAAAGGCTTCATTAATTTCCCAAAGATCAACATCTTCTGTTTTCCACCCGGCCTTTTTTAACGCTTTTTGCATGGCATAAATTGGTGCCGTTGTGAAATATTCAGGCTCATGGGCATGCGCTGCATGTGAAACAATTTCAGCTAAGACAGTGTGCTTATTCTCTTCCGCGTATGAGCGGCGCATAAGCACCATAGCGGCTGCGCCATCATTTATTGAGCTTGCATTTGCAGCAGTCACCGTACCGTCTTTGGTAAAGACAGGTCGCAATCGTGAAATTTTTTCCGGCATCGCATTTTGCGGGCCTTCATCTAGCGCAACAGTAATATCCCCTTTTTTATTGGGTACCGTTACGGCTACAATTTCACGATCAAAACGTCCTTCGGTCTGAGACTTTTGTGCCTGTTCAACGGACTCCCGTGCATATTTATCCTGTTGTTCACGGGTAATCTGATATTCTTTAGCCGTTTGGTCCGCAAAGACACCCATGGCCCCGCCTTTATAAGCATCTGTTAGGCCGTCAAACATCATCGAGTCGACAACAGTGCTATCCCCCATACGCATTCCGCCACGCGCATTATTGAGGAGGTATGGCGCATTAGTCATACTTTCCATGCCCCCTGCGACAGCGACGTCTATGGAGCCCGCTTTTATTGCGTCATGGACCATGATGGCGGCCTGCATTCCTGAACCGCACATTTTATTCACTGTGGTCGCTTCACACTGTTTGGAAAGACCCGCTTTAAGCGCAGCTTGCCTTGCGGGTGCTTGACCTTGACCCGCAGGCAGAACACATCCGATTATGGCTTGTTCAATTTTATCTGAATCTATACCTGATTCAGAGACCGCCGCTTTAATAGCGGCGGCCCCTAAGTCTGAAGCTTGAAGAGGTGAAAAGACACCTTGAAATGCCCCTTGAGGGGTCCGGGCCATTCCAGAGATAATGATTGGGTCTTTCATATCAACTTGCCATCTTCTCTTCGCGTTCTCTCAGCTCCACACGTCTAATTTTTCCGCTAATTGTTTTTGGCAGGCTTTCTACAAATTCAATACGTCTAGGGTATTTATAGGGCGCCGTAATAGATTTTACATAATCCTGAATTTCTTTAGCTAGGTCATTTGACGCTTCATAATTTTCAGTAAGAATGATGAAAGCTTTTACGATTTCTCCCCGAACGTCGTCATCCACACCAATTACAGCACATTCCAACACAGCATCATGCTCCTGTATGGCGCTCTCTACTTCAAAAGGACCGATGCGATATCCAGCAGAAATAATAACGTCGTCTGAGCGAGAGACAAACCAAAGGTAACCATCATCGTCTTTATAAGCTTTATCTCCAGTAAGATACCAATCTCCCAAGAAAACAGATTTCGTTTTATTGGGATTATTTTTATATTCACGGAACAGACCGATAGGACGTTCGGGTTTAACTCTAATCGCGATATTGCCTTCAACTTTACAAGCAACTGGATTGCCCTCATCATCAACAACTTCAACATCAAAGCCAGGCATCGGCTTACCCATAGAACCAGGTTTAACGATCATACCTTTCTGAGTTCCGCAGACACATACAGTTTCAGTCTGTCCATAACCTTCATAGATTTTAAGGCCTGTAGCCCTAGTCCATTGGTTCATTGCTTCTGGATTCAGTGCCTCGCCTGCACTGACGCAATGTTTCAAGTGGGATAATTTACTCCCTTCAATATTATTCTGAACAAGCATGCGGTAAATTGTTGGCGGCGCGCAAAAATTACTTATGGGGTGGTTTTCGAGCAAGTATAGCGTTTCAAATACATTGAAGCGCGGCATTTCTGCAATAAAGATGGCGGCAGCTTGTCGCCAAGGCGCGAAGTAACAGCCCCATGCTGCCTTTGCCCAACCTGTATCGGACATGCTCCAATTTAAGTCGCCCCGTTTCAAATTTAGCCAATATTTACCTGTAACCTCATGCCCGATTCCGTATGACGCATGTGTATGTAAGGTCATTTTTGGATAACCCGTCGTTCCTGAGGTGAAATAGCACAAAGAGGCTTCATCAGCGTCAGTATCTTCTGCCGCGCATTGATTTCCTGCCTTTTCATAAGCCAATTCATAGCTGGCCCAATTGTCTATACGCTGAATACCATAAGTCATACGCATAGTAAGTTCTGATAAGCGCTCCGATTTTTGAAATGCGTCAGCCAAGTGACTTTCAGCAATAATGCCCTTCGCCTCAGCAGATTCAATACGATAGTCCAAATCTTGCGCTGAAATAGATGTTGGAGCGGGCGAAATAACCAAACCAAGCCGTATACAAGCAGAGAATAGGTCCCACCATACGGGCTTCTTTCCGATGACAAGAATAACGACATCACCGCGCTTTAATCCTGCAGATTTTAAAACATTAGCTGCGCGCTGAGACCGCTTAGACATATCTGAAAATGACAGCTTAACAACTTCGTTTTCGACACCGACCCAATATAGCGCCGTAAGGTCGGGATATTCTTTTGCATTTTGATCAAGTATGTCTCTTACAAAATTGAATTTTTCTGGTTTGTTTAGTGTAAATTGTCCTGAAGGCACCGCAGGAAACTCCTATCAAAAAAGCAATGGGTCTGTTCAAAATGCTCCAAGTGAATGTTGGGCATAAGAATAATAGAAAAAATGGACTTGCCCCACAAAAGACAAGTCCAAGATAAAAGGTCGAAGGGAGCTTTAGAAGCCGACCTTTACGCGTGCATATACACGGCGCCCGCGAGGATCATATGCACGAGACTCATAGTTGCCATTAGTACGAACAAAAGGTGGATCTTGGTCAAAAGCGTTAATAATGCCCACCGAAATGACCGCATTATCTAACGCTCCAGCAACGTCATCTAATGCATAGCTGTATTGAGCATCAAATGTTCTCTGACCTTTAGAGTCATCACCATCATTCTCGTCATTTTCGAGCCCAGAAATGCTCCGCATTAAAACGTTACCGCTATGATTTCCATTTTGGAAACCAATACCTGCATTAAAGCGTAGCTTTGGCGTAGGAGACCCAAAGTTCCTAAAGTTACGATTTCCAGCACCTTCAATCTCGTTACCAGCTGCATCAGTTAGATCATAAGCTAGGACATATGTACCTTCAACAAAGGGCGTGATTTCACCAAAGCCAGTATCGAAAGAATAGTCTGCTGAAACATCAAGCACCGTTGTATTGATCGCAGATGCATTAATGAAATTGGTCCCGACCTGACCGACTGTGCCGCCAGATGTAAGGCTAATATGCGGGTTAGCTGCAATAACAGCGGCTTCTTCAGCAGGCGTCGTCGCTGCATTAATGGCCGTTTCGAACGCACTTACAAGAGCTTGTGTATTTTGAACCGTCAACACATCAGAAAATGAGAAATCGGTTAGATCAACATCAAGATTAAGTCCGCCTAAATCAAACGTACCGCCGATATTAAAGGCTTCTGATGTTTCAGGCTTTAAGTCTGTAGAGCCAGAGGCGCGTGTCGAAATAAAGTTGGTCGAACCTTGATATGTGACCTGAGCGAATGTCGTTTGCGTACCAATGAACTGGAAGGTCGATGGCGCCCGAAACGATGTACTATAAGAACCGCGAAGCTTGACACCATCCGCAGCCCGCCAAACGAGGCCAATTTTTGGATCAAGTGTGTCTAAGTCTTCAATTTTTTCATAGCGAATTGCACCTTGAACTTCTAAACTATCGGAGAATGGGAGAGCGACTTCACCAAATATCGCCTGAGCACTGCGTGACCCTTCGAAATCAGGGTTACCAACTAGGAATGAGAAGGCATCCTGATTAGAAAGCGCATCATAGTCATGCTCTAGACCTTCTTCTCGATATTGCGCGCCAATCGCAACGCCAACAGTTCCGCCGCCAAGTTCAATACCTGTATCCCCAGCGAGGACAAGGTCAATAACGGTTGTATCAGATTTGGTATCAAGAATTTGTTCACCAAAAATATATTCTGTGACCTCAGGTCCATTTGCCAAAGCAGGGTCCGTACGGCGGCTCCCAAATGTATTCCAATAGAAACACCCTTGCGAGACATCTCCAGCCGTCACGCCAAGACCAGCTGCACGAACAGGGCAATCTTCACCACCAAAACCAGCAACTGCGGAAATGAAATTATCAACGATTGTATCTTCCTGGACAACTTGACCATCACTTATACCTCGCGTGTATGACAAGTTCCAATCCCAGCTTTCACTTAAGCTACCACTTAATCCGGCGCTAAAACGCATAGTATCATTTTCGAACGTGTTTTCCGTTGGCGCTTCTCCTGATCCCTCAGGACGGCCAAAGTATCTTACCTCTTCTCCCCAAACGTTTGAAGGAGCATCCGCTGGAACCACGGCGTTAGCTAGAATAAACGGATAACTTGGTGATGTATTGCGAGCAGCACGAGTCCGCGCAAAAGACACCTCAGCATAAGTGTCTATATTACCAATCTCTCCCGTATATTTCGCAAAACCTTGGATACGGTCTTCTTTTGGAACAATTGTCTGCTGATCATGGAAATCAAAACGACATAAAGCGATTAAGACTCCTCCAAGCTCCTCACATTGCGGGTCTGGAGTAAAAGGACCCGTTTGAGTCACTCCTTGAGCGGCGGCAGCGGCAGCGGAAACACCAAGATAAGTACCTGGACTACCCACACCTGAGAGGTTTGTGCCCTCAATTGAACTTAACCATTCCGCCTCATCACCATAAAGAGGGGTACGGTCGAAATAGGATGCTGAAAAGACCAAATTGCCAAAGTCACCCTCAACACCAGCAATACCTTCTAATTTAAAATCTGTTTGGTTGCCATCAGAAACGCGCGTTTGAAAGTCCGCTGCTATTTCAAGACCTGTGAAGTTATCTCGCGTAATGAAGTTCGCCACACCCGCAACAGCTTCAGAACCATAAATGGCAGATGCACCATCTTTTAGGACTTCAAGTCGTTCCACAGCAATATTTGGAACAAGAGCGTTTGTATCGACGAACAAGACACCATCTGTCGTGGGAACTCCAGCAACAACTGATCTTTTGCCATTTAGAAGCACCAAGGTTGATGCCACACCAAGACCCCGTAAGTTAATGTTACTCGTACCTGTTGTGTAACCAGCGGTAAAAATATCGGCGTTATTTTGAGAACCTGTATTAATCGTCAAAGTCTCGATAACATCACGTAAATCTTTCGCGCCAAATTTATCAAATTGAGCTTGCCCTAAGGATGCAACAGGGGATGCCAAATCACTAAAGGATGATTTCTTTATGTTAGAACCTGTGACGATAATTTCGTCCACAACCTCTTGGCCAAACGCTATCCCCGAACTCATGCATAACGCTGTACTCAATGCAGAACCTATCAAAAGTTTTTTCATATCTTATCCCCTGATGAATAATTTGTGTTGTTTCTCCAGCAAAGCTAGGCCAGGCGAAAACTTGCAACAACTCAATGCGCGCAGGATAATAGCGTTTTTCGGAATTGTATTATTCGATTAGCGAATAATATTATTCAAAAACCGAACTCCCATCACAAAGCAGGGCGAATATTGATAATGATCAGCTATTTCGTTGCAAATTTATCACAATAACGCGGTAACGTAATGGGGTTCGATTTACAAAATATTGCTTTAGAGGTATGCTTATAATTAATTTCGAGGAAATATATTGATAATCAATTCAGAAAACCGTAAAAACTTACCTCTTATTGATCCTTCTCCAAGGGTCGATACTAGCCTCTTTCGCGTGAATAATTTAGAAGAAGCGAATGATCTTATCGCTAAGCATCTATGCCCTCATGAAATAAGAATACAAGATAATGAAGAATTATTGGATGTTCATTTTCGTGGACTAATGCGCCAAGATATGCAGCTTTTGAATATTGGCTATGGGTCACATGTCGACATTACAGCGACCGAAAATGAAAATTATTACTTCTCCCAATCTACTTTATCTGGCTCTACCTGCATTTATCGCAATCATCAAATGATCCCGACGCGCGTGGGGGACACCGTTATTGTTTCCCCACACACGCAATATAAGTTCAATCTTCCGACTGGCTCAAACCGACTTGTGATTGGTATCGAGCAAGACATCATGAGCGAATATTTGGAGTCAATTCTGGAAGAACAGCTAACAGATCGATTAGTCTTCGATTTGGATGTGCCTAACCAAGAAAACCTCCAAATATGGGTGAACCACATCATCAATTTGAGTCAAACTCTGACCAGCCAATTTTCCATGGCAACCAACCGCCGACTTTTCCAATCTCAATTGGAATCGACCATGTCATTAATGCTTTGTCTCTTCGAACATAATTTTTCAGATGATCTTCGCAACACTCAAGATAAAACAACGCCGCTGAGGATTAAACGGGCCAAAGATTATATTTTTGAGAATATCAAAGAGCCTATAACCGTCATAGATGTCGCGAAAGCCGCCTGTGTATCGCCCAGAGCTTTACAATATGCGTTCCGTGAGGAAGTCGGCATGAGCCCTGTCCAGTATATAAAATTTCAAAAATTAAAAGCTGTTCACAGGGCGTTACAAATGGCTGATCCTAGCCAACAGGTAACCGCTATTCTATCCGACCATGGGGTTCTCAGCTTAGGGCATTTTGCGAAAAGCTATAAAGAGGTTTACGGTAAAACGCCCAGAGAGACCTTAAAGTCTTAAAGCTTATCTTGGAGTCATACGGGCAGCCGCATCAGCGCGAAGATACTCGCCATTGATGTATACATTTTCGATCATAAAAGCCGCAACTTTAGCATATTCTTCAATCGTACCAAAACGCGTTGGGAACTGCAGATGCGCTTGTAGGCTTTCTTTCACCTCCGGTTTCATTTGGCTATAAATCGGAGTTTCAAAAAAGCCAGGCAATATTGTATTCACGCGGATGCCTTCGTGGGCAAGATCTCTGGCCATTGGAAGAGCCATAGATAGAATACCTCCCTTTGAAGCTGCATAAGCCACCTGCCCTATTTGACCATCTTGGGCAGCTACCGATGCGGTATTAATTATCACGCCGCGTTCCCCATCAGGTTCTGTTGGCTTTAGGCTCATCATGCCTGCTGCTGATTGAGAAGCGCACAAAAAAGTACCAATCAAATTGATATTGATTATATTGGTATAAAATTCCGCGTCATGAGCTCTAATACCACCTGTCTTGCGATTACGACTTGCTGTCTTCATTCCTCCCCCAATGCCTGCACAATTCACGAATATTCGTTCCTGTCCCAGTGCAGCTCTTGCGGTTGAAAAACCTGACATAACACTATCGCTTTTCGAGACGTCAACTTGACAGAATACGCCACCTACTTCTTTCGCGATTAATGAACCTCTATCTTGATTCATGTCGAAAATCCCAACCTTCACACCTTTGGAGGCTAAAAATCTTACTGTACCTTCACCGAGGCCTGATGCACCGCCAGTTACAATCGCGGTAAGTTTTGAGTTCAAGTTCATTTTAAGGCCTTTTAAGCTATCTTATTGAGGAATCCTCAGAGGGACCGGGCAGAGCTACGCAACACGACTATCAATTGGCAGATTTCAATCTTTCACGTTTTTGTTTTGGAAGCCAGAAAAGCAGTACGCCCCCCAAGAATGATCCAATGGCCATGACGATAGCGACTGTCGTCAACTGATAGCCCGCCGCGAATAGAAAGCCAGGTACCATTGGACCTAAAATTGCGCCGCCGCGGCCAATACCCAAGACAAGGCCTGAGCCGGAGCCCAATAAGTGGGTCGGGAATGAGGACGCAAATAGTCCGAAAAACCCAGAAATAACAGCATATAAGGCTGCACCAGTCAAAAAGCCTGCGACCTTCATAGACGCAACTGAGTCTGTAAAATACGGGAAGACACTCACCCCAATCGCAGCCGCAAACATGAAAAATATCATCATGGTTTTAATACCTAAAAAACGCGATGCAATGCTCATAAAGAAGGACCCTGTAATTCCACCGAGACTAATTATGCCAAGAACGGCTGTTCCATCTGAGCTTGTATACCCCAAATCGGTAATGACGGTTGGGAGCCACTTTAAAAAATAATAGTACGTGCCAACATTTCCGAAATATCCAAAGGCCAGAATTAAAGTAATGAAACGCATATTCGGCTTAAAAAGCTCTGAAATTGTCGTTTTGACAATTTCATCATCAGCGACCATTGAGAGTTTTCCTGGAGGTGTGTGCCCCAGTTGTTTCATAATTTTTTGTACCTTTTGCAGAGCATTTTTAGGACGTTTTCTTTCAAGAAATGAAATGGTTTCTGGTACGTAAAAATAGACAATGGGAATGAAAATACCGCTCATGAACGCCCCTAGATAAAAGGTGATACGCCAATCAAATTGCTTTAGTAATGGTCCTAAAAACGCAGCCCCTAAATAGATTCCCAAAGGAAATCCGCCGGCTACAAGGACAACCGCAAGTGACCTGTTTTTATCATTGCAAAATTCAGAGGATGTTGCGGTCGCGCAGGCTAATAATCCACCAATACCAATACCCGTAAAGACCCGGGCAAATGCTAGTAGATAAATATTGGGTGCCAAAGCGCAAATCAGCATTCCAAGTGTTAATATTGTCATGCATAGAAGCATTAGAGGCCTTCGTCCAAAATTGTCCGTTAGAGAACCTATACCGATTGCGCCAATGGCCATGCCTATGAGGTCCATAGGAAGAACTAATCCTAATTCAGCTTTGGAAATACCCCACTCTTCCGTCAAACCTGGCGCAGCAAAAGCAATTGATAAGACGTCATATCCATCAAGTGCAAGCGCACAAATACAAATAAGGACGACAAGCCATTGACGTCCCCCCATAGGAGATTGCTTAATCGTCTCTAAGGGAGCCAAATTGTCAGATGTAGAGTTTGTCATATATTGCCAATGTCCCCGTCAAGGCGAACATTTCCCATAAAATTACCATAATTTGGCAACTTAGACACAGTAAAGCAGACCTAAAAGCAATAGAAAGGCGGACGATATTCGTAAATTGAATGAAGGTTTTCGTCTGAATGAACATCCTCATGGCAGATTTTTATAGGTTTGCTTAAACATATCGAGGATACCTATGTTAATCAGCCCAAAGCTTGCCAACGCGATAGTGATAAGTCTCTTCCATTAATCGATATGACGATTTTGCATAAATGACCTGATCCCCAACTTCCTACCATTTTCTGCTAGAGATTTTTGATGTTTATGGCCTCAGGTCATTTATGCAAACTTGGGCAAATCTCTGGCTTTAATTTTGCCCAGAAAGATTGGTTTAGTTGTGTTTACTGCGCCGCGATAAGCTCTTCATGGGGTACAAAATAGCTCCCGAAAGAGAAAGACGTAGAATTTTAGGAAATCCTTTTGCGGCAAGTTTTTAACTGCAACGAACACCTCAAAACGGAGATGCCGCCGCAGATCAGCTTCTTGGCGGCGTAAACAGGGCGAATGAGGCCCTAGGGAATTCGGACCGCCGTACTGTTATGATCCACGCTCAAACCATGCGAGAGGACCAAATTGACTCCATGAAAACTGCAAATATTTTACCATCCTATTTCGTCGCTCATACTTTTTTCTGGGGGGGTGGCATCGCGATTCCGTATTAGGTGAAGCGCGCGCCGCTCTGATAAGTCCGCTCCAAACGACTCTTTCCAAAGGCGTCCCTTTTTCTATCTACAATGATGCACCTGTCGTCCCACCGGATATGATCCGTCTCGTGTGGACCGCAGCCATGCGTGAAACTCGCAGTGGTCAAACTCTAGGAGCGGATGAACGAATTCCACCAAGTGACGCGATAAACGCCGTGACGATCAATGCAGCCTATCAATATTTTGAAGAAGAAAATAAAGGTTCACTTGAGGTCGGAAAGTTAGCAGACCTAGTCATTCTCTCAGACCACCCCGCCCGATCACATTAAATACGTTACAATCCTGGAGACCCTTAAAGAAGGCCAAACCATATTTATTGCCGAATAAGCAAGTCGTACAACCGGAAAGGGGGAGAAGCATAGATAAAGGGGCACATATCAGTACTCCCAAAGTTCACTCAAATTACTTGAGGGAAGTCAAAATTCACACAATGAATCTTTTTCAAGCTGCACACAAATTGCACACGAAACCACCTAAATTATTGATTTTATTCAATAGTTTGCATTGTCCATCATGGGCGCAACGGATACGCGATATGTGTCCTTATTAATCACGCGGCTAGTCCTATTGTTCTGCTCTCAAGCATCTTCATATCAGTTCTCTCTGGTGCTTTTGAGCAATGGAACCCACAGCCAGATTTTAGGTCACCCATATTTCGGCCCGGAAAACGTTTTCTTCCAGCTTCTTTAAATGACGGCTTTTTCAATAAAAGGCCTTTTGCCCGGAATGCGCTCAAAATTAAACGGCGTCATATCCAGAGACTTATATTCATCGTATATCAGCATTTCAGCGGCCGCTCTACCCATGGCCGGAGACTGCTGCAGGCCATGCCCCGAAAACCCGTTTAAAAAATGAAAATTGGTGACCTCGGTATGAGGCCCCATAATCGCATTATGATCAAAGACATTATAGGCATAATGCCCTGCCCATTCACTTTGAACTTTGACGGCTTCAAATTGCGGAATGCGTGTCGCCAAAATAGGCCAAATATGGTTTTGCCAAATATCGAAATCCATGACAAAATCATCATAATCTACTGCGGGATCAACATCAGAGTGCCCACCACATTGATAAGTTCCGCCGCCGTTTTCACGAACATGAACACCCGACGGATCAATGGTCAAAGGCAGGTCACGATCGAGTGGCTCTTCCGCGGCAAAAATCCAAGAATAGCGTTTACGAGGCTCAACGGGCAATTTGATACCGGCCATCTCTGCCGTGCGGGCGGCACGCGGTCCAGAAGCATTGAGCACTTTTCCGCAGTTGATGACGTCTCCGGATTTCAAAGTTACACTTTCAATTCTTTGTCCGCTCGCGTCTTTAGTCATCGCAACGATTTCACCAGAAATGAACTCCACTCCACGTTCACGGCTTTGACGCCGCCACCAGTCAAACACAGCCGTACCATCCCAATATCCCTCATCGACAAGATTGATAGACCCTAAAACAATATCGTCCACATTATAGAACGGGTAGTTTTCTTTGATTTGGTCCGGGGTCATGAGCTGGGTCGCAGCCCCGGCCTGAAGTTGGACCTGCTGGCTTTCTCGTAACACTTCAGCGAAATCTTCGCTATCAGCCAGGTACATATATCCAAAACTCCGAATCGATAAGTCGGGGACACGGTCATCACCGCCCATATACTCCCGAATGTTTTTAACGAAGTCCGCCGCGAATTGGGAAATCCGTACATTCAGCTCTGTTGAAAACTGCTGACGCATACATGAATTGGTGTGCATGGTTGAAGATTTTTCGTAGCTGGGATCTTTTTCCACAACAAGGACGCTTCCATTAAAACTCTTATCGTCGGATAAAAACCAGGCTGCCGAAGCTCCCATTATGGCCCCGCCGACGATAATAATATCATAACTATCTTGACTTGGTGTAGAAGCGTAACTCGCCATTCGTTGATACCTCCCCAATTTGTTCAAAGACTAGACCGCTTTTATGTGACCGCCCGAGAGTTCAAGCCATATGGGATTAATCTAAAACTTCAAATGATTTCCGTGATTAAAATCTCTTAGAATTTCACTGGGGCGAAAGGCCGCGTTTCAAGATCATGGAAAAGATACCGTTTCATCCCTATCTACCAATGAGCAACAGGAAAAAGCTATGACACCGAAACCTGAAGACTGCCACAGCATGACGGACGTTCGCAAAGGCGTCGATGCGCTAGACCGGGAACTGGTCCGCCTTCTTGTCATTCGTCAAGGCTATATGGACGCCGCCGCTCGTATCAAACAGGATCGCGACGCCGTTTACGACGCCGACCGGATCGAAGATGTGATTTCAAAAGTTTTGGAAACCGCCAGGTCCGAAGGGTTAAACCCTGATATCGCGGAACCTGTCTGGCGAAAGCTCATTGAACGCTGCATTGCCCATGAATTTGAAGTTTGGGATCTCATTAGAGAGAATAAGAAAACAGGCTAAAATGTTTTGAGGCACCCATTTATCCTCATTCCATTTCATCGTCTTTGTCATAGAGACTGTAGAACACCGTAATCTCTTCGTT
>JAHDDC010000057.1:0-4337 GCA_020629545.1 Hellea sp.
AACTTTTCGGGTATGCCCTTAATGGCCCAGGGTTTGGCGTGATTATGAGCAAAGCCAAACAGAAGTTTACCGGCATCTTCTTTGAAATATGTACCGTCACAATAGGAACGCAATACGGGCAGGTTACTGGGCAGACCGTCAATGGCTTCAGTCACGAGATAGTAATGCTCGCAGGCATGCAGCGGGACACCGATATTGTTTTTTTGCCCCAGTTCTCTCGCCCACATGCCGCCGCAATTGACAACATTATCGGCTTTGATGGTGCCTCGGTCTGTAACAACACCGACGGCTTTGTTCTGCGCGGTCAAAACGTCTTTGACCTGTATGCCTTCGAGGATTTTGGTGCCGTTTTGCCTGGCACCTTTGGCGAGTGCCATGGTCAGGTCGATAGGATTGGCGGAGCCGTCGCTGGGCATATAAATCCCGCCCAGAACATTCTCCGGGTTCATTAACGGCCAGCGCTCTTTTATGGCCTCGGTTTCCAGATAATGGGCTTCGACGCCAAAGAGTGAGGCAAAATCTTTTTTGCGTTTGAGCTCAGCCAGGCGTTCTTCATTGATCGCGATTGCGATGGAGCCGGACTCCCGATAGCCCGGACTTTGTCCCGTCTCGGCCTCGATGGTTTTTAAAAGCTCTACTGTATATTTCGCAAATTCAGTTGTGGCATGGCTGCCATGGAGTTGTCCAACTAGACCAGCAGCATGCCAGGTCGTGCCGCAAGTTAATTGACCTTGTTCAAGCAGGACGACGTCTTTTACGCCCAACTTTGCCAGGTGGTAAGCAACGGAGCAGCCCAATATGCCGCCGCCAATAATGACGGTGCTGGCGTGATTAGGGAGTGATTTGGCCATGGTTTATCAGGCCTTTATGGGAAGTTCAGACGGTGCGCGCCGTGACAATAGCTCAGGCCCGTCTTTACGAATGACCAGATTTTCTTCGTGAAGAATCATACGCCCCGGCGCATAGATCATACCGGGTTCCAAGGTCATAATCATTCCCTCGCGCAAAACATCCTGTTCCCAGGCCGTGAATGAGGGCGGTTCAGTGAGCTGAATGCCGAGCCCGTGACCATAGCGTCCGACGGATTCACCCAAAGCGCCATTTTTTTGCAAAATCTCATCCATGGCCCTGAACACTTGCGCGCAGCTATTGCCCGGTTTTGCCAGTGCTAGTCCCGCTTCTGTAGCCTGCCAGACCGCATTATGGATCCGCTTGGCTGTGTCATTGACATCGCCAAATCCATAATTGCGGTCAAAGTCGCAATAATACCCATCAAAGGTACAGCCCGTATCGAACATGAGAATATCACCGCTGCGGAGCTTTCTTCCCGCTGGAGGCGCTATCACATCGTCATATCCTTGTTGCCCGGCTCCGCCGACAAGATAGGAAACATTATCAACACCGGCTTTGAGGGCCTCTAATTTAAAATTCCGAAACAGCTCCGCATCGGTCATGCCAATATTGGCGAAATCAAATAGGTTTTCAAATACGCCGGAAACCGTTTGCGCCACATATCTCACCTTTTCGATTTCGGCTTCTGATTTTATCATACGGACGTCGCGAATAATTGGAGTGGCGTCTTTAATGGTGAAATTAGGGTTGGCTGCTTTGAGATTGTTCATGACTTTTTCAAAGTCACCGAGCGGCATACGGATATGGGTTTCACGGCCTTTATGAAGACCTAAGACTGTGGAGCCAGTAGCGCCTAATGTTTCAATAATAGCTTCGCTTAAAAGGGTGACGCCATCATCGGTTGCATGGGGGGATGACCAGCTACGGACGTCTGTCATAAACTCGCTTTTCATGGACTGAACACCGATTTCAGGAATGACCGCAATGGGCTGTCCAGAGGCCGGTATGACTACAAACCAGGGCCGTGTCGGGCTTTGCCAGAATTGGCTGAGAAAGCCGGTGAAGTAGTAAAGGTCATGCTCGGTTGTGAGTAGAATAGCGCCCATGCTTTCACTCGCCATTTTGGCCTGGATATTGGCAAGGCGGGTTTCGAATTCCTGGGTCGTGAAGCCTCTAGCGGGTTGGTTTAACATCTTTTCTCTCAATCAAATCTCAAATGGAATGCCGGAGGACCGTGCCAGATCCCAGGCCAGAACCATATTGCTGGACAGGGCAGGAATGCCCGTATCCGCCTTGATTTTTGGCAATACGGAAATGCACTTCATATTGGTGCAAGAAATGAAAATGGCGTCAATCTCGTCTCCTGCCATTTCTGCTAGTTCAGTCGCCCTTTGGTAAATTGTTTCCGGTGAAATCCGGCCGACATATTTATCTTCTTCTTCGTCAAAAATAATGGCGTGGGGCACATTAAACCCGCTTGCTTCTATGTGGTCGATCATTGTCTGACACACCGTCGCCGAATAGGGGCCAATATAGCCAATATTCCGCGCGCCCAGACTTTCAAAAGCAGTTAAGGCCGCCTGCATGGGATTAGTGACAAACCCGGCAGGACGTTCCGCTTGAATGAGAGACGCAATCTTTTCGCTGCCGATTTGCATGGCCCCGGAGGTACAGGCATAGCCAACGGCGTCAAAAGAATGGGTGAGCGGAAAAAGCGACGTTGACTTTGTTAAATGCCCCGCCATGTCCTGCAAGGTTTCTGCGGTGACTTCGTTTTCAAAAGGAATGCGACTCACCAATATACTGACTTGCGCGTCTTTGAAATATTGTCGAAACTCGTCTTCGAGAGTCACATCGGATTGCAAAACGATCAGGCCCAGCTGGACAAGATCATTTTCCGGAATGAGATCGTAATTGACAGTTATCATATTTCGCCCTCCATGACCTTTTTGTAAATTTCCGGGTCCGTATTCCCTTCCGTGCCGAGAACCAGAACCTTGGAGTTTTCATCCATTCCTGTTGCCAGGGCGAGCTCTGTATTGCTTTGAATGGCCATAATCCCAATCAACCCAGAAGCGGAACATTCGCCCCCGACAATGGATGGCCGTGTACTGTCGGTTGGATTTGCGAGCCACCGCATCATAGGCGCAACCCCGTCATCATTAATCGTTATGACGTTGGACACACCATATTTAATCGGAGGCCAGGCAAGTTCTGAAACTTCGCCGCAGGATAGGCCGGCCATCATGGTTTCTTCTGTGATATTGACCAAATAAATTTCATCGCGGGTCAGGCTTTCATAAACGCAATCAGACATATCCGACTCAACGATAATGACTTTGGGCATATCATCTTTCCAGTGTGGCCATAGTGCGCCGATTACGGCACCTGCCATACCTCCGCACCCGGCCTGAAGTATGATGTGGGTAGGTTTCTCACCATCCAACCGGTCCAATATTTCGCGGCACATGACGGAATACCCTGCCATAACCTGACGGGGTATTTCCTGATAACCCTCCCACGATGTGTCCGAAACGATATGCCAGCCATGTTTATCAGCAAGCTCAATACAAGCCGCGATGGAGTCGTCATAATTTCCGTCAATGCGGTGGATGACAGCCCCATATGCGGCCATAGCATCGGCCCGTCCCTGACTGACATTGGCGTGAATAAAGATATGGCATTCAGCGCCCAAAAGCTGTGCCCCCCAGGCGACAGATTTTCCGTGATTGCCATCCGTAGCCGTGCAGACGACAATATCTTCTCCCGGTTTTTGATTTGCCAGATATTGCACCGCATAGGCTCCGCCGAGAGCTTTAAACGACCCGAGGCCAAATCGACCGGATTCGTCCTTATAAAATATTTTACTTACGCCTGCCGCTTCGGCAATGTCGGTTAAACTTACAAGCGGCGTCGGCGTGTAATTTGGCCATTTCGGAATAATAGATTGGGCCGTTTCGCAATCTCCATTTGGGAATAGTTCTGTTGCGACGTGATGAGCGCTATTATCCTGAAACGGGTTTTGATGATGTTTTGTATAACTGTAAGTCATGAATTTCAGCTCTATTGGAGTGTCAGGATAATTGCTGCAGAGTTAGGTTGACCCAGTACCGTACGCCCGTGGTCAGGATTTTATCGTTAAAATCATAATGCGGATTATGCAGCATGCAGCCGCCTTCGCTGTCGGTGCCGTTACCGATAAAGATATAACAGCCGGGTTTATCCAGCAGCATATGAGCAAAGTCTTCGGATGCCGTCATGGCTTCGCAAGGATATTCTATCAGCTCGTCGGCATTGGTCGCGAGCGCAGCCTTATGGGCGTTTAATGTCTCGTTCTCACTATTGGTTGTGGCATGGAAAACGCGCTTATAGCTATACTCAACCTCTGCCCCATGGGCTGCGCAAATACCGCGCGCTAACTCGCCCATACGCCTTTCAATGGTTTGACTAACCGGCAGTTTAAAGCTGCGGCAATCGCCTTTGAG
>JAHDDC010000057.1:4437-11353 GCA_020629545.1 Hellea sp.
TGTTCTTCATTGGGCTGAAAGATAAAATACACCGTACCGTCAAAATCCAGTTCGCAAAGCGTCTTGGCCGCACCCAGCAGCATGGCGCTATGTCCATCATGACCGCAAGCATGCATATGACCATCGGTTTTAGACTTGTGATCAAATGTGTTGAGTTCTTGAATTTTGAGTGCGTCAATATCCGCCCGTAGGCCAATGGCTTTTGAACTTGAGCCTTTTTTCAGAACACCTACAATTCCGGTTTTTCCGATGCCCGTATGGGTCTCTATGCCAAAGCTTTGTAGTTTACTGGCGATATATTCGGCCGTTATCGGGACGTCAAAACCCAGCTCTGGACATTGGTGCAGGTCGCGCCTCCAGGTGATCATTTCCGCTTCGGATAAGTTTGGAAGAATATCAATGCCCATGGCTAATAGCCTCGTTTTTGCTTGGCGCCGCGATAAAGAATATCAGCCAGATTTTCATCAGCCAGCTCCCTGTCGGCGGCAGCGATAGGGTCCAGGTCAAATTCCGGACGATGTAAAGACATGCTGTTTTCGCGCGGATTGTCACCACGTATATCGAGCCATAAATTCTTACCGGCCACTTGATGAATATCTGGCGACATAAAGGATTGCAGCGCAAAGCCTATGCGGCGGGTCTGGCTTTTATTCTGGCGGGAGCCGTGAATGATTTCGGCGTGGTGGAGCGACATTTGTCCGGGCCGCAATATAAGGTCGACAGCCTGACTTTCGTCTACATCACGCACGACCTGGCCTCGGGTCAGAATATTATCCTCGGCAAATGTGTCATCATGGGGGCGAATATGGTTTTTATGAGTACCCGGTATCATGCTCATACAGCCCGTTTCCAGATTGGAAGGGGAGAGGGCAATCCAGGGCGTGACGAAATCGTTTTTATTCATGCCCATATAGGTCGCGTCCTGATGCCAGCTGACATAATGGGACGTCTGAGGCTCTTTGATAAAAAGCACGCTGGCCCAGAGCGAAAAATTTGGGCCGATAACATCTTCTACGGCGTCCAATATGATAGGGTGATGAGCCAGCTCATCCAGACATTTATAGGATAGATGCGCGTTATTGCGTTTATTCGGATTGGCCATCTCCGGATATTTTTCTTCGGCCTCTTCAAAACGCTCGCGATAGGCAATAGCTTCGTCTTCGCTCATCACATCAATCGGTGAAAGAAAACCTTCATCGTGATATTGCTTGATTTGCGCGTCGGTTAAAAACTTACCCATTAGACAACTCTTTTGTCTGGTTTTGATTGAGGCGGAGTAAAATAATCCCCATGACAAGACCGGTTATGGCAAGGCCAAGCATATATTTAAATAATAGCTGATAGCCGGGCAGACCGGGATAGGTGTCCAGCCAATGACCCACCAGAGGATAGGTAAAAGCCTCGGGCAAATATCCGATGAAACAAGCCGCACCAACCGCAGTGCCCATCATGTGTTTTGGAATTGAGGATTCTGCAAAGGTCGCATAGAAATTCCCGCGAAGAGCAAAAACGCAGAGCCCGAGAATGATCATAACGCCAGTGACGAGGTTCAGATTTTTTGCTTCGGCGGGAATAAATATAAAAGCAGTGACGCAAAATGCAGCAATTATGAACGCAGCCATAATCACTTTAGTCGGGGAGCCGATTCTATCTGCAATAATTCCGCTCGCAGGTGCGCCAACGGCCTGTAAGCCATAGGTTCGTAAAATACCCATGAAAGCCCCAAAGGCGACGACGGCACCCATTGGGCCCGTCATATAAGGTGTGATATAGCTCTGCGTGGCAAATAGGCTATATCCGCAAAATATGATAAAGGCGATGACCCAAACTTGAGGTGTCCGGAGGGCTTGCCAGAAATATTTAAAAACAGGGGCAGAGGCCTCTTCCTCTGGGGGATCTTCAAACATGAACCAGATTGCAAGACCTGCGATAATTGTGAAGACGGCAGAAATGATTATGAGCCACATCAGGCCAGTTTCGCCTTGTCCCATTCGGTTGAAGACATACAATGTCAGCATACCAATCAGAAAGCCGAATACACCGCGGCCGCCTTCAAGGAATCCAAAAAGTCGGCCTTGTTCGGAGTCAGGACCAAGATTTCGCGTGGCTTTTATAAAAGGTGCCCAGAAAATAATAAGTGTACTGACGCCCCAAAACCCATAAAGAAACAGTCCTCCAACAAAAGACGGAAAAGTTGCGAAATAAAACCCGCTCAGCCCTGTGGCAATCAGAGACAATGAGAGGAGTTTCCGGGGTGAATAACGATCCGCAAGCCAGCCACCGGGGATGTAGCCTAGAGTTGACGCCACTCCATTTACCATCTGCATATAGCCCATTTGGGTGTGGGTTACATCCAATGCCTCTTTCATGGTGTCGTAATAAGAATAACGTAGAAATGGAAATGTATAGACCATAGCGCCTGCAAAGCTTAGCAGTGCCAGCAAAAACCATTTTTTATTGGGGCTATGGGTCATATTATACCTCGTTTAAACTGGCCTGCTGCGCAAAGAAGGAGGTTTCTTTCGGTACAACTGGGAGTTCCATTTCATAAGTGCTGCAACGAACGCGGCCTGAAATTTCACCTCTGACAAGTTCATGGGTGAAACGGCTGGGCAGGGCATTGGGGCTAAGCTCAATGGCGTCCTCTGCGTAATAAGTCGTGATATAAAGTGTGCGCGGCCCATCTGACATATTTGGCGCCGAGCCATGCAATAAGCTGGAATGCATGAGGCAAACAGATCCGGCCGGGCCTGTACATTTTTGGATTTTGTCTTGGTGTAGCTCTACAACGTCATCCGCGACAGCCCCGGTGAATTTGCCATTATGCCAAAGCGAATAGAGTGGCCCTTTGTGTGAACCGGGGACAACCTCTAACGGTCCGTTTTCAAGAGTTACATCATCCATGAATAATAGACAGGTGATAAGATCATCATTGCTCATGGGCTGAAAGGTGAAGTCCTGATGAAACTTGACCTGGGTCGCGGCGCCAGGAAGCTTAGAATTGACCTTGCCGTGGTGGAATTTCAAATTTTCACCAATGAGATCAGCGCACATGTCGACA
The DNA here is from genome assembly GCA_020629545.1 of Hellea sp. Classification (GTDB taxonomy): domain Bacteria; phylum Pseudomonadota; class Alphaproteobacteria; order Caulobacterales; family Maricaulaceae; genus JACOMS01. Next base: position 7,499 of record JAHDDC010000057.1, read on the forward strand.
GATTTTCCTGTACGCATGACATCCAAAAATATGTCTGATATTTCTTCCGGCGATTGCACCCGGCGCAGAGCAGGCGCATCAGCGGAGTGGCCGGGCTCTAAATCAAAACGCGCGCGGCCGTCCAAAGTTTCGCCAAAATCCTCGGCGTAATTGCGGCTCTCTTCAACCCAAGTTTCAAAAACATCACGCAGATTTTTAAGCTGCTCCGATGAGACAGCATTCTGAACAACGAGAAATCCATCCCGCCAGAAATCATCCTGTTGCCGCTGCGTTAAGAATCGCAAAGTTCCCCCCTTGTCATTTCTGGTATATACCAGTAGAAGATGCTTCTATACTAAATTCTAAATCCGCGCAAGCTTTCAGGGATGGGATGATTGATTCTGATAATAATGTTCACGGGCAGGATCGGGGTTTGGGTCCGCGTTTCAGGCAAATCGCTGATGTACTCAAAGCCAAAATATCCTCAGGCGAAATCGCGGCGCATACAGCGCTTCCCTCTGAACGTGTTGTGGCTGAAGATTTTGAAGTAAGTCGAATGACCGCGCGGCGTTCCCTTGAGGCATTAGAAGCCGAAGGTTTGGCCTATAGCGCGGGACGCCGAGGACGATTTGTTTCGCCCAAAAGAGTAAAATTTGACATCAGTAATACTGTCAGCTTTGCTGCGGATGCTCAAAAGGCCGGAACGGAATTTGACATAACTGTAATCGAGGCCAAGGAAATTCAGGCCAATGATTATTTAGCAAAAAAATTGTCCGTTAACACAGGCCGAGAAATCTATGAATATTGCCGAGCATTTGACATCAAAGGCCACACCACATTCATCGAGACAGAATATGTTCTCAAAGACTTGTTTCCGGGCTTTATCGATTTGGATTTGACCCAATCCACAACCCTATTGATGAAAGACCATTACGGCGTCAACGCCTCTACGGGGGACTTATTGATACGCATGCGCTCTGTTACAGCCGTAGAAGCCCCGCTCTTGGGGGACGGCCTTAATCAAAGCGTGCTCGAACTCGAGATGATCACCTATGATGACACTCGGACCCCATTCAGCCTCGGTCGGCAGGTTTGGCGCGGTGAACTCGCCGAGTTTTCCGCCAAGGCCTTTGTGAACAGGTGAGATAAACGTAAGCGAAATTTACAAATCGAGTAGAGTTTAAAAGAGGATTGGCTCTGCTTTAGCAAAGAAACTATACGTGAGTACAAAAATTTTTGGGCGAGATCAGTCCATGCGCGGGCCTCAACGCACATAGAACGGGCATCTTTAAGAGATATATCGGGATAGGTGCCAAATGACAACAGGCCCTCTTCTCCGTATGTCTAGACTAAAATCGCCCGAATTTTAGCGTTGGGTTATCACTTGGATATAACGGCCGTAGAAGTCAGCTTTCCTACAGACCTTCCGTTAGGCTTAAGGCTCTCATTTTTGCAACAGTTAATGCCAAATATCACTCCTATTTCGGGGTATCTGAATTGAGAGGCCGGATATACCCCCCAAAAACTCTCGAATATACCCCCACGCTGTCGCACGGCATTTGGTTGCAAAATAGGGAAAAGGCAATTGCGTAATATTAAGTGAAGAAATGGTGCCCCCACGGCTGCGACTTCTCCGACTTCTTGTGTCAAAAATTCATCTTTGAATTAGAACTTATTCAAACGCCATTAGCGGAATTTAGAATGGTGTGGAACAATACATTTGCGCCCGCTGTTCGGTGTTCAGGATCGGCATTTTCAGCTTCATTGTGACTTATGCCGCGCTCACAAGGAACGAAGATCATAGCCGTTGGGGCAACACGAGACACATAAACCGAGTCAATGACCGGTACCTGATATCATTTCAATGTGTGGCATTTCTAAAAGCTCGACCGATCGAACTTCGGCTAGATATGCTGTTAATTGGTTTGTCCACTGCGTGTACTCTTGCGTCCCTGCTGTTTTGACTTCGACTATAAGATCGACAAAACGATTCTCTGAACGAAATTTGATATATATATCTGGCTCACGGATACCAAATCTCGGCCAAAATTCGATTGAAACATTTTCAACAATAATTTCATCGGTCTCAAAAATTTCGCCAATCAGTAGTTGCCAAATATTTTGAATTGAAGATAGGCAATTTGGCCAAATACAACAGAAGTTGTTACATCTTCTGAGAATACTAATCGGTTTCTCAGAGAGATTTGTTCTTCGTACTCGCCAAGATTAACGGGGACAGCTTTGCAGAACTAGAAATTGAAGCTGCTCGCCCAAGTTTGTCTAATCGTTATCCGTAATGATCACGTTTGAAAAACTGGCATTCCGTTCTTCGAAAACAGCATTGCCTTGTACAAGTTCTCCAGACATCCAAACTAGTTCGTCAGGCTCCATCAGATCGTCATCGCGTGTAACAATTGTTACTCGATATATCTTTCCGTCACTAGTATGCGATGAAGGAATTCTCATGCGTACATTTCTTACATCAGTGTAAATTGTGTCTCTAAAGTTTTCATCACCAAACTGGTTTTCAGCCAAATCTCTAACATTTATACTAACAATATCCTCAAGATCTATATCACCCTGTATAGTCCACTCCATAATCGTATCAGAGGAGAGGTTACTGATTGTTCCAGAGAGACGATAAGTGAATTCTTCTCCCTCAGTTGGACTAAAGTTAATAAATCTAGACAAGTATAAAGAAGGTTTTTGACCTGCGACATCATCATCCAGAATTGTGCCCAGATACACTTCCTGCGATGAAACCCCTCCATCAACTGACACAATTTCTAACCTGATTGTCTCATCGGACTCAACAATTCCGTCACCCAGAGTTTGTATACGTACGCTTTTCTGCTCTGAGTCACCTCGAAGAGATAACTCTCTGATCCCTAAATGTTCGGCAAAATCGCTCCCCTCTGTAGCTGTGCCACCGTTTATTTGATATTTCACAGTTACTTCTGAAAAAGTGGGATTATAGTCTAGGTCAAACAAGAAAACCAATTGACTGCCTTCAATCACAGGTGTGGAAGAAACCGAGACAACTGGTTCACGTGAAGCTTCTTCAAAATCGACTTGAAATGTCTTGGTCACAAGTTCTCCACTATTTTCACTTGCGCTTATTGAAACAGTTTTAAGACCTAAATTACCTTGAGGCGTACAGGTTAATTGCTGGCGTAAGATTGAACGACTAATAAACTCCAAGCCTGAACAATCTGGGAACGAAATGCTCGTTGTATCGGGAAGGTTCGCTCCCGTTATCGTGAAGGTTGTTTTATCACCGATCTTTGCTTGTAGAGGGAAGAAATCAGAAATAGTAACCCGAGGTAACTCGGCTGTTGTCCGGACTTCAAATTCAAAAATATTATTACTCCCCGCAGTCTCTTTTATGTTGCCAGACTTCATACCTATCGTGCCAGACGGCGTACAGGTGAAACGGCGGGATGATGATGTCCCGCCTGCAGAGCGGACATTCTCACAGTCCTCTATGAAGAAGGCTGTTGTCGTAGGAAGGTTGCTCCCGGAGACAGTAAACGTCGTTTCTTCATTAAGCGTAGCAGAGAGCGGAGACACTGATGACACACTTGGCTCGGGTGTCGCGTCAGCCACCTGAACATTAAAGCTAAACAACAGTTCCCCTCCGGCTTGGTCTTTGACCTGACCACCTTTGCTGCCTGCTGTGCTTGATGGCGTACATGTAAAGCTACGAGAGGAAGATGTCCCGCCAGTTGACCGTACCGTTTCACAGTCTTCGATAAAGAAAGCGAGTGAAGATGGAAGGTCACTGCCAGTAACTGTAAAGGTCGTAAGCTCATTCAAAGTCACAGAGAGCGGAGACACTGATGACACACTTGGCTCGGGTGTCGCGTCAGCCACCTG
>JAHDDC010000057.1:11453-16814 GCA_020629545.1 Hellea sp.
GGCGTACAGGTGAAACGGCGGGATGATGATGTCCCGCCTGCAGAGCGGACATTCTCACAGTCCTCTATGAAGAAGGCTGTTGTCGTAGGAAGGTTGCTCCCAGAGATAGTAAACGTCGTTTCTTCATTAAGCGAAGCAGTGAGCGGAGAGACCCGACTAACAAATGGTTCCTCTGCTTTCTCCTTTACTTCAATTGTGAAGTTGTTAGAGATTAAGCCGGATGGATCTGAAAATGTACCTGCCTTAACGCCGATTGAGACTGTAGGAGTACACTCATAAACCCTTCTAATACTGGAACTCCCACGAAGCGATTGGTTTACGCAGTCTGTAAGCGAGAAATTCGTAGTAGGGGGAAAGTTTTTCCCGATAATCGTAAAACTGGTGGGCTCGTCAATAAACGCAATGGTTGGCGTAATACTTGTTACAATCACTTCATTGTCGGTAACTTCTGGTTCAGGTTCCAGTATCAAAACAGATAATGAATTTGCACCTGTAGCCCCACCAGTGTCACTGTAGGACCGACACGCTATGGTCTTCCTTCCGCCTGCACTGAAATTGAACGCAATAGAGCCTTGGTCGGACGGGTTGGATATAATGAGAGGAGATGAGCGAGAAAAGTTTGTGTCATCTGCGTAGCACTCCAACCGAGAAAAAGGCTGTTGTTCTGGGTGAGAGTAAGAATAGGATACGGAAAAACTGTCTTGTAACATACCGTCAGAAGACGCAGTGAGATTGAGAATAGAGTCTAGGTTATAGTTGTCGCTGGCCTCTATTTTATCTAAAATGTCAGCCCAAAAAATTACCTTTTTACGCGTGTAATTCAAGTCAAACTCAGAATAACGTAGAAATAATATCCTATCAGTAATGCTGTTTGTGAAAGCAGCTAAGTCTTTGGATTGACCAATGGCTGTCAGCAATTCAGATGTTGAGTGTTGAGCGGGCAAGCCCCACTTCTCTCCACGGCCTTCTCCGCGGTGACCAAAAGCTAAATATTCCTCAAGACCAGCTTGAATCATCAATTGGTCATTATACCTTCTGCCAACATCCAATGCTATTGCGCCTCCGACAACAATTTTTGTGCTTTGAGTTACCTGAGTGATATTACCAACTACGGCATCGGCGCATTCAGCAGCAATTCTATTTGCTGAACGGGAAATATCAGCAAGGGTAGTTTTTGGATCTTTCTTTTCATTTTTGAAATTTTTCCATCCATAAAGACATTGGGCTGAGTTAAAGAAATTCTCTACAGTCAAATTTGCAGCGATTGCAGTATCTGTTTCTCCAACTTCGTTAGCATATGCTGAATAAAGTGTTCCATATGCATTTTCCGCGAATTTAAGTCCTGCCAACAGGTTGGGCGTTTTAAACCCATCGGTAGTCAGAAACGCCTCTGCGGCTTTGATTGCTTTAGGTAAGGCTAAGACAGTATCAAATGCTTTTAAGGCAACGTCTATTCTTCCATCTAGCTTTTCATCGTCCAAAGTGTCTCCAAATGCCTTGAAGCCACTTTTAACAAATTTTTTACATTCGGAAAATTTTCCATTATCGTCTGTAGCATCAATATAATCGATGCACCCAGGAGCTGAAAAAACTAAATCAATGATTATCTCTGCATCTGCTCTCAGTATTAAATATTCCTCTGTGGGGTAGGTGACCGCCATTTGAGCAGTAAGAAGGTCAATAGAACTGTTAAGTAAGCCAAGAGCTTTCGCGGCATTTCTTATTCTATTGATTTCAGATTCATTCGGGATACTGTCTCTCAGTAACGTTTGGCTGCCAGTAACTATTTCTACAGCGGAAACCGCAGCATCTCCGAAAGCAATAATTCGGTTTTCTAAGTTTCGGTTTGAAGTGGTGTTCTCGTTTTCTCGTAATAGTTCACTTAAAGACGATTGCTCTTGAACAAGTACAGGAAATGCAACTTGAAGATAATAGTGCATTCTCTTCCTATCCTCACAGTGAGGATCGCTTATTTCGAAAAAATCTTTATAGTCTGGGAAAAGGCACTCAGGACGCTTCCTGCTTTCAACAAGGTGGGATTGGGCAGATCTTTGGCTTATTGCAGTTTTCCCTAACAAGGACATCACATCGGAAAACTGTTGATTGTATTCATCTGTATTCTCTCCAAAGTCCAACGAACTGTCGATCAAGAGAGTATGAGTTTCGTCAACAATTTGAATGCCGTTTGTGAGGTTATTATCGTCATCAATTGATTGCAAAAATTGCCCGACACGTAAGCTTTTGCCGTTTATTTTCTCGACGGTAGTCTCTAAATCAAAGACATGGATCACGTCCAATGGAAGTATTTCTCCAAGTTTAATGCCGCCTACGAAGAACGATATAAATTCCTCTGGCATGTAATTAAACACACCTGATGCACCCGTTTTGCCCTCCATGTCTCCTATACGGTAAATTAAGCCTTCAACACCAGTATCAATGAATTCGCCAGTAAACATCGATGGCTCTACTGTTAAAACAAATGATGTGCTCGCTGAAAGTCCTGCTGGGTCTGTCGCGGTAATTTCAACTGTTAAGTCAATCGCTTGAGTGCCCACTCCAAGTAGTTCCTTATTTGAGACTTCAAAACCTACATCTGAACGGTCAATTTTTACAGAATATGATAAGGCGTCTCCATCAGGATCGCTAAAAGTAGTTTCATTTTGAGATGTATCGAAACGATAAGACAAGCCTACAACAGTTTCCTGGTTATCTATATTTTTTGAAAGTGTCGGAGCCCGATTAGTCGCTGTAGGCGGCGGAGCACTAGCCGAACTACCGCCCCCCCCACCGCAAGAAACAAGCAAGGCGGCACTAATAAATGTCAACGTTGCGATAAAAATATTGCGAAGATTATGAGCGTTGTAATGCAATGAAGACATATTTTTGATCCAGTTTCGTAGTGTCTCGAAACGTAAAAATAAATGTCATAAAACACGTTACGCCCCGAGCTAAAACTATTACAGACATCTATCACAATCAATAGCGCAAGTGTTGTTTATACAATTTATTATTTAGAAAAATCTGCATAGTGCGGTGCACATTAAGGGCGCTTTTTTTTTGAAGATCTTAAATACTCTAATGAATTCAATGGCTTGAAGTGTGTCTCGATCCTTTCACACGGTGTCAATACGAAAATATTAATGCAATTAAAACGATAACTTATAAGTTTCTGGTCGAAAAATTGTTACACAATGTGTTACGCAATGTGTTACACAAAAATGTGAAACAAACTATATTAGTCGTTCGGGCAAGGTCCTACATAACTATACTGATTAGGAAATAGCTTCGTTGCTTTATCTTCGCCGTGGAGCCTCTTTGCTACCTCATATTCCGAATAGCATGTTGTTGGTGGTGGAGGAGGGCAGTTGCGTTTGAGCATTGGTTTCTTAGTGATGCTTCCGATGAAGGGCTCACAGGTATCTTCTTTAAGCAATGCTATCGCGGATGCGGCATCGATAATTCCGGGCCCACAATTTGCTGTATCGCATTGAAGGTCCTTTCTCAAAAAAGAATTTGCGGCCATTGAGAAGCAATTACGAGAAGCATTTAAACCCAAAAACCTCCCTGAAACCTTTAAAGAAAAATCAGAGTTTTGGCGGGCTAAATATCTCCTAAGATATTGTCTTGATGCAGAGATAGTTTTTGTTTGATTTGCATCTTTTTTTTTGAAATGTGATATAGTAACTTTTCGCCTAAGCGCTTCAGTTTGGGCGCGTAAATCCTATAAATTGTGAGATTACTATGAGAAAAGCACCTGCAAAGGTGCTTGAGCCGACCGACTTGTGCCGTGTGCTCAAGAACGTCCAAAAACAACGTTATCCTAAACGAAACACCGTCATTATCCTACTCAGTTTCAAAGCTGGTTTAAGAGCCTGCGAGATTGCTGGATTGGATTGGACTATGGTATTGCAATCCGACTATACGGTCGGGGAGCAAATATATGTTTCCGCTAATATCGCGAAAAAGGGCTCTAAACGTTTTATTCCAATGCATGAGGATTTGAGAAAAGCTCTAACAATCCTACACAAAAGGTCCAAATCGCCGAAAGAAGGCGCCATAATCGTTTCTGAGCGCGGTCGGTGCAATATGACGGCTGGTGCCGTCGTGAACTACTTTGGTGCGCTATATCAAGAATTGGGGCTGTCTGGATGCTCTTCTCATTCCGGTCGGCGAACATTTATCACGAATGCGGCGAAGGCGATTACCCAGGCTGGTGGTTCATTGCGAGATGTCCAGGAATTGGCTGGGCATAGAGCGCTAACCACGACTGAAAGATATATCCAAGGAGACAGGGAGGCTCAGCGTAAACTCATTACGATGATCTGACTGCTCATAATTCTAAGGCATCAACATAACTTACAATGGAGGCACATTATGCTTGCAAATGATAACCTTTGCTTTGGGAAGGAAGAGATTTCCAATGACGAGTTCCTGAATAGACGTCTTAAACGACAAATTTCGAAGGGAGGGTAAAGGAGGGATGTTTCTTCTTACACCGGGGATTCAGGCATTGGGAATGAAAACAAAGAGCAAGGTGTTTTCAGCTGTCGCGAAATACGAATTTACGGAAGAAGAACAGGATGAGGCATTTGAGAACGAAATGGGTTTCTTTGAAATAGACGGTTTGTCGATCGTTTGGAAAATCGACTGTTATGACAAAGGGCTGCTCTTTACTCGCCTAATCCTCTGGACCCTAAAATCACCAAACGCGTTCTGACTGTAATGTTGGTATCGGAAATATGACCTCGCGGGACGTTAGACGAACAAGTGTACTTAAGCCTTACAGGCAGGTACAGCTGGATTTACTTTGCGGAGTTTATGCAAATATCAACGCTCTCCAAATTGTATGTAACGGAAGAGTACAGTTCACCAAAACAACCTCGAGACGATTGTTTGAGTCGTCAATTCAATATCTAAACAAAAAGAAGAAATTAGAACGCGTACTAACTATGGGAATGGGGACGAAACTCCAGACTAAACTTCTTCATTACTGGTACCATTCTAACTGACTCACCATTATTTCTTGGAGTGACTCGTTATTCCGGCAAACACTGACTCACAATCAAGCCACAGCCTGTTTTTTCACGCTGCGGATTAAAGATATAATTTCAGCGGACTCTTTGTCATCGAAGACGCCACCCAAACCGCCGGCGTTTAAGTGTGTAAATGGTGGGTCGTAAAGCTGTGCGGGATCGATAATGCCGTTTTTGGACAATTACACAAAATGTTACGCAAAATTGACATATTTTGTGTAAAAATTTTTTAAAAACAATTGCTTCGATATGTCTGGAAAATATATAATGGTGCCCCACACAGCGTCAAGAGTAATTTATAAATATAATAAAAACAATTACTTAAGGT
>JAHDDC010000058.1:0-12218 GCA_020629545.1 Hellea sp.
TGCATATGTAATGGGTAGTATCAAGAATGGACCCAAGACGTTCGGGTCCTCAAAAAAGCCTTTGAGTCTCACTCTGAATTCATCTCTGTAAATTTCATTCGGCGCGACGGTAAAATGGAGGATGAGAACAAGCGCCGAACTAAACGCAGCCCCATAAAGCATCCACTTAACAAATTCATGGCGCAGCCAAGGGTGGGATTTAAAGGTCGCATAAAGTATGACGAAGCTGCAGGTGAAATAGGCTTGAGTAAACGCGTATTTGTACCCATATTCGCCAAGGGCCCCGTGTTTCAAGGTAAATCCAAACACGGCGATCAGCACAAAGAAGTAATGCAAAAATCCCAAAAGTGCGATGTTTTGAGCGTGTTTAAAAAGCGCATATTTCAGGCATAAGACACATGTGAAAATCAGGGCAAAATCGTAAGGGGCCGGCTCGATGAAAACATAGGGACTAATCAAGGCAATCATCGCAAAGAGAATGTAAACGCCGCGGCTCATTTCCGTGGTTTGCCCCGCCCGCATCTCAGGGCGTCTGTCCTGATATGGATTGATAGCCTCTACAGCCATAAAAAAATTATTCCTCTTTGCAACGTCCGTTTTATTTTCGCTAACGCCCAAAACGTTAGGTATGCTCTCAATTCTTATATGTCACCTAACCCCTCATTTAACATCTTGCGCTAAGAACCCGATTACTGAGCGGCGATATCGTCACGATAAGATTGTCGAGCGTATATATTCAGCGTTTGTTCAACCATTTGTTCAACTGTAAGAGATCTGGAAAGCTCCAAGGAGGCTTTGGAAAAAGACGTATGGGTCGAAACAGAGCGCGCAAGACCGGACAGCTTAGACGCGATCAGGCTGTCAGGCGCAGATTGCTCAAAGATATATCCATTCTTACCTTGTTCGATTGTTTCTTCGACGCCCCCAACGCGAGTCGCGATAATCGGAAGACCGTAGGCAGTGGCCTCCAGCAGCGTATAAGGCATGGCTTCATAGCGGCTGGTCATTAGAAACATATCGAGGCCAGGCAGAAGTTCCAATGCGTTTTGCCAGCCCATGAAATTAAATATGTTCGGGTGGTGCGAAGCCTGTAATTTTACCGTTTCAGAAAGCTCGCCGTCCCCAATAATAATGCCCTTGATCTGAGGAGTTAGTTTTTGCGCCCTCGCAACAACCGAGACAAATCGTTGCGGATTTTTTTGATATGCAAGCCGACCAATAAAGCCGACAAGAAAGTCGTCCGCTTCCGCGCCCATCTTTGCCCGCGCAGCAAGCCGATCGCCTTTCATTTGGCGCGTAAATCCATTGACAACTGTCTCCAGGCCGGTTGTGACATTCATCTTTTTCGCATGAGAACACTCATCCGCGCTTACAGCTATTGTGGTTGATGGGCGGGAAGAGAGTATTTGCTCAATGTTTTGATATACAAGGCGCTTGGCCTGATTTAACGACGGGTCCATCGTGATATAGGCATGAGGCGTGTATATACGGTGCCCGGAAACAGACCGGGGAAGTAGGCGTACAAGCGCGCCTGCTTTAGAGCTGTGGCCGTGAATAATATCGAATGGTCCGTTCTCATTTAAAATCTTTGTTAGCTTGCGCAAGGCCAACAAATCATGAGGCCCTACTGAACGCAGCATATTCAGTTTTAGATTGCGAACATTAAGAAGGCTTTCAAGAGATCGAACCCAATGGGACTCCGCTCTAACCGGGGACCAGATCACGGTAACATCATGACCCCTTGCGCCCAAACCTTTGGCCAGGTCGAGAACATGCCTGCCGGACCCGCCTCCCGAGGGTTCTATCACCAGGCAAATTCTATAATTATAAGCAGACTCAATCACAGATCAGACCTGATCTGCCGGTTGGCTGCTTTGATAATCACGCCCTAGATTGCGACGGATCGCAATTTCCCACAAATATGTCACACTAAGCCCCGATAAGTGTTTGACAGAAGTATACTTGCCTGTTTCAGTGCGTTTGTCCAGTCGCACCCTAAAATTGAATGGAACGTGAATGACAGGCTTTCAAAGATAAATCGAGCAAATTCCCGTATCGGTAGAACAATGAGCCCGGGTTCGTGCCTTTAAACGAATTCAAAATTGCATCAGTTATCCGTTAAAGCGAAAAGCGTGATGAATTATTCAGTTGAGGAAAGCTATCAAAATTGGAGGTCGATCAAGCGGCTTTTTGAGCTAGGGGGTACGTTTTCGCCAGATATTTTGCATATGATCCTTGGGACGCTCACATTCATTGCACTATATTTTTTTTTGGGACGGACAGGTCGGGCAGCAATTTTAGCGTTTTTCATTGTCTTCATTGCGCAAACAACGAACGAAGCGATAGACACGTTTTTTTCTTTAACCCAAAAAGGTGATATCCAAGTCAGAAATACTATCAGAGACTATTTTTCTACTTTGCTTATTCCTTTTATCCTGGGCACGTTTTTGCTCACGCGCTACGGACGCCTGTTAGGGTGGCGCAAAATTCACCGCCCCAGACAGAAACATAGAAGAAACCGAAGAAATAACCGTCCTTGAGTCGAGGCGGGATTTTCAATCAGGGGATTCAAGGCTAAATCTATCATATAAAGTTGGGCGATAAATGGCATTCTCGGGTTTGACAGTTTTACGGCGGCCAATTTATAGGCAAATGTAAGATGATCTATTGTATTTTCATAGTGTGAGGGAAATGAGAATCGTCAGCTTAAATGACATAAAACGGTATCTGCCGACAATTATTGGTCTTGGGATAATCGCAATCTCGATTTTTCTATTTGGCTCCGCCAGCTTACCAGCCGGCTTGTTTGTTGCTCTGATTGCCCTTTTTGCTGCTGGCGGACTTTTACAAAGATATCCGGATTTAAGACCGTCCTCAAATGTGATTTTGTTGGCCGGGCTTTGGCTGATGCTCACGACTATTCATGCCGCCCTTGGATACGACGTAGTAAGCGGGTCCGCATATTTTACCTTGCTAGCGGGCGTGGCATTATATTGGCTGGGAGAATCTTCTGTTAAATTGGGTGGGCGCCCAAGTCGTGTGTGCGAAATCTTTTTGATCTTCGGGTTGGTCGTTTCTGCTGTCGCGGTTTTTCAGCACTTTCTTTTGATTGAATTCAAGATTGGGCTAGTGCTCCAATCCGCTCCTGTTACGGAAACGGCCTTATGGCTTACAAATGACAATGCTGCGGTGTGCCTGGCCGTTATTGTATTGGCTTCTATTGGCCATATTTTTCGTGTCTGGGCGATGACGGAATCAAAGTCTGGGACGAGACCGTCCATACTTACAAGCAGGTTCATACCAAAGTCGGCAATCGGTTTTTCCGTCCTATTGTTTGCGCTTACGGCTCTAATCCTTACGCGCAGCAGCTCAATATTGATTTTGACAACTATTCTGGCGGTTCTTCTCGTCGCGCAATGTATGCGTCAGCTTCGCCGGTCTAAAAAAGGTTCTGTGGTGACAGGTTGGGTGTATTGGGCCGCGTGCCTGTCGGTGTTTATGTTCACGGCATTCCTGATAGCGATCCAGCAAAACGCTGTGCTCATATATGGTATAAACAACGTTCCAGAAGGGTTTGAGCCCCGCTCGGAGATTTGGGCTGCATCAATTAATACGTTTCAGTACAAACCCATATCAGGCCACGGCCTTGCACATTATAATGAGGCATTGCTTCAGGCGTCCAATCCAATCAACAACCTTTTCCTGAGCGATCAAAAATCGGCATATAATTTCATCCTGCAGACACTGGTGCAATCCGGATTGTTGGGGTTGGCGGCCATTGCATTTGCGTATTTTGTTGTTCTGAACAGATTGTTTCAAGCAATGGAATCCCGCGCACGTTATAGAACCTATATTATTGCAGTTATATGCATATCTGTTTTGATTGTTACCCAGGGCCTATTCAATAATGCCCTCGAAATTCCAGCAATCGTTTATCTGCACGCCTGGCTGTTGGGTTTTGGCCATGGAATTGTCAATAAGTATGGATAGGCTCGAAAATTGCACTGATTACAAGTCATGAAAGGCCGCGACACTATTTCGATGATTTGGAACCGGGTGAGATCATCCAAGGGACCGGCCGCCGCTCAAGCGAGTGAAACGGAAGGTGACACCGACCTAATTTATGCCGTCGGTGATATTCACGGACGTCTGGATTTGCTTGTCGGCTTACTAGAGAAAATAATTTTGGATCGCGCGCGCACTCTGTCTTCTTTTAAGGTCGCGCCGAAGTCGTTTATCGTGTTTTTGGGTGATTATATTGACCGTGGACACAGTTCAAAACAGGTGATCGAATATTTAAACCGTTTGGATATTGTGGGGTCGGAACTGATATTTTTGAAAGGAAACCATGAACAGGTTGCCCTGGAATTCCTGGATCTTGAAAATTTAAATGATAAATGGTTGAGCTATGGCGGGATTGAAGCTTTGGCATCCTATGGTTTGAGTGTGCAGCCCGGAGAGATCAATCAAATAAAGTTGGTTGAGCTAAAGAAGAAGTTTAAAGAAACCCTGCCTGATCACCATCTGAGATTTCTAGAGGGGTTACATTCCTACTGGGTAAGAGGAAAGTATATGTTTGTACATGCGGGCGTTAAGCCTGGTGAGCCTTTATTGAATCAGACAGACATGGAATATCTATGGATAAGAGAAGAGTTCTTGGACGGCATCCAAAAACTTCCCCTTATTATAGTGCATGGTCACACACCAGAATCCAGTCCAGTGTGGGATGGGCGCCGGATTGGCGTAGACACCGGAGCTTACATTTCAAACAAATTGACAGCCGTAAAATTGCTTGGAGGTTCGGTGAATTTTATATCAACTTGACGAAAAATATTTGTCCTGAGATACTATGACAATATCAAAACCGGGGTGGAGCGTTCAGTGAAAAATGTTTTTTGTGGGCTAGTTTGTATCGCAGGGTTGCTGTTTTCGGGGTGTGAAACCGCCGGAATTGCCTCGGGAGAGGAAAGTGTTTCAAGCGCGTCTGAACGCGTTGTCTCGGAATATACACTAGGTGTTGGTGATGAGCTTCGTGTCATTGTTTTCGGAGAAGACAATCTATCCGGAGAATTTGTGGTAGATAGCAGCGGCTCGGTTTCGCTGCCGTTGATTGGGGAGGTGCTCGCCTCGGGTCAGACGCTGCGGGAATTCCAAAAAGCCGTTGAGGCGCGCCTGCTCGACGGATATTTGAAAGACCCGCGCGTCAGTATGGACGTACTGAATTTCCGCCCGTTTTATATATTGGGAGAGGTGGGTAACTCTGGTGAGTATCCATACGCAAACGGGCTTACAGTTTTAAACGCAGTTGCGACAGCAGGCGGCTTTACTTATCGTGCAAACAAAAAGGCCGTATTCATCAAGCGAGCGGGTGAGCTTACAGAAGTCCGATATCCCTTGACCGTTTCAACGCCTGTCCAGCCTGGAGATACTATTAGGATTGCTGAGCGACTTTTCTAGTTCTGGATCAATTCGATTCTATTTTGGCGTTAGTTTGTTTCGATGATTCGCCGTTTGATTGAATTGGTTGCCCATTTTCAGAAATTCTTCTATAAGAGGGTTCTGGTTTGTGGGACTGGAAGGGGCGAATGACGAATTTTCTGAGATTTTGTGTTATGTTGTGCGCGATCTTGAGCGCTAACACCGTTTCAATTGCGCAAAATAATGATGCATCCGCCTATTTTGACCGAAATAAGAATATTAGCGTTAAAGAGCGACCCAAACCTGAATATCAGACAGATGGCATACGATCGGGAATTTGGGTTTTTAAGCCCCAACTTGGACTCGCCACCGAATATACAGACAATGTGTTTGCCGAGGACCAGGACAAACAAAATGACATTATCGGCGTAATTGCCCCAAGCGTGGTTGTTAAATCAGATCGATCCATCCATGCATTAGAGTTCAATGCCGGGGTGGAAACCAGGCAGTTTTTCGACAATTCGTCCGAGTCTCACACTAACATTTATACCGGTTTGCGGGGGCGGCTTGATGTGAGGCGCGGGGCCTATTTTGATGCCGGTGTCAGTTATGCGCGAGGTCATGATGACAGAACCACGGCCGGGGCCGCGCGAGTTGCGGAAGAAAGAATTTCTGTTGATCGGTTCGATAGTTTCATCGGTGGATACCGAGAATTCGGGCGCACGCGTGCCCAAGCCGCGATAAAGAACCGCATGCGTGATTACAAAAACGGAGCTCTTCCAGATGGAACGGCGCTGGACCAGGATTTTCGGGATCGCAATGATTGGGAGCTGGAATTTAGAGGCGACTACGCAGTCAGCCCGGAAACGGCGGTTTTTGCGCGTGCCATTTATACTGATGAAGATTATGATGATGTTCAGGGTGTGGCGTCTAGAGATCAGAAAGATTTGACTTTAGAGGTTGGTGCCGATTTCGAAGTGACCGAGCTCGTTAGGGGCGAGGTCGCTGTCGGTGTGTCCGACGTCAAGTTTGATGACACGGGCCGTGACGACTTTAACAGCTTCAGCTATCAGGCGGGCGTGGAATGGTTTGCAACGCCATTAATCACGGTCGAAACCAATGCATCCCGTCGCGTCCGACCCTCAACCTTGGTAAACGCCTCTTCGGTGCTGGAAGATCAACTGTCGTTGAGGGCAGATTATGAGTGGCGCCGCAACATTGTAGCCTCTGCGGGCGCGTCATTCAGAAAAAGTGATTTTCGGGACATCGCCCGCCAAGATAAACGCCTGTCTTACTCGGTTTCGGGAACTTATTTAATGAATCGAAATGTAGGTCTTACGGCCCGCCTAATTCGAACGGATTTGGATTCCGATGGCCTTTTCGAACAGCCTGATTTCAAAGAGACGCGGATAATGATCGGCGTCGAGTTGAAAAGGTAATGTGATGAATATTTCAGATTTGACACAAAACTTGGAACACAACCCAGACCGATTTACTATATTGGATATTTTTCAAGCCTTTCGTCGACGGATGGGGTTGTTCTTGGCATCAACGTTGCTGGTAAGCTCGTTAATCGCTCTTTTTTCCTTACAGATTAAACCCATATATACGGCGCAAGCGAGCGTGATGATTGACTTGAAAGAAAAGAATCTGGTTGATTTTCAGGCGGCGATTTCTGGAAAGGCTCCTGACGCTGGGGCCATCGACACTGAAGTGGAGGTTATTCAGAGTCGAGCGCTGGCGGAAAAGGTTGTAACCAAATTAGACCTTACCGGAGACCCGGAGTTTAATCTTGAAATTGGAGACGAAAGCCGCGCGTCAGGCTTGAGCGCATGGTTGTCCGCCCTGGTTCCTTCGTCATCAGCGAGTCAAGTTGCAAGGCTTACATCTGAGGACAAAGTTTTTGATGATGTTGTAACCCAGGTACTAGAGTCGCTGAATGTATTTCGGGAAGGGGACACATATGTTTTAAATGTCGCATTTTCCAGTTTTGACCCTCAAAAAGCCGCCCTAATTGTCAATACATTTTCTGACAATTATCTCAATGAGCAGTTAGAGACAAAATTCGAATCGACATCGCGCGCCAATAATTGGCTGAATGAGCGCCTTGAGGAATTGCGGGGAGAAGTGAGGTCCACAGAAGAGGCGGTAGAAGTTTACCGGACCAATTCAGGGCTATTAAGCGCAAAGGGCTCGTCTTTAACTGAGCAGCAAATTTCTGATTTAAATGGCCAGTTAATTGTCCAGTCTTCTGCTTACAATGAAATCAAAGCGAGACTGGATTCGGTTAAATCACAGATTGCCAGAGGGGTTCCGCCGGATTCCATAGGGGAAGTCCTGACATCCAACATAATAAGGGATTTACGGCGTCAAGAATCTGAGGTGGTGTCACGTAAGGCGGAGCTTTCATCGCGTTATGGGCCAAGACACCCGGAAGTTCAAAAAATTGATCGAGAAAACGCTGACATTCAGGCACAAATCCGCCAGGAAATCGACCGTATTGTTGCTAATTTGGAAAGTGAAGTGGGTATCGCTCAACAAAAAGTCTCAACCATTGAGGCCGGGTTGCGTCGACTCCGCTCAGAGCTTACTTCGAATAACTGGTCGCTGGTCAAACTGCGCGAATTGGAGCGAGAGGCGGACGCAAGTAGAACGTTGTATGAGAATTTCCTTGAACGATTTAAGCAAAATGATGACCAGGAAAATATCACCGAAGCTGATGCAAGGGTCATTTCGCGGGCGGTAATACCCAGAGAGCCAAGTGCACCGAACACCATGCTAAACCTAATCTTGGGCTGTTTATTGGGTGTTTTCACCGGATTTGGGATGGTTATCCTCGCCGAAATTCTCGACAACGGGCTAACAACAGGTGAGGATGTTGAGCGTGAAACCAACGTCAATTATATTGCGTCAATTCCCGAGCTGAATGTCGGCATAATTGGATTTTTGAAGCGCTTATTTGATCGCGGCGTTGATCCAGCTGCATACGTGCTGGAACAACCTCTATCGATGTTTTCAGAGAGCTTCAGAACGCTGCGATCTTCTATATTGCTGTCATCGTCTGCACCCCCAAAAGTTATAGCCATTGCATCAGCGTTGCCCAACGAAGGGAAGACAACGGTTGTTCGATCGATAGGGCGAATGTCCTCAATGTCCGGATCTAAAACTATTATTGTCGATTGTGATTTGCGTTTGCGCCAACTTTCATCCGCCTTTGAAGAAATTCCGCCATTGGGACTCATTAAGTATTTGAAGGGAAATGGGTCTCTTAACGAGCTTATTGTCAAAGACAATAAGTCAGATTGTGACTTTATCATAAATAGGTCAGACGAATACTCAAACCGGGATTTGTTTGGAACATCACGATTTGTTGAAATGTTGGAAGAGCTGAAAAATTCTTATGATCTAATTATCTTAGATACAGCTCCGGTGCTCATGGTATCCGAAACGCGCGCTATCTCAAAACTAGCAGATTGTGTCGTGATGGTAAGTCGTTGGCGCCGCACCAAAGCAGACGCGGTCAGGCGTGCAGTGATGATATTGCGTAAATTTGACGCCAATATTTTGGGGCTTGTATTGACTCGGGTGAACTTCAAAAAACGCGTTAAATATGGCGCAGGTGATTACAGCTATTATTCAAGACAATATGGCGATTACTATGCAGAAACGTGACAAAGACGAGATCAGCGAAGTCTGCTAATGCGTTCATTGATTGGAGCGGGGGCCGCCTCAAATTCCTTAAGCCAATTTCTCCCCTCCGGGTGCTGAGCAATTGCTGTTATCTGCCTAAGAGCTGCTTTTCGGTGTTCCTCGTCCAGGCGCCCCCAGTTGCGATTTGAAATCTCAAGCCGCCCTTTCATCAGGCCGAGCTTGCCATATGGTGACAAGTTATAAGACTGAGAAAGCGCATCCAGGCCTGTTTCTGTCAAAAAGCCATGCTCGGAGTCATCCAGATACGCGGACATATATTTGCATTTAACGCAATTTTTGCGCTTACGAATAATGTTGGAGTTAGCCTCGGCCGCCAAAGACAGGTTCTTTGGCCGTAAATTGATCGCACGGTCGGCAATGACCGTTAGTTCAGAAACCGATGCTCGAGACAGATTTAAACTGTCCGTCGATAATCGAAATTCTTCATCTGCACTGTTTTGCAAAGCCTGAGCGCTTAACGCATTTGAAAAAGAGAACAAAGCTACTAATGCGCCCACAAAAAACAGCCCTAATATTCCATTTCTCAAAAGTCGCATAAATGAACTTTTGTGTGGATTCAGCTTGTTTATACCCGTCTTAAAGGAGTTATTTGAATTGGTTTCCTGCATAAATACTAGCGGCCAAGTTAAGCGCACAAAGTGAGATTGTAAAATTGCATATAATTCTTGTTTAATACAACGCTCAAAAAATTCAATTTAATTCCATCTTCAAGGAAATCAATGGGTTAGGGTCTAATTGATTGCCCTTGCCCAAACCCTGTGCTACACTGATTATTCACAGGGACGCCTGTGAATTGGTGGGCGCCTTTCATATAGAAATAGTTTGGGCCTGGGCAATTGTTGAGGTGTAGAGTTCTTGCGCATCATAAATGGGGCAATGTGATGGTAAAACAGACAGACATTTGGCTGCGAACGGATTTTAACGCAACCCTCAGTAAAGGCGTTATTACGGAATTCAAAAGCGAACATTCTGGAGGGAACCGCTCGAAGTTTACTGGTATCAGCTATTTTGTGAGTCGCACGAATTGTTAAGAATGGGTGATCAAGTCCGGGTTCGAGAATATCTTATGAGAGGGATTAAGCTTTTATTCTTCGGCATTATTTGTGTTGCTTCTCTAACAATGGTGTCGACCCATTCGGCGTCCCAAGTTGATTCCAATCCATCATGCGCAACCGTTGTAGACTATTCTTATCCCGGTACCTTTCGTCGGCATTCCAACTTAAGGGGCCTTTTAGCGGAACTGATGGGATTATCACAGTCATCGACTGAAATGCGGCGGCAGTTATCAAGCAGCGATTTGATCGAACACTTAAAAACAAGCTCAAACTGGATTGAACTTGGCCCAATGTATTCAAACCGCGTATTGGAAACTGCCTTTGCTCGTATCGCCGAAGGGGATATCGTTGTCGCATTCTCTGATGCGGCAAATGGGCGTCCAGCACAAACGGCTCTGATCATTGGATCCAAGACATATCCATCAAGCCTCTGGAAGAGCGGCGTGCCGGCAGGCGTGTATTATCACCCGACGAACTCGAACAGAAGCTTTGCCGGCTGCAAGCTGTCATATGTCTGGCGCAGCCCGGCCACAGTTCAGCTTTTTGTATTTTCACCAAATCAAGGCGAGCCCGGCTCAACTCAGCCGTCTTATGCGTCTATCACCGAGGTACAAACAGGCTCAACTTCTGCGGCGCCGATTACGCCGCCCAGCCCCTATCCCAAGCCCCCTGTTTTTGACCTTCTATCGCCTGATCGTTTCGAGGGCGACCCTGTTTACACGGCTGACAAGACATTATCATCATTCAAAGACCGGACAAGTCAGGCAACAGACCAGGTCTCCTTTAACCGGTGTGTTTTCCTGCACGGCCCCAAAGGCTGGGTGAGTGAGTGGAACAATCTTCGCGAGGCGGACCGCGTTGATCTGGCGGAATTTCTAACAAAGGTTCCAACGACCAAACTTCAAGTCCCAGGCGGGGAAACGGACGAAGATGCGCAGTTCATCATTGGCCCGATTTGCAGCTGTTCTGAATATGGAAAAACCCAAAAAAACGTCAGCCGGTATAACTTTGATCTGCACGGCATTTTACGCGAAGACGATCACAAACTGACAGCCTGCCTGGGCAAAGCCAGAGACTAAAAAAACCTTGATCGGCTCTCCAGTGGGAGCGCTTATGCTCAGTCCTCAATCATTTAAGATTCGGGTTTAGTCGACCCTGTATTGCCGCGTGACATTTTCATGACATTTTTATCTCAAAACTGACATAGAATTATCAAGCCGGTGACACAAAAATATAAATTTGGTGTCACGAAACTCTGTCAGATAGCGCCGCGAAACGAGGGGTCGTTTCGGGATTCGCTCAGAGAGCATAGCGGTCCGAAGCTATTTAGAGGTTAGACATGTTAAAGATTTTATTCGGGCGCGCGTCGCTCGTGGCATTGGGTGCGTTAACGGCAGGAACCGCAGCCGCCCAGGAAATTACTCACAAGGTCAGCGGCCGTGTTATGATGGATTACAATATTGTTGATGCCGACAATGCAAACGCGGATTGGAGCGCCAGTGAGCTACGCCGCCTGCGATTGGCGGTCTCCGGCAATGTCGGGTCCAATGTGAAATATAAGGTCGAGCTGAATACAAACAGTTCGGAAGACGTCAATGTTGAGGACGCCTATGTTCAGTGGACGCCGACCGACAGCAAATTTTATGTCAAGCTGGGTCATTACAAAACTCAGAATTCCTTGGATGAGTTAAACTCGTCGCGCTTTATTTCGACGATTGAGCGCGCGGCTTTTACTGATGCGTTTGAATTTAATCGCCGCCTTGGATTATCGGTTGGCACCAGCGGAAAAAACTTCACAGCTTCTGCTGGAGTTTTTGGCGACAATCTGTCTGAAAACGCGGTTGAAGAAGGCATGGCGGCCGCCGGTCGCGTGACTTACACACCGATTGTTCAGGACGGTACATTGGTCCACCTGGGTGCCTCGGCGCGTTACCGTAAAACCGGAGACAGCCAGAGCGACTTCCGTTATCGCCAGCGCCCTTACGCGCATATTCCGGGCCGGATTATCTCAACCGGCCGGGTGGCTGATAAAGA
>JAHDDC010000058.1:12318-16647 GCA_020629545.1 Hellea sp.
GCGCGTTACGATACGATCGATCTGACAGATGACGCCGTTGACGGCGGTGATTTGGACACAATCGTTATTGGCGCCGACTGGTGGCCAACCAAATATACCCGCATCAGCGCAAACTATTTCGACGGCAATGCAAATCTGGGCATGAGCACATCGGGTCTGGATTCAGCCTTTGCCAATCTTGTTACCAACGGCGTGACAGAAGAAGACGTCAGCGGCTTCGTCATGCGCGCCCAATTTGATTTTTAAGGAATATCTCATGAAAAAATCAGTTCTTATCACATTAATGGCCAGTGCAAGCGTGCTGGCGGCCTGCGGCGGCGGAGAGCCGGCCAGCAAATCCAATGAGGCCCCGGCTCAGGTTGCTAAGCCCGTAGCCGAGAAATCTGAAATCCGGGTTGTCGGCTCGTCGACGGTGTATCCGTTTTCAACCAAAGTCGCACAGGAATTTAAAAACAAGACCGGCCAAAACGTCATTGTCGAATCAACCGGATCAGGCGGTGGTCACAAATTATTCTGTGACGGCACAGGCGCCGGCACGCCGGACATGACCAATTCTTCGCGCCGTCAAAAGAAAAGCGAATTTGACAAATGCGGCGATAACGGCGTGTCTGATATTATCGAAGTTAAAATCGGATTTGACGGGATTGTTCTGTCCAATGCGCAATCTGCAACAGAGATGGACCTGTCCCTGAAACAGATTTTCAAAGCCTTTGCGAAACAGGTACCCGTCAGCGACACGGATTGTACCTTGCAAGACAATCCATACACAATGTGGTCTGAAATCGATCCGTCTTTACCGGAGACTAAAATCGAAGTTTATGGGCCGCCTCCGACATCCGGGACGCGCGACGCCTTTGTTGAGGTTGCCATGGAAGGCGGCGCCAAGAAGTTTGAATGCCTGGCTGCGCTGCGCGGCGCAGATAAAAAAGCGTTTAAAGAAATCGCCCACACTTTGCGCGAAGACGGTCTGTGGATTGACTCGGGTGAAAATGACAACGCGATCGTTCAGACGCTCGTGAACACGCCAACGGCTTTGGGTATTTTCGGGTTCTCATTCCTGGATCAGAATGCCGATAAAGTAAAAGGCGCCCGGGTGGACGGAATTGATCCGAGCTTTGAAAATATCGCCGCCGGCGATTATTCTATCTCTCGGTCCCTGTTTTTCTACATTAAGAAGGACCACATCGCGGCCAATCCCGGAATCCAGGGCTTTGCTTTGGAGTTCACGGCCGAAGAAGCTTCGGGGCCGGGCGGTTATTTGGAAGAAATCGGACTGATCCCGCTTCCAGACGCAGAGCGGGCATCTTACCGCGCAGCGGTGGAGAATCTGACGGCTTACCAACAGTAAGCCTGATTAAAATGAAACTAAAGGTCGGCCCCTTCCGGGCCGGCTTTCGCAGGTTTAGGTGAGACCGATTATATGGTGAGCGGCCTTTTATTACAGCTGATTATTCTAGCTGCCTTTTCGGCGGCTGTTTTCGTTTTTGCCCGGCGCCAGGCGGGCGTGAAAATTCGCGCGGCCCATGCTGGCGGATCGGATCGTTTCCATTCGCAGCCGACCTATCACGGATTGTTTTCCGGCGGCGGAACCGGCGTTCTGGGAATGGCGGCTGTCATTTTGGGGGCAATTTATCTGCCCGGATCCTGGCTGCCCGCCTTGGCCGTCCTGGGACTGGCCGGCGTATTTTTTGCGCTGACCCGCAGGACCATCCGGCCCGATTTCAGGGCCCGAACCTATGTCGAGTTTTTCATCAAGGCGGTTCTGGTTTTCTGTTCATTCGTTGCGGTGATGACGACACTGGGCATTATTCTGTCTCTGTTGTTTGAAAGCCTGCGCTTTTTTGAAAAAGTTTCCTTTCTTGATTTTCTAACCGGGCTGCAATGGTCGCCGCAAACGGCGCTGCGCGAAGATCAGGCGGGTCAATCCGGCGCCTTCGGGGCAATCCCGGTTTTTGCGGGTACGTTTCTGGTCATGGGGGTCGCGATATTTGTCGCCGCGCCGATAGGGCTGATGATTGCGATCTATCTGTCCGAATATGCCAGCAAGCGCGTGCGGCGCTGGGTTAAACCCATGATCGAAATTCTCGCCGGCGTGCCCACTGTTGTTTACGGCTTTTTCGCTTTGCTGACCGTCGGCCCGACCATCCGGTCTTTTGCGGAAAGCCTGGGCTTTTCTGTTCCGACACAAAGCGCGATCGCGGCCGGCACGGTCATGGGGGTGATGATTATCCCGTTTATTTCCTCATTGTCTGATGATGTTATCAATGCGGTTCCGCAAACCCTGCGTGATGGATCCTATGCGCTGGGTGCCACCAAATCCGAAACCATGACCAAAGTCGTTTTTGCCGGAGCTCTGCCCGGCATTATCGGAGCCTTATTATTGGCGATCAGCCGGGCGATCGGCGAAACCATGATCGTTGTTATGGCGGCGGGGCGCGCTGCCAATCTGACCGGTAATCCGTTTGAAGCGGTCACAACGGTGACGGTTCAAATTGTGGCCCTGCTCACAGGCGACCAGGAGTTTGACAGCCCCAAAACATTGGCCGCCTTTGCGCTCGGCCTGGTCCTGTTCATTATTACATTGGTCCTGAATGTGATCGCGTTGATGATTGTACGCAAATATCGCGAGAGGTATGAATGATGGCTAACGACACCTCTATCCATGCCAGCGAAACCGCGCTGAAGCGCCTAAAGAAACGCCATGCCAAGGAGCGCCGCTTTAAGGCGATGGGCATTTTCGCCTGCATTCTGGCGGTCATCGCTTTGTTATGGCTGCTGATCAGTGTCGTCGGGACCGGCTATAAGGCGTTTTACCAGCACGATATGACGATCAAGGTTGAGCTGACCGAGTCGATCCTGGATCCTCAGGGAGAGCGGGATCCGGACAAGCTTCGCGCCGCAAACTACCGTCGCATTGTCCAGAATTCTATGTATGAACGGTTTCCCAATGTCACAGACCGCAAAGACCGACGCGAATTATTTGATGTGATTTCCACCTCCGGCGCGCCCAATGCGGTGCGCCAGATGGTGTATAAAGATCCGTCTTTGGTTGGTCAGACCCTGACGCTGCGCGTTCCAACATCTGATAATGTGGATCAATTGCTCAAGGGCAATATTGATCGGACATTGCCCGAGGATCGCCGCAAAGTGTCCAACCAGCAAATCGCCTGGGTCGACGCATTGGTCGAAAGCGGCGAGATCAAGTCCCGGTTTAACACGCGGTTCTTCACAAACACGGATAGCCGCGATGCGGAACTGGCCGGTATTGCCAGCGCCTTGGCCGGGACAGCGATGACATTGATGATTACCTTCATGCTGGCCTTTCCAATCGGGGTCGGGGCGGCCTTGTGGCTCGATGAGTTTGCACCCAAAAATAAATTTGTCGATTTTATCGAGATCAACATCAATAACCTTGCCGCCGTTCCCTCGATTGTCTTCGGTCTTTTAGGCCTCGCGGTTTTATTGAATTTTATGGGCATGCCGCGATCGGCGCCGATTGTTGGCGGTATTGTCCTGGCGCTGCGAACCTTCCCAACAGTGATCATTGCGACCCGCTCAGCGCTGAGGGCCGTTCCCCCGTCAATTCGGGACGGCGCGTTAAGTGTCGGCGCGTCGCATGTGCAGGCCGTATTTCATCATAAACTGCCTTTGGCCGCCCCAGGTATATTGACTGGTTCTATTATTGGTATGGCGCAGGCTCTGGGCGAAACCGCGCCGCTTTTGATGATCGGCATGGTGGCCTTTGTCACTGAAATTCCAACCAATGTGACGGAGCCGGCTACGGCGCTTCCGGTTCAGATTTTCCTGTGGTCAGACAGCGCGGAGCGGGCCTGGGCCGAACGCACATCGGCGGCGATTATCTGCTTGCTGACAGTGCTGATCATCATGAACGGCATCGCCATATGGCTGCGCAACCGACTCGAAAAAAGATGGTAAAATGACTATGACGCGTGATACAAATATCCAGATCAAAACGGCGGTTCCTATGGACAGCGAAAGCCCGGCAGCCGAAGCGCCGGACGTTAAAGTCAAATTCACATGTTTGAATGTGCGGGTAAAATATGGTGAGGTCGAAGCGCTTCACGGTATTGATATGGAAATCCGGGACCGCGGCGTGACTGCCTTTATCGGGCCGTCGGGCTGCGGGAAATCATCGTTTCTGCGGGTGTTTAACCGCATGAATGACACGATCCCGGGGTGCCGGGTTTCGGGCGATATCCGGATGGACGGCGAAGATATCTACGCCCCGGATTTGGATCCGGTCTTGCTGCGTGCGCGGGTCGGCATGGTGTTTCAAAAACCCAACCCTTTTCCAAAATCCATTTATGA